>CALDEM010000054.1 GCA_937942435.1 uncultured Saprospiraceae bacterium
AGAAAAAGGACAAGCATTGTTATTATCTTCTATGTCTACTTTTACAAAAACGTATTCATAAGCATAAGAACCATCAGCTAACTCTATCGCAGCATATACTTTAATCAAGTTGATGCCTTCATCTAAACATGTAAAAGTGACGCTACTCAAGGATTCTTCAAATGACTGATTTTCCTTGGAGATGGAGGTTATAATATCCTGAGTACAAGGATGTTCTACTTTCAAAAGCAAATCACTCACCCACACTTCCACGACACCTTGATTAGAAAGTGATGTCGATATACCAATGGCTATTGGTGTAGGAGATTTGGCATTTTCTATATTGACAAACTCCACGCATTCACTTTCGTTACCGCAACGATCTGTTACTTTCCATGTTATACTATGTCTTCCTATCGGAAGCTCTCCATTGAAGCTTATAGCTGAGCTATCTCTATTAAGTGCCGCTACTTGATCGATGGTTCCATCGTTGTCATAGTCAATCTCAAGAGACCAGCTTAACTCTTCGCTTGCAGTACAATTATCAGTTGCTTCCTTAGAAAGACTTACTGACACTCTGTTACAGTCATCAGCCACTTCTGACATAAACAATTCTTGATCATTACTACAGTTTATAATCTCCGGAGCTTCTCCATCCGACACTTTTATAACTTGACTTCTATTTACTACTTTCTCAATCCCATCAATACTGCAATAGTCTATAATCGTCCAAGTTCTGATGATCTTGCTGCACGTTTCTGATTGATCATCTGAAAACTCAAAATATTGATCTTCATATGACATGGCTAGTAATTCGCAAGGACGATTTGCTATTGTTGGTCGCCCAAGTTGATCAGGACTTATAGCATTTTCTTGATTACATTCTTCAATTATAATTTCTGGAACAGGCCATATTATTGATGTTGTATCCAGCTCTCTACCGCCTCTTATTTCTATAGTCTGAGTACAGGATCGTGACCTATTACCACCTTGGTCAATAGCTGTAAAGGTTCTGTATATAAATCCTACGCCACATTGATTTATCTCCTCTCGAGTATCAACCATCACTTGAGGGCTATCACAATTGTCTTTATATGTGCCATCTAAAAGCGGACCTGTAGAACTAATCACTAGACTATCTGCAATAGGAAAAGTCCCTTGCTCTCCCTCCTTTTGCAATCGGCCGAACAGATATCCATAGGGATCACTCTCAGAAGATGCAATCAGAGGAAGTGAACAGTCTACTACGACATCAGGTGGGCAAGTTATGATCGGTGCTATTTGATCCATAACAATCACCTGGCCAGTACAAAAATTTTCATTGCCTGCATGATCTATAACTCTTAACACTAGGTTGACTGTGTCCCCGACATCAGCACAACAGAAGTTAACAAAGTCTCTCCATGAAGTATCTTGCTTTGTACATGATTCTTCAACTCTTCGTACTTGTAAGGATGCTATCTCACAATTGTCATATGATCCAATATCCAATGATTCAATTGGATACTTCATGATACCTCCTACTATAGAGATCGTTGTGTGCTCCAGACAAGTTGCCACTGGTCTTACATTATCAACTACAGCGACAATTAAAGTGTCAAGTCCTTGGTTAAAACAGTTATCCTCAGCCATCACGACAACCTTCTGTACTCCTTTGGATAACGATACCGTATCTATGGATTCAGCTTGTTTTCCGTTTCCAACGATAGAGTATTTTAGTTGACTTGCATCTTGACAGTTGTCCTCTACAATTAGATCAATCTCAGACAAATCGAAAAAGCCATAACAGTCATAAACACTTGTGAATATGGTTATCGTATCTTCTAAAGAGCTGATAGTTGGAGCAATTTTATCTTCAACTTTTATTCTTTGTATTCTAGAAGCTTCTCGCGCGGGATAACCACATAGTTCTTCTGTTATGGTCCAATATCTCTTTATGACTTTAAAGCAATCAGTATCTACATCTAATTCATCTCTAAAGGATGCTGTGATACCACATTGATCTTGTAGCGTATTTAGAATAACATTGCCAATCTGAGGTTCTCCAAATAATTGAAATGACAAAAGATCAGGATCATATCTTTCGCAAGAGATAGTTGTATCAATTGGAAAGAGAATTTGTCGTGTTGATAGAAGCGAATCAATATTTGCGTAAGCGATATCGATAACTTGGATACATGGCAAAGACAAATTACCAGCGGCATCAACAGCTATAAATTCTCTTGTTAAATGTCCAGTTATCTGAGGATCGTTGCAGACGTCTACAAAGTCGATATCTCTCACTCTCCATGTTATATCACCACACTCCGCGCCAACATCAGGTCGATATATATCTAAGTCCACAAAACAAGACAACCTTATAGTATCAACACATGTTATAATCGGTGCTATGTTGTCAGAAATTAAAATATCGTTTTCGCAACAGATATCAAGATCTGTCTCACATAATATGTACTTAATTGTTTGACCTATGAATGGCCCTAATTGAAAAGTATCACCTGTCAGTGTATCATTTTCTGTTACTATAGCTACATCCAAGTTAGGTGCGCAAACTAGCAAATCTGATCCTATGATAGCTTCTTTTGTTATTGTAGCTTGACAAAGACTATCAAGCTCTAGAGATATTGGAACACATCTTAGATTAGTACTATCGATAGAGCTTACGACTAGTTGAAAGGTACAAGATGAAACGTTGTCACTTTGGTCCTTGGCTTCATAACTAATCTCATAAATTCCTACTCCTAACGCAGCTCCTAAAAATGGACCGCCCGTTTGTTCAAGCGTGATGTCATCACAATTATCAAATGCTTGAGGAAGAGACCACCCTGCTGATGTCGTACAAGAACCAAAATCAGAAACGACAATATGTTGCTGTTCAGGACAAACAAAGATTGGAGCTGAGACATCAGCCGCTTGTATATTAATAGTATCTCTAATCTCATTGCCGCATAAATCCGATATAGAGTAAATAACATGTGACTCTCCTGTCGCAAAATCATAGTCTACAGGTCCTGTATAAAGGTATTCGTCTATTACAAAAAAGTCCTTGTCAGTTACAGTGACTGTGATTGTCTTATCACCATGTTGATCCAGATCAATTGGAATCGAGATAGGCGCAGACTGGTTACACTCCAGAGCCACCTCTATACTCATGTCTTGAATGCCAGCTAATAAAAAGCCAGTGAGTGTGTCTGGTAAAACATTAAAAACTCTGGACACTGTGCTTGACATGCCACAAGTGTCAATGGCCGTCCATCTATATGTCACTGGATAAGCCCTGCAAGGATCAACTATATAGTCATCTATGGACTCTATTATATCTATCCCATCGCTAACTCCGGCAGCATTGGTAGCAAAAAGTGTTTGATGCGCAGGAAGAGTATCAGTGCTTAAGACATCCTTGATCTCATCTGGGTCAGCCTGAAATGTAGGTGGCACACCATCGGGCTCGACATAAAATGTTGTAGTCATCTCTGATGTCATACCACAAGTATCAACCGCCTGCCACCTATAAGTAACGTCATAGCCAAAACAATTATCTTCTTCAAATGCGTCGATTGTACTAATCATCGTGATGCCATCTGTAGACCCATCAGGGTTAACAGCTATCAGATCAACCAATAACGGAAGAGGTTCTCCAACTGGTATGGTATCGATATCGGCAGGTAGAGATGCAAACACTGGGCCTCCAGTCTTTGGAAGAACCCTAAAAGTTCTTATAAACTCTGCAGTAAGACCACATGCGTCGGTAGCGGACCATCTATATGTAACCTCATATCCCGCACAACCACCTTCTACAAAAGTATCTACAGATGTCGTCGTTTCTATCTCATGAAGCGTGCCTTCTCCGATGGTATCAATAGCTATGAGATCTTCTAATTTTGGCAATTCTTCTCCATCGATAATGTCAGGAAGGTTAGAAGGTGTTGGAATAGTCGGAGGAAGATCTGTAGCTAAGATGACTGACACATCACAAGTTGTTATGACCTCTCCTTCATCTGTTGCAACCTTTATCTCAACAAATAAATCCTCACTCACTATCGTACCCGGAGGAGGTATTTGCATGAGCGTATATTGGTCCGTTACATCTATCGGTGGTGTATCACAAGTATCTTCAAGCGTTACTCCTAAAGTAAAATCAGGTAAAACATATAGACATTCTAGATTCTTTCGAAGTTTAAACTCTACAGGACAATTTATTTTAGGGGCACAGGCAAATTCGCTACATGACTCTCCAGGGGTAGCACTGAGCTCGATGATGTTATCATCAAAGGCATTAGTCTTACAAACTAAAAATGAAATTGTATCTCCTGCTTCAAGACCCTCGGTATTGATCTCATATCTGTCGTTGTGTGTAGCAGACTCTACCAGCTCTTCACATGTCTCTGCATAGAAGATGTCAACAAGATCTCTTTGTTCTCGCCACCATCTTTCGGTAAGGGTAATGTTGGGACATTCGAGGAGGTCCGTTTTATCATCTTTTGTCTTTCTCATGATAACATGAAAAAGTTCACATCTTTTGACCTCTTCATTACATCCACAAAGATCTAAGCCAAGTCCAGTAGGTGTATATCCGATAGATAGGTCTATATAATAGCCCGTCCCGCAAGAGGTTAAGTCCTGTGCTTGTACACATAAGGACCATAAGATCACTAAGAAGAGTGACCCAAAGGCACGTTTCACTATGGGGATAATAGTGTTTACTGTTTTGTACGGATGAAAGAGAATATAGGTCTATATCTCTCGAAAGAATGATCAATAACAGGTAGGTATAATCAGTGTTCTAAAACTGAAAATCAAATATATGAATTATTTATATATGTAGTATTTATTATAGCTCTTTAGTAGGGTACTTTCTGGTCATTGGTTCGGCCTTACTTCGTGATGCGCCAGCCACTATCTTTGTCCAACATTTTAAGTATTTTGGCATTCTCGACGCTCGTTTTATGAAAAATAAAGTTGTTGCAGCATTATTGGCTTTTTTTGGTGGCATTGTTGGCCTTCACAAGTTCTATCTAAGGGACTCAGGGGCAGGGATTTTTTACATCTTTCTCTTCATCATGACACAAAGCTTTTTTCCAATATCATTTATCTTAGGCTTTATTGATGGGCTTCGGTATCTCATGATGCCTCCAGAGGAGTTTGATCGTAAGTTTAACAAAAGATACAAACGGCAAAGGCCTACCAGAAAGACTAACTCAAGAGTTGACAGATACGAAACAAGAAAGAAAACTAACAGAGGAGTCAGCCGGGTTCGATCCAACCCTTTTAAGAAGAGTGGTCTTAGAAAATATAAAGAATACGATATAGAGGAGGCTATAGAAGATTTTCATAAAGCACTTAAAATTGATCCAAAGGATATCTCTATTCATTTTAATCTAGCATGCGCTTATTCTTTGATGGAGGATAAAGAAAAGTCATTTAAGCATCTAGAGTTGGCTGTAGTTAAAGGGCTCAAAGACACAGAGAGAATCATGAAGCATGATGATCTCGCTTTTTTGAGAATTCAACCTGAGTTTCAAGATTTTAAAACTAACGGTTTTAAAATGGGAAGGAGGGTTCGAAACAATCCCGAACAAAGCGAAAAACCCATGGATGATATTCTCTTAGCTCAGCTCAATAGGCTTATGGAGCTCAGGAAAAAAGGAGTACTTACCGAACAGGAGTTTTTAAGAGAACGCAAAAAGGTTTTGCTGAGATAATAAAAGTGAAAAGATATTTCGATACGGTTATAGGTCTTATGTTTCCTAAGCTTTGTTATGCCTGTCGAGAATATGAGCCGCTCAACAATCAACTCTTTTGCCTCTCTTGTCAAGAGCGTTTACCGTTTGTCTCATCCAAAGAAGATGCACTTGCGGCCTTAGAGGGAAAAGATTACTTTCCGGAAGAAATATCGGATTTCAGTACTCTCTTTTATTTTACTAAAGACTCGCACGTAGCAGAGATCATCCATCGTATCAAGTATGAAGGCCAATATAGAATGGCCAAAGATCTGGGTGTTCTTTTAGGAGAAAAGATCTTGCTTGATCAAGATTTACGAAAGTATACAATCGTCCCTGTCCCGATACATAATAAGAGAAGAAAGGACCGTGGTTACAACCAAGCAGAAGAGATTGCTAAGGGCTTTACCATGGTCAGAGATATCCCTATCGCCAATGACTACTTAATCAGGACTAAACACGATAAGTCTCAGACGGCCAAAGATAAAAACGAGCGTTCAGAGGCACTAAAGCACTCTTTTACAATTAGTCCTTATCACGAAAGATTAAGCCATATCATCCTCATAGATGACGTCATAACAACTGGATCTACGATCAACGCTTGCTATACACAGCTAAAGAAAAAATCGCCAACTCATGTTATCGTTGCCTCACTTGGTGTAAGTATATAATTGCTCATTGTGGCTCATGCTGCTTTTCTATTACCTTGCGACTTATATCTGAAAGTGACACTTTATGTATCCCAATTTATCCTATCTACTGCATGATCTTTTTGGCTCAGCAAGAGACAATGCCTTTTCTATAGTTCAGATGTTTGGGCTCATGCTGGGCATGACTTTTCTTACGGCGGCTTATATATTATATAAGGAGTTAAAAAGAAAAGAAGAAGAAGGTCTATTGATACCTATCAGCTCAGAAGAGAAGGTAGGTGCTGGGGCTAAATGGGGTGAAGTCTTGATGAATGCTTTGTTTGGTTTTATCCTTGGATTCAAATTGCCGATTATCATTGGTGACTTCAGTACGTTTAAAGACAATGCCGCGGGTATTGTCTTTTCTGGGCAAGGCAACTGGATGGTTGGCATACTTGGTTTAGTGGCGTTTGGTGGATATACATACTGGCAAGGAGAAAAAAGTAAATTACCTAAACCCAAGATTGTAAAAAGAGTAACACATCCGTATCAAAGGATTGGTGATATAACTGTGATCGCCGCTATATTTGGTCTGTTGGGTGCTCGGCTCTTTTCTATTTTAGAAAATCTAGATTCTTTTTGGAGTGATCCAGTTGGTCAACTATTCTCCGGGAGTGGGCTGACAATCTATGGAGGACTCATACTTGCTTTTATAGCCAACTACATCTTCGTAAAAAAACATAAAATACCTCCAATCCATGTCATGGACGGTATAGCACCGGCGCTGATCTTAGGATATGCTGTAGGTCGGTTAGGCTGTCAACTGTCTGGAGATGGCGATTGGGGCATCATCAATGAGCTTGCTAAGCCTGGTTGGTTTGTCTTACCTGATTGGATGTGGTCATATGATTATCCTCACAATGTGCTCAATGAAGGAGTTGCTATAGAAGGTTGTACAGATAAGTATTGTAGAAGATTGTCGGCTGGTGTTTTTCCAACACCTATCTATGAGATCATAGGGAGTGTTTTGATTTTTATAATTCTGTGGGTACTTAGGAAGCGTGTTAAGTTTACAGGTTTTATATTTTTCTTATACGCCATCCTGATGAGTATAGAGCGGTTCTTAGTCGAGTATATCCGTGTCAATCCTCGATATGACTTTTTAGGATTTCACTTATCGCAGGCACAGATCATCTCTATAGGAATCTTTCTGGCAGGAATAATCGGACTTGTCTATTGGTATAAGAGAAGGGATAAACCAGTCATCATGACTGCTTAAACTCTACTTCTTCTTTTTAAAATCTCCGCGGCGAATCGCTTCAATGAATTTTTTCCAAGAAAGTGGATTGAAGATATTCTGTGGTCTAAACTGCCCAGCAGAATAGTATGCTTGAGCAGTCTGTTGAAGCTCTGATCGAGAGACCTCAGTACCATCTGCTGGGAGAATCTGCTTTAGGATATCAATTTTAGCAGGAGAGAGGTTTTCGTAGGCTATATCTTCGAGATAATTGTCTACCTCCAATGCCAAAAACTCTATCTCAAAAAAATCGCGATCAGGCCAAGGAGAGATCACCGCTTCTGGCAAAAACAATGTGTCTTTTTTAAGCACTATGTCTTTGGAGATAAATGTTCCTTCTACACTATCAGGTACTTGGTACTCCTGATCCATAAAACCGATACGACTGAAGATGACTATTTCATTTTCTCTTACAGGCAATGAATAAAAACCATCTATACGACAAACCGTCCCTCTGCTGGTTCCCTTAACAGAAACATTGGTATACAACGGAACGGATCCTCGTTCGTCAGCGATCTGACCTGAGAGCTGTACAACTTTAGCTTCATCTTGAGCAAGCATAGCACCACCAGATAGAAGTAAAAATCCAAACAGCAAATACGATTTTAATGTAGGCATCTTAAACAAAGTTAAGCATTAAACGACTCAACGATGCTGAAGGACTATCACAAATGACTTTTAACAGGCATTTAACGCCTATACCGACAGTGCGTGATGAAGTACTTCTTCCATTTTCTCGACGTAGATAAACGACATGTCTTTTATAAATTCAGGAGGGATCTCATCTATATGTTTCTGATTCTCAGCACATAGAAGTATCTTTTTTATACCTGATCGCTTTGCTGCCAAAATCTTTTCTTTGATCCCACCTACTGGCAGCACTTGACCACGTAGCGTTATCTCTCCGGTCATAGCCAAATACGGTTGTATCGGCTTATTCTTAAGAATCGAGGTGATCGCAGAGAGCATGGTTACTCCGGCACTCGGTCCATCCTTTGGTATCGCTCCTTGAGGAACATGGATATGGAGATCATTCTCCTCAAAGACTTTATGATCTATATCGAGCGACTTGGCATTGCTCTTTATATAACTCAGTGCAGTAGTTGCAGACTCTTTCATTACGTCTCCGAGATTGCCAGTTAGGGTAAGCTTTCCTTTTCCCTTGCTCTTACTAGCCTCGATATAAAGTACATCTCCACCTACTTGCGTCCATGCAAGACCTACAGCGATACCGGGTATCTTAAGCTTTGCATATTTGTCTCTTGAAAACTTAGAAGGCCCAAGAATAGTAACCAGATCCTCTTTTTTGATCGTTACTTTTTCTTCTTCATCCATGGCAATCCTCTTGGCTGTATGCCTCATCACTCCAGCTAAACGTCTGCTGAGTGATCTTACCCCTGACTCTCTGGTATAATCTTGGATCACTTGCTCTATCACTGTCTTTGACAGATTGATGTGGCTCGCTTTAAGCCCGTGCGCCGTTCTCTCTTGTGGTACGAGATGCTTCTGTGCTATGTGCAACTTTTCTTCTGTAGAATATCCACTAATATGGATAATCTCCATACGATCAAGAAGAGCCGGTTGTATTGTATTTAAAGAATTTGCAGTAGCTATAAACATTACTTTAGATAAATCATACTCAAGGTCCAAGTAGTTGTCATAAAACGTACCATTCTGCTCGGGATCCAAAACTTCCAAAAGGGCTGACGAAGGATCTCCTCTAAAGTCTTTTCCGATCTTATCTATCTCATCCAGAATAAAGACTGGATTAGAAGAGCCTGTTTTCTTCAACGACTTGATGATACGACCTGGCATCGCTCCGATATATGTCTTACGATGACCTCTTATCTCACTCTCGTCATGAAGCCCACCGAGTGACATCCTAACAAAATTTCTCTTTAGCGCTTTGGCAATTGACTTACCTAATGAAGTTTTTCCAACTCCTGGAGGGCCTACCAGGCATATGATAGGAGCCTTCATATCTCCTTTTAATTTCAAGACAGCGAGGTGTTCGATGATGCGTTCTTTCACTTCTTTTAGGCCATAGTGATCTTTGTCCAAGACTTTGCGCACTCTTTGCAAGTCAAAGTTATCCTCAGTGTAGGTCTCCCAAGGGAGATCTAACATCATCTCCAGATAATTGAGCGTTACAGAATACTCAGCAACTTGAGGGTTGATTCTCTTTGCCTTATTAAGTTCTTTTAGAAATTGGTCTTTTGCATATGTAGGCCATTTTTTATCCTTTGCTCTTTTAGCAAGTTGGTTAATCTCTGCTTGCTGCGGGTTTTGGCCTAACTCTTCTTGTATCGTCTTTAGCTGCTGATTCAAAAAGTAATCACGCTGTTGCTTTTCTATATCAGTTCTAACTTTGTTTTCAATCTTAGATCTTAACTCAAGCAATTGTAGCTGAGCGTCAAGATGTGATAGTGCTTTATGTCCTCGGTCAGAAGTATTAGAAATCTCTAACATCTCTTGCTTCTGAGGCACATCAAGATTAAGATTGGAGGCGATAAAATTGATCAAAAACGAAGGACTCGACATGTTATCAAGCATAGATGACGCTTCTGAAGGTATCTGAGGCGAAAGCTCTATAATCTTTGATGCTTTGTCCTTTATCGAAGCAATGACCGCTTCAAACTCCAACTTATCTGTTGCTTCAATATCATGGAGTATATCAAACTCTCCTCTTAGATAGGGATCATCTTGTGTTAACGCTGACTTTGTACACCTGATCCGACCATGTAAGATCGCTGTTGTGCTACCATCTGGCATTTTTAGCATCTTTATGATCTTCGCTATAGTTCCGACTTGATAAAGTTCATCTGAGCTTGGATCTTCATTGTCCACGTCCCGTTGAGATAGAACAGCTATATACTTGCCATCATCATGAGCCTTCTTCACAGCCTTGATGGACTTATCTCTTCCGATGGTTATCGGCAGGACTACACCAGGATACAAGACAGTATTCTTAAGAGCTAAAATAGGCAGATTATCAGGATATGTGACATTCTTGTCCTCCTCGTCTCCTGCATTAAAACTTATGATAGGAGGAAACTCTGAATCATCAGAAAGGTGGTCAAGAAAGAAGAGATCGTTGAACATATATACTTGTTATTCGGAAGATACTATTGTCAATATCCATTCCACTCATAAAAACGCAATAAATCCTGCCCGTATGTCACAAAATACCAAGAAAAAGGGATCAATTCGGCCAGATTGGCAGTTAGGTTTATACTACTGTGTTACCTAATTGTATGATCTCTGCAAAAACACCCGCTGCTGTTACGTCGGCGCCCGCGCCCGGTCCTTGTATCACCAACGGTCTTTCTTTATACCTCGCAGTATGAAAGACGATCATATTGTCAGTACTCGCTAAATTATAAAATGGATTTTCTTGTGTAACCATTTCAAGATTAATAGATGCTAGTCCATCTTTTAAAGAAGCCACATATCTCAATTTGGCTTGCTTACTATGAGCCTCTTCTATTAAGCCTCTGAAGTGCTCATCGTGATTATCTAACTCTTTAAAAAAGTCATCTATCGATTCTGCTTCCATACAAGCTTCTGGCAATAAGGGTTCTATCGTTACATCTTCAGATTCTATCTGATAACCCGCGACTCTACTTAAGATTATAATTTTTCTTTTGATATCTTGACCTGATAGATCGTCTCTAGGGTCAGGTTCGGTATATCCTTTTTCTCTCGCTTCTATAATTAGTTCTTTAAAGCTTTTGGAAGGATCATAATTATTAAAGATGTAAGACAAAGATCCTGATATTACCGCTTTGATACTTTCTACTTGATCACCACTTCGCACCAATCCGTCGAGTGTCGAAAGAATTGGAAGACCTGCACCCACGTTAGTTTCATATAGAAAATGAACATTGTGTTTGAGTGCAAGCATGTGTAACCCTTTATAATTTTCATATTTGTCAGAAGCAGCAACTTTATTGGCTGTTGTGATAGAGATATTTGAACGCAAGACCCTTGCGTAATGGTCTTTTATTGAATGATTAGCTGTACAATCTATAAAAATAGAATTAGCAAGATTATGCTTTTGTATTCTTCCGACAAAAGTTTCAAAGGTCATGTCATCTCCATTTTCTAAAAGATTTTCTTTCCAATTAGAAAGATCGATTCCTTCATCATTAAAAAGCATCTTTTTAGAATTGGCAATTCCATTTACTCTTATGTCCAATCTTTTACTATCTAAAAGAGATTTGTGTTGTTCTTTTATTTGTTTTAACAATGTGCCTCCTATCAACCCTACACCCACTAGATAAAGATTAAGTCTCTTGTGATCTGATAAAAAGAAGGCATCATGAACAAGATTCAAAGCTTTATGCTCGTCCTTTCTTTTTATAGCAAATGAAATATTCAACTCGGAAGATCCTTGAGCAATTGCAATTACGTTGATCCCATTATTGCCCAATGCTTTAAAAAGACTGCCACTCACGCCTGGTACACTTTTCATTTTTTCGCCTATCACAGCCACTAAAGAAAGTTCTCGCTCTGCTTTGATAGGCTTGATGAGTGAGGAGTCTAACTCTTTTACAAACTCTTCACTCATGCTGTCGATCGCCTTTTGAGTATCTCCTTCCTTAACTGCAAAACAGATAGAGTGCTCTGATGAAGCCTGCGTGATCATCACTATGTTAACCTTATCCTTGCCCAAAGAAGAAAATAATCTAGCAGCTATACCAGGTGTTCCCATTAGGCCTGTTCCTTCTAAAGTGATCAGCGCGATATCTGATATAGATGTGACACCTGTGATTTTTCTCTTATCAGAAACTGAGACGTCGTCATTAATCAACGTTCCAGAAAATGTCGGATTGAAGGTGTTTTTTATATAAATCGGAATGGACTTACTCAGTGCTGGCTGTATGGTCGGAGGATATATCACCTTGGCTCCGAAGTGAGACATCTCCATTGCCTCATCATAACTCAATTGAGGTATTGTGTAGGCGTTACTAACAATTTTGGGATTTGACGTAAGTACACCGTCTACATCTGTCCATATCTCCAATACCTCAGCACTCAGTGCACTAGAGATGATAGCTGCTGTATAATCTGAACCTCCTCTACCAAGCGTCGTCGTGAGTCCACCTATATCTGAAGCGATAAAGCCCGTGACCACCTGGATAGTTCCTTTGTTTGCTCTGTAGTGTGCTTGGAGCAACTCCTCAGTGATGTCCTGCTTGACCTTTGCTTGACCGAAGTCTTTGTTTGTTTTAATTACAGTCCTCGCATCAAGGCTTGCTGCCTTGATCCCCAGCTTTCTAAAGTATGCAGCAAGGATGAGTGATGAGTTAAGCTCTCCAAAACTCAGTATATAATCCATAGTTCTTGGAGAAGCTTCTCTGACAAGATGGACTCCCTTGAGAAGGTCTTTTAAGATGTCAAAGTTGTTACTTAGCCTTTTTTGAGTCTCCAGATCACTACCTAATAGAACGTTAGAAGCATCCAAGTGTCTTTTATGTAAAGTATCATAGGTATCTATATATTCTTTCTTGCCTTGAGCCGCTTGCTTGGCACATTCTATGAGCGTATCTGTAACGCCACCAAATGCTGAAAAAACAATAGTTAACTTTTCTTCTTTTGCATAACGCTTAGCGATAAGCGCACCTATACTCCTTATTCTCTCGGGTGTAGCAACACTCGAGCCTCCAAATTTCAATACTTTCATGATGATCTTCGTTATTGTCACGATGCGAGCATCGCAAGGTCCAAAGGTAGATAGATAGTAGCATTAATCATACTGATCAATTCATGTCATTCTGTCTTCTTTTAATCATTTATCCAAAGCGTTATGACGTAGTAGAATCGACGATGGCTTACCTTTGAAGCTTTTCGTGCCAGCATGGCATAAACTCTGGATTGGAATAATTATCGCAACTAGTCAAAGTATAAAAGAATTACATGTTTAATATAATCAAGAAAGTATTCGGTACGAAGCATGATAGAGATGTAAAAGCCTTTAGCAGTGTTATCGAAGAAATCAATGATAACTTCAAGGCATATCAGTCCATTAGCAATGATGACCTGAGGAATAAAACGCTTGATTTTAGATCAAGAATCGCTGAACATCTAAAAGGCATAGATGAGGATATTGATGCGCTTAAAGCGGAGATTGACGCTGAATCAAATATACTTGCCAAAGAAGACAAATACAATGAGGTTGATGCACTCAAGAAAGAGCGAGATGAAGCACTGGAGTTGATCTTAGCTGAGTTATTGCCAGAGGCTTTTGCTGTGGTTAAAGAAACAGCAAGAAGATTTAGCACGAATGAGAGTATAACAGTAACCGCTACTGATCATGATAGAGAGATGGCGGCAGGTAGAGAACATGTAACTATCGATGGAGATCAAGCAACTTGGCAAAGCTCTTGGATAGCCGGAGGCGCAGAGGTAGCATGGAATATGATACACTATGACGTGCAGCTTATCGGTGGAAATGTCCTACATAAAGGAAAGATCGCAGAGATGCAGACAGGGGAAGGTAAGACCTTGGTTGCAACACTACCCGCCTACTTAAATGGTCTAAGTGGTCAAGGTGTACACGTCATCACTGTCAATGATTATCTAGCTAAAAGGGATAGCGAGTGGATCGGTCCCATATTTGAGTTTTTGTTTCTGACTGTCGATTGTATCGATAAGTATAAGCCGCACTCACCAGGCAGGGTCAATGCTTATAAGTGCGACATCACTTACGGGACCAATAATGAGTTTGGTTTTGATTATCTAAGGGATAACATGGTGCGTTCTGAAGCAGAGCGAGTACAAGGCAAGCATCACTTCGCCATGATAGATGAGGTGGATTCGGTTTTGATCGATGATGCAAGAACACCTCTTATCATTTCTGGGCCAGTACCTAAAGGTTCTGAAGAGCAAGAATATCAAGAGTTAAAACCAAAAGTTGAGCGACTGATTGCTGCGCAGCGTAAACTGGCTACAGGATATCTGGCAGAAGCTAAAAAAGGCTTCGCTGCTGGTGACAAAGGATATGAAGAAGGAGAAACAGGGATGAATCTATTACGTGCATTTAGGGCACTGCCAAAGTATCGTCCCTTGATTAAGTTCTTAAGTGAAGAAGGTGTAAAGGTAACTTTGCAAAAGGCTGAAAACTTCTATATGCAAGAACAATCCAAGAGGATGCATATAGTGGATGAACCTCTATTGTTTACAATTGATGAAAAAAATAGAAATGTCGAATTAGCTGAAGGAGGAGCTGAGTTTTTAGCGAAGGGAGAATCCGACAGTCAATTTTTTATAATGCCAGATATCACATCTGAGATGCAGATGCTAGATGAGCGGAGCAAAGAAACTGGTGAGGATCTATCAGAAGCAAGAACTAATCTAATTCAAGATTATTCAATAAAGTCTCGACGATTACATGCTGTAAGCCAGCTTTTAAAAGCTTACACACTTTTTGAAAAAGAAGAAGAGTATGTTGTTATTGATGGCAATGTGAAAATTGTGGATGAACAAACGGGTCGTATGATGGAAGGCCGACGATATTCTGACGGACTACACCAAGCACTCGAAGCAAAAGAAAATGTAAAAGTTGGAGATATCACTCAGACTTATGCGACAGTAACATTACAGAACTATTTTAGGATGTACCACAAACTGTCGGGCATGACTGGTACTGCCGAGACTGAAGCTAAAGAGCTTTGGGATATCTACAAACTTGATGTTACGGTCATACCAACTAACAGGCCCATCACAAGAAAAGATAAAGAAGATCTCGTATATAAAACTGCAAGAGAAAAGTTCAATGCTGTTATAGATGAAATTGGAAAGCTTACTGCCCAAGGAAGACCTGTCCTTGTTGGTACCACCACAGTAGATGTATCTGAAAAGCTGAGTCGGATGATGCAAATCAAAGGACTTAAGCACAATGTCTTGAATGCAAAACAACATCAACGTGAAGCACAGATCGTTTCAGAAGCAGGGCGTGCAGGCAACGTAACTATAGCTACCAACATGGCCGGTCGTGGTACCGATATAAAAATCAATGACGAAGTAAAGTCCGCAGGTGGTCTTGCCATCATCGCAACAGAGCGTCATGACTCAAGAAGAGTAGATCGACAGCTTAGAGGTCGTGCAGGAAGACAGGGAGATCCAGGATCATCCCAGTTTTATGTATCACTTGAGGATAACTTAATGAGACTCTTTAACTCAGAGCGTCTTGCAAAAGTGATGGATCGTATGGGTCATCAGGATGGCGAGGTTCTGCAGCATAGCATGGTTACAAAATCTATCGAGCGGGCTCAGAAAAAAGTAGAGGAAAACAACTTTGGCATTAGAAAAAGACTCTTAGAGTATGACGATGTGATGAACATACAGCGTGAGGCAATTTATAAGAAAAGAGGTAACGCACTTTCTGGTGATCGCTTATCAGTAGATCTCTATAATCTCTTTTCTGCTCTTTGCGAAAACATAGTTGTTGATTATAAAAACGCAGGTACTTACGACTCATTTAGAAACGAGTGTATAAGAGTTCTTGGTTATGATCCTGAGATCGATGCTGCATCATTTAACGAAGCGCCAGTTGGAGAGTTAGTTGAAGAATTGCAAAAGCAAACGACTGACTTTTACAATATGAAGTTTGATCGGATCACCGAGATTTTAATGCCTGTGATCAAGCGTGTATATGAAAACGATGGTAGTCGCTACAAGCGTATCGCTGTGCCATTCACAGATGGGTCAAGTAAGGTATTACCTATATCAGCGGATCTTAAAGAGGCCATAGACAGCAATGGCAAGTCAGTAATCAAAGACATTGAGAAAGCAGTCAGTCTAGCTATTGTCGATGAAAACTGGAAAGAGCACCTCCGTGCTATGGATGAGCTTAAAGATTCTGTACAAGCAGCTTCTTTTGAGCAAAAAGATCCATTGGTTATTTATAAGATGGAAGCATACGACTTGTTTGAGCGATTGATATATAAAATCAATGAAGAGATCAGCTCTTACCTTATGAAAGGGAGACTGATGATTAATGTCAATGAGAATCTTCAAGAAGCTAAAAGTGTAAAAACCGACTTAAGTAAAACAACAGCTTCAAGACAAGAACAAGCAAGACGAGCAGCCGCAGAAGGGGTCAGTACTGCTAAGGCCAAACCAGAGACCTTTGTTAGAACCGACAAGAAGGTAGGCCGTAACGATCCTTGTCCTTGTGGAAGCGGTAAAAAGTTTAAACAGTGTCATGGCAAAATATAAATTGTTTGATCAAAAGATTTGTTGTTTTTTTGGACTGTAGAATTATAACATAGAGATGCGCATCGTACTATTTGTCATACTATCTTTTCTGTGCTCTAGCATATTTGCTCAAGTAAGATTCAATGAAGAATCCAAGGTTCAAGCACTCATGCACAGATACGAACAAGAAGGAAGAGCAGAAGCTTCTATCAATGGCTGGCGCATCAAGTTGATCAGTACGACTAATAGACGAGCTTGGGAAAACGCTGAGCGAAAATTCAAGGACATGTACCCTGATTATAACTACTCTAATAGTTATGAAAACCCATATTACAGCTTGAAGGTTGGTGCTTTTGAAACTAGATACGACTTAGAGCCTTATCTACAGCGCTTCAAAGATGACTTTAGAGAGGCTATACCGTTTAGAGATCGTATAAAGAAAACAGAATTATTTGAGATCGACTAGTTCTAGTCGTGGCTTCGTCCGAACAGGCAAACGCCAATCTGCAGGTATTGATTGGCTATTGCTCATTTCATATTTAGCGCTAGTTGTTATTGGATTATTAATGGTTTATACAACCACTTATAATGACAACATAGGAAACATGTGGACACTTAGCTCTCCTTTTGGGAGTCAGTTGCTTTGGGCTATATTATCCTTGGTCGTGCTGATCGTTTTATCCCTATTTGATTGGCAAATATGGAATAGTCTCTCCTTACCGGCCTATATAGTGGGTATAGTGCTCTTGGTATTGCTACTCTTGATCGGAAATGAAATTAAGGGTGCCAAGTCTTGGATAAGTTTAGGTCCATTTTCCTTTCAACCGGGAGAATTTGCAAAAGTTGCTACGGCTTTATTCTCTGCATCACTCTTAAGTTCTGTTCATACAAAACTTTCAGAATACAAATCACAACTTCTAGTTCTTGGGGTGATGGCGCTTCCAGCACTCTTAATCATATTACAGCCCGACCCTGGTTCAGCTCTTACCTTTGCATCTCTCATTATAGCATATTATAGATTTGGTATGCCAGTGATATACTATTTAGCTATTATCTCATTGTTCTTGACTATAGTGTTTTCCTTAACGCAAGGATTTTATGTGGTAGCAAGTGCTATTTTTTTGATCGGCGTTCTGTTTACGAGTAGGTTTTCAATTAAAGAGACTACGCCGATATTCATCTTTGCGGCTGTTGCTTTGGCAAATATTCTATTTTACCAATTTGATTTAATGCCCTACGCCGTGGCAATTAGCACTATTTACTTGCTTGTTCATTTGTTTATGATGAATAGAAGTCAAAGCTTGACAACGAGGTTCTCTGTACTTGGAGGTTTGAGCATATTGTGTTTAATTTCTTTCAGTAGTTCCTTCGCATTTAATAACCTACTAAAGCCACACCAACAAGATAGGATAAACGTATGGTTACAACCTGAAAAATGCGATCCAAGAGGATCTCTATATAATCTTATACAATCAAAAATAGCAATTGGCTCTGGCGGTCTTAGCGGCAAGGGCTATCTCAACGGCAACCTTACTAAGTTGAATTATGTGCCAGAACAAACAACAGATTTTATCTTTAGCAGTATCGGGGAAGAACAAGGATTTTTAGGAGGTGCGGGTGTTGTGATTATATTTCTTTTACTTACGATCAGAATAATTCGCGTTGGCGAAAATTCTAATTTTAGTTTTATAAAGGCCTATTGTTATATCATAGCAGGTTTCATATTCACTCACTTTTTTATAAACATTGGTATGACCATGGGGCTTAGTCCTGTGATTGGTATACCACTCCCTTTTATAAGTAAAGGAGGCACTGCACTAATGGCATTTTCTATGATGATAGGGATAACAATTAACATGAGTAAAGAAACCAGGTGATAAAGTTTGATCTTTTAAAAAAATCCTCATCAGGAGGTTCTCGTCTAGGCAGGATAACAACATCTCATGGTGATATCAGTACGCCTATATTTATGCCTGTAGGCACACAGGGCACCGTAAAGTATGTGCCTCATGCCGCTTTAAAATCATTAGGGTCCGAGATCATACTTGGCAATACTTTTCATTTATATCTACGTCCAGGACATGAGATTATAGAAAGAGGTGGAGGTCTTCATAAGTTTATAAGCTGGGATAAGCCTATGCTCACAGATAGTGGCGGTTTTCAAGTTTATTCGCTAAGCGGAATTAGAAAAATTACAGAAGAAGGTGTTCATTTTAAATCTCCTATTGACGGATCAAAACATTTTTTTAGTCCTGAAAGAGCCATAGAGATTCAACAAAGTATCGGTGCTGATATAATTATGGCATTTGATGAGTGCACACCATTTCCATGCGAATATAATTATGCCAAGAAGTCTATGCATATGACCCATAGATGGTTGGATCGGTGCTTAGAGCATTTTGCAAAAACAGAAGGACCACATGGTTATCCTCAGACCTTGGCGCCTATCGTACAAGGAAGCACATACGATGATCTTAGAGCGGAGTCCGCCAAATACATAGCCAGCAAAGAATGTGAAATCAACGCCATTGGTGGGTTGTCTGTAGGCGAGCCAGCACCCATCATGTATGATATGACAGAGAAGGTGACAGAGCATCTACCTGTAAAGAAAGCAAGATACTTAATGGGTGTAGGAACACCACAAAATATCCTAGAATGTATCGATCGAGGTATTGATATGTTTGACTGTGTGCTACCTACTCGAAATGCACGACATGGCCACCTTTACACAGATCAAGGTGTTATCAATATTAAAAATGCCAAATGGAAAGAAGACTACTCAGCCATAGATGAAAACAGCACAAGTGAATTAAGTCGCTCCCATAGTAAGTCTTATCTGAGACATTTATTTGCCGTTAAGGAAGCTTATGGTCATGAGATAGCAAGCATACATAACTTGTCCTTTTATCTATGGCTAATCGGAGAAGCTAGAAAACAAATTGAAATAGACAATTATGTAAATTGGAAAGAAGAGATGTTAGTTAGATTGAACAAAAGATTATAACTACATAATTGTAAAAATGAAAACGCCCGATAATATGAATATTAATCGGGCGCCTCAAAACAAAACGAAAAACCAACTTTATCTTTAAACGTCTAAAATAGACGCATTGATCATATACCTTGTCTTAATTTCACAGGAATTGTCTTCTTCCTACCGTTTCTAAAAACAGTAACATCTAAAGTGTCTCCTATCTTCGCAAACTTCAATGTTTCTTGAAGATCATTAGTGTCGTCTACTTGCTTATTGTTAACGGAAACAATTATATCTCCTACTTCGATTCCTGCTTGTTCTGCAGAACTATATGCTAATCTCCTACCATACCTATCTTCGGGAAACCCAATAATATATACGCCTCTGTTTCTATCAACCTCTATACCAACCTTTTTTACTTCATCAATGTCTCCGATTTGTACGCCAAGCGCTGCTCTTTGTACATCTCCGCCTACCTCCATGATTTCATCAACTACTCTTTTTACAAGATTAGATGGTATAGCAAAAGAATAACCTGCATATACGCCTGTTGGTGAAGAGATCGCTGTGTTGATACCTATGAGATCCCCTTTGACATTGACTAGAGCTCCTCCACTATTTCCAGGATTAACAACGGCGTCGGTCTGGATAAACTCTTCGATCGTTTTATCAACAACTATTGATTTATCATTTTGGATGATATCTAAATCCCTACCCATGGCACTCACTATCCCTGCTGTAACTGTAGATGTTAAGTTAAAAGGATTGCCAACTGCAACTACCCATTGACCTACTTGGACTTTATCAGAGTTAGACATTTCTAAATGAGGAAAAGATTGTCCTTCTATTTTTATAACGGCAAGATCTGTCGATGGATCTGTTCCAACTTTAGTTGCCGATAATATGGTCCCATCATGCATAGTTACTTCTATAAAATCCGCAAAGCCAACAACATGATTATTGGTGACGATAAAGCCGTCATCACTTATTAAGACACCTGAACCAGTCCCTGCTTGAGGGCGCTCTCCTCTATATCTTCTGTAGCCCCAAAAGTTATCTTGAGGGCTTCTTCGATTTTCTTGATAGTTTTTTGCCTCTTCATTCTGTGCACTTATGTGCACAACTGCAGGATTTGCCTTGTTTGCTGCTACTACAAAGTCAGGAACATCTGCACTGCTGTAGGTAGCGTTTTTACTAGAAGCGTTAGCAACTTGATTGGTCTGATAGGTCTTAGCAGGTATCTCTTGGTAGATCACAGTGTCTTTATCAAATGCTTTAAAAGCCCCAAAGGCGATCGCACCACCTATGACCCCTGCTATGATAAGCTGAAATAAACTTTTCATGATGTAAGGTTTCGTCTGTTGTTATGATCGTTGGCATTAGCCAACTTTCTAAAGTTATATCAAAACGGCTTCAAAAACCCAAATGTTTCTTCTCCAGAAATCCTTAACAGCACCTTAACACGTGTGTAATTCTACTAATATTTTATATCTCTTTCGAGTACAGTTTGTCGATTTGAGAAGCCATCTCGCGGTCTTTCTCTGTTATGGTGTTGCCTGCATCATGTGTTGTCAGTTTGATCTTTACAGTGTTATAAACATTGGACCATTCTGGATGGTGGTTGAGTCCTTCTGCTACAAATGCTACCTCTGTCATAAAAGCAAAAGCCTTTCTGAAATCGACAAATTTAAATTCTGCATGAATTGCATTATTCTCTTCTTTCCACATTAGAAAACTTTATCTGATTAAGAAAACGACCAGTCATATGAGCCTATGCCTTCCAAAGATACTTTTAGAAGGTCGATAGTTGCACGGATGTCATCTATATTGGCCATTTCGATGGATTGGTGGAGATATCGGGTCGGTATGGATATTCCGCCTGCTATCGACCCGCCTTTGGCATATCGTTGGATCCCGGCGGTATCTGTTCCTCCTGCGGGTAGAATTTCCATTTGATATGTGATCTTATTTTTTACTGCGAGCTCCTTCATATATCTAACCATTCGATAGTCGCAGATAGTCGCACCGTCAAGAACTTTGATTGCCGTACCATCGCCAAGAGATGTGATGCGTTCATGAGGTTGAGCCATGGGATAATCACAAGCTAAAGTAACATCGAGGTTTATGCCAAAGTCAGGGTCTACTCCTGAAGCAGCAGTCATAGCGCCACGTAATCCAACTTCTTCTTGGACTGTGAAAACTCCGTATACATCAACGTCAAGCTCTTGCTTAGACATTTGCCTCAAGGCCTCAATTAATATATATACAGAGACTCTATTATCGAGTGACTTAGAGTTAACACAAGGTCCCATTACGACAAGATCTCGCTCGCGAGTGATCGGGTTGCCGATTGAGATAAGTTTTTCAACTTCTTCTTTTTTCATCCCCGTATCTATATAGAAATCCGAGAGGTCTGGCATTTTCTTTCTTTCCTCTGGCTTCATGATGTGGATCGGCTTTGTACCCATAACACCTAAGACATCTTCACTTCCGTGAATGAAAACTCTTTGGGCAGTCAATGTTTTTGGATCAAAACCACCTAATGGATGAAATCGGATATATCCATCATCGTCTATATGAGTAACAATAAAGCTAATCTCATCCATGTGTGCAGCGACCAATACTTTCTTATTATTCTTCCCTTTACCTCGCTTGATAGCATGTACACTACCCATAGCATCAACCTTGACTTCGTCGACATAAGGAGTTACCTCTTTAATGATCTTTTCTCTTATTCTTTGCTCAAAACCAGGAGCTCCTGGCACTTTACATACTTCTGACAATAAGTCTATATCCAAGTTGCTGTTACTCATTACGTTATTTTCTGTGCCCAAATTAGTGATCTCTATTGGATCTCAAGGTTATTTATAGTTTTGTATCTACTTTTTAACAACATCAGTTTTAAGAAAATGATCATCACAATCTCGGGGGATATAGGAAGTGGAAAAAGTACGACTGGCAAACTGCTGTGCGAAAAACTAGGATATAATTATCTATCAACTGGTGCCATACAAAGACAGATAGCGGCAGATATGGGTATGACAACCCTTGAGCTCAATCACCTAACCGACTCAAGAAGAGATATAGATGAGAAGATAGATTCTTACACAAGAGCTCTTAATGATACTAAAGAAAACTACATCGTCGATTCTAGGTTAGCGTGGAACTTTATACCATCATCCTATAAAGTTTTTTTACTCTGTGATGAAGACATAGCTGCAGAAAGAATTAGTAAAGATGATAAAAGAAAAAGTGACGAATCTAATAGAGACGTCCTACATCTAATTAGAAAAATAAAGGAGAGAAGAAAAAGTGAAAAAGAAAGATTCAACAAGATTTACAATATAGACTTTGAAGATCATTCTAATTACGATCAGATTATAGATTCAGGGTACTTTTATCCTGATAAAATTGTACAGATGATATTAGATGGGATCGACCGATATTATCTCCAGCCCTAGATCGCAGCTTTCTTTTTTTTCTTTAATGCAAACAATTCGTCTCTATACTGCGCCGCAGTTATAAAGTCCAGATCTTTTGCAGCCTTTTTCATTTTATGCTCAGTCTCAGATATCAATCTATCCAATTGATCCTTCGACATATAGCTAACAACTGGATCTGCCGCAAGGCTTGGTTCCATGGGTTCTATATATGCTTTTGGTTTTTTGCCTCTTATATCAAGGATTGATTTTTGATTTAAGATTTCTTCTTTTGTCTTTGTTATTGTTGTTGGCGTGATGCCATGTTCTTCATTATATGCCATTTGTATCGCACGCCTTCTATTGGTCTCATCTATAGTTTGTTGCATACTATTAGTTACTTTATCTGCATAAAATATAACCATGCCATTAGAGTTCCTTGCAGCCCTACCTGCTGTCTGAGTAAGTGATCTTGTGTTTCTTAAAAACCCTTCTTTATCTGCATCTAGTATAGCAACTAAAGAAACCTCAGGCATATCCAGTCCTTCTCTTAATAGGTTAACCCCTACCAAAACATCAAACCCTCCAAGACGTAGATCTCTTATGATTTCTACTCGATCCATGGTGTCTACTTCAGAGTGTATATATCTTACTTTGACATTAAGTTTAGTAAGGTATTTAGTTAACTCTTCTGCCATTCTTTTGGTTAACGTTGTAACCAAAACTCTTTCGTCTGCTTCTATTCTAAGTTGTATCTCTTCTAAGAGGTCATCGATCTGATTGATGCTTGGTCTTACCTGGATAGGTGGGTCAAGAAGACCTGTGGGCCTAACTATTTGTTCTACAACTACACCTTCAGTTTTTTCTAATTCGTAATCTCCAGGAGTAGCACTTACATAAACTACTTGAGGGACCAGGCTTTCAAACTCTTCAAAATTCAATGGCCGATTATCTAATGCTGAAGGGAGTCTAAAACCAAAGTTTACTAAACTGATCTTTCGAGCCCTATCTCCCCCCCACATACCTCTTACTTGAGGAAGTGTAACATGGCTCTCATCTATAATCATAAGATAGTCATCTGGGAAATAATCCAATAGACAGAAAGGCCTTGTCCCTGGTTTGCGACCATCAAAAAATCTAGAATAGTTCTCTACGCCATTACAGTATCCAAGCTCTCGCATCATCTCCACATCAAAAGTAACTCTCTCTTTGATTCTTTTCGCTTCTATAAATCTACCTTCTTGTTCAAAAAACTTCTCATGATTATCTAGCTCTCCTTCGATCTGTCGCAAGATCTGATTGAGTCTATCCTTTGGTGCTACATATAGATTAGCAGGGAATATGGCCGCTTCGTTGAGATTCAGTATCCTCTTACCAGAGCTCAACTCTATTTTTTCAATCCCCTCTATTTCATCACCAAAAAAGACAACCCTAAATCCGAAGTCGACATAAGGAAGATGGATGTCCACCGTATCTCCTTTAACTCTAAATGTTCCTCTTTTAAAATCTCTCTCCGATCTGGAGTATAAGCTCTCAACTAATTGATATAGAAGCCTATTACGAGAGATGGTTTGTCCTTTTTGGATTCTGATAATCGCCCCTTTGTAATCCTCTGGATTACCCATACCATAGATGCACGATACAGAGGCAACAATAATAATATCACGACGTCCTGATAACAAGTTAGAGCTTGCGCGAAGCCTCAGTTTATCTATTTCTTCATTTATCGAAAGATCCTTCTCTATGTAAGTATCACTTGATGTGATATACGCTTCTGGCTGATAGTAATCATAGTAGCTTACAAAGTACTCTACGGCATTATCCGGGAAGAACTCCGTCAGCTCGGCGTATAATTGAGCTGTGAGGGTCTTGTTGTGTGTTAGTACAAGTACAGGTTTGTTGACTTGAGATATAACATTAGCCATCGTAAATGTCTTACCCGAACCCGTTACACCAAGTAATACTTGTTCTTCTTCACCATCATTTATCCCTCGTACCAATTGTGTAATAGCCTGTGGTTGATCACCAGTTGGTATATAGTTAGATGTGAGTTTATATCCCATGTGCTATACGCAGTTATCCTAAATGTTGAACATGCAAATATCTCCAAAAAAGAAATGGCATATGTTTAAAACTTAAGCATTCTAAAAGATGTTCAATAGTCTTACTTTTGCAGGCTTATGAAAGAGAATTTTCCTTTAGTTACGGATATGTTGAAAGAGCGCATCCTAGTTATGGATGGTGCTATGGGCACTATGATCCAAAGGTATAAACTTACGGAAGAGGATTATCGTGGTGAGCGCTTTAAAGACTTTCACAGAGATATAAAAGGAAATAACGAATTATTATCGCTTACTAGACCTGATATTATCTCAGCTATCCATAGAGAGTATTTAGCAGTAGGTTCAGATATAATAGAAACCAACACCTTTAGTGCCAACACTATCTCTCAGGCTGATTATGAGATGGAAAGTTTATGCTATGAGCTTAATCTCGAGTCAGCAAAACTAGCGGTTGCTGCCGCAAAAGAATACTCTACTTCTGAAAAACCACGATATGTTGCGGGGGCACTCGGTCCTACAACAAGAACCGCATCCCTTTCTCCAGATGTAAATGATCCTGGATATCGTGCAGTCACCTTTGACCAACTTGTTGCTGCATACTTGGAGCAAACAAGAGGGCTTGTCGATGGAGGCGTTGACATTCTATTAATAGAGACCGTATTTGACACTCTTAACTGCAAGGCAGCTATGTTTGCGATTGACACATTATTTGAGGAAATCGGAAGAGAGCTACCACTAATGATTTCTGGGACCATCACTGATGCTAGTGGTCGGACATTGAGCGGGCAAACTGTAGAAGCTTTTTGGATATCTGTATCACACATGAATCTCATGAGTGTAGGACTCAACTGCGCACTAGGTGCTAAAGAGTTAGCCCCCCACCTTAGAGATTTAGCTAAAATTGCAACTTGCCCTGTCAGTGCCTATCCCAATGCAGGCCTACCTAATGAGTTTGGAGAATATGACCAAACTGGAAATGAGATGGGCGTACTCATGACTAATTTCTTAAATGAAGGTTATGTCAATATTATCGGTGGTTGTTGTGGCACAACACCAGAGCATATAAAAGTCATGGTGAAATCAGCCAAAAGCATCCCACCTCGTGATTTTATAAAAAAATCAAAGTACAGCCAATACTCTGGTTTGGAGCCACTCATCGTTCGTGAAGATCTCAACTTTATAAATATTGGAGAAAGAACAAACGTTACTGGTTCTCGAAAATTTGCAAGGTTAATAAAAGAGGGGTCTTTTGAAGAAGCACTATCTGTAGCTGCACATCAAGTAGAAGGTGGTGCCCAAGTTATAGATGTCAATATGGACGAGGGTCTTTTAGATTCTCAAGCAGTTATGAAAAAGTTTCTAAATCTCATGATGGCAGAGCCTGACATCGCTAAGCTTCCAATCATGATAGACTCTTCTAAGTTTTCAGTAATAGAAGAGGGCTTAAAATGTGTGCAAGGCAAGTGTATCGTCAACTCTATCTCTATGAAGGAAGGTGTTGATGAATTCAAACGTCAAGCAAGAATTATAAAAAGATATGGAGCTGCAACTGTAGTCATGGCCTTTGATGAACAAGGGCAAGCAGAAACAGTAGAACGCAAAGTTGAAATATGTAAAAAAGCTTATGACATCCTTGTGAATGAAGTTGGCTTTAATCCACTTGATATCATTTTTGATCCCAACATCTTTGCAATTGCAACTGGTATAGAAGAACATCGAGAATATGGAAAGAACTTTATTGACGCCACAGAGCTAATTAAAAAAGAATGTCCAGGCGCTAAGATCAGTGGTGGTGTAAGTAACGTCTCATTTTCATTTAGAGGAAACAACAAAGTCAGAGAAGCGATGCACAGTGTCTTCTTATATCATGCGATAAATAAAGGCATGGATATGGGAATTGTTAATGCAGGCATGATGGAGATCTACGATGAGATTCCAAAAGAATTAGTTACACTTTTAGAAAATGCAATATTCAATAAAACCAATACTGCCACAGATGATCTCATCACATATGCTGAGCAGATAAAAGGTGATGGCAAGACTAGGGTTGTAGATTTAAGTTGGCGTGAGGCCCCTGTTACAAAGCGTATAGAACATGCTCTTGTTAAAGGAATCACAGAATACATTGATGCAGATGCAGAAGAAGCGAGACAAGAACTGAACTCTCCTTTATCAGTAATAGAAGGACCACTTATGGACGGGATGAACGTAGTGGGTGATTTATTCGGTGCTGGCAAAATGTTTTTGCCTCAAGTAGTGAAAAGTGCCCGGGTTATGAAAAAAGCCGTTGCTTACTTGACACCTTTTATAGAAGAAGAGAAGGATGGTGTTGTGCAGACAAATGGCAAAATACTTATGGCCACTGTCAAGGGTGATGTACATGATATTGGAAAGAACATAGTTGGCGTTGTGCTTGCTTGCAACAATTACGAGATTATTGATCTTGGCGTCATGGTACCCCCTTCTAAAATCTTAGATGTTGCAATTAAAGAAAATGTGGACATTATAGGATTGAGTGGGCTAATTACGCCTTCATTAGATGAGATGGTTACGGTGGCCTCAATGATGGAAGAAAGAGGTATGAAAATGCCCTTACTTATCGGAGGGGCAACAACCTCTAAGACGCATACAGCAGTCAAAATAGAAGAAAAGTATTCAGGGCCTACCATACACGTTTTAGATGCATCAAAGAGTGTAGCCGTGGCTGGTTCATTATTATCAAGTCAGAGTTCTGTTACAGAAAGCTTCATTGCTGATACAAGAAGTACTTATGCTCGAATTAGGGAGCAAAGAAAATCTAATACTTCAACAAAAAAATATGTCAGTATAGAAGAAGCACGAAGCAAAAAACTATCATTAGAATGGAATAACTATACACCACCTGTTCCTGACGTTGTTGGTATTCAAGTTTTAGATAATTATAATCTTGAAGATCTTTCTAATTACATAGACTGGACGCCATTCTTTTCAAGCTGGCAATTAAAAGGTAAGTATCCAGCTATTCTAAAAGATAGCGTAGTTGGTGAGGAAGCTTCTAAATTATTTGAAGACGCCAAAAACATGTTACAACAGATCATATCTGAAAAGTGGTTAACAGCTAGAGGTGTCGTTGGGCTCTTTCCTGCTCATGCTGATGGTGATGATGTAGTTGTCTATAGTGATGAAAGCAGGACAACAGAGAGTTATAGGATAACTAATCTGAGACAACAAAGAAAGAAGGCTGATGGATTACCACATTTCTGTCTTTCAGACTTTATCTCTCCAGTTGGTACAAATCCAGATTACATCGGCGGATTTGCTGTTACCACAGGCATAGGAATAGAAAATAAAGTAAAAGAGTTTGAAGAGGCAGGAGACGATTACAATGCTATACTTTTAAAGTCACTTGCCGATCGATTAGCTGAAGCATTTGCAGAAAGACTTCATCACTTAGTACGAACTAAATATTGGAACTATACAGATGAGCATAGTTTGTCAAATGATGAATTAATAAAAGAAATCTATCAAGGTATAAGGCCAGCACCTGGGTACCCTGCATGTCCAGATCATACGCTCAAGACGACACTTTTTGAGATGTTGAGTGCAGAAGAAAACACTGGTATATTTCTAACAGAGAGCTTTGCGATGTATCCTGCAGCATCAGTTAGTGGGTTTTACTACAGTCATCCAGAAAGCAAATATTTTGGCTTAGGCCAAATATCTGAAGATCAGGTCTCTGATTATGCTCAAAGAAAAAATACTAACAAAGTGGATGCAGAAAAAGCATTGTTTCCAAGCCTGAACTATAAGGACTAGTGTGATTGATTTATTTGGATAGGTATTACCTTTGATATCTATGGAGCCAACAAAGGGTCAACAGAAGTATGTGGACGAGATCACACTCGATGAGGTGATCTCAGCCTCTGCTGATGTGATCAGATGGATCAAGTCAAATATTTTAGGTCTTGGACTGTCTTGTCTTCTAACCCTTGGGGTCGTGCTTTTTTGGTATACTCAGCAAGAAGATCATTATGTTGCAGAGCTGTCGTTTATGCTCAATGATGACAACAATCCTCAGATATCTGGGATGGCTGGTGTACTTAGCCAATTTGGAATAGCTCCTTCTGGAGGTAAGTATAATGTTGATAAACTATTAGAAATAGCCCGATCAAAGAGAATCATAGAGTCAACTTTATTAAATGAAGTTAAAATTGCTAACAGAAATTCCACTTTAGCAAATCACTTTATCAATATCCATAAGATGGATGATACTTGGGTAGATAAACGTCCGGACCTCGAAAGCTATCTACTTGACTCGAACAACGTCAAAACCTCTGATGGACAATTTGTTCTGAAATCTTTGATCAATAAAATAGTCGGGACCAAACAAAATAGGTCAAATGCATTATTGACTTCAGATTATGGGAATACAGATTACATTATGTCATTCTATATGAAGTCTCTTTCAGACAGTCTATCGATACTTTTCGTAAATGAACTTTATGATGAAGTGAATTCCTTTTTTGTAGAAAAATCTGTAGAGCGAAGTCAGAAAGTTCATGATTTGATTGTCGCCGAGAGAGATTCATTGACTAAGTTAATATCTGATTCAGCTCTTAAAGCCGCACAAATAAAAGATAGAAGTACTGGACTAGTTAAAAATCAAAATAATGTTCAAGCAGCTCTACTCGAAAGTAAATTGGTTGGTTATCAAGCTGCTCTTCAACAAATAACTGAAAACCTGGGAAGAGCAGAATATGCTCTTAAAACAAATGCACCACTAATTCAACTATTAGATGCGCCTTCTTATCCAATATCACCTCAAAAACCTTCCATTCTAAAGTATGTGTTGTTAGGGCTTGTGTTGGGTATCGTTTCTTACTTGATCATCATATTCGGTTTAAAGGTTATAAAGAGAGTTTAGGTTCTACCTTTCAAATAAATGAGGTAGGTTTGCTGGCTGATATTAAGGTATGGGTGAAATCCAAAAAGAATCTCATTTTAGAAGTATACTCAAAGGTTTGACCTGGAGGATCATAGCTTCAGCTGCGATTTTCGTAATTACCTATCTTACAACAGGAGAGATGAACACTGCTGTTAAAGTAACGTCTATCGAGTTTCCGGTTAAGCTACTCTTATACTATCTACATGAACGTGGCTGGCAAGCCATACCGAGGGGTTCTATCAGAAGTATGTTCAAATCAAAGAAGTAAAGTGGCAGATCACATTCACCCTATTTTCGATCAATTAGTTGGCCGTCAAGAGCGAGAAAAGTTCTTGAATCAAAAAAGTCATGTTTATTGGTTTACAGGTCTTTCTGGATCTGGCAAAAGTACGGTTGCCAAGGGAGTTGAACGCATGCTTTTCATTAAAGGGTACTTTGTGCAAGTCATAGATGGAGACAATGTACGCTCTGGTTTGTGCAATAATCTCGGCTTCTCTATGGAGGACAGAGCTGAAAATATAAGACGTGTAGCAGAGTTGGCTAAGCTTTACTTGGATTCGGGTGTTATAACATTGTGTTCTTTTATTAGCCCGACTATAGCAATAAGAGAGTCTGCTCAACAAATCATAGGAGAGAATGATTTTAAAGAGGTTTACATCAACACGCCTGTAGAGGTTTGCGAGCAAAGAGATGTTAAAGGTCTATATAAAAAAGCGAGAGCAGGAGAGATAAAAGGATTTACTGGCATAGACAGTCCATATGAAGCTCCTTTAAATCCAGCTAAAGAAATAATCACGACAGATCAATCAATTGAAGAAAGTGTAATCGAAGTTTTTAATTTTGTCATCCAAGAATCGAAATTCAAGTAATGGATTATAACCTTAGTCATATAAAAGAACTCGAAGCAGAATCTATCTATATCATGAGAGAAGTGGCCGCTCAATTCGAACGCCCAGCTCTGATGTTTTCGGGAGGAAAGGACTCTATTTTGATGGTACATTTAGCCCATAAAGCTTTTTATCCAGCAAAGATCCCATTTCCATTACTTCATGTAGATACAGGACATAACTTTCCAGAGACAATCGAATATCGCGATAGCCTTGTTAAAAAGCTTGGAGCAAAATTGATAGTTGGTTCTGTAGACGAGGCAATTGAATCAGGTTTAGTAACTGAAGAAAAAGGATTTAACGCAAGTAGAAACATGCTTCAGATAGCGGTTCTTCTTGATGCTTTGGAAAAAGGTAAATATGATGCTGCCTTAGGTGGAGCAAGAAGAGATGAAGAAAAGGCGAGGGCTAAAGAACGTTTCTTTTCTCATAGGGATGAGTTTGGCCAGTGGGATCCCAAAAACCAAAGACCAGAGCTATGGAACCTATTTAACGGTCGTAAAAACATGGGAGAACATTTTAGAATCTTCCCGATTAGCAACTGGACAGAGTTAGATGTCTGGCAGTATCTCGCTGCAGAAAAGGTAGAATTGCCTTCGTTATATTTTGCGCATGAAAGAGAGGTTTTTGAAAGAGAAGGTGCGTTGCTGGCAGATTGCGAATACATAGAAAAGAAACCAGACGAAGTGATAAAAAAAGAAATGGTCCGATGTAGAACCATTGGAGATATGACTTGCACTGGCGTTTGGAGATCTACAGCATCAACTGTAGAGGATATCATTGAGGAGATCGCTACAACGAGAATGACTGAAAGAGGGGGAAGGACTGATGACAAACGAAGCGAAACTGCTATGGAGGACCGTAAAAAAGAAGGATACTTCTAAAACTTCTTTTACTAATATCTAAAATCAAGTCATAAATGACTAATAACAATACAGAACTACTAAGATTTACAACTGCAGGAAGTGTTGATGATGGAAAGTCTACTTTGATAGGACGACTACTCTATGATAGTAAGAGCATATACCAAGATCAGTATGATCAGATCAAAGATACATCAGAGAGAAGAGGTGAAGAAGGTGTGAATCTTGCTTTGCTTACTGATGGCCTTAAATCTGAAAGAGAGCAAGGCATAACGATAGATGTAGCCTACAGATATTTTAGTACGCCTAAGCGAAAGTTCATTATAGCTGATACTCCTGGACATACCCAGTATACTCGAAATATGGTAACAGGGGCGTCTACCGCAAATGTTGCTCTTATATTAGTAGATGCTCGTCATGGTGTAGTCGATCAAACCAGAAGACACGCCATCATCGCTTCACTGTTGCAGATCCCTCACATAGTTGTTTGTATTAATAAGATGGATCTTGTTGACTTCAGTCAGGAGGCCTATGATAAAATACAAGAAAGCTTCGAGAGCTTTGCTGCAAAACTAGATGTAAAGGATGTTCACTTCATCCCGATCTCTGCTTTGAAAGGAGATAATGTAGTTAATAGATCAGAAAAAACATCTTGGTACGAAGGCCCGACTTTGATGTACTACCTAGAAAATGTGCACATCGCTAGTGATCATAATTTTATAGATCAGAGATTTCCTGTTCAATTTGTGATTAGACCATATAGTGATGAGTTTCATGACTTTAGAGGTTATGCAGGTAGGCTTGCTGGTGGCGTTATGAAAAAAGGGGATGAAGTAACTTTGTTACCTTCAGGATTCACTACAAAGATTAAAAAGATTCACGGTGCTGATGGAGAGCAAGAAGAGGCCTTTCCTCCACAATCTATAACTGTTGAGTTGGAAGAGGATTTTGACTTGAGTCGTGGAGATATGATCGTGAGGGCTAATAACCAACCAGAAATCACTCAAGACATCGATGTTATGATGTGCTGGTTTGACAATACAAAGCCTCTAAAACAGAAAGGAAAGTTTGCCCTACAGCATACGACTCAAAATGTTAGATGTGTGGTTAAAGAGATTCGCTACAAGCTAGATATCAATACTTTGCACAGACTACAGGATGACAAGAATATCAATATGAATGACATAGCCCGTGTATCGCTTCGGGTCACTAAACCACTATTCATTGATTCGTATAGACAAAATAGAATAACTGGAAGTATTATCTTAGTGGATGAGGCATCCAATAATACTGTTGCAGCTGGAATGATAATCTAATTCCTTAATGTGAAATGAATCATGCTCCGATCATTATAGCTGGTTTTGGTAGGTCGGGGACAACTTGGCTTTCAGATATAATATCAAAAGCCCTTGGTGGGCTTATTTTATTTGAGCCACTGCATCCTGGAGTATACGCGGAATCAAGAGAATTTTGCTATTCCGTTTCTTTAGATTCATCAAAAAGTATCATAACACATCTCAATGAGGCAACATCAAAAGTTCCTTTTAATAACAATTGGCTCCTCAGAAATCATCTGAACACTCCCCTTCAAGAAAACTCACAATCCTTTGTAGAATACATCTGGAAAAACACTGATGTCATAGGCTTCAAGACCATAAGATCTAATCATCTGTTAGATGAGCTATCAAAAACTATTAGTGGACGAGTTCTTTATATATATAGGCATCCTTTAGCTGTGCTCATGTCGATATTGAATCGAAAGAGATTTTGGGATGAGTATGGCTGGGAATGGCATAACCAACACTTTTTCGAGAGAGCATTGAGGCATCCACTTTGGTCTAGCAAACAAACCAAAGTTTTAAAGGGCCTACGATCGTCGGTGTTGGCTGACCATGAGATGACGATTCTTATGATGTGGTCCATATCATTCATTCTAGCTCTCGATGAAGTACGCAAGTGTGATGGCGTCTTGATTTCTTATGAAGACTTGTATCTCAACCCATATCAAGAAGCCCAGGAGATACTCTCACATCTAGGTATTGAAAAAGCCAAACTTCATCCTTCTTATTTCTTCACGCCGTCCTTAACCACAATGAATACCATACATAACCGTAAGGAGCTACTCAATTCAGGTAGAGAAATTTTAGACGAATTGTTCTGGAAAAAAAAGCTGAATGACTCAAAAACGAAGGAATATTTTAGCTTGATAAAAGAGATCCTTTCCTTGGATAATCATGCTTTTGAACTGGCTCAAAAAAAGCAATATGTCTAACGCCCATCTGACTAAAAAATCACCATATCGGGTGAGACTATAATTATTCTGATTTTTTTATGAAAAACCCTATCTTTGCGGTCCTTTTGAAAAAGCGAAAGAATACGAGTCATGGATATAGTACAGATAAACGTAGAGCCAAGAAATGATCTTGGAAAAAAAGCAACTAAAGCAGTAAGAAATGCGGGAAAGATACCTGCAGTTCTATACAGCAAGAAAAATGGCGTTTCTCATTTTTCTACAAAACACGGTGATGTCAAGACCATGATTTACACACCTCACTTCAAGTTAGCAGAAATCGCTCTTGAAGGAACGACTCGCAAAGCAATTATCAAGGATATAGATTTTCATCCCGTTACTGATGAGATTATGCACATGGACTTTCTTGAGCTGGTAGAAGGTCACCCAGTAATCGCAGATATACCAGTTAGTTTTAAGGGTGTATCTCCAGGTGTAAAAAGTGGGGGTAAGCTAATCCGAACACTAAGAAAGGTAACAGTAAAGACAACTCCAGAAAATCTTGTCGATACTCTTTTCGTAAGCATCGACGAGTTGGAGCTTGGCAGTGCTGTTCGTGTAAAAGATATCGAATTGCCAGAAGGTGTTCAAGTCATGGTAGAAGGAGCAACACCTGTTGCTAACGTAGAAGTACCAAGAGCACTTAAGAGCGCCGATGATGAAGCAGAAAAAAGCGGTGAAGCTTCTGAAGGAGAACAAGAAGAAGGTGAAACTTCTGAAGGATAGTAATAATCCGCGTTTTTCATTACTTGTGCTTTTAGTCGTTACACTATTTTACTCTTGCAGTAGTTCAAGATCTAGAAGTGATAGAACATCATATATCTCAAATCAGAGGTCTGAGATCGTAAAAACTGCTCGCAATCAAATAGGCAAGAAATACAAATACAGCGCTAAGGGTCCTAACGCATTCGACTGTTCAGGATTGGTAAGTTATGTATTCAATAAAGAAGGGCTCGCCATCAGTGGATCAGCTTCTAACATGTATAGCCAAGGAAAATCTATTCCACTGCAAAAAGCTAATCCCGGAGACTTGATCTTTTATAAAAAGGATGGCCGCATATTTCATGTAAGTATCATATCACGAACAGAAAAAGGTAAACTATGGGTCGTCCATAGCACTAGTTCTCGAGGAGTTATTGAAGAAGATGTGTTGGCTTCACTATATTGGAAGCCTATGATATACAAGACTGTAACTTTATCGTCATTCAAGTAAGTCTATGTCGTGGTTCAACAAATTTCTTAAATGGTTATCAATGGAAAAAGGTAAAAAAAGAATCAACCTCATATTGTTTGGCCCTCCGGGTTCTGGGAAAGGTACTCAAGCAAAAATGCTAGAAGAAAAATTTGACTTACTTCAGATATCAACTGGAGATTTGTTTAGATACGAGTTAGGTAACAATACACCACTAGGCCAAAAAGCGCGAACATACATGGATAAGGGCCAATTGGTTCCTGATGAAGTTACCGTGGCCATGCTAAAGAACAAACTTGAGATGCACCCTCATGTAAAGGGTTACATTTTTGACGGTTTCCCAAGAACCATCCCACAATCAGAAGCACTTGATGAGTTACTTAAGGAAAGAGGCGAAAGCGTCGATAGTCTCATCTCACTTGTTGTTGATGAAGAAGAGATTGTAAAAAGGCTTTTAGAAAGAGGTAAAACTTCTGGACGTAAAGATGATGCCAATGAAGAGGTAATAAGAAATCGCATCTCTGTTTACAAATCAGAGACTTCACCTGTTTATGATTACTATGATCAGCAAAAGCTATCGCAGCAAATATCTGGTGTTGGCGATATCTCTGAGATTAATGGTCGATTGAACAGCCTTATCTCAAGTCTTGCCTAAAAACTAAAGCTTGGCAGATCAAAACTTCGTTGATTATGTAAAAATCTGTTGTCGCTCCGGACACGGTGGTCGAGGTAGTTCTCATTTTAGAAGGGATAGGCTTACTGCCAAGGGTGGCCCTGATGGTGGTGATGGCGGTCGAGGAGGAAATATCGTCCTTAAAGGAAATGCACAGCTCTGGACTCTCCTTCATCTAAAGTACAGAAAACACGTGATCGCTAGCGAAGGCGAACATGGCAGTGGTGCCAGGAAAACTGGCTCCGACGGACAAGACGAAATCCTTGAAGTACCGCTAGGTACAATTGCAAAAGATGTTGAAACAGGAGAGACCCTTTTTGAAATAACAGACGATGGGCAAACCAAGATTCTTTTAAAAGGTGGAATTGGTGGTTTAGGAAATTGGAATTTTAAATCTTCCACAAACCAATCCCCTCAGTATGCTCAGCCTGGTGGCGAAGGAAAAGAAGAGTGGAAGATATTAGAATTAAAGTTGCTTGCAGATGTTGGTCTTGTTGGTTTTCCCAACGCAGGCAAGTCGACGCTTCTTTCTGTTGTAAGTGCGGCTAAACCAAAAATAGGTAGCTATGCTTTCACAACACTCACGCCTAATCTCGGTATAGTCTCTTATAGAGATGCCAGATCATTTGTGATGGCTGACATCCCAGGTATAATTGAAAACGCACATGTCGGCAAAGGACTAGGCATAAGATTCTTAAGACATATAGAGAGAAATGCAGCTCTGCTTTTTATAATTCCTGCCGATACAGACAGTATAAAAAAAGAATACGAAGTATTAGTAAATGAACTTCAGATGTACAATCCCGAATTGTTACACAAGCCTAGGATACTTGGTGTTTCTAAAAAAGATCTCATTGATGATGAGCTACAAGCTATGTTAGAGGAGGATCTTCCAGAGGGCGTTTCCACTGTCTTCTTTTCAGCAGTATCACAAGATGGCATCACAGAACTAAAAGATCTAATCTGGGAGGTCGTTAGTTAGAATATTTGCCTTGAGCATAGTCCATAGCTTCTAATAAGATATCGCATGCGTCACTCAACTCTTCCATAGATATGATAAGTGGAGGTGCCAATCTAAAGGATCGGTTATTAAACAAAAACCAATCTATAATAACGCCTAGTTCAAAAGCTTTAGAAACGATATGCTTTAAGTATTTTCTACGAGTTGGTTCTACAGCCATCATAAGGCCTGCACTTCTCACCTCCTTTATAATTGGGTGTGCTATCAATCTGTTTAATATATAAGCTTCCTTTTCTTTCACTTTATCGATTATCGAGGTATCCAATAACACCTTCAAGGAAGCATTGGCTGCAGCACAAGAAACCGGATGGCCGCCAAATGTAGATATATGTCCAAGTGCAGGATCCCGAACTATAGTTTCCATTATTTTCTTAGAACTAACAACTCCAGATATAGGCATGCCTCCACCCATTGCTTTGCCAATCAAGAGTACATCTGGTATAATGCCAAAGTGTTGATGAGCAAACAATCTCCCTGTACGGCCAAAACCACTTTGAATCTCATCAAAAATCAAAAGGGCTCCCACATCTGTACACTTATTCCGCAACGCTCTTAGATAATCCTCTTGTCCTTGTATAACTCCTGCTTCGCCTTGAACAACCTCACATATGACACATGCTGTACGACATGATATGGCCGATAATTCTTCCACATTGTTAAAATCGATATGCTTAATCCCCGGTAACAACGGCAAATATCCAGACTTGTAGTCATAATCACTCCTAAGTGCCTCGGCTCCCTGTGTGGAACCGTGATAAGCATCACGACAAGCCACGATCTCATACTTACCAGTTAGCTTCTTGGCTATCTTCATCGCTAGCTCAGTGGCCTCTGTTCCAGCTGATAGATAATAAACCGACTCAAAATGCTCATCCAGTTCTTCTAAAAGTTGAGTAGCAAATGACACCTGCGGAGCCTGGATATGCTCACCATAAACCATCGTATGTGTATATGAACTGACTTGATTTATAATTGCCTTAGTCACAATAGGGTGACAATGCCCAAGAGAACTAACAGATATGCCAGAGTTCATATCTATGTACCTCTTCCCGCTACGATCATATATATGAACACCTTCTGCTCTATCAACCTCTAATAACATTGGCAAATCACTGGTTTGACCTACTTTAGAAAGATATAAGTCACGAATTGAAGCCATAATGTCTGTTTAACACGCTTTTAAATTCATTATCAAGCAACATAGTCACCAAAACCATAATTTTGATGATCAAATGTAGTTTAAATAATGAGGCTCTAGTTTATATTACCAGAGTTCAACAAATGCGAAATCTAGATGAAGTACATCATACCCTTCTTCCTTCTACTCTGCTCACTTAACGTAAATGCTCAAGGCATAGAGTTCTTCCATGGATCATGGGAGGAGGCTCTGGTTAAAGCCCAAGAAGAGGAAAAGTTAATATTCGTCGATGCATATGCAACGTGGTGTGGTCCCTGTAAACGAATGGCAAAAAATGTCTTTACAAAAGAAAGTGTTGGGGAGTATTACAACCAAGCCTTCATCTCAATAAAGATGGATATGGAGAAACCAGATGGGCGCAAGTTCGGTCAAGAATATCCAGTATCAGCTTATCCTACTCTATTCTATATCAATGAAAAAGGTGAGTTGCTCAAGAAGGTAGTTGGCGGGCGTGATGTGGCGTCTTTTCTCGCCCTTGGACAAGAGATTGCTGGTTCGTATGACCGCAGTGGTGACCTTGCGGCACTTTATGAAGAAGGCAACAGGGACTTTGATCTCGTTATGAAATATGTAAAAGCCCTTAACAATGCAAACAAGTCAAGCCTTAAAATAGCAAATGATTATCTACGTGAAAACAAAGATTTATCAAGCGAACAAAGAGCACAATTTTTATTTGAGTCGATGACTGCATCAGACTCGAGGCTTTTTAGTCTGTTTGTAAAAGACAGACAGAACATTGAAAATGTTATAGGTTCTGACAAAGTCGAAGCGAAAATAAAAGAAGCTTGTTGGAAAACCATTCAAAATGCTATCCAATTTGAGTCGCAGGACTTACTCTCTGAAGCCAAGGAAAAAATGAGCAATCATCTGAAGAATCAATCTGAAGAATTTGGTCATTTTGCAGATTATGAATATGCGAAAGCCCAAGCAGATATAACCTTATTAAATGATGCCGCTCTTAGCATAGCAAAAAAATCTGCAAAAGAGGATCCCGAAAGATTACATGACTTGTGTAATGAGTTGCTTCACTATCAGTCAGTTGATGAATCTGTAATGAACTCATCTGAGAAAATTGCGAAAATGGCAATCGACAAATCAGATAATCCGCAATACCTGTTTACATATTCTAAAATACTCTTGGCTAATAAAAAGACGAAAAAAGCGCTCAAGAATGCAAAAAAAGCTTTAGCATCATCTGAGAATCCTGCAGAGCAAAAAGAGATTCAAGAATGGATTGAAAATATAGATACCAAGTAAGTTGAACTCTACTTTTTCAAAACAAATATTTTGTCTTTTCCTTTTCTTTTTCGCAACTCAGCTTTGCGCGTCTATTCGATTTGAATCAATTAATCTTGACAATGCTTTAATCAAAGCTAAATCTGAAAAAAAATTAGTTTTTGTAGACGCTTATGCTACTTGGTGTGGCCCATGCAAAGTCATGGACAAGGTATTCGAACAAAACCACGTAAGCGACTACTTCAACGACAACTATGTCAATGTCAAAATTGATATGGATGGACCTCAGGGAGATTTATTGCTGAAAAAGTACGGAGTAGTCTGGTTACCAACATTGTTGATTCTAAATTCTGAAGGCGAAATGGTAAGCAAAATAGATAAGTTAGTCTCAGGCGAAGAGCTCATCTCTTTAGCTCAAGAAGCCTCCTCACAAGGACTTGGAAACACAACAGCAGTATTTAACAGTAGTCCTTTTGGTAGCAGTAGCACAAATAAACCGTCTGTCAACGATTATGATCCCAATGAAAAAGAGTCCATACTTTATGTTCTAGATGAAAGAGGTTCGAGTGGTCGCCCGCATATAATGTTTCATGAGGCATATCTGCATATGCAGCTAAGAGATGGAAAACAAGATGCAGTTGTTAAAAAATATCTTTCTACTCAATCAGACTGGACTACTGAAAAGAACATACGATTCATTTTTGATTTTATGAATAGTGTCAAGTCTGAACTCTTTCAATATTTTGTAAATAACCGCGATCGTTTTGAAGAAGTAATCGGTGTAAATAGGGTAAATGAATCAGTCGCTTTTTTAATCAATCAAAGATTGGAACAGGGTTTTCCGAGACCCGGTCTCCAAGAGACAATTGATCTTTTTAAGCATCTTAATCCTAAATTGGCTGAAGAAAGTGGCTATATCTTCTATCTCAATAAGATGGAAAGAGAAAATCACGAATTAGAATACATCTCCACTGCCGAACAATATTTAAAATCTGTCAATCCTTATAATCATCAAGTTGCACACAGACTAGTGCTTTACAAGTTGAAGAGATCTGACTATGGTGATCAATTAGACTATTGTCTTGAACTCATGTCTGAAGCAGTCATCTTAGAAGATGAGTCTCCTGATTACTATGCTACAATAGCCAAGATATATTATTTGCAGAAGCGTAAAGATCTTGCAATATCTAACGTTACAAAAAGCATAGATTTAGCTTCATCAAAATCAAGAGACCTGAGAGCATTTCAATCTCTGTTGGATAAGATAAACGCTTTATAGATTGATTGGGCTCTTGTCATAGCCAAGATCTGACCAACTATCTCCTGCCTTTAGATTTGTGATATCAATTTTCAGTGCACTTATATTTCCTTGATGGGCTGTAGCTATTTTAGCTCCACCTTCAAGTTCTGTCCATCCTGTCCAAGACGTATAAACACCACCAACAGGTATAATTCCAACCCACATCTTGTAACCTGTAGGCAGTCCCGAATCATCGAGATACCACAGATAAGAGTCTCCTGGTGTCACTCCACCTGAGTCATATGTAGCGAGAAGACCTTCCTTGCCATCCTTGTCTGTTGCCATCTTGAGCGAAACACCCTTATCCATGATCTTATATGGGGCAGAAAGCCAAAACATATCGTTACACCACATTGACCACGCCTCTTGCACGACTTTGTTAGACTCTTCACCCGATAATAAGGTCTCTCCTTGATATGCTTTTCCTGATACTTCATCCGGATTCAAATGAACTGTTTTGTCGCCCCACTTCACCAAAGCATCATTTTTGGTTTTGTCCCAAACAAAATCATGTCCTCTCGGAAACGACCATGATATGTAAGGAAGAGTATCCCAAGCTGCCTTATTGACTGCTTTTAGCATTTGCTGCGCTTTGGCTTGCGCATCTTTTCCTTCTATAATCGTTGGTCCAGACTCATGTACAAAAAGTCTTATTGCAAGAATGCCAAGAACAATAAGTAACAGTATAATACCTAGTCCATATTTCAAATACTTCATACGTTGCTTTTAAGTTGTTCTATTTTTTGTTTTATACGAATTAATCCGTTTTCATACTCAACCATTAAAGCCAATGAAACATCCTTGGCTCTATTCTTTTTTAAAGTAACTTCTTGTAATGTAAGTTCGCTCAAAAACTCCAAAATATCATAATCTTCGCTTAATCTCCATCCTGCACCATTTATTAATTGCCATGTGTCGCTATTCTCCGAACCTATAAACAGGACTGGTCTTGATTTTTGTAAAGCGCTCAGTGCCTTAGAAGGAACACATATGTGCGTCCATTTGTCTATCAGCGAAACAATATGGATATCTATCTCGCCTAATTCTTTTTCAGATAACTCATCTTTAATAGTTACATATTCTAAGTCGCTCAGCTGTGATGTAACATATGTCGACTTAGAGCCCTTACAACTCAATATGAAAGAGTAATGATCAGGATCCAAGTTTTTGACTATTCTTATAATAACTTCAGCGTCATGTGCTTCTCCTATAGTGCCCGCATACCCCAACACAATTTTAGTGTTTGTATTTACTTCTTTTGACAGGCCCTTGCTTCGTTCACCTTCCTCTCTTATACCTATCGGTAAGGATAGACCCATCACTCTTGGATAGTATAATTGCTTCAGGTGCTCTAACTGTTCATCTCCCAGAGAAATTATAAAGCTTGGAGGCGATGTTTTTAAAGATGATTCATAATGCTTATAAAGAACATGCTTCGGGTCTATTAGATTATTAGCAGCAAATGCTGCTGGAAACAAATCCATAGACCATAGCATCCACTTTTTATTCTTTAGCAGCTTTGAAGACCAGTAATTAAGAAAAGGTGGATCTGTCATCATGATGTATACATCAGCATTAGTTGACAAGGCTTTTTTTACCAACTTTCTTCCTTCAAAATAGGTAGAAAAGAGTCGTCGCCATTTTACTTTTCCTTCATAACTGCCTTTTATATATTTTACATCCTTTGTATCACGTCGATTGCCAACAGTCACTACCGAGATCTCAAAGCTATCATCGACCTTTAAATAATCAACAAGTCTGCTAGCATAGTACCCAGTTGCTCCTCTATCCGGTGGATAGTTTCTATTGACTACACAGAGCTTAATCGACTTACTCACCAATCACTTTTTTATAGAAACTAAGGTAAGCTTTAGCCACTTGTTCTTTGTCAAAGGTGTCTGATGCAATCACGGCATTCTTTGACATCTCTTTATACTCTTCATCTGTTTGGCCAATGAGGGTCCTAATTGCCTTTGCTAACGATTCCCCATTTAGCTTTTCAGAAATGACTCCACAACTATTTTTCTCTATGACCTCTTTTACATCACCAACATCTGTGCTTATGATAGGTAAGCCCGAAGCTAACGACTCCCACACTGCCATCGGACTTGCTTCTCTTATGGAAGAACAAATGTAATAATGGTATTTACTCAATAGTTCTGTATCTATTTTTTGATAGCCTAAAAAAGAGACATTAGATACATCGAGCTCCCTTTGCAAAAGAAATAAAGAGTTCACGTATGTCTCTCTAGTACTTAATATAGGTCCAACAATATCGATTTCAATTTCTTGATCTTTGAATTCAGCAGACGCATTTAATAAAAGCTCAATTCCCTTATGAACATTTATATAGCCAATTAGTAACAATTTAATGGGGCTTTGTCGACTTCTAATTATTGGTTGAATGGTTTCACGATCAACAGGTGCTACAATAACCGAAGAGAATGGCGAATTGGAAATTTTCTTACTTAATTTTTCATAATAGTTCCTCGTTCTCTCAGATGCATAAATATATCCAGTTGGTAACCATGACAAAAGTTTAAATAACATTTCAACAAAGCGCCATTGGTAAGTGTCATTCATGTGCCATAATGATGATACTCCTACCAATTTCGATGCAATAACACCTTTCACTTGCCATGACCCATTGCAATGAACTAGATCTGGCTTCTCTTTTGATATAAGACACGCTAAAGAAATTACTTCTGGTATAAAAAATATAAAATACAGAATCGCCCCTTTAAAATCTGTAGTCATAGGATACAGACTAATCTCTCTATAATTAAGTCCTAACTGCTTTAGAGATTGAACATACTTTTCAGATCCTTTGGGTACAACGATAATTGTATTGATTCTACCCTTTAATTCGTTTGCTATGATCCTGATGCGTCCTATAGCGCCTCCTCCTCTACCCTCTTCACTTATGTTCAGTACCTTATACATAATCAAACCTTCTTAAAGTATGACCATAATATTCTTCGCACAACTGAATCGACTGTTCATTAAAGTTATTCTTCCAATCTCCAGCCACCCCTTTTCTTAAAAATGAATTAGCTTGTTCCTCTCCTCTATTTCTACCCGTTTGATTTTTAAAACTATACTTATCTACTATGCTTGATATATCCTTCTTGGCTTCTATCTTATACCAATCCAGTATCCTTTTCAACTCAAGCTCTGAGTTTTCCAATAAGTTTTCATATTTAACAAAGATTAAATTGTCATCATTAGGGTCATAGCTCACGACATGTTGCCCCCAATTGATATTTTTACCCCCAACCGTAAATGAATTATGAAATGCCTCGATAAAAAGTGGCATTGTCTTATTCACATCATTAAAGTCCTGCTCTCCTAACAGCCCTCGCCATTTCTTAACAAGTCGACCATGCTTACTTTCTCCGCTCATTAGAAAATGAAAATATGCAGACGTAATAACATCTCTTCCATCCCTTATCACTACAATAGTTTTATAATAAGTTGGTCCTATGTGGTGTGCATGTTGTATCACTCTTTTAAAAGGGAGGGCCGAATTTCTTGGAAAGGGAAGATCCATCAAATCAGAAAGCATCTGACACAACCACGTCCCTCCTGATTTAGGAAACTCAACAACACGTATATTATTAAAAACGGGCTGAAAGTGTTTCCAGATCACATATCTCTGTAAAGAGTGGAGTTTAATGAGTGGCTCAGATCTTGTTTCCATGTTTTCAATTAGAAGGAGAAATCATTTTTCTTCCAAAGTTTAAAACATCATACATCAGCTGAGGAGCATACATCAATAGTTTATTTCTTTTCTTTAAGTGATCTATCTTTACAAGTATATTTTGCTTGGCATGTCTCCATCTAAATTGTTGCTTTAAAGTATAGTACAACAATGGTTCTTGTAGATTATGAAATCTAACCTTATCATAAACCCGATACCACAAGTCCGCATCCTCTGCCCATGTTATCGCAGGGTCATAATATCCATGCTTTTCAAAAATATTTTTCCTTACCATTATCGTAGGGTGAAACACTAGAGGCTTTTTAAAAACATTGGCAATGATATCTCTATGTATTTCTGGAAGTACATGTTTGGCTACTTCCTTGGAGGCTGCCGTTCTTGTTACAATACCTGTACCCAGTATATCTATATGCTCCTGTTTATCCAGAAAGGACACTTGTTGTTCAAGCCTATGAAGAAGTGACTCGTCATCTGCATCCATACGTGCGATGTATTCTCCTTTGGATTGCTTTATTCCTTTATTAAGAGAGGCAGCAAGGCCAAGATTGTTTCCATTCACTATTAAATGAATCCGTTCATCTTCGATTTGATATTTCTTTAGTATTACCAAAGTCTCATCTGTGCTGCCATCATCAACAATAATAAATTCAAAGTTACTATAACTCTGTTGTAGCATACTGTCTACTGCTCTTCTCAATGTATGCGCTGCGTTATAACAAGACATGACTATAGACACTCTTGGATTAGGCATTGAGCATAAATTTTCTTTTATAAAGCAAGCTCGCTATGATGCCTGATGACAATCCAAAAAAGATCCAGTAGTTAACTGAAAAAATAGAATCTTCGCTGATTCCAAAAAAAGTCATAAAACAGAAATAGAATAAAATACATTTCTGAAAAGAAGACATTAATGGTTGAAGAACATAAGCGTACCACACAAGTCTTAATTGTATCAATATATGTAGTCCTCCCAAAACCAATCCCAAGCTACCAAACAAGTGAACAAGATCAGATTCTGGTGCCAAAGGTATATAGTCCAACACAGCACTTACATCAAAAAATGAAGCATATAACTGTCTATGGTATAATTCTGTATATACCGGATAGCCTCCAAGGCCTACACCAAAAGGAAACTCAAAAATAATATTATACGCATTGAGAAAAGAGTAAAATCGAGTATCGTATATGAGTTCATTAAGATTGGGTAATAACCAACCAAAGACTCCAATGGTCCCAACCAAAAGAATAATCAAAAACTGCTTTGGTTTCCGTATCGTAAAGATCAACGTAGCACCGATGAGGCCAATAATCATACTCCGGATACCAAAGCCTGTTACGATAACAAGAAAGACAACTAACAATCTTTTTGGTCTACTCTTTAATACAAACAAAGTATAACTAATTAAGAAGCCAAGTAGATATCCATATCGCTGCTTGACGATGCCATAGTCATCTAATGATTGAACAAACACTTCATTGTACTCTGAGATATAGTAGGACCAAGAGTTAAAACCTAAAATCATAATGGAGCAGAAGATCATCAGGCCGATCAATGGCCAAAACAAAAGAGACATGGCCCTCTTAAATCGATCAACAAAGTCATCAGACACCTTTTGGATAAAAAGATGCACAACGACAGCTATGGCCAAAAACAACTCTTGATAGATGAGCCACGAAGTATTAGCATAAGGAGAAGTTAGACCATTGGTCGTGTAGATGAGGATAAGCACATATAAAGGCCAAGCGCTCTTCCATCGTGCTTCAACTTTAAAAATCTTTGTGAGGACAATCAGGCTAAGAAAAGCAACTCCCAGGTAATTATTGAAGTTTAATGCCCCTCCTCCAAGGTTATCCACCGCAACATCAACTCCTATGGCTTGGGTCAGATAATAGTTCAGGTTTGTGAGTCTTAGCAGACCTATGATCACAAAGATATTGATGATACCAATCCTAAATATTCTATTTGGCTCGTATGTCTCCATGTCCCTCAAGTAAGAATGATAACTCTATGTACTCACGAAGATAAGATTGTCTGAATATTGTATCGATAATTCGTAATATCGCATCCAATGGCTTATGTAGTTTCCGCACGGAAGTATAGACCGCAACTTTTTGAGGATGTTGTAGGTCAAGAACATGTTACCTCGACGATTAAGAACGCACTTCTTAATGATAAGTTAGCGCATGCTTTTTTGTTTTGTGGGCCACGTGGAGTGGGAAAAACTACCTGTGCTAGGCTTTTAGCCAAGGTTATCAACATGCCCGACCCAAAGCAAGCCATCCAAGATGGTAGCTATGCTGAAAGCGACATCGATATCTCGCTCAATATTGTAGAGTTAGATGCAGCATCTAACAACTCTGTTGAAAATATTAGAACGCTGATTGAGCAAGTGCGTTTTCAGCCCCAACAAGGTCAGTATAAGGTGTTTATCATAGATGAGGTCCATATGCTCTCTCAAGCGGCCTTTAACGCATTCTTGAAGACTCTAGAGGAACCCCCACCATATGCCATCTTCATTTTAGCAACAACAGAGCGCCATAAGATTCTCCCTACGATCCTGAGTAGATGCCAGCTATATGATTTTAGAAGGATCCAGATCTCAGATATCATAGTTCAGTTAGAAGCCATAGCTGCTAAAGAAGGTATAGAGACAGAACATGACGCCCTTTACGTCATCGCTGAGAAAGCAGACGGCGCCATGAGAGATGCGCTTTCGATATTTGATAGAATCGCTAGTGCAAGCGCCAGCAAGATCACTCTACAGAGTGTTGTTGACAATCTCAATATCCTTGATTTTGATTACTTCTTTAAAGCAACAGAGCGGATCTTAGAGGAAGATGCCACAGGGCTTTTACTTTTGATAGATCAAGTGCTCAAGAACGGTTTTGAAGGAGACACCTTTATGAACGGTCTCGCTCAACATATGCGCAACCTGATGTACTCAAAGCAAGAGCCCACTCAGAAGATGCTGCAGATGAGTGATGTACTCAAGGATAAATATATGAACCAATCTAATGCTATCTCTTTTGGCACAATCATGACCGCGCTCAACTTGGCCAATCAAGCAGACTTAGATTACCCTAAAGCAAAAGACAAGAGACTACATGTTGAAGTCGCGCTACTAAAGATTTGCTTTGCAAGCAGAAAAGCTATGCCGGTGATGCAAGGGGAAAACATTCAGCCCACTCAAAAAAAAACTAGTCCTGTAAGGCCTCAAGCTACTGATGCACCGAAGATTGTTGAGCGACCAACAATACAAAATCCACAATCAATCACTGATACCGCTTCCGCAAATACTCCTCATACGACACCTACAAAAGATATCATAAAAGAAGAAGCTCCTATTCCACAAGTATCCGAGCCTGCAACACCGATAGAAACAGCTTCAATACAAAATGCAATAACGACGCCTAAACCAACTGCTGCACCGATACTTAACACGCCGAGCATTTCTTCTATTGAGGACTTACTGAAAGAAGCAGAAGTCGAAATCTCTAGCAACGAAGATGCCCAAAAAGAGGTCAACATTAAAGATGTAGACGAAGTCTGGAATAATTATGTCTCTGGTATAGATTCTGCCACAACCTCAGGTATACTCAATACCGTAATTAGAAAAGTTGTTGATGGAAAAATTCTAATTTCAGTCCCTTCTAACATAGCTAAAGAAGAGATCCAGCAGGAAGCTCAGCTATATGCAAACTTGCGTGACCACTTCAATCAAAATGATCTTGAAATAAAAATCGATGTAGATCGAACACAATTTCCAGATTTGGTGGAAGCCAGTACAACAAAAGTGGTAACACCAAAAGAAAAATATGATCACCTAAAAGCTCTTAACCCCCTAGTTGATCAATTAATTGAAAAGCTAGATCTTAAACTAGATGAATAATTCTTCTGTTAAATAGAAAAATGTAACAATGTCTCTTGTCGAATCCACAATGCTTCCTTTAGGCACAAAAGCCCCTAACTTTCATATCAAAGATGTAGTCTCTAACACCTATTATAGTTTTGACGACTTAAGATCAGACAATGCAACTGTGGTGATGTTTATCTGTAATCATTGTCCCTTTGTCATACATGTCAATCCTGAGTTAGTACGTATCGCTAATGATTATAAAAGCAAAGGCGTTTCTTTCATTGCCATCAGCTCTAATGACGTTGACAATTATCCAGAAGATGCTCCAGATAAGATGAGCATTGTTGCTAAGGTGCTCAAGTTTCCATTTCCATATTTGTACGATAAGTATCAAGAAGTGGCTAAAGCTTATGATGCTGCCTGTACTCCTGATTTTTACGTTTTTAATGGTGCAGACGAGTTAACATATAGAGGGAGATTAGATCAATCAAGACCTGGCAATAATATAGCCTTAACTGGTGAAGACCTTAGAAGTGCTATTGATGCGACCATTAACAAAGAGACTATAGCAGACCAATACCCCAGTGCTGGGTGTAATATAAAGTGGAAGTAACCTTATGGTGTTTTGTATTTAGAATTGGATATCTTCATCACTGTTCTAAACACTATTAGTTATGCGCCAGTCTTTTTCAGTTTTCGCTTTTCTGATTGTTCTTCTTGCCAGCTGTGTTACTCAGCAGACCGTCTCTACTATCCAAGAGCCACTTAGCTCAGACAAAACGATCATGCTCAAAGCAAATCCTTCTCATGATGTTAGAGAAGAATCGATGCAAAAGAGCCAAGTCTCAATATCAGAATCAGTAACTGAAAAAACAGAGATCCTTTGGGATAAATGGGGCGTCCCTCACATCTATGCTCAAAATAATGAAGAGCTATTCTATGCTTTCGGTTGGTCTCAGATGCACAGCCATGGCAATACCATCTTAAAGCTTTATGCCAAATCAAGAGGTCGAGCAGCAGAATATTGGGGTGAAGAGTTCGTACAAAATGATGTGATGGTGCGTACACTTGATTTCCCTCGCTTAGCCAACCGATGGTACCAAGAACAAACCCCTGAGTTTCAGACCTACATCAATCAGTTTGCACAAGGCATGAATGACTATGTCAGTAAATATCCTGAGACGGTAGAGGAAAAAAATAACATAGTTCTCCCTGTACAAAAAGAAGACATCTTAAAGCATGCGATTTTTGTATTGTATAGTCGCTTTATAGGGGGAGGAGACCTTCAAGATGTTCCAAAGTGGGAAGAACGTGGTTCTAACACTTATGCAGTTGGTCCAAGTCGAAGTGAAAGTGGAAAAGCAATGCTCGTGATGAATCCGCACTTACCATGGTTTGACGAGTGGCTTTTTTATGAAGGGCACTTTAATGCGCCTGACGTTCATACGTACGGCGCAACATTAGTTGGCTTACCAACATTGGGTATTGCCTTTAACGAGCATCTGGGGTGGAGTCATACCAACAATACAATCGACAACTCAGATCTATATGAGATAACAATAAAGGATAATGGATATATAGTTGATGGTGAAGTGCGGCCACTTGAGGTCAGTAAGATGGCCATTAAAATTAAAAACGCGGATGGACAGATTATAGTGAAAGATATGAAACGATACTTTTCTCCAGATCACGGGCCCATACTAAAGCGTTCTGGAGACAAAGCCTTAACAATTAAAATGCCTGGCTTTGACAGACCATATGGCATGGTTCAGTGGTGGAAGATGGGCAATGCTAAAAACCTAAACGAGTTTAAGTCTGCTCTCAAAGAAGTACAAATCGGTTTTTTCAATATCATGTATGCCGATGTTGAGGGAAACATTTTTTACATGTTCAACGGTCAAGTGCCAAAGCGTAAGACGGGCGATTGGGATTTCTGGCAAGGGACTATAGATGGATCTAAGTCCGAAAATCTCTGGACAGATGTTCACACATATGCTGAGCTACCTAAAACTGAAAACCCTGCATCAGGTTATTTGCAAAATGCAAACGACCCACCATGGACTTCTACTTTTCCCAATGTTCTAAAGCCAAGTGACTACCCTCCCTATATGGCGCCGATAGAGATGGGTTTCAGACCGCAACGCGCTACGCGCATGATGGAAGAAGATAAATCGATCTCTTTTGAAGAGCTCTTGACTTATAAAACGTCTACTAGAATAGAGATGGCAGATAGACTGCTTGACGATCTTAATGAGGCGGTTGAGGCGCATGGATCAGACAAAAGTCGCGATGCTATGAAAGTGCTCAACAATTGGGATCGAGAAGCCAATAGTGATAGTAAGGGCATGGCGATATTCTATGCTTGGGCACATGCACTAGGCCCTTGGAATACAGAAATCTATAAAAAACCTTGGTCCTTAGACAATGCTTGGAATAGTCCTGATGGTCTGTCCAACCCGCAAATGGCAGTAGCCGCTTTAGATGGCGTAGTGGATAAATTCAGAGTAGCGGGAGCTCCTCTTGATATCCCTTGGGGACAACAATATAGAATCAAGTATGGCCCCAAAGATCTACCTGGAAACGGTGCTGATGGCTCTGTAGGGATATTTAGAGTAGCGTGGTCTGGAGGATTAGAAGATGACGGACGTTACTACATCGCAGGTGGTGACTCTTGGCAAAGCGTTATTGAGTTTGGAGACCGCATCAAAGCTAAAGTACTGATGAGTTATGGCAACAGCACACAAAAAGATTCACCTAATTATGGAGATCAACTCGAACTCTTTTCTAAAAAGGAAATGAGAGATTGTCTTTTTTACAAAGAGGATGTTCTAAAGAATGTTGCAAAAAGAGAGGTCTTGAAAATCGGTGCTTTCTAAAAGCAACTTAGTAAAAATAAGTGCCGATATAATCCATAATTGAAACCCTGTATTTTATAAAATACACTACCAAAGCAATTAAAAATATAACCACCGTTCGTTTTATATTCTTGGTGATCTTTTTAGATCTCTCTCTTCGGTTGTCATACCGTCTTCTACCTGTATAAGACATGTTGTAAAATGTTAATCGTCACTCGATAAGAGGTGGCCCATCTCTTCTTGCTTTGTACGCAGATAACCTGCACTATTCTTAGTTGGCGCTATGATCAACGGGATTCGCTCTATGACTTCTATACCAAAGGTACTGAGACCAGATACTTTATCAGGATTATTTGTGATCAACCTAACCTGTTCGATTTTAAGCGATTTTAATATGGCTGCCGCTACATCGTATTCTCTATAATCAGATGCAAGTCCCAGTGCCTCATTAGCCTGAATCGTATCAAGACCTTTTTCTTGATGCTTATAAGCTTTCAATTTGTTGATGATACCTATGCCTCTACCTTCTTGACGCAAGTATATGAGTATACCCTTTTGTTCGGCTAAGATTTTCATTGACTCTTGCAGTTGCTCTCCACAATCACATTTCTGAGAGTGGAAGATATCTCCAGTGATACATTCAGAATGAACCCTTAGGTAGACCGCTGTCTCCTCATCAAGAGCAGGGTGCTTGAGCACTATATGCGGTGTATAATCACCCATATCATCTGTATGAGCCGATATAACAAAATCTCCCCATTCTGTTGGGAGTAATGCTTCGGCTTGTTGCTTTGCCAAGTCTTCGGATTTTAATTTGTTAGAACCTGTAATCATTAATAATCTTTAATACGCTCCCAGTGATTTTGGTTCTCTACTTCATCAATTAATTGTAAGTAGTTACCATATCTCAATTCACTTATCTCTCCTTCTTCCAAGGCGTTTTTAACCGCGCACTTGGGCTCATTGCGATGTGTGCAGTCTCCATATTTGCAGTCAGAAGATGTATCAAATATCTCTCTAAAGTTATGGGCGATATCCATCACCTCAAGATGATTAAAGCTTAGAGATTTTATCCCTGGCGTATCTATGATACTCCCTCCTTGTTGTAGGCTATACATTTCTGCAAAGGTAGTTGTATGTTGTCCCTTTCCAGTATAATCAGATAGCGTCTTGGTCCTAATATTGGCATCGGCGCAGATGGCGTTAATCATAGATGATTTACCAACCCCTGATTGTCCAGAGACTAAGGTTGTTTTATGCTTTAGAAGTGCGGCAAGTTCATCAATACCTTTGTTTTCAACTACAGAAGTAGACAGAACCTTGTAGTCTATCTTTTCGTAGATGTCTTTTAGATAGTCAAAGACCCTTGTATGTCCTTCATCATAAAGATCGCTTTTGTTAAAGACTATATGCACAGGGATATTGTAAGGTTCAGTCATCAGTAAAAATCGATCTATAAAACCTTGTTTCAGCTTTGGATTGACAACGGTAACGATGACAACAGCTTGATCTATGTTAGCAGCAAGGAGATGTAGATAGTGTTTTTTGCGGGGTGACTGTCGAACCACATAATTTGTTCGACTTTCTATCTCTTCTATATTGGCGACGTCTTCTTCTCCCAGAGTATAAGAGATACAATCTCCTACGCCAACTGGATTTGTGAGCTTAAAGCCTTGCAACTTAAACTTGCCTCGGATGATCGCTTGATACTCAGTTCCAGATTCTATGTCTTTGATTACATAAAACTTTCCAGTTGACTTAATGACTAAACCTTTCTTCATTCAAGGTGATTCATATAGCGACGTGGTCGCAGAATGCTGTGAATAAAGCACCAATCTCATGTGGGTGTTCTTCTAGCGCCGTTCCAACAACTACCATATCCGCTCCTGCATCAATCGCTTTTCTAATGTCGTGTTCAGTTTTTATTCCACCACCGACTATGAGAGGTATATTGATTGTCTTTTTTACTGCAGCTATCATATCCGTACAAGCTGGATGGGCAGCTCCACTTCCAGATTCGAGATAGATACACTTCATCCCCAAGAGTTGTCCTGCAAGTGCCGTTTGTGCAGCCAAGTTCACTTGACCTGGTGGGATGGGCATGGTCTGCGTGATATATGATGCCGCACTTACTTGTCCGCCATCAACAAGTATATATCCCATTGAAAAAACAGGCAATCCACTTTTGTAAATGATACTAGCAGACTCGACATGCTTTCCTATTAAATAATCAGGATTTCTGCCCGATATAAGCGAAGGCAGTAATAAACCATCGGCATGAGACGATAGCTGAAAAGAATTGCCTGGGAACAGCATCACTGGTTTCTCAGTAGCTCTTTTGATACGCTTAATAAGCAGATCTATACTCTTACTACTGGATGTGCTGCCGCCTACAAGCACTACATCACACATACCTTTCGATAAAAAGCCCAGCAGAGACTCTAGTCTTTCGTCTTTTTCATGATCTGGATCGATCAAGACAGCAAACCTTGGGCTTTCGCCAAATATGTCTCTCTTCAAATTCATGCTCAAACATAAAGCAATTTAAGCTGTGTATACTTTAACTCATGTAAAAAGGGATAGAGTGATCATTATCACTTATCCCTTTTCTGTCGTATGAAAAACTATATTTCTTTCTCCTCAAATGGAGCGATTGGTCGGTTTATACTTTTCGCTTGCGCGTATCCGTTTTCCTTATCAGACTTTAGATTCTGACCATTGAATCATAAAGCCATCTAAAGATCAGTGCAATTTTTTCTATTAACTTTTTCATATAAGAGATTTTTGGGTTACTAAATCTACTACAAAGATATCTTCAAACAATCACCTGTTGCTACTGCTATCTTAACTCTTTATACAACTATATTAACCTATATCGGTATAAACTCTTAACATTTGGTTAATTAAACCCCTAATATTGTATATTAAACCAAATATTCATTGGATATGAATTCCTTATTGGCAGAAGAAGAGTTCGCCTCAAGTAATCAAAAACCTTCACTAGAAAAGGTAGAACGCTCATTTGGTAGATCATTTTCTTACATGCGCTTTAATGATTCTGAACCCAATAATGATCCACTTTGGCATTATCACCCTGAGGTAGAACTCGTCTTTGTCGAGAAAGGCAATGGAAAGCGTCATATAGGCAATCATATATCATATTACACAGATGGAGACCTAATCATGATAGGATCCAACCTTCCTCATTATGGTTTCACAGATCGCCTTACAGCTAGAAACCGAGAGAATATTATTCAGTTTCATCCAGCTATTATCCAACAAGCCTTTGACAAGGTACCTGAGATGAGAAAGATTTCAGAACTCATCTCTAAGTCTCAACATGGTCTAAGTTATTATGGCAAGACGAAAGAAAAAGTGGGCGAACTAACAAACCTCATGACGATACAAAGCCATTTTGATCAGTTTATCTCTTTACTTTCCATTCTCCATCTGCTTGCACAATCCGACGAATACCACCTACTCAATGCCTCTAAAATGACCGTTCAGGCATCACTGCAGGATCATGTTAGAATCAAAGTGGTCTTCAATCATGTCAATAAAAAATTTCATACCAATATCCCATTAGAAGAAGCTGCCAGCTTGATAAATATGGCCGTTCCTTCCTTTTGCAGATACTTTAAGAAACAGACGAGCAAAACCTTCACCCAATTTGTCAATGAATACAGAATCACCCATGCGTGCAAGTTGCTTTCTGAAACAAGTCGCGCTATATCAGATATTTGCTTTGAGTGCGGATTTAACAACTTTGCACATTTCAATAAGCAGTTCAAAAAAGTCACCGGGCAAAATCCAACCACCTATCGCGCAGAGTTCAAGCAAGTCATAGCTCTATAACATCCCTTGGATTCTATACTAACTAGGTTCTATTTTAAGTTAATATGGGATGAACACCCCAGAAAACAAGCTATTTGGCAGAATACCTTATCATATCCTCATACGATCTATTTGGGCGCTGACGGTGATTGGGGCAATGATTTTTGCGGGACTCTTTGTCTACGTCGCAAATACGAAAATGCCCGATACCAAAGAATTAGAAAATCCAAAATTTGAAGAATCAACACTTGTCTACTCAGCAGATGGAATAGTTCTAGATAGATACTTTCAGCGAAACAGACAGTGGGTGAAGTTTGATGATATTTCGCCTAATGTTATCAACGCTCTTTTGGCTACGGAGGACCACAGATTTTATGATCATAGCGGCATCGATGCCAAAGGACTAGCGCGCGCTATGGCATACTTGGGACGAAATGGGGGTGCCAGCACTATCACACAACAGTTAGCCAAACAGTTTTATACAGGGCAAACGTCATCTTTTTTTATTAGCAGGGTTTGGCAGAAAATGAAAGAATGGGTGATAGCAGTTGAGTTTGAAAGGAGGTATACCAAAGAAGAGATAATGGCCATGTTTTTAAACAAGTTTGATTTTCTCAATCAAGCAAATGGTATAGGTTCGGCAGCCAATATATATTTCGGAAAGGACCAAAAAGAACTTACTGTAAATGAAGCAGCTGTGCTGGTTGGAATGCTCAAAAGTCCCACCCTCTATAATCCCATGAGTTCTTCAGAGCGACCATACGTAAGAAGAAACTGGGTGCTTTCTCAGATGAACAAACATCAATTCATCTCAACAGAAGATTATAACAATTGGAAAGTAGAACCGACCGATGTTTCTAATTTCAACCGTGGTGAAAACTATAGTGGACCAGCACCTCACTTGATGTCTGTTGTAAAGAAAAGAGTAAGAAGTATTCTTAAAGAAAACAACATAACCAAACCAGGTGGCGAACCTTTTAATATCGATACAGATGGACTCAAAATCTATACAACAATAAATTATAAATATCAGCAACATGCCCTCGCGGCGGCACAAGCTCATATGAAAAACCAGCAAAACAAATTTTTCAAAACCTGGAATAAAAAAGATCCTTGGACACACTTGGAAAAAGACAAAGATCGATCGGAAAAAGAAGAGAAAAGACAATTAAAAATAAGAGACAACATTCTCACACAACTCGTAGAAAGCTCTAAAAGATACAGACAACTCAGGTATAATCATTTAAATGAAGTTATAAACGAGATTAAAGCAGACATCCCCACAGCTCGACTCTACGGAGGTGATATCAAAAGAATGCTCAATGCCGAAAAAGATGAAGGCTATTTGGATCAACAAGTCAAGCTTGGCACCTTTAGCGAATCTCAAAAGGATGTATATGTAGATATTTTAGCTGGCCCTTATTGGAAAAAATTGAAAACCAACTATCGCGAACTTAAAGCCGAAGCCAAAAAGGTTTTCAACGAAAAAAGAAAGATGAGTGTCTATGGATATGACGGACCTAAAGAGGTCATCATGACGCCTATTGATTCTATAAAATACATGGAGAGCTTTTTACAGATTGGATCGATATCAATGGATCCAAAAACAGGTTTTATAAAATCTTGGGTAGGTGGTAGCGATTACAATATGTGGAAGTATGACCATGTCACTACAAGAAGGCAAGTTGGGTCAACATTCAAACCGTTTTTATATACGGCCGCGATCAACAATGCGATCTCACCCTGCATGAAAGTAAGGGATGTACAACACACAATACCTGCAGGCTCACAATTTCATTTAGATGAATCATGGAGTCCGAAAAATACAAGAAATGAGTTCACTGGAGAAGAATTTACCTATAAAGATGGACTTAAAAGGTCGCTTAACTCCGCATCAGTCAGTTTGTTAAATGAGATAGGCTCAGTTAGACCAGTCGTACAAGTAGCAGAAAATATGGGTATCACAAAGGGTAGAATCCCAGAGGTCCCTTCTATTATTTTAGGTTCACCAGAATTGACAGTGTTGGAGATGACAAGTGCATACAGCACTTTTGCCAACAATGGTGAAAGTCCAAAACCCATTTTTATAAGTAGAATCGAGCACAATGGCGTCGTTCTCTATGAAGAAAACACCAATAGTCGCCGTTCTTTAAATGAAAATGTCAACTACGCTATGGTTCAGCTTTTGAAGCACGCATCAAGCGTAGTCGGATATAAATTAAAGTCTGAATTTGGTGGTAAAACAGGTACAAGTAATGATCATGTCGATGGTTGGTTCATGGGGATTAGTCCCAATCTGGTTACTGGGACTTGGGTTGGCGGATCATATAACTGGATACGATTCTTATCTATAGAAGAAGGACAAGGAGGTAGAATGGCAAGACCTTTTTTTATTGATTATATGCAACGATTGGAGGCAGATGAGTCTATTGTTTTTGATACAGATGTGACATTTGCGGTGCCCGAAGAGATTACAATAACCACTGACTGTGATGCTTATGATACAAGCCCATCTGATAGTCCGCTTGAAGAAGAGCTTGAAGACATAGATGAGATCAGTCAAATAGATAGATAAGAAAGGCCAAGGAAAAGAGGCTTTTAGAACTTATATTGCGGGCACATTAGTCCTTATAATGAGCCGTTTAAAAAGGTTTTGGTCCTCAGATGTAGAAAAGTCCTGGCTGCGCTGGCTCTGCAGATTTCTATGGGCAGGTGCTATCATAGGGGTTTTAGCAGGTATTATAGTGATTACTATAGTCGCAAAGAGCGACCTTCCTACCTTTGAAGAATTAGAAAACCCTCAGTACGATCTCGCCTCAGTTATCTATGACTCTAATGAGATTCCTTATGGAAAATACTACATAGAAAACAGAGAGTTTATCCAGTTCCGGGATTTGTCACCCAATATTTATAACGCCCTGCTTAGTGTTGAAGATGCTCGCTACAATAGTCATTCTGGGATAGATTTTAGGGCTTTGCTGCGGGTTGCTGTTAAGTCTGTTTTGCTTCAACAACAAAGCAGTGGAGGTGGAAGTACGATTACTCAACAGCTGGCCAAGTTACTTTTCAAGCGTTCCAGCCTAGCTGGTAAGTCCGCCCTAAATCGTGCCGTTGCCCTAGCAACCATCAAATTTAAAGAATGGATAACTGCTGTAAGACTTGAAAGAAGTTATACAAAAGAAGAAATCATAGCCATGTATCTGAACAAGTTTGAGTTCATCAATGGTGCACATGGTATTCATTCTGCAAGCGAGATATACTTTGGCAAGGACCAAAAAGATATAAAGCCAGAAGAAGCAGCCGTACTAGTGGGTATGCTCAAAAATCCAGCTCTTTACAACCCAGTAAGGTTTCCAGAACGTACTACAGGGAGGCGTGATGTAGTCCTCAGTATGATGAAGCAAAATGACAAACTCGAAGCCTCTCAGTTCGATAGTTTAAAAGCACTACCACTTGACATGTCCAACTTCAAGAGAAGTAGTCAGAGTGAAGGTATCGCTCCATACTTTAGAGCAGAACTAACTAAGTGGTTGAGACCTTTGCTCCAGCAAACTCAATATCGCAAACCTGAAGGTGGTGTTTATGATATTTATAGAGATGGATTAAAGATTTATACAACAATAGATACTCGCTATCAAGTATTAGCAGAAGAGGCGGTCAAAGAACATCTAAAAGAAATCCAAGAAAGATACTGGAGAGTCTGGGATCGTAAAGACCCTTTCACTTTTGAAGCTGAAGGTGTTCAAGAAGAACTAAGAAGAGAAGGGCTACAGAGACGGATAAGAGATACAGATCTGTATAAAAGCCTATATGCTTCCTCATTTGCAGAGTTGGATGAAGAGAGCATCAAAGAGTACGATCTTGGTTTAAAAGAACCTACTGTTAGAAGACTTCAGAAAGACATAGAATATCTTAACGAGATAGATCAAGATGTTAGAGCGAAGTTTAAGAAACTGGTTAGAGGAGAACTTTGGAAAAGAATAACAAGTACTTGGTCTTCTTTTGAAAAGAAAGTCGCTGACGCCTTTGATGAAGAAGTCGAAGCAACTCTCTTCTCATATAACGAAGAAGGAAGTCAAGTAAAAACAATGTCCAGACGCGACTCAGTACTATATCACCTTCGACATCTGCAAGCTGGGGTTTTGTCCGTAGATCCTAAGTCAGGAGAGATCAAAGCATGGGTTGGCGGCCCCTCTCACGAATACTTCAAATACGATCACGTAACCATGAGAAGGCAAGTAGGCTCTACTATAAAGCCCTTCGTTTATGCCACTGCTATAGGTGTTCAGGGCATCCCACCTTGTCAGACTTTTAATGATATACAGTATACGATAGCACCAGGTGATGCAAACTTCAATGTTGATGCAGAATGGTCTCCATCTAATGCCAACGGAACCTTCACTCAAAACAAATACAATCTTTATCAAGGGCTTTTGTACTCAAAAAACAGTATCACTGTTAGGATAGTCAAAGAGCTCGGTACTGTAGATCCCATAAGAGAGCTTCTTCATAATGTAGGCATAGATAAAAATGAAAGAATAAATGAAGGTCGCTATGTTGTTCCTAAAGTACCTTCTATAGCTTTAGGTTCTGTTGACTTGTCATTGTTAGAGATGACAGGAGCATATACGACCTTTGCAAATGATGGGGTTTATACCAAGCCAACCTTCATCAGTCGCATCGAAGACAAGAATGGTAAAGTCATATACCAAAGCACTCTCGAACAAAAAAGAGCGCTAAATAAGCTTTATAATTCTGTTCTAGTAGACATGCTTCGCAACAATGTCGGTGGAGGTTTTGGTCTGGGCATAAAAGTACCTGCAGGGGGTAAAACAGGAACGACAAATGACTATGCAGATGGCTGGTTTATGGGTATAACCCCTAATCTCGTAACGGGCACGTGGGTTGGTGGCGATGAAAAATGGGTAAGGTTCTTTACTTTGGATGATGGTCAAGGTTTCGTTATGGCCAGACCTGTATTTCAGAAATACATGAAAAGAATAGAGGCTGATCCTGATATCAACTTTAATAGCGATGTTTCCTTTCCAGAACCACCTCCTGGATTTCAAGAGTTAGCTGATTGTTCAAGATATAAGCAACAAGATCCAGAAGAAGAAAGAGAGATTCGCTTAGATCAACAGGAAGAGCTCAATGAATTTGATGATATTGAGCTAGATGAATTTGAGTTAGAAGATGAACTTCCTGAGATTGATACAAGTGGAAACAATTAAGACGATAACAAAAAACGATAAACTATGAATGCGACTACTGCAAACCTTATAAACGCTGGAACTTTAGTCATAATGGGCTTATGGGGATATTTTAGTTCTGAAAGTCCATCGCCAACTGCTTTTATCCCTGTTATAGGCGGTGTACTTCTATTGTTGATGTACAACGGAGTTAAAAATGAAAACAAGATCATAGCACATATCGCGGTGGTCCTGACATTGATTTTGATATTAGGTCTAGCTATGCCGTTAAAGGGTTCTATAGAAAGAGGAGATACAATGGCCATCGTAAGAGTAGGTATAATGCTAATAACAGGTATTTTAGCCATGGTAGCATTTATCGGAAGTTTTAAAGCGGCTAGAAAAGCTCGAGAAGCGGGTAATTAACAACTATACTGCAATATCTCTAGAGATATAGAGTTTTTCCATATGTGACACTCTATACCCCTTTGTTACAGATAAGGTCGTTAGCACTTTGTGTGTTACTGATATGTTGTGCTCATGTGAGCATCGCTCAGAATACGTACAATTCTAGATTCCAGTTAGCTTCTCTTGACACTATAACAGCAGAAGTTTGTTACGATCTACAACTTTCTAATACTGGTCCTGCACCATGGCGACTATTTGGTTTCAACATCAATATTTTCTATGATGCGAGCATCGGAGTTTTTAACACCTTTGACGTTGTCTCCAACAATCATGTATCAGAGTCCGCGCCCGTCTCCCGAGTTCTAGATAGAGGGACCATACCTAATTCTGGACTTTCATACGACTCTATAGGGTTTTTAAGAGTTAACGTAAGTGAAAAAATACAAGGTGAAGGAGAGCAGTTTGATAGCACAGGTGAGTGGATCAGTATCATACAACTATGTTATGAACTTACCTTTGACGACATCCATGATCCAAGTACATGTTTTATCCTCAACTTCGATACGCCAGAGATAATTGATGCTAGTATTGTTCTTCCAGACTTGGTTCAACAAACAGACCCAGACAATATATCAGTTAGTCTAATTGCAGAGATGCGTCAAGATCTCTTGCCTGATAAAACTTTTAATTCTTGTTTTATACTTGATGAAGATACGCCAGACTTATGTAGTGATGGTATCGACAACGATGAAGATGGTCTTTTAGATTGCATGGATACCTCTTGTGGGCCAGGACCTGTAATGGTAGTTCAGTCCGCGATTGAGTGCTTTAATCCTTTAGGTACCATCAGTATAGAAGGTGGAAATGATGGGGTTTCATACAGTATTGATGGTGGTACAACTTTTGTTGATACCAATATTTTTGAGCAGCTTAATCCTGATATCTATGATATAGTAGTTGTCCAAAACGACATCAATGCATGTGCTTTCGCAAATCCTGTAATCCTACAAGCTCCAATGTGCAGTGAAGCAGAAGAGGGTGATTGCATGGATGGTGTGGATAATGATGGTGATGGATTTATTGATTGTGAAGATGATAGCTGTCTACCAAGAATAGAAAGTGTAGTGACTACACTTCCTACTAATTGCCCAACATTAGACAACGCAAGCATAGAGATCATATCGATCTTTCCTAATATAGAATATAGCATAGACGATGGATTAACCTTTAGTCCTGATCCAATTTTTTCTGATATCAGTCAGGACACCTTCAATATCATGATCAGGAACATGAATACCCAATGTGCTCAAGCTTACGAGCAAAATCCAATCATCATCGTAACTGACACTACCTGTATCCTACCCAATGAAATTTGTACGGACGGGATCGACAATGACTTTGATGGCCTAGTCGACTGCTTAGACGATGATTGTCTATCAACAACAGCATGCATCAATGTCCCTTCAGTTTATATACCCAACATTATATCCATTAACAGTGCTAATAATAATGTGTTAACACTGCAGAGTGAAGAGCCACTCAACGTTAAGGCTTTTAACATCTTTGACCGTTGGGGCACTAGGGTTTACTCTGAGTCTCAGTCAGCTGAAAACATCAGATGGGATGGGTCTTTTAGGGGTTTGGTACGCACAGGCGTTTATATTTATCATTTACAAATCGACATCGGAGGCTCTACAATAAATCAATCAGGAGATATAACAGTTATCAACTGAGTATCTATTTTTACTTATCTTCATATAGCATGACTCTAAAAACAACATTACGATTAACGGCCATTTGGGTTCTATTCTTTTTGCTTTTTGCAGATCATATATGTGCTCAGGTCGTCAGCATAGAAGAAGAGATTGCTCCATTAAGTTCTATCTCAAATCTTGTTCTGCCCCATCTGGATAACGAGAAACTCAGAGATCAATATAAGTTCTATGAAGAAGTCAAAACTCGTGAGCCTAGTGTATTTGCGGAAGCGATAGACACAGAGGTCAACTGCACAGATCATGGATCATGGGAATCTTCAAAACAAGGTTACTTACTCTGGAGACAGAGGGTCACTTCAGAAGATGCATACTCACTCAATCTAGGCTTTAGCGACTTCTATCTTCCTTCAAGTGCTTCAGTGTTTATTTATGATATAGAAAGAACTGTTATCATAGGCCCCATAACTCAAAAAGATAATGATGATCACAAACAGTGGTGGTCACCTGTGATTCCTGGGGATCAAGTAATTGTGGAACTACAAGTTGCCCCGGAAGATGTAAGTCAAGTAAGATTAACAATAGGTCAGGTGAATCATGATTTTTCGGGCTTTGGCGCGGTACTCTCAGGTTCCTGTAATGTAGATGTGGTATGTGGGGCCAGTGATGACTTAGCGATTATAGAAAAGTATAGAAATGTGATTAACAGTGTTGGACAGATCACGATCAATGGACAATTTGATTGTACAGGATCTTTACTCAATACAACTAGAAACGATTGTACGCCATACCTTATAACTGCAGAGCACTGCGGTATCACCACATCAAACGCTTCTACTGTGGTGGTATATTGGAACTATCAGAACTCGCAGTGTCGCACGCCAGATTCATTTGATAGTGGTAATCAAGGAGATGGGAGAAGAACAGAGTTTAACTCTGGCTCAAGCCTTATAGCAACGTACGATCAAACGGATTTCGCAATGGTTCTCTTGGATGACCCAGTCGATCCCAATACAAATCCATACTATCTAGGATGGGATAGAGATACTGAGACTGTCGACTCACTAGCTGTTGTACATCATCCTCGGGGAGAAGAAAAAAGAATTAGTTTTGATTATGACACTCCGGAGTTCAATTTTGATAGAAACTTTATACGCATTTTTAACTGGGAAGTAGGAACAACAGAATCTGGTTCTTCAGGTAGCCCGCTTGTTACAACTGAAGGTCTGGTTGTTGGATTTCTTTCTGGCGGAGACGCAGCATGTGGCAATAGATTAGAAGATGATTTTGGCATGCTTAAAAACTCCTGGGAAGGAGGAGGAACGCCAGAGACTAGTCTCAAGTCATGGCTGGACCCTATCAATAGTGGACAGACCAAAATCAGCGGTCGCTTTTGTTCTGACTTAGCTGTACTCAATGAAAATACTGTTTCAATCTGTACTGTCGATAATCCTCAGAGTTCATTGCAATTAACCGCTACCACAGGATATGAATCAGGGGGTATGCTCCGGGTTGAAAATGCTCCCCAAGGATTAGAGGTTAACTTTTCTAAAAATGAAATCTTTCAAGGTGAAACTATAGATATTAATTTTGTAGCCGCTAACAATATTCAAAGTGCTACTTACGAATTAACCCTCCTTGTAGAAAATGATCTGGGTACTACAGAATATTTTATATCCGTTCTTGTTTTTACAAGCGAGCCTACAGCCCCAAATCTAAATGCGCCAATAGATGGAGCGGTGGATTTAAATTTTGAAGTCCAATTATCCTGGTCTGATGAGAGCCCTGAGTATATTCTTGAGGTTTCAAGAACTCCTAATTTTACTGCTATTGAAAGAGAAATTAGCAATATAAATGATGCGCAATTTGTGCTTGGTGATTTAGAATCTACAACAACATATTATTGGAGAGTTAGAGGGATAAACAAATGTGGTGTTGGTGCTTTCTCATCAGTACGATCTTTCACAACTGGTACTATAGTTTGTGAAACATTTCAAGCCGTAGATATTCCAATCAATATTGGAACTGAGCCTATTATAATTAGCTCGACGATCAATGTAGAAACGAGTGGAAGTATCGCGGATGTAAAGATAAACCAACTAAGAGTGACCCATAGTTGGATAACTGATCTCACTATCAGTTTGATAAGCCCAACAGGAACTGAAGTATTCTTAGTAGAGACGCCTTGTTCTGGAGAAGATAATATCAATGCTTCTTTTGATGATCAGAGTGAGGTTGTTAACCTAGACTGTCCATTAACCCTAGGTAACACATACAAACCATTAGAAAGCCTGAGTGCTTTTGAAAACGAAGATGCTAGTGGTGTCTGGACCCTAAAAGTAGAAGATGCAATTAGTGAAGATGGTGGGAGCCTTGATGGATGGACCTTAGAACTTTGCTTGAACAAAACAACTAATAATAAGATCCTTACTTCTGATCCAACCTTTGTAGAGGTTTGTGATAAGAACCCTGAGGCCATAGATCTGATTTTACAACTAAGTGGAGATTGGACAAGCCCATCTGCAGCTATTGTTACAACTGGTTCTGGTCAAAGCATCGGGTCAAGCACAAGTCCTGATCCCATTGGTTCAGCAACTGAAGTGGTCGTCAGAATTGATGATCCTTCTAGTTTAGTCGGGCAAGACCAACTTACAGTTTCATTAGCTGATGGCGAAGATCGTATCTCTAGGAATATTCAAATTGTACACATCACCGATGTTAACAAACCAGAACTCACCAGCCCGGTGGAAGGCGAAGAAAAAGTAGAACTCAATCCTGAATTAAACTGGACGGATGCTTTAACTACTGATGGTAGTTATACAGTTACTCTTTCGCAAAATATGGACTTGAGTGATCCAATTGGGACTTTCAATAGCCCTACCAATAACTTAATCCTAGCTAATGATCTCGATATGTTAACAACATATTATTGGCAAGTTACAGCTCTTGGTGCATGCTCAGATAGTAGTTCTGATATCGGATCCTTCACAACAGATAACATTGTTGCTACCGTAGATGAAACTTTAGAGAGCGTACAGATATATCCATCACCTGTAGACGAGGTGATTTATGTTGACCTCAAAGACATAAACCTTTCTCAAGTCAATTCATATCAGTTGTTATCCATGTCTGGTCAGCTCATTCAGCATCAAGATATAACAGATCAATTAACAGAGATACGAGCCTCTTCTCTTTCAGAAGGTATCTACCTAATCAGTTTAATTGGTCCTGAGGGTATACATAGTCGTAAGATTGTGGTCAGCAGATAGTCAAGAATTTGGATCTTTCAGGAACTAATTACTCAAGATTATAGTAATTACATTTGTGGCTTATGGTAGCACCTAATGTTTCTGCTATCCACAGATAAATTATAAACGAATAAACTAAACATATGAGATGGGAAGGTCGTCAAGGAAGTAGAAATGTAGAAGACCGCCGTGGTCAAACAATGAAACGTGTCGGTGGAGGTATAGGCATAGGAGCTATCCTTATAGCCATTGTTGCTATGTTGCTTGGAGATCAAGATGCACTTGGTTCTTTGATGAATGAAGCTGTACAGGGAGGATCTTCAGCTCAAACTACATCACAAGAATATCGACCGTCAGCAGAAGAGCAAGAGTTAGCTCAGATGGTTTCTGTAGTACTTAAAGAAACAGAAGATGTGTGGGCAGACATCTTCAGAGACCAACTCAATCGCCAATACCAACCTGCTGTCTTGGTATTATTTAGCGGAAGTAGTACATCAGCTTGTGGTTCAGCAAGAGCAGCAACGGGGCCTTTTTATTGCCCTGCAGACAGAAAGGTATACATAGACCTTAGTTTTTATGATGAACTGCGGAGAAAGTTTAGAGCTCCTGGCGATTTTGCCATGGCTTATGTTGTCGCTCATGAAGTAGCACATCACGTGCAAAACTTGTTGGGCATCACCAATCAAATGGATGCCCAAAGAGGACGTGTAAGCAAAGAGAAGTATAATGACTTATCGGTAAGACTGGAGCTTCAGGCGGACTTTTTATCAGGCGTATGGGCCAATCACGCTCATCGCAAATCAGGATTTCTCGAAAGAGGAGATATAGAAGAAGCTATGAATGCAGCTGCAGCTATAGGTGACGACAGGATACAAATGGAGTCAAGAGGATATACTGTCCCAGAATCATTTACTCATGGCACTTCTGAGCAACGTATGAGATGGTTGAGAAAAGGCTTGGAAACAGGTGATATCAGTCAAGGAGACACTTTTGGAGTTCAGGTTTTATAGAGCTCTGTGGGCTTTTTATCCATAAATTCGTCTGTCTTGACCTTGGGGCTCTAGAAGATCTTTAGGCGGTGCTCTCTTTACAAAACAAGAAGAAAACTTGTCTGAAACTATCTCAGAATAAAAATCGATAAATAATCGATCTGCAGTTTACTCATTAACTACAATGTTTTAGCTTTGCGCTCCTAATCAGGGCCTATAGCTCAGCTGGTTAGAGCACCTGACTCATAATCAGGGGGTCTGGGGTTCAAGTCCCTGTGGGCCCACTTGAAAAGAGGAGTTCTGCAATGCAGGACTCCTCTTGTTTTTTAATAAGACATATATCGCTGGACCAATAATTCATTGGTCTCCTTTGCTTTTATCTCTTCTATTATAGTCGTTAGTTGATCCGAGGAAGCCGCGTCATCTTTCTGAAACTTCGTTCTTAGCTTATCAAGCGTATTAGTAGAAGTAAATCTGTAGAAGACATTTTCATTAGTAGATGTTGCGATCTCTTTAAGTCTCTGCGCTTTATTTAAGATAGTTGGAGTATCCAACTTGATCAGCAAATCATAATACGAATCATAAAAGTTGAAAGCTGAAAATAAACTAACATTAGTCAGTCGATCTTCAAAGTAAGGTAGGTGTGAGACATCTCCTGATCTAGCAAGTATATCGGATACGCTACCAACCAACAGTGGTGTTTTTTCAGACTTAAGCTTTATTGCTTCAGAGAGAGCTGCTTCTTTGTCTTCTTTGTTCAAGGTTTCTAAAGCAGCTGAAATAACGTTGTAAGCTTTGTCAGAAGACATAATCTGGCCTGTGAGTTTGGTAATATCGACACCTTCAACTCCTCTTAATTTTTTAATGGCCGCCGCCCTCACTGCCGAGTGAGCGTCTGACTTTGCCATTTTTTCGATCTGCATTATCAGATCTGCTCTGTCATTCAGTTTTATACTCTCTACTGCTTTCTTGCGCAGTGAAAAGTGATTGTCACTCAGAGCTTTCTCAATAATAGGTTGAGCTTCTTTTTTATTCTTAATCTTGTCTAAAGCTTCTGCTCTATGTATATATGTATCTACCCATTCATATTGGCGCATATATTCTTCTGTTGTCTTTGATTCCGACTTAACCATCAATAAGTGATCGTATCTATCAAAAACAATGAGTGCCGGCTCTTCATCCATGACAAGTGCAACTTCATAAGATCGCTCATCAATTGTAAAATCATACTGTAACTCAGTGCCAGAAGAATTGTAAGCACTTAGCGTCACTGGCAATTGAAAAATAGCTTTTGCCGATTCTGTATTTTGAGTTTGATCAACAGTAACTATTAACTCTTTAGAGGCTGCATCATAATCATATGCTAATTCTAAATTAGGATGCCCTGATTCCAGATACCATTGATCAAAAAACCACTGTAGATCTAAGCCAGTTACATCTTCAAATGCCATTCTAAGTTCGTCTACCTCTACCGCACTGTGTACGTTATCATTGAGGTATTTGTTTAGTCCTACAAAAAAGGCATCATCTCCAAGTTCCTTTCTAAGCATGTGCAGTACTAATCCTCCTTTATTATAAGAGTGTCCATCAAACATCTCTTCCTTATCACCATACCCATAGTGAATCAATGGGTGAGTACCGCTTTGCATAATAGACGCCAAGTATCCTTGCTTCTCACTATTCCTTTGATATCCGGCCGCATCCAATCCGTACTTATGTTCCTGCCACAAGTGTTCGCTATAATTTGCAAAGCCTTCTTGCAATGTCAGGTTCGCCCAACTTTCAACAGTTACTAGATCGCCAAACCAATGATGAAACAACTCATGTGCGACTATAAAGTCATTGTCATTATCTATTAACTCTCTATCAGTTTTTTGGATAAAATCTCCAAAGATCACTGCTGTCGTGTTTTCCATTGCTCCAGAGACATAATCTTTAGTGATGATCTGACTATATTTATCCCATGGATATGGGTAATCCAAAAGATCTGAAAAATATCTAATCATCTCCGGTGTATGGGCAAAGATCTGCTTGGCATATGGTTCGTACTCTTTCTCTACATAATATTCTAATAAAAGGCCATCAACCTCTTCTGTAACAACTGCAAAATCACCAACTGCAATCATAACGAGATAAGGAGCATGCGGCATGTCCATTTTCCAAGTGTCTGTTCTTGTACCGCTTGCTGCGTTGGACTTAGAGGATATCTTCGTTCCATTAGAAAGCGTTACAAACTCCTCTTCAACAGTTAGGCTGATCTGATGTGTCAGTTGTTCGTTAGGCTTATCAATAGTAGGAAACCACTTTGAGTTGTGCTCTGTTTCTCCTTGTGTCCAGATCTGTCTTGGCTTGTTTGCCTCTTCACCTCTTGGGTTTATAAAAAACAAACCTTTGTCACTTGTGATCGCGGTACTTCCTCCTTCGGGCAGCGCTGATGGCTGAGCTATGTAATCTATAGTCAGAATTAATTTTTGATCACGACTATATGTTTTCTCAATATCAATGATAAGTTTAGCGCCATCATACTCATATTGCAACGTCTTCCCCCCTTGATCAGCAATATCTATAATTTCAAAACCCTTTGCATCTAGCGTTAGTGACTTTTGATCGTAGAAGTATGGCTTCAGCTCCAAGTCTGCTCTACCAAAGACCTTTTCATTAGTCCAATCAAATCTCACATCCAAATCCATATGGACCAAGTCCCAAGCTCTATCAGCAGCAGCATTATAAACTGGGAGTTTGTAATCTCGAGGAGCAGTAACGACTAGCTCATCTAGCGTGCGTTCTTCTGTATACTCTTCGTCTATACCTGTATCATAGATTTCATCTTCATCATCTACGGACTCAACAGGATCTATTATTTCATCTTTTGTAATGATGGCGTTCCTCTGTGTACTACAAGCCGAAATCAGTACAAGAAACGATATGAAAATTATATTCTTAATCATAATAAAACTCTATTCTAAAAAAATATCAAAGGTACAAGACGTAATAACTAACAACCATCATATTAATATGTTTTAATATTTATTTTTGCCCTACACTGGTCTAAAAGTGCTGGTTTTAAAAGAGTAAAACCGTACCTGAGTATAGGGTGATTACACTGCACTTCGAGAAGATCGTATATATTTTTATGAGGCCTTTTTTGTGTTGACAGGTGGAGACGAAGATGTATACATTGAAGATGGAACCTTTACATACAGAAACTATACTCTGGTAACCACAGGTTTCGATCAAACCATCGTAGATATATTCACCGTTGAATCAGATGGAGATTTCTTAGACTTTTTAAACTTTGAAAGAGATAATGGTTGTAAGCAGTTCTGGCGTTTTGGCAAGTAGTAGAGATTATATCAAACAAAACATTCTCATATCTTCAGTGGGATGAGGCCTGCAACATCACTTAAGACAATAGACGCTTGACAATAGACGCTAGTGTTTTGCCATCAGCCTTGCCAGCAACTTTCTGAGAGGCCACTCCCATCACCTTGCCCATGTCCTTCATACCAGCTGCTCCTGTCTCTGCAACAATCTCTTTTATGATTGACGTAAGCTCTTCTTCACTCATTTGTTTTGGTAAAAACCTTTGGATTACTGCGATCTCTTCTTCTTCAACTTTCGCAAGATCTGCCCTGTCTTGCTTCGTATATATATCAAGTGAGTCTTGTCTCTGCTTAACAAGCTTTTGTAACAACTTGATCTCACCAGCTTGGTCTAGTTCTTTGCCACTACCGTCAGTCTTTGTTAAGAGGATGGCCGCTTTGATAGCACGGATGCTTCTTAGTGCAGCTTGGTCTTTACTTTTCATGGCAGCCTTTAACTGTGACATGACATTTTCTTCTAAACTCATCTGTTACTGATTATCTATTGTGTTAGTTAATTCTATAAAGTCTTCAAGAGACAAATGCTCTGGTCTCTTCGTCATAATATCTAAGTTGAAGAGCGACTCGTCTTTAATCAAAGGTTTCAACGTGTTGCGCAACATTTTTCTTCTCTTGCCAAAAGAGTTTTTTACTATGGTTTTAAACAAACCTCGATCGCAAGGGATGGTATAATCTTCTTTTCTTTCTAACATCAGAATCGCACTGGTCACTTTGGGCGCAGGGAAAAAAGATCCTGGGCTCACTTTAAAAAGTACCTCTGCGTGATAGCTTGCTTGAAGCAGTACACTGGTCACTCCATAAACCTTAGATCCTGGTCCTGAAGCTATGCGTTCTGCCACTTCTTTTTGAAACATGCCAATGACCAAAGGAACACAATCTTTGTACTTGTCGATTCTAAAAAGTATCTGGCTTGAGATATTATATGGAAAGTTGCCGATGACATTGTACTGCTCTCCTTCAAAGACCTTCTCGAGCGGAAGCTTTAAAAAGTCTTTTTGTATTAGCTTTGATTCATCAAGGCCATACTCTTGTTGCAGATAGTGCACCATATCCCAATCAGCTTCTACAGCTTTAAAATTAAGTCCTTTTTGATCCAAGAGATACTTAGTCAGTGCACCTTTGCCTGGACCTACTTCAAGCATGTTGTTGCCATGGCGTCTTTTCAACATCTCATCTACGATGCGTTGACTTATGGACTCATTTATCAGGAAATTTTGCCCGTAGGACTTCTTCGGCCTCAATACTTTAATATTAGTATGCAAAAATCACTCTTTTTACGTTAGCATAAAAGTCGTATTATTTGGCAGCATATCACTGCTTAGAACCGGCATCCGCCAAATTAAGTAGTAGTATATTCGTGTTTTATAAATAGAGGGATATGAGCAAAGTGAAATTAGGTATAACAATAGGTGATATCAACGGCATAGGGCCAGAGGTTATCATCAAAGCACTCAATAACGATATGCTTCTTAATGAGTGTGTTCCCATCATATATGGCTCATCAAAAGTCATGGGATATCACAAAAACATCGTTAAAGACCCCAATTTTCACTTCAGCAATGTCAATAGAACAGATAGAGCTGCATCGGGCAAGATAAGCCTTATCAACTGTTGGCAAGATAGTGTGACCATCAACTTAGGAGAAGCGACAGAGGATAGTGGCAAGAGTGCGTATATAGCTTTAGATAGAGCTGTTGATGATCTTAACAAGGGTTTCATAGATGCTTTGGTCACTGCACCTATCAATAAGCATGCGATGAAGATGGCTAACTTTCCTCACATAGGTCATACGGAGTATGTCGCGGATCAATCCAAAATGCTTGGCAAAGAATTAATGATGTTGATCTCAGATCAACTAAAAGTGGCCGTTTTGAGCAGCCATATACCCGTAAAAGATGCAGCACAAAGGGTTACCAAAGACCGTATAAAAGAATGCATCACTGTTCTAAACACATCACTTGCTCAAGACTTCGGAAAAGAAAAGCCTACTATAGCAGTCCTTGGATTAAATCCACACGCAGGAGAAAGTGGAGAGATAGGTAGCGAAGAAGTAGAAATCATCAAACCAGCAATTCTTGAGTTAAAGAAAAAAGGAATGTTAGTTAGTGGTCCGTATTCTGCAGATGGTTTTTTCGGCAACTCAACTTATAAAAAGTTTGATGCTGTATTAGCGATGTATCACGATCAAGGGTTGATACCTTTTAAAACATTGTCGTTTGGTTCTGGAGTCAACTTTACGTCTGGACTACCTGTGATTAGAACCTCTCCAGATCATGGTACAGGTTATGATATCGCAGGGCAAAATGTTGCAGACCCATCTTCTATGCGACAAGCGATTTATGCTGCCATCGACATTTATCGCTCTCGAACCGATTATAAGGAGATGCATAAGAGTAAAGTGGAGAAGTTAGAGATAGAAAGCGCGGGTGAGATAGTTTAGTGTTTAAGGATTTCACGTAAGTGCTATATTGATAAGAGTTATTAAGTTCATCAAGTGATTAGCGTTTTTAGAAAGAACGATGTAGCTAACATCTTTTTGTTGCTACCATATACTATACTGCTGCGTGTGTATAGTCTGATCCACCCTACTGCTTATCAACTCAATGAGCTTGATGCGGTTTGGGTTAGCAACTTTTACCAATTGGTCTCCTCCCCAATGGTTCAATCTGTGATTGCTATTCTATTGATTTTTGCTCAGGCCGTGATTATCAATCTACTTGGCAATAGACATCACATCTTTCGTACACCAAGCGCTCTAGGTGGCATGTTATATGTGCTCTTGGTAAGCGGGATTCCTGAATTACAAGTTTTATCTCCAGCACTGATAGGGGTTACCTTTTTACTTGCAGCCATATACAATGTCTTTGCAACTTATAAGCAAGCTATAGCAGCATCAAGTATATTCAATGCCGCCCTGACTTCTGCCATTGCCGCCATTATCTACCCTCCATACTTTATAGCCATTATAACTATGTTTATAGGTCTTACAATGATGCGCAATTTTAGGACAGTAGAGAGATTTCAGTTTATAATCGGATATGGGGTATTACTCTGGATATTTGGGGTTTTGTTCTTTTATTTAGACCTACTTAATGTTTCTATGTTTAATCAAGTGATGCCATTAGGTGCCCTTTCGGAAATAAATATTACAGATACAAAGACTATTTGGATACTTGGAGTGACTTCATTTTTGATTCTCTTATCTCTGGGTAATTACTATAGTTATGTGAAGAAGAAGGGTATAGATGTTAGAAAAAAAATCGGTTTCTTTTACTGGTTGTTAGCGAGCTCACTTATTGCTTTCCTTATCTTCCGTTTTATCGATTATCAACACTTTTACTTCTTAGCACTAGCAATCTCTTTGTTTGTTTCGATGGCCATTTTGTTGATGAAAAACATTGCATTAGCTGAGATCCTACATCTGGCTCTCTTAGGTGGTATTTTCTATTATCAGTTTGGAGATCAACTAGAACTAGGGTTTTAAGTAGTTCTTAACAAGAGCCATAGCCCAGTTAAAGTAATATTAAGCTCTAAAGACCTTAGCAATTATATCTCTATCTTTGAAAACGTCGTTATAAAATAACGCCTCCCGAGATATTCAATATCACATTTAGCCTAACTAGAAAATCTGATGAGACTTATTACTTTTATTTGGTTGATACTACCATTCTCTTCTTTTGCGCAAGAATTAGCTCCTGTAGAGTGGTCATTTGACGTAAGTGAGATTAATGATCAAGAGTATGAGCTGATCTTCACAGCTGACATTGAAAAAGGGTGGACCGTTTATTCTCAATATATAGACGACGGTGGTCCTGTTCCTACGACGATCACTTATGAGACAAAAGGACTCGAAACTGTGGGCAAAAGCACAGAAGAAGGGTACAAAAAAGAGGGTATGGATGACATCTTTGAGATGAATGTCATCAAGTTTTTCGATAAAGAGCCCTATATCATAAAACAAAGGATCAAGAAAGGAGATCTCTCAACTGTATCTGGCTACTTAACATTTATGTGTTGTGACGATGAGCGATGTCTTCCTCCCACGGATATCGATTTTTCCTTAGATCTCTCTAAGGCTTCTTCACAAAGCCCAAAAAAAGAAGATAGGGCTAGCGTAACAACTCCACAGGAAATAAAAGAAGCGTCTCAAGCAAAGGCGAAAGAAGGCATAGCAAGTACTGCTTCTTCTATGGACCTTTCCATTGCATCACCTAAAAAAAGTGATTTAAAAAGTACAAGCCTAAGAAATATTTCTTGGGCAAAGGCCCCAGATGATGGCACACCCGTAAACTGGAGCTTTGGTATTCAAAAGACTGGTGAGGGATCATATGACTTGCTTTTCAAGGCGGACATAGATGAAACCTGGACTGTATACTCTCAATATATAGGAGAAGGCGGACCAGTACCAACAGAGATTGTTTATGAAGCAAAAGAGGGAGTCGAGTTAGTCGGTAAAAGCAAGGAGACTGGTGCTCGTAAAGAAGGTATGGATCCCATCTTTGGTATCAATGTTATCAAGTTTTTAGATAAAGAGCCTTTCAATATTAAGCAAAGTATATCTGTAGAATCAGGCAGTGATATCATCAATGGCTATCTCACCTATATGGCATGTGATGATTCGCATTGTTTAGCGCCCACAGATGTACCTTTTTCTTTTGATCTAATCAAAGAAGTGTCTATACAAGAATCTGCTGCGATTCCTGTAGCTAATGATGCTAGTACTCATAGCAACGTGATCGCATCTTCGGACAACTCTTTTACTATCGTAGGTAATACAATAGATCAAACGAGACCTAAGCTAAGATCAACACATGCAGAGCCACTAACCAATTGTGGAGATGGAGACACTGGTGACTCTAGTCTCTTCTGGATGTTTCTCTTTGGATTTTTAGGGGGTTTATTTGCATTGTTAACACCATGTGTTTTCCCTATAATACCTATGACGGTTAGTTTCTTTACAAAAGATACCAAGCGCAAAGGGTGGGTAAGTGGTCTGATATATGGAGCTTCCATTGTTGTTATATATGTCACTATTGGGTTATTGATAACTGCACTATTTGGAGAAGAAGCCCTCAACAGTCTATCGACTAATTGGATAGCAAACACGTTGTTCTTTATCATATTTGTATTCTTTGCATTTTCGTTTTTTGGCTTCTACGAACTTCGATTACCGAGTTCTTGGTCAACTAACTCAGATAAGATGGCTGACAGAGGTGGGCTATTGGGTATCTTTTTTATGGCTTTTACTCTAGCCTTGGTTTCGTTCTCTTGTACTGGCCCTATCATTGGGGCGGCACTTGTAGAATCAGCATCTAATCAAGTAGGTCCTTTTATAGTCATGCTGGGTTTTTCTCTGGGCCTTGCGATTCCATTTGGATTATTTGCTGCGTTTCCGGCTTGGCTCAATAGCCTTCCACAATCTGGTGGCTGGATGAACTCAGTAAAGGTTGTTCTCGGTTTTATCGAATTAGCATTAGCATTTAAGTTCTTAACAGTAGCTGACTTGACAAGTCATTGGGGCATATTAAAATATGAAGTTTTCTTAGGTATATGGATTATAATAGCGCTAGCTATGGCAGCATACGGCATGGGTTGGTTAAAGTTTCCTCATGACAGTCCTATAAAAAAGATTAGTCTACGAAGATGGGTTTTCACATTTGCATCACTACTATTTGCAGGATATCTTGCCTCGGGATTTATCTACAACGACGAGATCAAAAGTTATAATCCCCTAGGGTTGATGAGTGGTATAGCGCCTCCTGTAAGTTATAATCTCTTTTTAGAAGATCCTGCTAAAGACTTGGACAGTGATATCAAGTCGAGGTATTCCTCTTTTGGAAAATGCGCTAACAACATAAACTGCTTCAAGGATTACTTTGAAGGTCTTGCTTATGCACAAGAAGTAGGCAAGCCTATATTCTTAGATCATACTGGTCATGGGTGTGTAAACTGTCGTAGGACAGAAGACAATATCTGGTCAGACGAGAGAATAAGAAAGATGCTCAATGACGATTTTGTTTTGGTATCACTTTATGTAGACGATAGAGAAAAGTTGGATGAGATTCTAATCTCTCAAAAACGTCAAAAGAAATTAAGAACAATTGGAAACAGATGGGCAGACTTTCAAATTGTTAATTTTGATCAAATCTCTCAACCTCTTTATGTAATGGTTACACCTCGAGAAGAAGTCGTTACGATGCCAAGAGAATATAAAGAAGGAATTGAAGATTACTTTGACTACCTCAATTGCGGTCTACAGACATTTAAGTCTGTATCTCTTAAGTAGTCCTAGCTATTGTGCAAAGTCAATTTTTACAATATTGACAACAAAACTTTTTTGACTCGGGACCAATAGTTCTGTAGAAGAGATCTGATATGCATCTCCAAACCTTAGTCGCAAATTCTGGTACTCTGTGCTCAGCACACTCGTTCTTTTATAATTACCAGAACCATCTAGTATGTACTCACTGACAGTACTGTTGTTTTTAATCTCATCATTATAAATCAACCTCAACCTGCTGGGTGTGATGAATGGATAGAAAGAAGAAAACGCACCATTGTCATTTTGCGAAAACTGTTTTTTATAAAAAACTTGATGCCATTCTTTCTGACTGTTTCTGTCGATGGAAACCAAAACAATATCATCTCGATAGTGATCACTCCATGCTCCCGATCCTCCAAGCGGAGAATTAAATGAGCTAGACGTTTGTCCAAATCCACCACCTACAGCGCCCCCTCTTCTGGTCACATCATAAGATACTTCAAAGGCAATAATTGGTGTTCCGTCTGACTTCCAGATAACGTCAGCTATTGTAAAGTTCTCCATTCTCCCTTTACTTCGCTCTCCATATACCTCAAAATAAAGCTCTTCGTCAAAAGGGATAAGTTCAAACTGCTTTTGATCAAAAGTGCCACTCCCGCCTGAGAGCCAAAAGTATCCCGTGCTTCTATTAAACCTTTTATCATCATAGAGTCCAACGATACCTATCGAATTATCCAGATTATTGATCGTAAAAAACAAATCTTGACAAACGATATCGTTCAATGGTATAAGAACATCATTCACTCTGTCAGAGCCATAAGGAAACTCATAGACATGTGCTACGTGATTACTTTTTTTGCTCTTGGTATTATTTAGTTCTGCAAACATATAGAAAGAGCCCGCATCACTCATTCTAAAATCAAGAATTTCATTATACAGGTTTACGCCTTGAAATTTGAATGTCGCGTCATTGATAAATTTCTTTTTTGATATGTCTGCTGTAATGAGTCTGATCTCATTATCATCTAGTATTTTATACAATGCTATTTTAGATTCGTCTTCAGACAATACGGCTTCAAGATTGAGGCCATTCCAATCTTTCTTTTGATTAGTGAGCGTTACAGAGTCTATACGTGTAGCTTCATTATTAAATATATCAAGCTTTGTTATATCCTGACCTTCAGATCTATATCCGTATACAACGGCAAAGGCTGTATCAAGGTTAACTACTTCATATAAATAACATCTTTTTTCGTCCAGGTTGATCTGGCGTTCACTTTGAAAAACCAAGTTCTCATCATAAAGTAATACCTGTCTTTCTGTCCCTTTCTCTTTGTAGAAGAGTATGCGATCGTCTATTTTACCTATGATATCATAAGCCACGTTATTACGTATACTGATATCAGGGGATATGGTTACCTCTTGAGCATTGAGCGACAAGGAGATCAGACTAAAAACTAAACAGGAGACGAATGCATTCTTTATGTACATACACTTGGCTTATCCACGTAAGATAAGTCAATCTGGTCTTAAGGGCAATAAATTAAACTCGAGTTGTCTAACTATGTCGCTAAGACTGTTTCTTCTTCGATCATATCTTCTACCAGATCAACATCTTCTCCATCTACGTCTAACAACTCAACCTTAAGATTATCAATTATAAACCTTTGTCTTTCCGGTGTATTCTTACCCATGTAGTAAGATAAGATGTCATTGATATCGGTGTTTTGAGATAGATATACAGGTTCTAATCTGATGTTGTCTCCTATAAAACCACCAAACTCATCTGGTGAGATCTCACCAAGACCTTTAAATCTTGTAATTTCTGGTTTGCCTCGTAGTTGTTCTATAGCCTCCATTTTTTCTGCTTCGCTATAGCAATAGAAGGTCTTCTTCTTATCTCGTACTCTAAATAATGGTGTTTCTAAAATGTACAAGTGTCCTTGCTTTACAAGATCTGGAAAAAACTGTAGGAAAAAAGTAAGCAACAATAATCTGATGTGCATACCATCTACATCGGCATCAGTGGCGATGACAACTCTATTGTATCTTAGCCCATCTATGCCATCTTCTATATTAAGAGCATGCTGAAGCAGGTTGAACTCTTCATTTTGATAGACGATCTTCTTCGTCATATTGTAACAATTGAGTGGCTTTCCTCTTAAGCTAAATACAGCCTGGGTTTGCACATTGCGCGCTTTGGTTATAGAGCCACTTGCACTATCACCCTCCGTTATAAATATGGTTGAATCAAGTGTTCCATCTTTCTTCTTATCATTAAGGTGTATGCGACAATCTCTGAGCTTTTTATTATGAAGATTCGCTTTTTTCGCGCGTTCATTTGCCAACTTTTTAACACCTGCTATTTCTTTGCGTTCACGTTCTGACTGCTGTATTCTTTTTAAAAGTGCCTTGGCGGTATCTTGATTTCTATGAAGAAAGTTGTCTAACTCTTTTTTGACAAAGTCCAGTACAAATGAACGCATAGTAGCCCCTTCTGGTGCAACATTTTGCGATCCCAATTTTGTTTTGGTTTGAGATTCAAATACCGGTTCTTCAACCCTTACCGAGATGGCTCCTATGATGGACGTTTGTATATCTCGAGCATCGTAGTTTTTACCAAAGTGATCTCTTATGGTCCTTACTATTGACTCTCTATAGGCTGCAAGGTGCGTTCCCCCTTGAGTTGTATTCTGACCATTGACAAAGGAGTAGTACTCTTCTCCATATTGATTAGCATGAGTGATGGCTATCTCTATATCATCTCCGATTAAGTGGATGATCGGATATCTATTGGTCTCTGCGTTCGTTTTGTTTTTCAACAAATCCAATAATCCATCTCTGGAGTAAATCACCTTTTTATTGAATCTGAGCTTTAAGCCAGCATTGAGGTAGGCGTAGTTCCAAAGTTGATTTTCTATGTATTCGCTTCTGAACTTATACTTTTTAAAGATCGATTGGTCCGGCCTAAATTTTATGATCGTTCCATTCGCCTCTTTAGAATTTACGATTCGGGACTCTTTGACAAGTTCTCCTCTTTCAAAAAGAGCGGTTTTCGTTTTACCATCTCTTACCGCTTGCACGGTAAATTCGTCCGATAGCGCATTAACTGCCTTGGTACCAACACCATTTAATCCTACAGACTTTTTAAAAGCCTTAGAGTCATACTTTCCTCCTGTGTTTATCTTAGAAACACAATCCACAACCTTTCCCAAGGGGATCCCTCTACCATAATCTCTTACATGTACTTCTCCATCCACAACCTCGATCAGTAGTTCTTTACCATGACCCATAACAAACTCATCTATTGAGTTGTCTATAATCTCCTTGATTAATACATATATACCGTCATCTTGAGCAGAGCCATCTCCTAACTTACCGATATACATCCCTGGCCTTAATCTGATATGTTCTTTCCAGTCTAGGGACCTAATGTTATCTTCAGTATACTTTATCTCGCTCATTTATATTTTTAAAGATTAAAAATTAACAATATTTATTAATCACGCTGTATCAACGTTTTACGAGTAGAATGACAAAAATATGAAACCCTTCAGTTATCGCAAAGAATTGAGAGAATAGAGCACATGTTTTTCCGCATTTCGTCGATTAACATGTGTCGATCCTCTATGATCTGGTGTGTATTGGTATCTTGTGCCCATATTTGAAGACATGATACTTGATCTTATTGCCGCTCTTTTAATCTCTTACGGATTTTATCGTGGCTTCTCCAATGGGCTTATTGATACGATTGTAGACACGATGTCCATCATAGTTGGTATCGTCATAGCCCTAAATTTTTCACCTCGGCTGATATCATATCTTCAGAATGTCGTAAATATCAATCCAGCATTTGAGTTTATACTCGGGTTTTTAATCATCTTTTTTGCTGTCATGCTTCTTTTGAGATTCATCGCAGACAAGATGGAAAGCTTGCTTAAGGCCATTAAGATCAATTTTATAAATCAGATCGCCGGTGGGCTTTTACTCGGGTTCATGTTTGCATTTTGTGTTGGTCTTCTCCTTTTACTTCTTACTAATCTCAAGATTATTAACGAAGGATATGCTGAGCAATCTTCTCTTTACGAGCACTTAATCAAGTTAAGTCAAGATGGCGGATGGGTAGTTGAAAGCTTCAAAAACATGTTTTCTGAGTTCTGGACCAAGTTCATGTCCACAATCGACTCAGTTAAAGAAAATCTTGATAAATAGCCCTACAAGTAGTCTTTATACTGCTCATAATATGAGCTAAACTCTTCTTTGATTATGCGTTCGTTCAACCCATAATCCTCAAGATTATAGACGTGTTTTCCATACTTGTTTTTCTTATGTTCTATGCAGTAGGCTTTTGCAAGTCTAGTGTGCTCTTTTGTCCATGTCAGACCAAGTTCTTTATAGATGTCTTGGGCTGTAAGGATAGGATCTTTGACCAAGTCTTTATACTTAATATCAATAAACTGATCTGAATTGTCATCTTTATAGGCCTGACAATACTTCACTAAGCGTTTGTTTTTTCTAAGCCAGTGTTGACCGATTTCAAAGGGCTTGCTACTCGGCTGAAACATCTTCTTGCTATAGTGCATCATACTGCAATAGCTCGCCATTGTTTCTGCAGGATCTCTATGCATATGTATGATCCGAGTATCAGGAAAAACCGCTGAAAAGTCATCCAAGTACTCCATGTGATGTGGGCTTTTTAGCAGAAAGTAATGAGCTGCTGGCTTACGCCAGTTCAAAAGCTTTAACCACATCTTCAAATCCTCATATGCTGCTTTTTGATCTTGCTCTTCAAGCCATCTACAGTAGTTGGGCGTATCAAATATTGCCTCTAATATGCTACTCATGAAGCAATGTTCCATAAGAGCAACCTCTTCATCTAGACTATCATGATTGAGGGCGTGGATGGCCTTAAACTCTGGATTGATATAATTAAGGGCTTTATGACCCACCCATGCTAACTTCTTTCCGTGGTATGTCTTCTTTTTAGATGTCGGGACTGGGTTGACAATCTCCCATGATATGACTCCTCTAAACTCTGGAAGAGCCCCTAATAATCTTTGTAAAAAGGTTGTACCTGTTCTTTGTAGACCAGTGATCAGAACCGTTGGTGGTAACTCCTTTTGTATCGTACTGTCTTCTTTTATCCAATACTGGGCCCAAAGCCTATTGACTAGATTTTGGACCACTTTCTTTCTATACAAAAATGCACCTAAAGCATGAAACTCAGTATGTTCATTAATATCCTTAAAAGCATGAGCCATAGGTTCTCTCCAAAACTCAGTACCAAAATCAGTCAACCCTGTCGACTGTTTGGCTTCTTGTATTAACTCTTCAACAACCAAAGGCTTGTTAGCATAAGACGATAGCATGGCATTTGCAATTCTCACACCTATCGGAAAAGAGAACTTACTCGACTTATACCGTGCGTCAGGGCTCATCTCTGTATCTAAAGTTAAAGCTTGTTGGTTTACTGACATAATTTCTAAACGGCCACATCGTAATCACGAAGAGCGTCATTAAGGGACACTTTTTTATCTGTTGAAGGCTTGCGCTTACCTATAATCAAGGCACAATTTACATTATATGATCCAGCTTTAAACTCTTTGGTATAGCTTCCAGGGATAACTACACTCCCTTGGGGCACATATCCCTTTATAGTCTTAGGCTCATCGCCAGTTACATCTATGATATGAGTAGACTTTGTGAGTGTGACTCCAGCCCCAATAACCGCTTCTTTTTCTACTCGCACACCTTCTACAATGATACACCTTGATCCGATGAAGCAGTTATCCTCAATGATCGTAGGCGTTGCTTGCAGTGGTTCTAGAACACCTCCGATACCAACTCCACCAGATAGATGTACATGCTGTCCTATCTGCGCACATGATCCAACTGTTGCCCAAGTATCAACCATCGTTCCTTTTCCTACCCAAGCACCTATGTTAACATAACTAGGCATCATGATCACTCCTGGCTCTAAGTAAGAGCCATGTCTCGCTATACCATGAGGAACGACTCTCACACCTTTAGCTTTAAAATCCTTCTTAAGTGGGATTTTGTCATGAAACTCAAAAGGACCAACCTCTATCGTTTCCATTTTTTGGATGGGAAAATATAATACCACTCCCTTCTTTATCCAATCGTTCACCTTCCAGCCTTCAGCCGTTGGCTCCGCAACTCTTAAATTGCCAGCATCCAATTCATTGACCAAGGATCTCACTGCAGCTTGATAACCCTCTTGTTCTAAAAGAGATCTATCGTCCCAAGCTGCTTCTATTTTTTTTCTTAATTCTTCCATTATTTTCCTTTTTACATGATGATCCCAAAAGCTACTATTTGCGCAAGACTTCCGATGAGATATCCACCATAAACTTCTTGTGGCCTATGGGCCTTAAGAAACAATCTAGCACTACCCACACATCCAGCAACAAGTACACTTAATAGGAGCACAAAAATAGAAGAAACTCTATACCCTCCTATCCCGATGATGCCTATATCAATGAAAGACTTTTCTTGCGACAATAGTAAGATCCACACACCTACCGTAAATGAGCTGACTCCTATCGTATGTAGGCTTATTTTGGTGAAATTATTGATAAAAAAGGCCAGCCCTACAGTCAAATTGATACCCAGCGCGATAAATCGCAAAGAGTCTGGATAACTAACATTGTTATAAACATTGATAAAAAACCAGATGTACAATGAAAGTGTGATGATGAGAGGCGCTATCCTATCCTCTCTTTTTTCCATCTTGAAACCAGAAATCATCTTTAGGCCAACAAGCATTGCAATACTTATAGCAGGAAATAAGACCAAAAGAAAGAAATTCATGATCAGCATAGCTCCAATGGCTCTACTATCATTGATATAGTACCCAAATCTATCTATGAAGTACGCAAGTACAACCAGCGCATAGACCAGAAATAATGGATGGAAAAGAAGTGATATTGCGTTAGCTAAAAATCTCACAATGCAAAGATATACCGATCATGATCTTTGACTATGAAGTTTGTGTATTCTTGATATTTTCTACGTCTTAAAGATGTTATGACAAAGTACTTACTGACTCTTATTTTTTTTGTAGTGGGCATCATCACCACTTATGGTCAAAGTTCTTATGATGAGGCCTTGGCTAAGATGCATGACACTAAGCTGCTTAAAATTGATACCATAAAAAAAATTAAGATTAATGGTCAAGTCGTTTCTGCTCTAATATCAGAAGGAGATACCATAATATTCGCTGATCTCGGCAATGTAAACATCTCTTCTCCTCGTTCCTTTCAGTCAAGAGATGACTACCTCCGTTATCTAAAATATAGAAGGTACGCAGCCAAAGTCTATCCTTTTGCCAAACAGTCGATAAGGATATTTCGAGAGGCAGAACATGTCACTGAAACAATGAAAAAGAGAAAGCGGAAAAAGTTTTTGAGAAAGCTATCCAAAGAGTTGCAGACAGAATTTGAAGAACCACTTAAAAGACTCTCTAAGACACAAGGAAAAATTCTTGTCAAAATGATAGAGCGAGAACTTGAAACACCTATGTTTGATCTGATAAAGATGACACAAGGAAAGTTAAAAGCTTTTTATTGGAATCAATCAAGTAAACTATATGGATATCGCCTAAAAACAGGTTATGTTCTGGGTGATAACGATATCCTTGATGTTGTACTACAAGACTTCGATGTCTCACACGATATACAACAGTAATATATGTCCTTCTTTGAAATTCAAAATCCATTAAAAGAAAATCATGACTTCCATGGTCATGTAAGTTGGAAGTGTCCTTCAAACATTGCACTCATAAAATATTGGGGAAAAAGACCAATTCAGATGCCTGCTAATGCATCCATAAGCTTTACTCTAGACAAAGCCTATACGATCACAAGTGTTCACTATCAACCACGCCGCACTTCCGACAAATGGGTTCAGTTTTCATTTGAAGGAAAAGAAGAAATAAGTTTTGAAAAGAGAATTGTAAAATATCTGTCATCAATCACAGATCACATATCATGGATCAAGCAACTGTCTTTTAAAATAAGCAGTGAGAACTCTTTTCCCCATTCTTCTGGTATTGCTTCTTCTGCTTCTAGTATGGGCGCTTTAGCACTTTGTCTTTGTGATATAGAAGAAGATATTTTCAAGATATCAGATAATAGTCTGTTTAGAAAAAAAGCTTCTTACTTGTCGAGATTGGGAAGCGGTAGTGCTTGTCGCTCTCTTTATCCTCAGTTAGCGGCTTGGGGTACGTCATCTATAATTAAAAACAGCTCGGACCTTTATGCTGTGCCTATTGAAGGCATTCATGAGGTTTATAATAATTTTCACGATGACATACTCATTGTAAGCGATCAGGAGAAGGCCGTTTCTTCGTCAGCCGGTCATGCTTTAATGGATACTAACATTTTTGCAGAGAAGCGTTATGATCAGGCTGAGATACACATGAAGACGTTGCTTAACTCTATGAAAAATGGAGACCTTCATGCTTTTGGAAAGATAGTAGAAGACGAAGCGCTGACACTCCATGCTTTGATGATGTGCTCAGATCCCTCTTACATTCTGATGGAGCCCAATACCCTTGAAGTTATAAAGCGGATCCGCACATTTAGAAAAAGCACTGGTTTGCCATTATTCTTTACTCTAGATGCAGGACCCAACATACATATCCTATACCCTAATCATATAGTACCTCAGGTCACTTCGTTTATAAACAAAGATCTTATCTCTCTATCTCTTGAAGGTAGAATCATAAGGGATCAAGTCGGCCAAGGTCCAACTAAAATAGCATGATGAAGACAGTTTTCAATATTATAATTTTTTCGTGCGCCTCTTTATTGGCTTCATATGCCCAAGATATAGTCAATCCAGAATTTGACAAGAAGGTCGATCGTATGATTAGTTATCATGTGCCAACCATAAGTGTAGAAAAAGCATGTAACGATAGTCTACGCAGCTATATATATCTTGATGCTAGAGAAAAAGAGGAGTATGATGTCAGTCACATACCAAAGGCAAGGTATATAGGCTATGACAACTTTGATATATCATCAATTATGGATCTGCCAAGAGACAAGCCAATCATTGTTTATTGTTCTATAGGATATAGGAGCGATAAGATTGGTAAAAAGTTAGAAAAAGCAGGTTTCACTAATGTTTATAATTTATACGGCAGCATTTTTGAGTGGGCTAATAGGGGATTTCTAATTGTTGATAACAAAAACAAACCAACCAAACGGCTACATACTTTTAATAAAAAGTGGAGTAAGTGGGTTGATAATCCTGATGTTGAAAAAGTCTGGTAGACTATTTTCCCATTTGTTTTCTATTTCTTGGGATTAGAAAAAGCTCCTTTTGTCTTCCGTCTAAAAAATAGAATTGTCCATTTTGATAGACCCCATCTTCTTCTAACATTATACGTACTGGTTTATCGCCCCATTCTTTAACTGGCGTTGCGGCAAATAACTCTATAGAATATGCAGTGTTATCAAACAACGGATAGTCCCCTGGGCCTTTAACTCCTTCTTGCTTATCCCACATGCCTATTGTTGGACCAGCTGCATGGCCATGAAAACCAATAGGATGTGTATATATTGAAGCATTAAGCCCTTCTTGTTTTGCTTGATCAAGAGATCTTTTTAAAATTTCATTTCCCGATAAACCCTTCTTGAAATTAGAAGTCAAAATGTCTTGTACTCGATTTCCATTTGCGAAAGCGTCAACCAATCCAGCTGGCGCCTCCGTCTCCCCTGGTCTCAATACGTAAAAGTGCTCTTGTTGGTCAGTGTTCAATCGAAGATAAGTGATACCAAAATCAACATGTACCAAATCACCAGGCATAATAACATCTTGGTCAGGCCGTTTGCTAAAAGACCTCAAAAACTCATTGTTACCCATATCAGATCTCTGCACAGAAACAGAAGGATGAAACCATGTGTCCAGGCCTAGATCGTTTACTCTTTGTCTCAGCCACCACACCACATCATCTGTAGTTGTGATACCTGGGTGTATAGCTCTTTCAGAAAGGCCCTCCCTTAAGATGAGGTGACCCAACCTACAGATCATCGGATAGATCTCTAACTCTTTGTCGCTTCTTGTCTCAAGCCATGCTACAGCCAACCGTTCTGCAGAAACGACCTTACTATGCATCTCTCTAGGTAGATAAGACATAAATGACTCATATTCTGATTTTACAAGACCATCTGCTAATCCATAATTGTCAGAATAATTAAGTGCAATGTTTTTTGGGTTTTTCTCTTTTATAATATTCATCAACGCTTCCCACTGATCTGGATAAACATCAACATTCCATTCTCCTTTCAATAATCTGCCCACACTATATCGTGCGATGGCAATCTTATCAACGCTATTTCCATTGTCATAAAATACCATTATAGTTCGCCTTCTTGCAGCCAGCCAAGTGCTGGGAAGAATCGTCTTCATCACTGGATCTTCATTGTACTCTCTTGATATGAGCACCCACATATCAACACCTTCTCTACGCATCAGTTCTGGGAGAAGGTTATCAAGACGATCCTCAAGTATATTATCGACAACTCTTGATTGCTCTTCAACACTTAAGACTTCTGGTAGAATATCCTGAGATAGGGTGATATGACAATGCACCATTGATAAGAGCAAGACTAAATACTTCATGTTTTTCTTGTTGAGTTGATACAATATCGTCATTATTTGTAGTTACATCCATGTAATAATTTAAAAGATGGATAAACTGATACTTCGCTTCGTTACATTCTTTTTCACTTTGTTGCTTATAACAAGTTGTGGTGGAGATGATAATGATATCTCAGGTATATATGAACTGTATAGTTACCAATCTGCCAGTTGTGACGATGCACAGAGCAATCGTTTTGTAGAGGTTGATGATAGCGGTTGCTCAGATATAAATGGGTTTGAAGTTTGTTTGTCTGGAAATCTGACGTTAACCTCCGACAACACATTCACCATTGTTGCAATGATAACTTCGGCAATCTTTTCAACAGACGTGACCGGATCAGGCGAATACACTTCTTTAGAAAATACCATAACCATCTGTGATGGCTTAGACTGCTTAGATGGAAGTATAAATGGAGACGAAATCACTGTTTCTATTCCCAGTGACGATGGATGTATCTTAACTGTAAAGGGGCGGAGGTGACTTGCTATCCCCATCAGCGGGTTCTTATTCTAAGATTTGATTCAATTGTGCATTAATTAGATGGGTTTCAAAGCCCTTACTCACTCCTTGTGCAAATGCTTTTTTTCTCAAAGTGTACTTGTCGTACTTGTCTTTTCGTAAGTCGATGTATTTTTCTAAGTGCGCCTTTAGGGTTTCTTCATAACCACCCTCTTCGTCTACTTCTATCATGGCTTTTCTGATGCAGTAGTCGCTTATCTTTCTAAACTTGAGTTCTCTAATGATTCTAACTTTACCCCACCCTTTTATTCTAAACTTTCCTCTTGCATAGTTCTTGGCATATCGTTCATCATTAAGATATCCTTGTTCGATTAGATCACTCATCACCTCTTCTAACCAATCACCATAGATCTTTATAGATAGTAGCTTTGATCTTACCTCTTGATGACAGCGATCTTGATAAGTGCAATACCTCTGAAGTTTAACGAGCGCCTCTTCTTTTGTCATATGTTGTTATCAACGATTAATGTGCTATAGTAATTTCGATGGATTCAAGTATTAGTTTTGATTTTAGATATATTAGCATATGCTCGTTAAAACTTTTGCAAGTGCTGTCCAAGGAGTAGAAGCACAACTCATAACGGTTGAGGTAAACGCCGGTGGTAATGTGACAGTCGGATCAAACTTCTATCATTTGGTCGGCTTACCTGACAGTGCTGTTAAAGAAGGTTTTCAAAGAATCGAAGCGGCTATCAAAAACATCGGATATAAGATGTTTCGGTTGAAGCTAGTCGTTAATCTCGCTCCAGCAGACATACGCAAAGAGGGATCGGCTTATGACTTGCCAATTGCCTTGGGCATCCTCGGTGCCACCAAGCAAATCAACGCCGATACCTTAAGTGATTATGTAATCATGGGTGAACTAGCCCTCGATGGAGGCCTTAGACCGATAAAAGGAGCATTGCCTATTGCTATTGAAGCCCGAAAGAAAGGATTCAAGGGTATGATCGTTCCAAAACAAAATGCCAGAGAAGCTGCCATAGTTAATGATCTTGAGGTTTATGGTATAGAGAACCTCGTTGAAGCTGTAGACTTTCTTTCTGGCAACCGTACACTTAAGGCTACCCATGTAGATACAAGAGAGATATTCATGGAAGAACAACATCAGTTTGCTGTTGATTTTTCAGATGTCAAAGGACAAGAAAACATAAAGCGAGCCTTGGAGATCTCTGCTGCCGGCGGTCATAATGTTATTCTAATTGGACCACCTGGAGCAGGTAAAACCATGTTGGCCAAGCGACTTCCTGGCATCTTACCTCCACTATCTCTTCATGAAGCACTTGATGTCACCAAGATACATTCGGTGTGTGGGTTGCTAGGACCAGAGTCCTCATTGGTTTCTTCACGCCCTTTTCGTTCTCCACATCATACCATAAGCGATGTTGCTTTAGTCGGTGGTGGGTCTAATCCAAATCCTGGAGAGATCTCGCTTGCGCATAATGGAGTCTTATTTTTAGATGAACTGCCAGAGTTTAAAAGATCTGTTCTAGAAGTGATGCGACAACCCATGGAAGAACGCAAAGTAACTATCTCAAGAGCAAAAATATCTGTTGACTATCCTGCTTCTTTTATGTTAGTAGCTTCTATGAATCCTTGTCCTTGTGGATATTACAATCATCCTGACAAAGACTGTGTCTGCGGTCCAGGTATTGTGAAAAAGTATCTAAATAAAATATCAGGGCCTCTTCTAGATAGAATAGACCTACATGTAGAGGTGACCCCTGTGAGTTATGATGAGCTGAGCACTAATGAATACAAAAGTGAGACCAGTGCAGATATTAGAAAGCGCGTTAACAAAGCACGTCTGATTCAAGATGAAAGATTCAAAGGCTTCCCAGAGATTTATAATAATGCTCAGATGCCAAGCCGTATGGTGAGAGAGATCTGCACACTTGACACAGCCTGCTCTGTTTTGCTAAAAACCGCCATGAAAAAATTACAACTTTCTGCTCGCGCTTTTGACCGCATACTAAAAGTTGCTCGCACTTGCGCTGACCTTGCAGCAAGCGAAGGAATTAAAATCGAGCATTTGGCAGAAGCCATACAGTATAGAAGCTTAGACCGAGAAGGCTGGGCTGGATAATTTCTATTTTCAACTTAAAAACCCGAGTCAACGGGTTGGCTGCTCGGGTCATAAACTATAAATAAAGGTTGGTCTTAACCAAGTCTTTTAGCAACTGCATCCCAATCTATGACATTGAAAAAATTGCCTACGTAATCTCCTCTTCTATTTTGATAATTAAGGTAGTATGCATGTTCCCATACATCCAACCCTAAGATAGGAGTTCCTTTTTCACCTTCGACGTTTGCCATCAACGGATTGTCCTGATTAGGCGTAGAGGTAACAAATAATTTATTATCAGCTCCTTTTGCTAACCACGCCCACCCTGAACCAAAGCGTGTCTTTGCAGCCGTAGAAAACGCCTCTTTAAACTTATCAAAATCTCCAAATGATGCATTGATCGCATCTGAAAGATCTCCACTAGGTGCTCCACCTCCTTTTGGAGACATCACTGACCAAAACAAGCTATGGTTGTAGTGTCCTCCACCATTGTTTCGTAGACCAGTATCATCAGGGCCTATAGCTGCTAATATATCTTCTAAAGATTTACCAACGTGGCTTGTACCCTCAAGAGCAGCATTAAACTTTCTTACATAGCCAGCATGGTGCTTTCCATGATGAATCTCCATCGTTTGAGCGTCTATATTAGGTGCTAAAGCATCAAAAGGAAAAGATAGTCCTGGCAACTCAAAACTGCCTCCTTTTGCCATTTCCTTAGAAGCAACTTCTTCAGAAGTCTTTTTTACATCTGATTTGCACGCGACCATTGGGACAAACGCTGAGCCCACTATCATGGTTGATGTTGCCTTTATAAACTTTCTTTTTTTCATTATCCAGAGGTTTGACAACAAGGTAATAATAATCAAGATATATGTCTAAGGCCGTGGTTTATTCTACTAGTTCTACACTCCAGACAATGGAAGGCGCAGAAGATTGTGTATGGCGCGGTTCTGTATCTGCCGAGCCACTGATATAAAGCGTGGTGCCATCTTGGCTAAATGCTAATCCATGAGGCCTATTGAGATTTGCAGTGATCGCCCCTCCTCTTGGTTTAAACCTAAAGCCTGATCCCGCAAAAAGAGATACGTCACCATTCATGCTGACGCGAAATACTTTATTGGTACTTGGGCTTGTGACATATAGATTATCCTCGTGATACTTGATATAACCAAGCCACTGTATAAACTCTAGTTGATAGTTTTGTGGAAATAGTGTTGGGACTCGTGCTAATTCACTAACCACCCCCTCAGAAGACACCTTTGTTATCAAGCCTTCTTCAGAATTATGGTTGATGTATAGATTTCCATTTTCATCTCCTGTTATACCTTTTGCATGAGGAGGTATTCTAGCAAATTGAGTAGCGATGCCTTCTTGGTTTATTCTTACAACACTATTGCTGGTAAGCTCTAAAACAAAAACTTGATCAGTATCATCGACATAAACACCGTCAACTGATTCTAATTTGAAACCTCTATCGTCATTATCGTTTATAAAATCAATAGATTCTCCTAGTTGATTAATTTTTAAGAGGCTTCCTGTTTTCAAAATAGATTGATAAAGATTTCCCTCGCTATCTATGTCATTACCCCCTAACACTGTAAATGATTGAGAAAAAGATTGTGCATCACCACCCTCAGAAATTATAAAAACAGGAAACGTCGGATCTCCATCATTACTAAGTTCTGAGACTACATTGTTGGTGGCCATATAGAGATTATCAGAATCATCTATTGCTAAACTTCCCATTCCAATATCTAACACTTGCGTATGGTTTTTGATCAAGTTGTTTTTTCTAATTTGAAAAGGGGTCGTTGTTTTTAGAAAAGCATCTGAAAAAGCTTCACTGTCCTTGGCCACTGAAAGAACAGAAATAATATATGATTCTTGCTCTGTTATATCATCACCTTCAGTATCAACAAAATTAGAAGAGAGTTGTAATCCTTGAACTCGGAAGATATCTTCGGGTAGTACCCTTTCGTACGTATTGGAACGCTGCGCAGCGTTTATATCAAAAGTTGATGCGGAACTTGTCTTCGTTAGAAAAACACGATATTCTCTGATATCTGAAGTTTCTGATTGTTTATCAAAATTGACCTCTATATCAGATCCATTACCACTATTTGAGTTGTCAAGTGCGACAATCTCAGAGACATTTGCCAATGCTATTAGAGGCTCTTCTACGGCTGTATCAGAGCAAGCAGTCTGAAAAAGAGTAAAGCATATGATGAGCAATACAAAGAAAGATATCGATAAGTTTTTTGGTTTGATCATGTGTGTTGATTACGTTATTAAGAAAGAACGCTAGACACCCATTATATGATGCCACAAACCTAAACCTTTCTTGTGGACTATTATGAAACGTACCCTTCCACAGCAATTACTTGATCTGCAATAGTTCTTTTTAGTTCTTTGACATTGACTAATGGATAGTTGCAAAACTTGTTGATGCCAGCTACAAAGCCTTCTTGTAATTCAGGTTTGACAAAAGAACCAACAGCCTCTAAGCCAACTGTGCGTATACGCTCATTAGTCCCCCTTAGATAAACCTTTAACATAGCCTCTTTCAGTTCTGAAGGGTGCTTTTGTGTTCTCAATAAAGTAGATTCTGCCATAAAGGTATCTATCAAAATGTCAGCAAGATTAATCAAGAGTTCTTGTTCGTGTTTTAGATTCAACTTACCACTCATAGCCTGTTGTCCCACAGAACCGATTAACATTAGGGCTACTTTTTTAAAGTTAGAGATAACCTCCTCTTCCTTACTGTTATACTTGAGCTGATCATTCTTTCCTGTTAGTAGTTCTTGCTGAACTTTAATAGCGGCGCTTGCAAAATCAAACTGTCCTTTCATCGCTCTTTTGAAGATGAGGTTCATCATCAACATCCGATTGATCTCGTTGGTCCCCTCATATATTTTAGCAATGCGGCTGTCTCTATATCCTCTTGCAGCCATCGTCTCTTCGCTAAAGCCCATACCTCCATGGATCTGTACACATTCATCAGCGATGTGATTGACGATATCTGTTGTTACTACTTTAAGTATTGAACTTTCAAGCGCATACTCTTCAGCCGCTTCTAGTTTAGAAGCCTCAAAACCTTTTCCTTCTTCTTTTAAAAGTGAAACGTGTTCGTTTATTAATCCTGATGTTCTATAAACGGCTGACTCTGACACAAATGTTTGGATATTGAGGTCAGCTATTTTTGATTTGATTGCACCAAATGTTGAAATAGACTGTCCAAACTGTACTCTTTCGATAGCATACTTAACCGCTACTTCAAGAAGTCCTTTTGAGCCACCTAGGGCAGATGGTCCTATTTTGTATCTACCTGTGTTGAGTACATTAAATGCTATCAAGTGACCTTTTCCTTTTTCGCCGAGGAGATTTTCTATTGGCACTTTAACATTTTCTAAAAATACTTGTCTCGTTGATGATCCCTTGATCCCAAGCTTTTTTTCTTCTGCTCCAAGCGAAAGCCCTTCCCAACCTTTTTCAACTATAAAACCCGTAAAGTCTCTACCATCTACTTTTGCAAAAACGATAAAGACATCTGCAAATCCAGCATTTGAGATCCACATCTTTTGACCATTGAGGATATAGTGTTGACCATCTTCAGATAAGTCTGCTCTGGTCTTTGCAGCGAGAGCATCGGATCCAGAACCAGGCTCAGTTAAACAATAACAGGCTACTTTTTCTCCAGTGATCAATCCTGGTAAATATTTTAACTTTTGATCTTCACTTCCAAAATATAGTATCGGCAACATGCCAATCCCAGTGTGTGCTCCAAAAGTCGTAGAGAAAGCTCCTGTCCAGCCTAAGCCTTCAGTTACAATAGTATTGGTATTAGTGTTCATGGCCATTCCCCCGTATTGCTCTGGCATATGTGTTCCCAACAAGCCAAGCGAACCCAACTTCTCTAATAAGTCCTTATTTAGCTCGTGTTCACCGTCTTCTAATCGATCTGCAAGCGGTTGAAAGTCTTGGTCAACAAACTGTTTTGTGGTTTCTTGAACCATCTTTTGTTCTTCAGTAAAGTCCTCCGGAGAGAAGACTTCAGATGGATTGGATCTTTCTATTAGATAATGAGCGCCTTTTAACAAAGGTTTATTGATGGTATTTGAAATCATAATAATGAACTATGAGTTTAATAATTTTGTCGGTTTAAGTATCAAAAATAGTTTGTTGTAAGGTATAAGTCAATAAACCAACATACATTTATTTAACCTTGAGTATAGTTTTAGTGTTGTTTTTGTTGACCATATGACATTCATCTTTTGCTTGAAAGGTCTGAGTTTTCCATATTTGTATTATTATCAATAAACTTAGTCATCACATGGTTAGACACATTACTCTATTACTTACTTTTTGTTTCTTGGCTGCACTGTCAGGATTTTCGCAAGAAAAAACCGTTGCAGGTTTATATAATGAAGGTCTAACCTTACTCAAAGCAAAAGACTATCAAGGTGGTCTTGCACTTATGGAGCAAGCCTTAGCTAAGGCTGGGCCAGATGATGAAAAAGTTGTTGGTCTCGCTAAAAAAAATGGAGCTGTTGCAGCATATAATCTTGGCAACGCACAAAGAAAAGCAGGTTCGCACGATGCCGCGATTGATTTTTATAACAAAGGCATAGGGCTTAATCCAACCAACTCTTCTAATTATGAGGGAATAGCAAGATCTCAAGAAGGCAAAGGGTTAAAGATGGAAGCTGTTAAGTCTTATTTAGAAGCTGCTGCTAAAGGTGAAGCAGAGGGAAAAGCTAAAAAAGCTGCAAGCAGACAGAAGAAAGCCGAAACAATGGTTGGTAAGCTTTTCGTAGCTAAGTCATACACTGATGCCATCGCTGCAGGTGAGGCCTATTTATCAATGAAACCAAATGGTGCTGAAGTGCACTATTATGTGTCTCGCTCATATGCAGAAACAGGAAATACAGAAAAAGCTGTAGAACATGCTAATAGTGCTGTCGCAAATGCAGCTGAACCAACTGATAAATACTTCTATGCTCTTGCTACTCAACTTGAAGCACAAGGAAAAAAAGCTGATGCAATTGGTGCATACCAAAAGATCACGGGAGAAAAATACAAGAAACAAGCTACTTACAAGATCACCGAGTTAGGTGGTTAGTAATTAAAAGCAAACATAAAAAGCCGGCTTCTCAATGTTGAGAAGCCGGCTTTTTTATTCTAGTAAGTCGTGTTTATAGCTTTGCTAACTCGCCCTTGAGAAAGTCTATTGCTTTGACCTCTATTGAGTCTTGATCTCTTAGTTCAGAAAGATACCACGAGATCCAATCTCCAAGATTTACGAAGTACATCATCCTTTGCACTTGATCTTTTCCCTTAGAATATAGATTGATGATATTAGGTGTACACTTCTTTATTATCTTCTGATTGATGTCCATCCTCACGCTGTTGCGCTTGAAGTCATCTTCATTGCGTAGATATAAAGCAACGAGGTTTTTGTCTTTATCCTTCCAACCCACCAACTCATTATGGTTCATCTCTGGTATGACATGGTGCCAACATAATGCTTTGGCATTTTCATTGATCTGCTGGCGGAGTCTGACCGCTACCGGCTCCACTCTATCCTCACAATAGATGATAGGCATCTTATTGTGAAGCTTCTTGGCTACCTTTTTTGCTTCTCTCTTTATATTAGATTGTTCCTTGTCTAAGAGCTTAATTGACTTTTTTACAGACTTGATTGATTTGTCTGATATGAGCCCAAGTTTAGTCAGCAGCGCTAATTGAGCTACAAATGAATATCCAAGACATGCTCTTGGAGATGGCCAGTTCCCAGGTACTTCTACAAAGTCATACTTCTTTCTTTTTGCGGCTGCTACCAGCTTTCCTCCAGAAGAAATAATGACAATTTTAGCTCCTGATTTTTCCATTTGTTTGAATGCTTGTAGCGTCTCTTCTGTGTTACCAGAATAACTCGAAGCAATTGCTAATGTGTTTTCATCAACATAAGCAGGTATATGATAACCCTTACCTACTAGATAGGGCACCTTACATTCTTTGCGGATGATTGAGGCAACGAAGTCAGCCCCTATGCCTGATCCTCCCAGACCTGCAACAAAAATTTTGGTAATCTTCTTTCTTGGTTTTTTCACTTTTATGCCTTCTCCTATCTCAAGTGCTTCAGCAAGTTGCTCTGTATATCGAGCGATTAATTTATCCATCATATTACTGTACCTTTATATATGTGACGGCGCAAAGATATAATTCTGATGTCCATACAGCACGATATAGGAAAAAAAGGAGAGGAGATTGCAAAGGATTTTTTGATCCAAAAAGGATATAAAATCTTAGAGCAAAACTGGCGATATAGCAGAGCTGAGGTAGACATTATTGCTAGTTACCAAGAGGCCTTAATTTTTGTTGAAGTTAAGACTCGATCTTATGATTATTATGGTCAACCAGAAGAGTTTGTAACTGCTAAAAAGCAAAAGCTTATTTCTACTGCTGCATCAGCTTATATGCAAGCCAATAATCATCAATGGGAGATTAGATTTGATATCATCTCTATCCTTATGGGCGGTAAAAGCTCTGTGAAAATCCAACATTTTGAGGATGCTTTCTTCTTGGGTCTATAAATTAATTGATATATCAATTAATTTGATTATAAAGCGCAATAAGCTGTATATCAGAATGTTATGATATAATTTCTTTATTGTTAACATTGATATGTTGATATATCAACATGTGTGTTGTCCATGGCGAGCTAATTGAGCACGTCCTTGAGATGTTCTTTCCAACTCTCATATAGCTCTTGATAGTGTTGTTCAACTTTTGGATTTGGTTCAATCGATTTTAATAAGCTGAGTCCATTAAAAGCATTATTCAAATTATAAAAACTGGCACCGATACCAGCGCCACGTGCCGCGCCTTGTGAACCATCTGTATCATATAGCTCTATCATCGCACCCGTTAGATTAGCTACTACTTCTTGGAATAAATCACTTAAAAAAAGGTTCGCTTTTCCAGCCCTTATCACCGAAGCAGAGACGCCTATGTTGCTCATGATCTCAGTACCATATTTTAAAGAACATGCGATACCTTCTTGGATCGCTCTAAAAACGTGGCCATTCTGATGTATATTAAACTGAAGACCTTTTATATGTGCTCCGATGTTTTTATTCTCAAGTATTCGCTCTGCTCCATTTCCGAAAGGGAGAATAGACAAACCATCAGAACCAATGGAAACATCACTTGCTAACTTGTTCATCTCTTCATAAGAATGGTCCCCCATGTTTTTTCTGGCCCACGCGTTAAGTATGCCAGTACCATTGATACATAATAAGATACCTATTCTTCTTTGCTCACGAGTGTGGTTGACATGAGCAAAGGCGTTCACTCTTGATAAGGGGTCGTTTTCAAGTTTTTCATTGACACCATAGATAACCCCTGAAGTTCCGGCAGTAGCAGCGACCTCTCCTGGCTGAAGTACATTTAACGAAAGTGCGTTGTTAGGTTGATCTCCAGCTCGATAAGTAATCTTGGTGCCTGGATCAAGTCCAAGCTCTGCTGCTGCACTCTTAGATAGTTGAGACTGATCTCCAAACGTGGGTACAATATCTGGTATGATATCACGATCGATACCATAGTAGTCCATCACTTTCTTAGAAAGATCTTCTTCTTTAAAGTCATAAAACACACCTTCTGACAACCCTGAGTATGTAGTCTGGGGTATGCCAGACATCCTCATCGCTACATAATCTCCTGGTAGCATGGCCTTATAAACCTGCTCATACACTTCGGGTTCGTTGTTTTTTACCCATGCCAATTTTGATGCTGTAAAGTTACCCGGTGAGTTGAGTAAGTTTTGGCTGCAATATGGCTTGCCGAGACGCTCATATGCTTGATCTCCTATGTTGACAGCTCTACTATCACACCATATGATCGACGGCCTCAACACCTTAAGGTTCTTATCCACAATAACTAAGCCATGCATCTGATAAGATATGCCGATGGCCTTTATATCTCTCGGGTTGACCTTGGACTCTGATAGAATCGTATTTGTAATGACAACAATGCTTGACCACCATTCATCTGGATGTTGCTCAGCCCAACCTGCCTGGACCGCGATCATGTTCATCTCTGTCTTAGGGTGCTGAGCAGTAGAGACAGCTTTGTTTGTGTCAGCATTAATAAGAGTAGCCTTAATCGATGAGCTGCCTATGTCGTAGCCGATGAAGTACATACCTTTTCATTTGATGAATCGGTAAGATAGTATGTGATAAAGAAAGTTAAGCAGTAATCTGCTGCTAGGTCTTTGATAATTATTTGAAAAAGACGCCTTTATATGCGTCGTATCCTGGCTTTACACCCAGGTGCATCAAGGTGCGCTTATAATCAAAAGATCTACTATCGATGACATACACTTTAGAAGCAACTGCATCTGCAAATTCTGGGTGTTCATTTTTCCATGAGTTGGCGATCGTCCATGCAGCTCCGTCTATGGATTTTTTCCATTTAGTTCTCACCTCAAGTTCTATATATATAATGCCGTGCTCGTACCTCAGTAGCTTAGAAGAAAGACCCTTTCCGACTCGGAAAAACATGTCTGTCTTGATAAAGTGCTTTCGATTGATATCCTCGATATTCATGCCTGACAAAAGGCATAAACTGTGCCAGTCGACTGATCACATTTTGGTTACTTATAATATGATCTAATTTTCTTTAGCTTTTGCCAACACTTGTCAGTTTTAGGGTGGTTTGCTGGATCGTTTCCTTTTGCTTTTCGATATCAGCCTTCTTTGCTTCTTGGTCTTTAAGATTTTGTTCTATCTCTTTTTCTTTCTTCGCAATAGTCTCCTTGGCTTTTTCTATATCCTTATGTAGGTTTTCGTTTTTCTTGACCAGTTTGTTCAATTCTTTATCAAGTTTTGATAAGTCTTTGTCTTCTCCTTTGATCTGTTCTCTTATGCTATGTCTCTCTGCTTCATAAGCATACTCTTGTAAGAACTCTCCAGCAGATCTTAGCACATCACCGTCATTTGTTGATGTTATATAATTGTCACCTGACTTGAACCAAAAAAAGCCCTTAGTTATATCATTATACTGGTTAAATCGCGTAACAATAGTGATAGGGTCTGATGATATAGATGAGACTTTGGCATTGAATAAGATGTGTTCTTTGTTTTTTCTATCCCAGTCAACTTTACCATAAGTTTTGGCATAATTCTTCCAGATTTTTTCTGCACTCTTTTTATCTACGGGCAGTTCTACTTCTAATCCGCTATGTTCTCCATCACTCATTTCCGTAGTTTTTTCAACTATTTGAGCGGATATGAACATGGGAAAAATTAAGGTCAAGCCAAATATTATCTGTTTTAACATATCGATGAATTTTAGTTTTGTTTGATGAATCTACAGTATTATGACGTCTTTTGCCAGTTATCAAAGTGTTAGGGCCTCAATAATTTTGTCTTAAGATATAGACTGTTTATCGATTAACCGTGTCATGATTACTGGATAATTGTGTATCCTCGTAGTGCAATAACAATCACTTATGAATATACTATCGCTGCGTAACGTAGTCAAGCGTTATGAGAAGCACACGGCAGTAAATGATGTCAGCTTTGACATCCCAAAAGGCAAAATCTTTGGCATGCTCGGGCCAAACGGTGCAGGAAAAACTTCTCTGATCAGAATGATTACTTCCATTACCAAGGCAGATGAAGGCAAAATCTTAATCGATGGAGAACCTCTTAATGCCATGCATCCCATGCAGATAGGATACTTGCCAGAAGAAAGAGGTCTTTATAAAAAAATGAAAGTCGGAGAGCAACTCTTATACTTAGCTCGGTTAAAAGGTCTTACACAAAAGGATGCCCGTAACAAGTTAAATGGTTGGCTTGAAAAGTTTGAAATCACAGACTGGTGGAATAAGAAAGTCGGAGAGCTATCTAAAGGGATGCAGCAAAAGGTGCAGTTCATCGCCTGTGTTGTACACGACCCTAAACTTATGATACTTGATGAACCTTTCTCAGGATTGGACCCCATCAATACAAACCTCATCAAAGATGAGATCTATGAAATGAATAAAAATGGAACAAGCATTATTTTTTCAACCCATAGGATGGAACAAGTAGAGCAGATCTGTGAAGAAATCGTTCTTATGAATCAAGGCAAGGTTGTCCTTGAAGGAAATGTAAAGAACATCAAGAACGACTTCCGAGATGACAAATTTGAATTAGAATTTGATGGACAGTTCCCAAGTGATATGCTGGGTGACAGTTTTGAGATTCTAAAAGATGATGCCATTTCTTGCGTCATCCAGGCAAAAGAAGGTCATGATTCTAATGAGCTCTTAAGGGGTCTTATGGACAAGAACATTAAGATAAATTCTTTCAAAGAAGTGTTACCGTCACTGAATGACATTTTTATCAAAAAAGTAGGAGAAAGCAATGAGTAAAGTCAACTTAATAATAGGAAGAGAGTACTGGACACGAGTAAAGACCAAGACCTTTTTACTCACCACATTTTTAGCACCGATTGCAATTGCACTTTTTTATGCTGTTCTAATATTCTTTATGACCAGAGGGTCAGATAAAACAAAGAATATTACAATTATAGATAAGGCAGGGCTTGCTGAGAAAATCGAGATGAAGAAAAACAATTTAGTCTTCGATCTTTCAAATGAATCCTTAGTTCAGCTCAAAGAAAAATATAAAGCAGGGGATATAGATGGTATAATAGAGTTACCTCCTCTTGATAGCACACAAGATAAATACAACATAGTATATCACGCTGATAAGGCTTTGGCTCTAGATGAGTCGTCGGCAATCGAAAAAATGTTTAGTAAGCCGATTCGTGATTATAAAATGACTGCTTTTGGTTTTGAACAATCCCAACTTGATAAAATAGATACTGATATCGAGATAAGTCCCCAGACTGTCAATGAAACAGAGAAAGAGTTATCATCAATAACAGGCTTGGTTTCTTCTGGCGTAGGCTTTATCGTTGGTACAGTACTTTTCTTTGTAATTATGATTTTTGGAAGTCAAGTGATGAGAGGCGTCAACGAAGAAAAGCTCAATAGAATAGTAGAAGTACTCATATCTTCTGTCAAGCCAATACAATTGATGTTAGGAAAGGTTATAGGGATTGGATTAGTGGGTCTTACACAGTTTGGCATCTGGGCTATACTTGGATCAGTTATAAGTATAGGAGCTTTGGCATTTTTTGGTTTGGACGCAGGTATGGCAGATCCTGCTGCTAATGAAATGGCAGCAGAAGCAATGGCTAATCCAGAGATAAAATCTAAAATGGCCGAGATCTTAAAAGAACTTTCTACCATCAACTGGGGCTTAATCATCCCTCTCTATTTTGTATATTTTTTATTGGGATATATGATGTATGCTTCTGTTTTCGCGGCAGTTGGTGCAGCAGCGGGAGATGATGTCAACGAAGCTCAAGCTTTAACAACAGTCGTGATGGTTCCCTTGGCTGCGGCATTTTATATTGCTATATCAGCAGCGCAGTCACCTGATAGTACTTTAGCTGTTTGGTCTTCTATTATTCCGATTTCTGCTCCTGTAGTCATGCCAGTTCGATTAGCATCTGGTCCTCCTGCCTGGGAAATAATTTTATCCGTTGTTCTGTGCGCCCTATTTGTAGTTTTCATGATTTGGTTAGCATCACGCATATATAGGGTAGGTATCATGATGTATGGAAAGAAAGCCAGCTTTAAAGAACTTGCAAAGTGGATCGCTTACAGAGATTAGCATTACAAGAACTTTCTAATCTTACATGTGATGACAGCAATGTCGTCAGGATATTCTTCTTCTCCGCGGTAGCGGTCGATGGCTTTGAGTAGTTCATCATTGAAAGCTTGTGCTGACTTCTCACCATGTGTAGTTGCAAAAGATTCTATACCTCTGTCTTCAAATAAGTTGCCTTCATCATCTTTAAGATCTGCTAGGCCATCTGTAAAGCTCATGATGAGTGCGCCTTCTTCAAGAGGCACTATCTCTTCGTGTATCTCTGGTAATTTTTCAAAGGCACCGATGACGGTGCATCCGCTATCTAATCTTTTTAGTTTTCCTGCTTGATATAATACAGGAGGATAATGTCCAGCATTGATATACTTCAATGTCTTTTTATAGAGATCAACCTCTCCGATAAAAAAGGTTATAAACTTGTCACTCTTAGTGACTCGGTGTACAGTTTGATTAAGTGCAAAGATGAAGGTCTCGAGATCTCTATATTGGTATATGAGGCTCTGTATCATGGCCTGAAAATTGGCCATCAATAGAGCAGCTGCAACTCCTTTTCCAGATATATCGGCTATGCAAAAGATGAAACGACCTCTATCGAAATCAATAAAATCAAGATAATCTCCACCTATATTAAAGTGCGGTTTATATATAGAAGAAAGTTCATAGTGCTCTGTCGTTGGAAGCTCATCTGGAATCAGCATCTGCTGTACATTACTTGCCAACTCGATCTCCTTTTTTAGTCGCTCTTGTATGATTTGTCTTTTGAACAATCTCTTGTTCTCAATCGCAACTGCTATGATGTTGGTAATCGTAGTGATAAACTGTATCTTATTATATAGATCTTCTTTTGTTTTTATGCCGCCTATAAGTGAGTAAGCAATGGGTCGTTCTTTATGATATACGGGTATAACTATATCAAATAACTGCAATGGGGCCTCATCATGCTCTTTGATAGTGTGCAATCTTTTAAAAGGTTTTAGATATGCTATCATATCTGAGGTCTGTAGCACCTCACTATCGACATTAATCTGTGTGGCACAATCCCATTTCTCTTGATCATTCTCTGCTGGAATAAAGAGTCCCATTCTAGTTATACCCAACTCCCAACTAAGAAAAGATCGATACATATTATATAGACCCTCAGCAGGGACATTGTCGTTAATAGCTTGTGTGATCGTCAAAAGACTTTTTATCTGAAGCTCTTTGAGGCTCAGATCTTTCTCCAATTTTTCTAGCATGGCGATCTCCCTACTCATGATTGCACTGATTTTATATCAAATACATCTCTCAATGCGGTTCCTAGTAGATTAAAACATAAAACAAGAGACATGATTGTGATGATTGGAAAAAAAGCAAGATAAACAAATCCACCGGTGGCATATGCATAGCTCTCTTTAAGCATATTGCCCAACGATGGTGTAGGTGGTTGTATCCCTAATCCTAAGTAACTGAGTCCTGCCTCTACTAAGATCGCTGTCGCAAAATTAGCAGCTGCCATCACCAATATTGATCCTATAATATTGGGCAATATGTGGTTGACTATAGTTCTCAAGTCACCATAGCCCATCACTTTAGATGCTTTTACATAGAGTTCATTTTTTACTTGCATCACTTGGCCTCTTACTATCCTCGCCACATCAACCCACATCGTTAATCCAACTGCAAGGACAATAACTAAGAATCCTTTACCCAATGCTATTATTATAGCAAATGCCATTAGTAAAGTTGGGATGGACCAACTTGTATTAATCACCAGCATAATCAACTTGTCTATTTTCGATCCATAATAACCAGCTATGCTTCCCAGTGTGATTCCTATAGTCAATGACACTAAGACAGAAAGCAAACCAATAATTATCGATACTCGTAACCCAAGAACAAGTCTGCTAAGAACATCTCTACCATATTTATCCGTACCTAACCAGAAGGTTTTTTTCTTTTGGCTGTTGTTTTTTGATTCATCATGGAACTGCACAACTGATTTAAAACTCGTTTTTATGGTTCCATTATTTTGCCAAAGAGAGTCATATGGGATATAGTCATGATTATCTCTATATCCAGATAAAAGTGTTTTACCAAAATGCTGGTCAGAAATATTAAGATTTTTTTCTAAAATTAGAATTTCTTGACTAAATCCAGGAGCTTGCAATGCAATCTGAAGTATCTGCCTGTTGGCATTATTGGTCTTATCTGATATCACCAGATAAGAAAAGAGAGACAGTAGAGTTATAAGAATTAAAATGATTAAGCAAGACATACCCATCTTGTTCTTCCACAATCTAGATAAGACTGAAGTTTCATTTTTTGAAGCATTAGCTAACATGTAGAAATTATAATTTCAACTTTGGGTTGTTGTGATGTCTCGCTTTATCCCTCTTTGTTTTCTTTTTTATGTTTTTTTCTAATTCATCCGTTAGATCAATATCCATTTGATTAGCAAGACAAGTAGTAACAAATATGATGTCTGCCATTTCTTCAGCGACTCTTTTTTTAATTTCTTCTGTAGAGATCTGATTTTTAAAAGATTGTTCTCCATGACTTCTAGCTATCAATCTTGAAAACTCGCCAACCTCTTCAGATAAAAGCAAAGTATTTGTCTTTACATCAAAATATCTAACACCGATATCTTTGATCCAATCATCTACCTTAGTCTGCCAATCTTTGATTGTCATTACACTTTGTTTTTAGAATCTATAATTATCGTTACAGGCCCATCATTAATCAATGAAACTTTCATATCTCCACCAAATTCTCCAGTTTGAACGTTTATACCTTCTTCTATTAGCGAAGCTATAAATGATTCATATAGAGGAATAGCTTGCTGAGGTCGCGCTGCCTTAATAAAGGATGGTCTATTACCCTTCTTTGTTGATGCGTGTAAAGTAAACTGAGATATAAGAAGGATAGAACCTTCCACATCTCTTATACTTTTATTCATCTTGCCGTCTTCATCACCAAATACTCTTAAGTTGATTATCTTCTTAATCAGCCATATGATGTCATTTTTATTATCATCATGCTCTATACCTAAGAGTATCATATAACCATTAGCTATCTCTCCTATTACTTGCCCTTCAATAGTAACAGATGCTTGTGAAACACGCTGAATGACCACTTTCATAACATAGGTATTACTAACATATTGAAATAAATAGATGTGTAACCAACTGGTTATGTGATAACTTAGTCATGCTATTTATTCTAGTTCTTTCAACATTATTATAGACAATCCTTATCATCATTGGTTTGGAAATATAAATGTTCCTAACAATTGTGAATGAAGTATCACTTTACCACAAGTTATTAATGATATCCACAAAGCGAATTACTAAGAGAAGAATGTTGAAAACCTGTTAGTTCAACGTATAAAATGCGTTTTACGAGATTTTAACCTTGTATAACTCTCTTATACAACTATCAATGTGAACAATAAGTATGTAAAATGAATTCGATAGAACTTATACACATACTAACGGCCCTAATAATAATGACTTTAATAAATTAATTAATAATCAATAAAAAGAAGCGCATAAGGAGAGAAGAAAAATTCTTGTGTTCAACTCAATGTACATTTGCATCATGGATCGAAACATTCCAGCAAATCAACAACGTTCAAAAGCCGTGATTTTGTGGCTCATAGTTGGGTTGTTCATGGTTTACACCCAGATTATCATCGGTGGTATCACTCGATTAACTGGATCTGGTTTGTCGATTACAAAGTGGGAAATAGTAACGGGGACGTTGCCACCAATGACGGAAGAAGTGTGGCAAGAAGAATTCGTCAAGTACCAAGAGACACCCCAATACAAAAAGATAAATGTGGGAATGAAAATGGGTTCCATTTTCACAGCTGGAACTTTTAAGTTTATTTATTTCTGGGAGTACCTTCATCGATTGTGGGCAAGGAGTATGGGTTTTGTTTTTTTGTTTCCATTTCTCTTTTTCTATTTACGACAGTGGATACCTAAGTCTCTTGCAAGGCGATTAGGTATAGTGGTTCTCTTGGCAGCATTAGCAGCTACGTTTGGTTGGATTATGGTTGCGAGCGGTTTAGTCAATAGACCTTGGGTTAATGCGTATAAGTTATCGTTGCACTTATGTATAGGTATAAGTGTTTTTATAGCATTGTGGTGGGCTTTTATAAGATACCTTCATCCTAATAGGATAGTGAAAAAAATTAATGTCAATAGATATGTCATCACGATGTTGACTTTATTGGTGATTCAGATATTCTTAGGTGGTGTGATGAGTGGGACAAAAGCAGCTCTTTTTGTTAATACTTGGCCCGATCTTAACGGAGCAATAATACCGGCAGAGATATTTGAGCTCCGTAACTGGTCGATGTATAACTTCAATAACTATGAGGAGACTGGTTTTCTGGTAACCTTGGTGCAATTCTTACACAGAGGATTAGCTTATATCATAACAGTTTACGCCATATATATCTTGGTGAAGAGAAGTTTTGCTTCTTCTAAAGAAAGTATAAAAAGCTATTATGCCTTCATCGCGCTTTTGTTGATACAAGTGTTAGTAGGTATTATAACATTGATAAAAAGCATCGGGATGATACCCGTTTACTGGGGCGTTATTCATCAGGGTGTCGCTGTTTTATTATTATCTGCATATATCTTACATACGTACTACAGCAAGTGGTCTATTGCATTTAAGGAGAGTACACAGCAACATTTATAATGTGATGACTTCTTCTGATCTAAGAAGCTTACTTTTGCACTCTCTTATTAAATATCTGTTTGGAAGAACTTAAAGAAAAAGACGGTTATAGGTTTATAGAAACCTCTCCAGGGAAGCCTGTACTTTTGTTGCTTCATGGGCTTTTTGGTGCCTTGAGTAACTTTAGACAGCTCATACATGCATTTGCGCCTTCGCATAATGTAGTAGTACCCATGTTACCTATCTATGAACTTGATCTCAAAGAGACAGGGCTTGACGGACTTTTGGACTTTACTGAGGCGTTTGTGGAACATCAAGGATATAGAAATATCGATATATTGGGTAATTCATTGGGAGGTCACATCGCACAGTTATTTGCATTAGCTCATCCTGAGTTAATGAATTCTATGACGTTAACTGGTAGTAGTGGTCTGTTTGAAAGCGGTATGGGCGATGGATATCCAAGAAGAGGTGATAAAAAGTATATAGCTAATAAGGTAGCTGAAACTTTTTATGATCCAAAAGTGGCTGATGAGGATCTAGTTGATGAAGTTTTTGAAACAGTGAATAATCGTGAAAAAGCCCTAAGAATTGTGTTAACAGCAAAATCAGCATTGAAACATAATATAGGTGATCAACTTCATCAGATAAAGTGCCCTACCCTATTGGTTTGGGGTAAGCAAGATAGTATCACTCCTCCTTTTGTAGCTGAAAAATTTAAAGAGTTAATACCAAATTCTGAATTGTCCTTTATAGATAAATGTGGACATGCGCCGATGATGGAGCGCCCAGAAGAATTTAATAAGATTTTATTAGCTTTTTTAAGAGCATAATTTAAAAGATAGATATAAAAAAGGCGGTTATGTTAATTAACCGCCTTTTTTATTGAATATTATTTATGGTTTAATCTCTTTCTTTAACTGTTCTGCTCTTTTAGCCCTTTGCATAGCGTTTTCTCTTCTATTGTTGTTGTTACTCATCTGTTTTTGTCTAAAAGTCTCAAATCGCGACGCTTCTTGTTGTGGTGGGTAGTAATTGTTAGAAGTATCTGTATCTGCTATTTCAAGATATGGATCTAGTATTATCTTACTAATCTCCTTATCTGTTGGAAACACCTTAGTTACGTTAGCTGCACCATATCTCCACACTTCTGCAGGTATTCTGATGTCTTCGCTTGTACCATCAACATACTGAAACTGAACTATGATAGGCATGACTAATCCTCCTACTTTTTTAAATTCTATTTCATAGTAGTGTTTGCCACTATCGAACATCTCTTTATCTTTTGCTGATAAAGAACTTACAAATGATTCGTATTCAGATTGGTCAACTGCATCTACATCAAGAGGATCGTAGGTCGTATAGAAATCACGTAATGTTGGATCTGCTTCATCATATGTCTCTTTAATTTCTCTATTTCTGATCGTTGAAATGTTTTGAGGGCCATTGTCTCTGAGATCTTTTTGTCTTGCTTTTTCAATTTCTGGATTTCCAGAATCGAGATTATAATGCTTCACTACCCCAAGTGCTTGATCTGCATGATCATTAGAATAAAACCAACCATTCCAAAACCAATCAAGATCTACACCTGATGCATCTTCAAGTGATCTAAAGAAGTCTGCTGGATATGGTTGTTTGAATTTCCATCGATTAGAATACTCCTTGAAGGCGTGATCAAAGAGTTCTCGTCCCATTATAGTTTCTCTTAATATGTTAAGTGCAGCTGCAGGTTTAGCGTAAGCATTATTGCCAAACTGAAATATACTTTCAGAGTTGGTCATGATTGGTGATATCCTCGATTTATCTCCACCCATATATGGAGCGATTAGATGTGCTGGTCCTCTCCTATTAGGATAGTCTCGCTCCCATTGTTGTTCTGTAAGATATTGTAAGAAGGTATTAAGTCCTTCGTCCATCCAAGTCCACTGACGCTCATCATTGTTAACGATCATAGGAAACCAGTTGTGACCTACCTCATGGATGATTACTCCGATATGACCATACTTGATTCTCTTACTATAAGTATCATCACTTTCACAACGCCCATAGTTGAAACAGATCATTGGATATTCCATACCCATACTACCATCAATAGACCATGCTACTGGATAAGGATAATCAAATGTGTAGTGAGAGTACCACTTAATTGTATGTGCTACAGCCTTTGTGCTGAACTTTTTCCACAGACAATCTCCTTCTGGTACCCACATGGATTGCGCCATGACTGTTCTACCATCAGCCATCTTTACGCCGAGTGCATCCCATATAAATCGTCGTGATGTTGCAAAAGCAAAGTCTCTGACATTATCAGCTTTGAACTTCCAAGTCTTATATTTTGAACTTCCTTCTTCGCTATTGCTCAAAGCTTCATCAAGTGATTGTATGGTAACTGGCTGTACGAAAGAGTTTTGAGCTTCAGACCATCTCTTTCTATGTTTTGATGAAAGTACTGATGAAGCATTTTGTAGTTCTCCAGAGGCTGCAACCAGATGATCTTCGGGAACGGTGATATTAACTTCGTAATCTCCAAAGATTAGTGCGAACTCTCCTCTGCCTAAGAACTGCTTATTTTGCCAACCTTCGATATCATTATACGAGCACAGTCTTGGAAAGAACTGAGCGATACAGTAGACTCTGTGACCATCACTAAATTCTTCATATCCAGATCTACCTCCTATCTCACGTGTATTGTTGATGTTATACCACCACTTGATTTTGAAAGTGATATCTTCTCCAGCACGCAACTTTTTAGGTAGATCTATACGCATCATTGTTTTGTTGATGGTATACTTCATCGCTCTATTGCTGGCATCAGTTACAGATTCTATTTTGAAACCTCCGTCAAAGTCTGGCGTCATTCGAGCTATCTGTCTACTGGATACACCTCTATTGGCATTTATAGATTCGGTACCTATGATGTGTGAGTCACTATCTTTGGCTCTTACATTCTGATCGAGTTGTAACCAGAGATATGATAGTTCATCTGGAGATTCATTGTGAAAGGTGATGGTTTCATCTCCCATCACTTTCTTTTCTTCATCATTGAGTGTGATATCCATCTTGTAGTCTGCTCTTACTTGCCAGTATTTACTACCAGGAGCGCCAGAAGCAGTTCTGTATTCATTTGCTGTTGGCAGTGAAGCACCTAATTGTTTAAAGGGATCAGGTGGGTTGTCTTGTTGTGTTCTAGCGATAAAAGCCAGACAAAGACCAACAACTAAAAAGAGAAATTTTTTCATCGATATGAATTTCAAAGAGGTGTAGTTAATATGTTTATTAAGGAGGAAAGATATATGTTTTTTACCTTTTCACAAGACTGTAAAATAACCTACAATTTATTATTATCGGTTGACAATACATTGTTGCAGGAGTAGTATGTTCCACGTGGAACAGTGAGAAAAAAGATCGTTGAAAGTTTTAAGAATCTGATATAAATATTTGTTCCACGTGGAACAAGTGATAGAAATCGATTGTGGTAAAGGGTTAAAGATAAAATGATGTTACATGTCTAACATCGCCGCCCGATGTTAAAAAAGATAGATCTGTTTCTTTCTTAAGATGTAATTACATGTTCCACGTGGAACACATTATATTGATAAAAAAAGATGATGAAGAGAAAGACTCTATTGGTTGTTCTGGTTTTCGTTATAATGGGTTGCACTCCAAAAGAAACGATCGAAGAAAAATCTCAACCAAACATCTTATGGATTGTAGCTGAGGATCTTAGTCCGTTTATTCCAAGCTTTGGCGATTCAACAGTTGTGACACCACATCTATCAAGGTTAGCTAGCGAAGGGGTTTGTTATGATAGAGTCTTTAGCCCATCGGGAGTTTGTGCACCCAGTAGGGCAGCTATAGCTACTGGGATGTACCCAATTCATATAGGAGCAAATCATATGAGGACAGGCCCTTGGTTTAGAAGTGATATGCCGCAACAGTTTATAGATAACTATGCAAAGGGCGCGATGCCATCAGGTATTACTCCTTATGAAGCTATTCCACCTTCGGAGGTAAGAATGATGAGCGAATATTTAAGAGCTGATGGCTACTACTGTTCTAATAATGCCAAAGAAGATTACCAATTTAGAAGATCATTGATGGCTTGGGACGATTGCTCTAACACGGCTCACTGGAGAAATAGAGATGAAGGTCAACCCTTCTTTAGCATATTCAATATAGAAGTGACCCATGAATCTCGCATTTGGGCTAAGGCCAAAGACTCTTTATGGGTTGATGATAATCTTGATGTTCCAATCCCTCCCTACTTGCCAACTACTGATAGTGCTAAGATGGATGTAAGGAGAATGTACTCTAATATTAAAGAGATGGATCATAGAGTGGGTGAGATCCTTTCAGAGCTGGAAGAAGATGGTCTGTTGGAAAACACAATTATCTTCTGGTATACAGATCATGGTGGACCTTTACCAAGACAAAAAAGATTGAATTATGACTCGGGGTTAAGAGTACCGATGATGATCAGATTTCCTAAAAAGGAGTATGCCCTAACAAGAGATGATCAGCTCATTAGCTTTATAGACTTTGCTCCTACTGTACTTTCTTTAGCTGATATAAAGCCTCCTGACCATCTGGATGGCAAGGCTTTTTTAGGTAAATATAAAGAGCCCCAAGAAAGAGATTATATACATGCAGCCGCAGATAGATTTGATGAATCATACCATGATCCCATAAGAACAGTCAGAGATGCTAGGTATAAGTTGATCAGATATTATGACACTGAGAAGACCATGTTTTATCCAGTGGGTTATAGGGAACAGATGCCCATCATGAGAGAATTACATCGATTGAAAAAAGAAGGACGATTGACCAGAGAACAAGCACTATGGTTCAGGGAAAAGAAGCCTGAGTTTGAATTATTTGACACCGAAGTTGATCCACACGAACTAAATAATCTTGCAGAAAATCCTATGTATAAAGAGATACAAGATAGGCTCTTTGGAGAACTGAATAATTGGTTATCATCTATCACAGATCTCAACATGATGCCTGAGCAAGAGTTGATCTCTTCTTTATGGCCTAATAAAACGCAACCGATCACTTCATCACCTGACTTGTCTAAGTCAACCTTAGGGAAGATCAAGATCAAATCATCAACTAATGGTGCAACGATTGGCTATAAGATTGTAACTGATGCAGATACTACTGCGAGTTGGACTGTTTACAAACACCCTATAGAGCTACAAGAAAAAGAAAGCATAATTGCTATAGCTCATCGTTTGGGCTTTAGACCGAGCGAAATAGTGAATTTATAGACATAATCAATTGATAATCAACTAATTATGATAATTATTTGTCATTAAGCCATTCTTTGAGTTTACTACCGAGATTATCTACTTCTTTGACGACCTCGTCTATAATATCGTTGAGTTCGGGTTTTAGCTCTTTTTGAATAAAGCTTTCTATCTCTTTTCTTCCTTGCTCAGTGAGTTCTTCCAGTTCTTTTTCATAGTCTATATCGAGGTTGAGCTTGTATGAGTTAGATTTATCTCCGCGATAAAGTCCATAGGACAGCGTGTTTTTCCAAAAGCTAACTTTTTCCTCGATGCTAAGTTGCTCCTTATACTTAGGATAACATTGTTCCACATAAGTCTTCATCTCCTTATCTATGTCTATCCAATCTTCAGATTTAAGCTCTTTATAATGCTTTTCTACATCAGTAGTAAACTTATCATAGCCCGACAAGAAGGCTTCTTTACTCAGACATTGAGAATTAAAATTGCAGTTACTTAAAATTGTTATCATCATGAAAGCAAAAAAGAAGGATTTCATTGTTCGTCGTTTTATATAAAACGTATATAATCATTTCTTCTTGTCTCGCTAATATTGATCACTTTTGCACATCATAACATGTATATGTCTTACTACGATCAGATTATAGAGTCAACCGAATATTTAAAAAAAAGAATAGAGGCAAAGCACTTGCCAGAAGTAGCCGTCGTCTTGGGATCGGGACTTGGGACCTTTACAGAGAAGATTGAAATATCGCATCGTATCCCATATAGTGCTATACCTCACTTTCCTCCAGCAACTGTCAAAGGTCATGAGGGAGCATTGATCTTTGGAACCATAGAGGGAAAGAAAATAGTAGCTCAGGCGGGCCGATATCATTTTTATGAGGGCTATAATATGAAGGAGGTCACTCTGCCGATTAGAGTTTTCAAGTACTTAGGAGCTAAGGTTCTTTTGATAGCGAGTGCGGTGGGAGGCATACATGCAGATTACGAAGCTGGGGATGTCACTATTGTAAATGACCACATCAATCTACATCACGAGAACCCGCTGCAAGGACCAAATGATGAACGCTTAGGTGTTCGGTTTCCAGACATGACGGATGCATACAGCCCAAGACTAATTGCAATGGCACACAATATCGCTAGTGCACAAAAGATAGTCCTACACAACAGTGTATATGGAGGTTTGCCTGGGCCCAACCTTGAAACCAAAGCAGAGTATAACTATCTTAATATCATAGGTGCTACTGTTGTTGGTATGTCAACGGTACCTGAGATAATTGTAGCCCAACATTCGGGTCTAGAATCTTGTGTACTTACAGCTGTCACTAACAAGTGTTTTCCAATATCTGCCATCAAAGAAGTGACCCATGATGAGGTGATTGAGGTAGCCCAAAAAACGGAAACGAAGATTTCTACAATTGTAAAAGAGATGATCAAAAGAATATAAAATTGGAAAGTATAGTAGAAGGCAATGAGGTATTGTTATTCTATGGATGGTGGCAGCTATCCGTTTGTACTTTTGCTTTTCTTGCTCTACTTGCCATATGGTGGCACATAGGAAAAATTAGAAAAGATCATGGTCAGGTTTTTCTCGCGGCGTCCATACTTTGCTGGAGTTTATCGGGTCTTGTTGAGATTTACTTTGCTTCAATATCACAAACCAACTTAATAATTCATGAGGGACTAAGGAGTGTCCTATCTTTATTCAATAGTCTCTTCATTCTACTAGCGCTACCGTGGTTCAAGTATTTACCCAAGCGGCTTAATACGATTATAAAATCCAAATACTGGAATTATATCATTGGGCTCCCATTCATTTTTTCTTTGCTACCTACGCTCAGCAAGATGTGGACAGGAGAGTCCAACAGTACGATTAGCGAACTGGACGTCTACTTCGCTTTTCTAACACTAGGGTTTTTGGCAACTGTTCTTTGGACCTCTTTTCAAAAGAGAAGGTTACCACAGCTCGCCTATCTTTCTTTGATCTGCATTGGCATAACGATCGTTGCCCAGATATATAAATTGACAGATGCTGATATCAACTTAACCTTGTTTTCTGCCATATTCAAGACGACACTGATTATGCTCTTTTTCGCCTTAGCATTAAGTTGGGTAAAAGAGCTCACAGAAAATGTCATACCCGATAGCAACAGACTGACGCTAAAACTTTTCATCAACAAAGAGTCGCCATCTAAGCTCAGACGATTTGCTCAGATAAATGGGATCCCAGGTCTCGACAGTGAGCCCATATCTCTTTCTCCTTCCAATTATGATCTTCTTCTTCGATTTGCAAAAAGTAGAGTTGAGACTGAAGATGGATGGTTAGAGATTAAACCTAAAGAAGCCAACCTTCGTGTCGACTATGATATCAATGATCATAACGAACTTAAGCGATTACTCAAGGCATTGCTTGATGGTATCTTTGGTTCAAGCGCTTGGACTAAAGAGCAACACTACGTCCCATTGAAGGAAAGTCTTTTTGAGCTTTCTCAAAAAAGAGAAAGAAAAATCAGATTGAAACTTCTTCCAAAGAACATCTCTTTCTGAAGCTTTTTAAAACAGTTGCAGAAAAACGCGCGAATAGGGCTTTCCCCCTTATAGATCGTCGATGTCAGTAGCGACACTTACTGACAAATTGTAATCTTTTCGGACAAGAAGAGTCCATAGAAACAGTAGTACCCATATTTCCAAAAAAAGAAATATGAGATCGATATCATCAACTGTTGCTTCACTTATTGTTGTATGCTCTCTTACATTTAGTTCTTCTGCTCAAGAAGAAACCCAAAGAGGTTATGATGAGATGCTTAATGATACTTTCATGCCTATTGCTCAAGGATGGGAAGATTTCATCTTTACGGAGATTTTTCTTGGTTCAATAGGTATACCTATCGTCTTGGTCTTATTGATAGTAGGAGCATTGTTTTTCACCATCTACTTTAGAGCTGTTAATGTCAGGTACTTTTGGACTGCGATCTTAATTGTAAGAGGTAAGTATGACGGCTTGGATCAACAAACTGCTTCTGTATCATCCATTGTCGTAGATGGAGACGTGCAAGAAACCATTAGAGACGAAAGTGTCCATGGGGAGGTCAATCATTTTCAAGCCTTAGCAACGGCAGTTTCTGGGACAGTTGGACTAGGTAATATAGCGATGGTTGCTGTTGCCATATCGATTGGTGGACCTGGAGCCACCTTATGGATGATACTTGCTGGTTTGCTAGGTATGTCTTCTAAGTTTGTTGAGTGTACACTTGGCGTGAAATATCGTGAAGTAGATGAAGCTGGCCGTGTTTTTGGAGGGCCGATGTATTATTTATCAAAAGGTTTTAAAGATATCGGTAATGCAAAACTAGGAAAGGTGCTTTCTATAATTTTTGCGATGCTTTGTATCGGTGCATCTTTTGGTGGAGGCAATGCATTTCAATCTAATCAAGCAGCGGCACAGATCATAACAAGGTTTGATATAGATGGGTCAGGATCGGGTACCATGATAGGTATCGTTTTTGCCTTACTTGTCGGTATTGTCATCCTCGGGGGTATAAAGAGAATAGCTAAAGTCACAGAAAAGGTGGTTCCCTTTATGGCGTTGATATATGTCTTGGCTGCTCTGTTTATCATATGTAGCAATATTTCAATTTTGGATGACACACTATGGTCCATTTTGTCAGAAGCCTTTACGCCAAGGGCAACAATAACTGGAGGTGTTATAGCAGTTGTGATCCAAGGGTTTAGAAGAGCTGCTTTTTCTAATGAAGCAGGAGCTGGCTCCGCAAGTATCGCTCATGCTGCTGTACATACGAAGCATGCAGCATCAGAAGGATTAGTGGCCTTGTTAGAGCCATTTATAGATACGGTGTGTATATGTACTATGACAGCGATTGTAATTGTGATGTTCAACCATGAAGCGGCTTTTGCATATGGAGATGTCATAGACAATCAGGTTCTGATAATAGAAACAGGACAACGCCTAGGAGGTGTCAACTTAACATCTCTTGCTTTTGATACAGCTATACCTGGCTTCTCGTATGTCTTGGCTTTTGCTGTGATTATGTTTGCTTTTTCTACAATGCTCAGTTGGTCTTACTATGGCCTTCAAGCATGGAAGTTCTTATTTGGAAGAGGCCATATCGCAGACCTTGTATATAAGATAACCTTTTTGCTTTTTACCGTTTTAGGCGCAGCTATCACCTTGGATGCGGTAATCAAGTTTTCTGATGCTATGATTTTAGCCCTTGTTTTCCCCAACATGATTGGTCTCTTCTTTTTGTATCCCAAGGCTGCAGAAGAATTAAATACTTACAAAAAACACATTGAAAAAACAAAAGCTCAATAAAATCAAAGCTTCTTCACCTGAAGCTCAAAACCGAACTAAGCATAAGAAATTCATGGACATAAGAACTTCTTAAAGTGATTAAACATGCAAACCGTCTTGTGAACAAACAGAACAAACCCAACCATTATCACCACTTTACTTGGTTGAGAACAAACAAAAGACGAGCTTACCAGATTATATCTAGTATAAACTCTATAGTTGGAACATACACACATAAAAGTTATAGGTGCTCGAGAGCATAATCTCAAAGATATCTCGGTTGATATCCCAAGAAATCAACTTGTAGTCATCACAGGTATCAGTGGCAGCGGTAAGTCTTCTTTAGCTTTTGATACGATATACGCAGAAGGTCAAAGAAGATATCTCGAGACATTTTCTTCTTATGCGAGACAGTTTTTGGGTAAGATGGAGCGCCCAGATGTTGAAAAAATAGATGGCTTGAGTCCAGTTATCTCTATAGAACAAAAAACAACTGGGTGGAACCCAAGGTCGACTGTAGGGACTACAACAGAGATCTATGACTTTCTTAGGCTTTTATATGCCAGAATAGGAGAAGCGTACTCCATAAATACTGGTAAAAGAATGATCAAGTATTCTGAAGAGAAGATCATCCAACAGATCCATAAACAATTTAAAGGCAAAAAAATAGCGCTGCTGGCACCTCTTGTTAGATCACGTAAAGGTCATTATCGAGAGCTCTTTGATCAGATGCGCAAAAAAGGATATACAAAAGCCCGTATAGATGGCGAGATCAAAGACATTGTACCTGGACTTCAGGTAGATAGATACAAAGTCCACGACATAGAGATCGTTGTAGATCGTATAAAAGTCGAAGAAGAAAAGAGAGAACGCATATCTTCTTCTCTATCTGTGGCATTTAAGTTGAGTGATAGCTTTATCCAGATCTGTGATCTTGACACTAACAAGGTCTTTCCATTTAGCAACAAGCTTATGTGCTCTGATACTGGGCTTTCATATGAAGAACCTTCACCAAATACTTTCTCATTTAACTCACCTTATGGATCTTGTCCGGATTGCAAAGGCTTGAGTCTTCTCAATGAAGTGGATATGGAGAAAGTTATCCCAGATGATAATAGTAATATCAACAAAGGGGGGATTGTTCCCTTTGGTGAGATACGAGAGAACATGACTTTCAAACAGCTGCGGGCCATCGCTAAGCGGTTTAAGTTTACCCTTTCTACTGCGATAAAAGATATACCAGCTGAGGCGCTTGAGATTATACTTTTTGGAGGTGATGATTCTTTTGGTTTTAACATGGGTTACTCGCCTCATGACTTTGTTTATGACTTAGCTAATGAAGGCATTGTCCATATGCTTAAGCGATGGTATAAGACAACCACATCGGAGAAAACAAGACAATGGGCAGAGGACTTTATGACCATTGTTACATGTCCGACTTGCGAAGGCTATAGATTGAAGCAGGAGTCTATGCACTTTAGATTAGCGGATACACATATAGGCCAATTGGGTCAGATGGATCTTGCTGAACTCAAAGAGTGGTTTGATGATTTAGAAAATCACCTTGATGAGAGACAAAAGAAGATTGCCAAAGAAGTCATCAAGGAGATACGCTATAGATTAGACTTTTTACTACAAGTTGGGCTTGATTACCTAAGCTTAAACAGACCATCAAGAACTTTGTCAGGAGGAGAAGCTCAGCGTACGAGACTTGCAACACAGATAGGATCTCAGCTTACGGGCATCACTTATATCATGGACGAACCGAGTATAGGTTTGCACCAAAGAGACAATCAAAAATTAATAGAATCACTCAAAGATCTTTCTAAAATTGGCAATACTGTAATTGTTGTTGAGCACGATAAAGACATCATGTTGGCTTCTGATTATTTGATTGATCTAGGCCCAGGTGCTGGAAGCAAAGGAGGAGAATTGGTAAATGAAGGAGTACCTGCAGATTTTTTAAAAACAAAAGGTATTACTGCAGAATACTTGAACAACGAACGAACCATTCCTTTTTCTAAAAAGAGGAGAAAAGGCAATGGTAAAAAGATCGTCCTTAAAGGAGCGTCAGGACATAATTTGAAGGACCAAACACTTACCATCCCCTTGGGTACATTTACTTGTGTGACTGGTGTATCAGGAAGTGGAAAGTCATCGCTTATCAACGCAACATTGTATCCAATACTCAGAGGACACTTTTATAGAAGTTTACAAAGACCATTACCCTATAAGGAAATAATAGGTATAGATGAAGTTGATAAAGTCATTGAAATCGATCAGTCAGCTATAGGAAGGACACCAAGATCTAATCCAGCTACCTATACAAAGCTCTTTGACCCAATAAGAAAATTATTTGCTGGACTACCAGAGTCGAAGATCAGGGGTTATAAGCCGGGCCGGTTCTCTTTCAACGTAAAAGGAGGGCGATGCGAGACTTGCCATGGAGGAGGAAAAGAATTGATAGAGATGAACTTCTTGCCTGATGTCTATGTAGACTGTGAAACCTGTCAAGGACGCAGGTACAATCGTGAGACCCTAGAGGTCATGTTTAAAGGCAAGTCAATCTCTGATGTACTAGACATGCCTGTAGATGAAGCTGTTGAATTTTTTAAAAACATACCTTCTATATTTAGAAAATTAAAGACACTTAGGGATGTTGGTTTAGGCTATATCACATTAGGTCAACAGGCAACCACTCTTTCTGGAGGAGAAGCACAAAGGGTAAAACTAAGTGAGGAGCTTTCTAAAAAAGATACAGGTAACACTTTATATATCCTCGATGAGCCAACCACCGGTCTTCATTTTGAAGATATCAAGCACTTGGTGTTGGTTCTTTCTAAATTAGTAGACAAAGGCAATACTGTAATAGTCATAGAACACAGTATGGATATTATAAAAGTAGCAGACCACATTATAGATATCGGACCAGAGGGAGGCCATCGCGGTGGTGAGATTATTTTTACAGGAACACCAGAGCAGATTGTAAAAAAGAAAGCGAGCCATACAGGTAGATTTTTAAAACAAGAGCTCGCACTTTCAAAATAAAAAAGGCGCAACATTGTTGCACCTTTTGATATCCGAGCGTTAGCTCTATGACTAGCGGAAGGTTCTCGGATGTCTTACATATTGATAACTACTTTTTGGTTGAAAAAGTTTCACTATGCTTCATTATGAAACTTTGATGGTTTTATGGACAGGTTTTACTTCTTCTTTTTTTAGGAGTCGTACAGACAAAATGCCGTTATCAAAACTTGCTGTTACTTTCTTCTTAGAGATGTCATCAGAAAGATGAAATGATCTCTTGAAAGTCTCATAGTTAAACTCTTCTCTAAGGCTTTTTCCCGAAGGACCTTCTTCTCCCTTCTTTTCTGTTTTGATCAAAAGTATCTTGTCATTGATCTCAATTGAGAAGTCTTCTTTAGGAATACCTGGAGCTGCCAAATCAATAGTGTACCCTTCGTCATCTTCCTTGATATTGACAGAAGGAGTAACATTGACAAAGTTGTTTTCAAAAAGATCAGATATACTGCGTCCAGAAAACTCATCTATGAACTGATCAATGCCTAATGGTTTAAACACACTAAATGGGTTATACTTTACTCTATTCATTTTTTGATTTTTATGTCTTACTTAATTTTGATTTCCCTTGGAGGTTGAGGAATCGCTTCTTTCTTCTTAGGTATCTCGATAGTCAATATGCCAAGATCAACAGAAGCACTTACCTTTTGTGGATTGGCTGTCTTCGGCAGTTTGAAAGCTTTACTGAATCCACCGTAGTTGAACTCCCTTAGCCGAAAAGTTTCTTTGGGTTCTTTTTCATCCGTTTGTCGGGGTGTAACTTTTTGGTCAGAGATCTTTAAAAGATGATTCTCAACTTTTATGGTCAGATCTTTTTTAGAGTAACCTGGTAGGGCTATGCTCAAGATAAACTTGTCGTCGTGTTCGACAACATTGGTAGCGGGATTTGTAAAGTGCTTTTTCTCACTTTTATTAACTACGTCTCCAATAGCGGTATTAAAAAACTCATTCATTAAGTTATCAAACCGAGGTACTGTGTTTACGCTTCTTCTGTGCGTAGCTGTTCCGTTATTACAATTCATATTATCGTTTTAATTTTTACAAAAACTTCTATGCCAGTATAATCAAGCCATGTACCAATCGTGAATAACGGAAATTATGGCGCATTAAAGCCCAAAAAACATGACAAAACGACAGCAATTCTTGATTCTATTATGACATGTTGACATGTGTCGCGCCAAAGAGATTAATCGCGCTATCTTAGATGCAAAGGATTGGATATGGGTTTCTTAAAAATGGGCAACCGATTTAAAAATCGAAAGTTTGATTATATACCTAGATACTATGATCAAGACAAAGAAGAGTTGGAGCGAAGAATAAAGCGCTACAATCAAACGTCTTATGATGATACTGAGCTCGCCAAACAAAGGATAAGGGGTGGTTTTAAGAAAAAAATGAGGGCTCAAGACGGTTATAGCTCTAAGTCCCAGAAAAGGTCTAATCGCATACTTTTAGTCACAATCATTGGGCTGATTATTTTGACGGTAAAAATTCTTGTCGATTACCTACCTCGTATCATTGCAAGCCTTGAGTAAAAACATCACCTTGCAGCTTTATCTGATATATGAGCGGAATAATCAACTTACTACCTGATGCACTTGCTAATCAAATAGCGGCTGGAGAAGTAATCCAACGACCAGCATCTGTGGTAAAGGAAATGCTAGAAAACGCTCTAGACGCTAAAAGCACTCAGATCAAGCTTATCATTAAGGATTCTGGTAAGACACTGATTCAAGTAGTAGATAACGGTATTGGCATGACAGAGACCGATGCCCGGCTTTGCTTTGAGCGACATGCTACTTCAAAGATTCAATCTTCTGACGACTTGTTTCAGATTAGATCTTTTGGTTTTAGGGGAGAAGCGATGGCATCTATTGCGGCTATTGCTCATGTCGAGCTAAAAACTAAGCGAGCAGAAGATGAACTGGGCACTTATGTAAGTATAGAGGGTAGTAAGGTTAAAAAGCAGGAACCACAACAACTGCCTAATGGCAGCTCCATCACTGTACGTAACTTGTTTTACAATGTACCAGCCAGAAGAAAGTTTTTAAAATCCGATCCTGTAGAATTAAAACACATCCTTGAAGAGTTTACTAGAATAGCTCTACCCAATCCAGATATATTTTTTAGCGTCTATCATAATGACAACGAATTATATCACTTCACTTCTTCCAATCTCAGACAAAGAATCGCTTCTTATTTTGGAAAAAATGCTAATGAAAACATTGTACCGGTTCAAGAAGAAACAGACTTCATCAGTATATCGGGCTTTATAGGAAAACCAGAGTTAATTAAAAAAACAAGAGGAGATCAATATCTGTTTGTTAATAAGAGATTTATAAAAAGTAATTATCTCAACCATGCGATTAAGATAGCATATGAGAGTTTGATTCCAAAGGATCATTTTCCATTTTATGTATTGTTGTTAGATATAGATCCTGCCATGATAGATGTTAACATACATCCAACAAAGCAGGAAGTAAAATTTGAAAATGAACGCCTTATTTATAATTACGTCAAGGTTGCGGTTAAACATGCACTAGGTAAATATAGTATAACACCAAGTCTTGATTTTGATGTAGAAAACAATCAACCATTTACCACACCAACGACACTACGCCAAGAGAGCTTCTCTCCAGAACGTGTAGGAACAATGACTTCTACCTCTCAAAGAGTTAAATCACCTGGCAAACAAGAAAAAGAAAAGTGGTTAGAGTTTTATGAAAACATGGCTAATCAAGCTCCTCAAGAGCAATCGGGTGCTATAACATTGAGTAGCAATTGGACTGAAGATGAAGAGGATGCAACTGATTCTCAAAAATGTTTTCAAGTTCATGATTCTTATATCATCTCGCCTATTAAATCGGGATGGATGGTTATCGATCAATCTGCAGCACATGAGCGTATCTTATATGAACGTCATTTGAAAGCATTAGGAAAACGCCAATCCCTTTCTCAAACAAGTTTATTTCCCGAGACAATACAGGTATCTGCAGCTAATGCACAAATATTGGAATCTCTGTTGAGCCAATTAAAATATGTGGGTTTTCAAATTGAAAAATTTGGACAAAACACTTTTGTGGTAAATGCCCTTCCAGTAGATGGATTAGACATACCGTCTGACAAATTTATCAATAACTTTATAACGTCTTATATAGCAAACCAAGAGTTAGAATTGAAGCTGGATGAAAACATCGCGAGATCCATGGCAGGTCAGATGAAGATTGCAAAAGGAAAGTCCTTGACAGATATAGAGATGCAAGAGCTGATTGATCAACTTTTCGCTTGCGAAATGCCCTATGTCAGCCCATCTGGTAAGAAGTGTATCATTACTTTTGGTCTTGACGAAGTAGAACAAAGATTTAGAAATTAGAATTATGTTTCGAAACCTAACAGATGTTGTTAAGAACTTATTGATCATTAATGTGATCGTTTATCTCTTTTTGAATTTCTCAGGTTTAGGTAAGAATCTATTCAACTATTTTGTTTTATACCCAATAGATAGCCCAAATTTTCAACCGGTCCAGTTGATTACTAATATGTTTAACCATGCTCCTGTTAATCCAGAACTTGGCATGAGAGGAAGTCTGGGTTATATGCACATATTAGGTAACATGATGACTCTTTATTTTTTCGGACCAAGAGTAGAGCATATCTGGGGGCCAAAAAAGTTTTTGTTTTTCTACCTGCTGTGTGGTTTAGGAGCAGACCTTCTTCATTTGGTTACAGGTGGAGGCCCAGCACTAGGAGCTTCAGGAGCAATCTCTGGAGTGCTTTTGGCTTTTGCATACATGTATCCTAATGCCAAGGTGATGTTACTTATTCCGCCGATCCCGCTTAAAGCGAAATACTTGGTCCTTGGCCTATTAGTTTTTGATTTGTATCTAGGTATTACCAATAGCAGAACAGGCATCGCGCACTTTGCTCACATTGGTGGAGCTGTGATGGGTGTCTTGCTCATATTTCTTTTTAAGAAGAACCCGAACTTTTTACGGTAATTATCCTATCCTATGTAAAACTTTACCTTGTTAGAGCGTTATTAAGAAAAGAAGATGTTTCAGTCTGTATTAGATGACATAAAAGCCCAATTCTCATATGGCAATATGGTGTCCAAAATCATATTGGTCAATCTATTCGTTTTTCTTTTTATCATCATCATCAAAGCTTTTACGCCTGCAGGTTCTGAGGTGTACGACACATTGATAGAATGGATTGCGTTGCCAGCTGATGGCTTGACCTTGTTGAAAAGGCCATGGACAATCTTCACATATATGTTTTTGCATGAAGGTCTCTGGCACTTTGCATGGAACATGATTATGCTTTATTGGTTTGGAAGAATCTTAGGAGATTTGATGGGAGACAATAGAATGTTGCCCTTATATATTCTTGGAGGATTGGCTGGTGGGCTTATGTACATTATATATGTGCAGATATCTGGAACCTTAGGAGATGTAAGAGGGGCTAGCGCGGCTATCTCATGTATCATTATTACAGCAGCACTTGTCGCCCCGAACTATAATATCCGATTGCTTTTGATTGGCAATGTTAGACTCAAGTACATAGCACTAGCTTTGTTCTTGTTTGACCTCGTAAGCATCGCAGAGGGCAACAATGTTGGAGGTAACTTTACTCATATAGGAGGAGCTATCATGGGGATCACCTTTATTTTCATGTTACGTCAAGGTATGGACCTAACCAAACCTTTTTCTAAAGACATAAGTCTCTTTGCTAATACGAAGCGGAGAGAAGCACCCATGAAGGTGGTGCACAACAAGAAGTTTCCTAAAAGAAAATTAGACAAAGAACCCAGACCTGTTAATATCCAAGAGCGTATAGATGAGATTCTTGATAAAATCAATGTTTCAGGCTATGATAGCCTTAATTCAGAAGAGAAGGACTTTCTATACAAGGCGAGTAAAAATAGCTAAAGACACAAATTGAGGAGAAAAACCATAGGTGTTATCAGCTTTATTGCAGTATTGATCTTGGGCGCCGCACTATCATCCATGTATGTAAAACCCAATGATAAAGACATTTTGTCTCTTTTCGGATTAGTCTTTCCTTATGTTTATCTGGCGGCGCTTTTGGTTATACCTCTTGCTTGGCGTCGTCACAAGATCACATTTTCACTTGGTGTTTGTGTTCTAATATTTGGCTTAAAGCCCATGTTAGCTTATGTAAAGCCGGGTATCGTATCCAAGGTTAAAAGTGCTCAAGTCCAAGTGTTGACTTACAATGCAATGATGGGCGTTAAGCTGGTTGATAGTAAGCACCAATTTTCTGAAAAGAGAAAACAGCTGTTTAAAGAACTCATGCTTAGAGAACCACAACCGGATGTGATCTGTGTACAAGAAGCGAACAGAATGGTACGCGGAGCATATAAAGAGATTATAGACTATCCTTTTGTGCATGAGATTGAGACTAGAGGAGCTGTGATTTATTCGCGCTTCCCTATGATTAACATTGGACAGATAGACTTTGGGCAAAATGTAAACTCTTGTCTTTGGGCTGATATCATATCTGAGGCTGGTGATACGATACGGATATATAGCATGCACCTCGAGTCTAATCGACTAAGCGAAAAGTCTTATGAATTTTTAGAAGGAGAAGAATATGAAACCCAGCAGGCGATAAGTGGCATAGTCGATCTTGTTACTAAGTATCCACGGTATGCCGGCAAAAGAGGAAATCAAGCAGAATTAGTTAAAAGTCATATTAATAAAAGCCCGCACCCCGTTATAGCTTGTGGAGATCTTAATGATCCTCCTATGTCTTATACCTATCGCACGATTAAAAAAGGCCTAAATGATACGTTTCTAGATAATGGGGCTGGATTTGGAACAACATGGATAGGGCCTATACCTATGTTGCGGATAGATTATATTTTTGCAAGTAAGGAGCTTGAGAATACTGGATTTTATTGTTTAGAAAGCGATCTGTCGGATCATTATCCGATCAAGGCTGCGTTTAACTTATTATAACATATTTCACCTTAACTGAATGTCTAATCTTAAACTATATAATAGTCTTTCTAAAGAGAAAGAAAGCTTCCAACCTATCAATGAAGGAGCCGTTGGCATGTACGTCTGCGGACCTACTGTCTACAGTGATGTGCACCTCGGCAACATCAGAACTTTTATGAGTTTTGATGTGATCTATAGGTATTTGAAGTATCTCGGATATAAAGTCCGATACGTAAGAAACATCACAGACGTAGGACACCTTGTTGGAGACCTTGACGAAGGAGAGGATAAGATTGCCAAGAGAGCCAAACTAGAAAACATCGAACCCATGGAAGTGGTTCAGAAGTATACTAATGGCTTTCATGAGATGATGAGGACATTTAACATCTCTGATCCTAATATAGAACCAACAGCGACAGGTCATATCATGGAGCAGATCCAGATGGTCCAAGACATCATCGACAATGGTTATGGCTACGTGGAAAACGGGTCTGTTTATTTTGATACGCTCAAGTTTCACGAAGAGCACAACTCCTATGGAAACCTATCAGGTAGAATCTTAGAGGACCTCTTGTCCGAGACGCGTGATCTTAAAAACCAATCTGAAAAGAGAAATCCAGCAGATTTCGCCATATGGATGAAAGCTGATGAAAGACACTTGATGAAGTGGTCTTCTCAATGGTCGGTTGGTTTTCCCGGGTGGCACTTGGAGTGTTCTGCTATGAGCACCAAGTACTTGGGTAAGCATTTTGATATACATGGAGGCGGCAACGACCTAAAGTTTCCTCATCATGAAAACGAAGTAGCACAAAATATGGGTGCTTGTGGTTGTGCTCCTGCCAAATACTGGTTACACGCCAACATGCTCTTGATGAACGGCCGCAAGATGTCTAAGAGTGATGGCAATACTATCTCAGCGCAAGATTTATTTTCTGGAGAAAGTGAGCATGTCTCAAAAGGTTATAGTCCGATGTCTGTGCGCTTCTTTATGTTAATGGCGCACTATCGATCAACACTGGACCTAAGTGACAAAGCACTTGAGGCGGCAGAGAAAGGTTATAAAAAACTGATGAACGCACATAGATATCTTCAACAGCTGAACCATGAGCCAACGGGTACAGTATCAGATGTCGATGAAAAAATAAGAGGGTTGACTGGTCAAGTCTTCGAAGAACTAGATGATGACTTCAATACACCAAAAGCATTAGCGAGACTTTTTGAATTAGTCCCTATTGTAAATAGTTATAGAGACAACAAGCCAACGTTTAGGGAGGTCTCACAAGAGACGCTTGATGCACTAAAGAAGTGTTTTCAAGATGTGCTCATCAATATCATGGGACTCAATGATGAACTTAGTACAGATGGCGACGGCCATGGAGAAGCACTTGATGGAGTGATGAAATTGGTTATAGACTTAAGACAGACAGCAAGAGCAAACAAAGACTGGGCAACAGCAGACAAGATAAGAGATGACCTGGCTGCACACAACTTAGTTATCAAAGACGGAAAAGAAGGGACTACCTGGAATCACAATTAGAAAGACATGACTAAAAAACTAATTATAATTATAGTAACGACACTCTGTTTTGTTCTTACCTCTTGTAAAGAGGATAAGGCACCAGTTACTGCCCCAACACCGATTACAAAAAGAAAAGTGCCTGCTTTTAACGCCAGTAACGCTTACGCAAATATTGAAGCGCAGCTATCTTTTGGCACAAGAGTTCCAGGCTCTGAAGGACATACCAAAGTGATCAATTGGATAGAAAGCAAATTAGAAAGTTATAATGCTAAGGTGATCAAGCAAGATTTTAAAGCGAGCTTTTATGACAAGAGTAATGTTGCTTGTACCAACATTATTGGCCAGCTAAACCCAAATGCTACAAAGCGAATATTACTAGCCGCCCACTTTGATAGTAGGATCGTAGCAGATAAAGATGATGAGAGAAAAGAAGAACCTATACCGGGCGCAGATGATGGTGGAAGTGGGGTTGCAGTTCTTTTAGAAATTGCAAGACTGGTCAATGAAAATGGAATAGATATAGGTGTTGATTTTATATTTTTTGATGCAGAAGATCAAGGAGAACCAGGTGCTACGGGAGATGCAACAACATGGGCGATAGGTTCTCAATATTGGGGAAAGAATGTAGTACCATCTGGATATAATGCGAAGTTTGGAATGCTGCTTGACATGGTAGGTTCTGACAAAGCTACATTTGGGAAAGAAGAATACTCTACAAGGTTTGCACCACAAGAACAGAAAAAGATTTGGGAACTGGCAAAGAATATGGGTTACTCAGACTTCTTTAGAGATGAATCGTATGGTCCTGTGTTTGATGACCATATAGCTGTTAATAGAGACGCCGGAATTAAAATGGTTGATATCATAAATCAGTCTCCCGAAGACAGATCAAGTTTTGGATCTTATCACCACACACATGATGATAACATTGATGTCATCAGCAAAAGGACTTTACAAGTTGTCGGGCAAGTAGTAACCTCTGTTATATACAATGAGAATAACGGAACATTCTAATTAAACACCTTCTCCAGCTTTCATCTTCTCGGCATTCTCGGCGACTTGTAGTGCTTCGATTATTTCTTTGATATTGCCTTCGATTATTTTGTCAAGACTATAAAGGGTAAGATTGATTCTGTGGTCAGTTACTCTGTTTTGAGGATAGTTATAAGTTCTAACTTTATCAGATCGATCACCTGAACCAACAAGAGACTTTCTCTTTTGCATTTGTTCGCTGTGATTCTTCTGACGTTGACTTTCCATTATTTTGGTATACAGACGAGACAATGCGATCTCTCTGTTTTTATGCTGTGATCTCGAATCTGTACTCTCGGAGACAATACCAGTAGGTATGTGTGTGAACCTCACACCAGACTCAGTTTTGTTGACATGCTGACCACCCGCACCGCTGGCTCTAAAGGTATCTGTACGTAGATCGTCCTTCTTTATATCTATATCTTCTTCTTCAAATTTAGGCATGACGACAACAGTGGCGGCAGAGGTGTGGACACGCCCTTGGGATTCTGTTTTAGGAACGCGTTGTACTCTATGGGCTCCAGATTCAAACTTTAATTTACCAAAAACATCATTGCCATAGACTTCTATTACAATCTTGTTATATCCCCCTACTGTTCCTTCATTTTCGGAGATTACTTCGGTTTTCCAACCCATCGTCTCGAAGTACTTATTGTACATGCGATATAGATCTCCAGCAAAGATGCTGGCTTCATCTCCTCCTGTTCCAGATCTGATCTCAAAAACAACATCTTTGCTGTCTTCTGGATCTTTAGGAATCAATAAAACTTTGATTACATCTTCTATCTCGTCTTTTTCTTGTGTCAATGAGCCGATTTCCATCTTAGCCATCTCTCTCATCTCTTCATCGTCATCCTTTAGCATCTCGTTAGAGGATGCAAGGTTATCGAGAACGCCTTTGTACTTGTGATAATAATCAGAAAGCTCTTGTAGACTTTTGTACTCTTTGTTGAGTTTAGAAAACTTCTTCATATCAGACACAGTCTCTGGATCTGATAATTTCTCCTGTATATCTAGAAAGCGGGCATGGATAGCCTCTAGCTTGTTAAGCATTGTTGGTGTGATTATATGAAAATATTATAGGAAGCTAATCGAGCTTGCTCTTGATGGACTTAATTAAGTCTTGAGAAGCTCCTGGGCGCTTAACGTTGGTCTTGATGAAATCCCGAAACTGCTTTTCCGTGTTAAAAACTTTGCTACACTCCGAGTCATTATTGACAGCATCCAACAGATTTTGCTCGCTGTCCTTAGTGAGTCTATTGTCAAAGTATAAGTTGACTTGCTGTGAGAAGTAGTTCAGTAGATTGTTTTTTTTCATCTGTAGCGACTATAAAATCATTAACAACTCGTTATTCAAAAATAGAAAACTTGTGCTATTAACACAAGCTTATTTTAAGACTCGGATTCTTCACTTTTTTTCTTCTTCACTTTCTTGCCCTTCTTATCACCTCGGTAGTCATGATAACCTTTCTTTTCTGCGTAACCTTTTAGCATGTCTTTTAGCATATTTCTTGCTCTAAACAAACGAGACCTTACTGTACCGATCGGTACATCGATAATCTTACTGATCTCTTCATAAGTAAAGCCTTCAACATCACTTAATAATAAAACGGTTCTAAAGTCGATAGGCAATGAGTTAATAGCTAAAGTAACCTCATCGCCCATCATCTTGTCAAAGAGCTCTTCTCTTAGATCAAGATATCCTGGTAGTACACTCTCTTCACTGTCATGATAGGTGACAATATCTTCAAAGTCTACCTTGGTTGGTCGCTTACTCTTCTTACGATATTCATTGATGTAAGCGTTCTTCAGGATTTTAAACAACCAAGCCTTTGCATTAGTTCCTTCATCGTATTTATCTACGAATCTAAATGCTTTGAGATAGGTCTCTTGGACTAAATCATTGGCATCATCATCGTCATAAGACAAGTGATATGCAAAGGTCTTAAGAGCGTCTATATGAGGGAAGAACTCCTTTTCAAATATCTCGTAATCTTTTTTCTTTCTTTTAGCCACCGGTGATGATTGTAAGTATCAAAAGTACCTTTTTATGACCGTAATGGTATGACTTCATTTTCCGCAACGATAAAGATGTTTTCAGCCCCCTTAGAATCAAGTGTATATCCGCCTGTAAAAGAACCAAATGCTGGTAGAATGCCCTGCTCTTTACCAAAGTAGAAACAAGGCAGCCTGACAGACTGAAGCCCTTTGCCTTTTAGTCTAATTGCTGGGTGTATATGACCGCACAGATTGTACAAAGAAGTTTTATCTAGCGGTTCATGACTAAAAATAAAAGGATCAGATTGAAGAGTGGAGCTCACAACTTGATCCATGATTGTCTCGAGATGATCATCTTCTATAATGTCGTGGTTTCCTTTAATTAAGATAAACTCGATCTGATGATATTCTTTGACAAACGACCCAAAGACATCGTAATCTTTGTTCTGATCACTATGAAACAAGTCTCCTAAAAAGATGACTGAACTAGGCTTTAACTTGTTGAAAAGCCGAGACATTAGTGTATAATTTACAGACGTGGCGTCTGACGGTATAGCAATACCGTTTTTTCTAAAGTGATCAACCTTTCCCAAGTGGACATCGGCAATCAGAAGACATTTTTTACTTTTCCAATAGATACACTTCTCAGGCAGAAGGACAAGCTCCTCGCCTAGCAAAGTGTGTACAAGTGGCTTTGTCTTATTCAGAGACAACTTCCGTTTCTGCTTCTTCTGGCTCGGCGGCAGGAGCAGTCTCATAGAAAGCTTTGATCTTAGCTTCTATTTCTGCTGATACCTCCGGATTATCTGATAGAAAGGCCTTGGCAGACTCTTTGCCTTGAGCGATCTTTGTATCGTTATATGCATACCACGACCCACTTTTTTGGATCACATCTTTTTCAACGGCTAGATCTATGATCTCTCCTGTTCTTGATATTCCTTTGCCAAAAGTGATTTCGAAAAGAGCAATTCTGAAAGGAGGGGCCATCTTGTTCTTGACCACTTTTACTTTGATAGGATTGCCAACAACATTGCCTTCTTTGTCTTTGATTGAAGTCCCAGACTTTCTGATATCCAATCTAATTGAAGCATAAAACTTAAGTGCATTACCACCTGTAGTTGTCTCAGGATTACCAAACATGACTCCAATCTTCTCTCTTAGTTGATTGATAAAGATACAAGTGCAACCAGTTCGGCCGATAGTTGCTGTAAGCTTTCTAAGTGCTTGTGACATAAGACGTGCATGTAAGCCCATCTTTGAGTCTCCCATCTCTCCTTCAATCTCACTCCTTGGAGTAAGTGCTGCAACTGAGTCAACGACTATAATATCGATAGCACCAGAACGGATAAGGTTTTCCGTGATCTCCAGAGCTTGTTCTCCATTGTCTGGTTGAGAGATAAGTAGATTTTCTGTATCGACCCCAAGAGCTTCTGCATAGTTTTTATCAAAGGCATGCTCCGCATCAATAAAGGCAGCTATGCCACCTGCTTTTTGTGCTTGGGCAATCGCATGTATCGCCAAGGTCGTTTTACCAGATGATTCTGGCCCATATATCTCCACGATTCTACCTCTTGGAAATCCACCGATACCCAGTGCGATGTCCAATGTCAATGATCCCGTTGATATAGCATCCACATCCACTACTTGCTTGTCACCAAGCTTCATAATGGTTCCCTTGCCATATGTCTTTTCTAATTTGTCAACGGTTAATTGTAGTGCCTTGAGCTTTGCTTCTTTTTCCTTGGACATACCTAAGATTGTATACTTTAATTATAACGAACAAATGTAATGTTATCCAAGTAGTATTGTTGCAGACCAAGGGGTATTTGTCATCAAATACTTGTACTTGTTCGGATTTAGAACAAAAAAAGTGCTGAGTTAGATTAATTAGCCTTTTAAGAGGCTTTTTTTGATTCTTTTAATTAGAAATGGTCCTTCGTAGATGAAGCCAGAATAGACTTGTATGAGAGAGGCACCAGCATTTATTTTGTCTAAAGCTGAGCGTCCCGACCTTATCCCTCCAACACCTATAATTGGGATGGAGCCATTTGACTTAGTATTGATCAAACCTACAACTACAGTTGCTCTCTTTGCTAATGGGGCACCGCTCAACCCACCGTTTCCGATAGCAGATATTTTATTTGCGTCAGCAGTCAGCGGCTTTCTTTCTATGGTCGTATTAGTCCCTATTATCCCTTCGATCTTTAGTTCTTGTACGATCTCGATCACATCATCCAGTTGTCCTTCATTGAGATCTGGTGCGATCTTCAACAAGATAGGTCTGCTTATATCTTGTTGACTGCGATGATCTAATAGCGTCTGCAGTATCTTTCTGAGAGGGCCTTTCTCTTGGAGAGATCTTAGTCCAGGTGTGTTGGGTGAGCTAAGATTAACTACAAAATAATCAACGTGATTATACAGCTTTTGAAAGCATATGAGATAGTCTTTATAAGCATCTTCGTTAGGGGTATCTTTATTCTTTCCTATGTTCCCCCCTATAATGACATCGGTCTTTTTTAGGGCTTTTAGTCGATCTACGAGCACATCAACCCCCTCGTTGTTGAAGCCCATACGATTGATGATAGCTTCATCTTTTACCAATCTAAAAAGTCTGGGTTTTGGATTGCCAGCTTGGCGCCTTGGGGTGATGGTTCCAACTTCTATAAAACCAAAACCAAGAGCTGACATCGATTTTATGTATTTGCCATCTTTATCAAAGCCAGCCGCTAGTCCCACAGGGTTTTTAAAGTTCAAACCCCAAAGTTCTCTTTGCAAGTCTTTATGCTCAAAGGCAAATATGCGCCTTGCTAAACTGCCTATAATAGGAGTGGCAATTAAAAAATTGAAAAATGAAGTTGTAAGATGATGTGCTTTTTCGGCAGATAACTTGAATAAAAACCACTTTAAAAGTGAGTATATCAAGCTAGTTGGATTTCATTAGTTAACAGATCTAAATCTCTGATCAATAGCCTCTTTCTATTGAAAGTTAAGAGATCTTTAGTCTTCAGCTCATTAAGAACAGTTGTAACAGTTTGTCTTGATGTAGCCGTTAAGTTGGCTATCTCTTGATGCGTTATGAAATTACGCACTACCCACTCATAACCAACACGCTGTCCTTTCTCTTTGTTAAGATCTACTAGAAACTCAATGATTCTGCTTCTACTGTCCTTAAAAACTAGCGATTCTAACCTCTTTTCCATCTTAAGCGCTCTGCTTCCTATCAACTTCATGATAAATAATGAAAAGGGCCCATGTTCTTTGAACAGTGAAGACATCTCTGTTTTGTTGATTATACAGAGTTCTGTGGACTCCATGGCTTGTGCAAAATCACGTCTTATATTTTCACCTACCAATGCCTTTTCACCAAAGACCTCACCGGTAGTTAAAATCGCCTTCGTAACTGATTTGTCACTATCTCCTTCAGCTCCGATTTTCACTCTGCCCGCAGTTATATAAAACAATTTGTCCGAGGGATCCTCTTGTTTGAAGATAAAGTCTCCTTTTTTGAAAGAGGTTTTCGAATGTGACGAGGCGTCACTCCCTATTTTTTGCGGACAGAAAATGCCTTCCGCATCTATATTTTCTAAGTACCAGATATTATCTGCCATTATTTCTTTTATAACAATCAACATTAAATCAACAATATAATTACAATAAATAATGCCATTTGGTTGCTTTGAGGACTTTATTAAATTGAAAGCACATATTATTAATTAGTGCAATACATAATTGGCACAAAATGTGATACTTATATATCAAAGAACCCTTTATAAGGAACGTATTGATAAAATACAGAAAAAATAAATCATTTTATTTTGTTGGCTTTCTGACGATTTGTTCGCTCCAAGCACTAATCGCTCAATGTCCTAATCAGATATGGGATACCTCCAATCAAGGTATGGGATATGTGGATGATATCGGCAACAAAGCCGTCTTTGGTAGCTTTACTAATACTAACCGTGGCCAATATGTGAATGACGGCAATCTCTACTTTTTTGGAGATATAACTAACGATGGCTTTGTAGGTGATGGTCGCGGAAATGAGTTTATCATGAGTTGTGATGGATCAGCCACCTTCATATCGGGCGCAGGCTTCACAGAGTTTAACGTGGTTGACGTTGATAATCCAGGCGACATAATTTTAGAGAAGGATATAAGAATCATGGAGAATCTCATTTTCTCTAATGGTATCATCCATACAGATAGAAACGTATTTAGAGAGCGGGTCTTTTTTATTGATGGATCAGAATATACGGGAGCGACAGATAATAAGCATGTTAATGGAGCTGTATCGCGACAAGGAGAAGGGCCTTTTATTTATCCTCTTGGAGATGGTGATCACCTTGGGAGGCTTTCTGCAACAGGAAGTAATTCCTTTGATATTTTCTTAGCTACCTATTATTCTACTTTGTTGTCTGATGAACAGTACAGTGCTAATGGACCGTTTCCAGTCGATGTTGCTGATATAGATGTATCAGCAGTCCAACCAAAAGAATTCTGGACTCTTTCTGGAGGTCAATCTACCACTGTGACATTATTTTGGTCAGAATTCAGTGAAATTGATAATTTGGTTGACGACATTAATGACTTAATTGTTGTTGGTTGGGATAGTGAAAAGTGGGTCAATCTTGGCAATACAGCTGTTTTAGAGATCGGAAGAGCAGGGACTGTAACCAGTGAAACTATTATGCCTGATAGATACGAAGCATTCACCTTTGGTGTGATGGACTCAGATAGCGATGGGTTTGTAGACAGTAAAGATCCAGCCCCTTTTGACCCATGTGTACCAGATGAATCATCGCCGGCTTGTTCGAGCAACACCTGTATAGATGTTAGATTAAGTGTATTCTTAGAGGGCCCGCTGCAGTCAGGGAGAATAGGGGAATATAATGATGAGATGAGAACTCGTCTCAATAGATTTGGATATTTACCTGGGCAACGACCTACGACCCTGCTTGGTACGGCTACTGATGCCGGCCAGCCATATAATAGAGAACCTTGGAACTATGGAGGAACAGAAGGATTAGAGTTTAATGCATTTGCTTCTGGTGGAAGCGAAATCTACCCTCCAGATGCTGTCGATTGGGTTTATGTAAGTCTCAGAATTAATCCGGATGATATCTCAACTGTTTGTAAAAAGTCTGCGCTATTAATGGCTGATGGAACGGCTGTATTGACAGAGCCTTTCGATTGTTGTGATTTAACAGAAGAAGAATACTTTGTTGTTGTCGAACATCGTAATCACTTGCCGATTATGACTCCCAACCCAATTGAGATAGATGAGTCTGGAACGATTTCATTTGACTTTAGGGCAAATCAATCTTACACAAGACTTTTTGGTGACGGACAAAAAGAAGTGAATCCTGGCGTTTTTGCAATGTATGCTGGTAATGGAGACCAAGTATTAACAGAGGCATCTATAAAGGATATCAATGCTAATGATCTGTCTCTTTGGACAGCAGAAAATGGAGACCACTCTGGCTATTACTTTCAAGATTATGATCTCAATGGAGATGTCAATGTACATGATAAAGCAATCTGGTTGACAAATAATGGGGTATTTACGGATGTAGACAGGTAGAACTACTCCTATATTGTCCTGTGTTTCAGTTGTCTGACTCAAAAACTACTAAGTGGGCATTAAAAATCCATTTTAGTCGTTTTATACCCATTAATTCGGCCATTCTTTAAATGTCCAGATATGCAATACACTTTCAATACAACACAAAATTTGATGAAAGGACTTCTTAGTGTCTACTTTCTCGCACTAGGGTCTATTCTCTTTGCTTCTTCAGAATCTGAAGTGATCACTACTATTATATTGATCAATAGACAAGCAGAATTGGTTGATATAAGCTTGGATGGAGAAGTTATGAAGAGGCATGTAGCGGTACCTGACTATTTCTCTTCTGGCAGAAGTCACAAGAGTAGTTTAAAAAATAGCCTTAATTTGCTCAAGGACTATGGTTCAATTGACCATGCACTACCAGAAAGTAGTAACCTTAGCGGAGCTACCCTTCAATCTTACATCATATCAGAGATGAGCAATCGTGCTATTTGTAGTACCACTTATAGGTCTAATAACAATAGAGCACCTCAATCAGAGGATATATTATACCAGAAAGATCGAGCCGAATCCCTCTTGATTAAAAAGATGATAGGATCTCATCTGAAACAAGAAAAAATAAAGAAAAATACCATAGGTCGAAAAGTCGCTTTCGCTGAAATTTTTGCCCCTTCCATAGATGCTATATATAATACCCAAAGGCAGCATAATCAAAGACACACACGTTTACATAGAGGTTTCTTTAAAGTTACTTAAAGACCTCTAAGGCTCCGGAACGTATGAAAAAACTATTTCCTTAGGAGATAAAGCAGCCTTAGAGGTCTTTTCTTTTTATATATCCTTCCTACTTCTTATACAAAGCGCCTCCAAAATGAAGAAGGCTATTATAGAATGTGTTATCAACATTAGCGAAGGAAGAGAAGAACTAAAACTTACACGTATAGTAGATATTTTTCAGACTGCTGAAAATGTCACTCTGGTTCATCAAGATATTGGCTATGATGCTAATAGAACAGTTTTTACACTCCTTGGTGAAGTGGAAGCTATTTTCTTCGTTCTTGAACAGCTGATTAATTATGCCCAAACAGCATTTGATATCAGAAAGCATGAAGGAACCCACCCCAGAATTGGCATATTAGATGTTATCCCTTTTATACCTATAAAGGGTATAACAAAAGAAACATTAGAAAAGAGAGTTAAAAGCTTTTTTGAACATGTTGGTACGAACCATAATCTTCCCATCTTATATTATGGTTCGCTTAGTAAAAGAGATAATCAAAAAAATCTCAACCAATTACGTAGAAAGAAAATAGATCAAACACTTGGACATAGCTTACTAGCGGATTGTGGTCCTCAAGTGCCACACTTAAGTTTAGGTGCCTCCTGTGTAACCGTACGAGATTTTATGTTGGCTTTTAATATCAATCTAAATACTCAAACTCTTGAAGCACCAAAGAAGCTGGCTAGACACCTAATTGATCTTAGAAGTACCCAAGAAGGTCCTTTGGACTTGACCCAGGTCAAGTTTTTGGCTTGGTATGTCGATGAGTATAAATGTTGTCAGATATCCACTAACATATATGATATCGGAGCAGTCACAATGAAAGAACTATATGAGCTTGTGCAAGAGGAGGCGCGACAATTCAACTTAGAAATATGTGGATCTGAGTTAATAGGTATGACGCTGTGGCGTGGTATCACAAGAGATATTAGTAACAAGGAGTATGCTTTATCTATACTAAGATTAGACAGTGTTCGTCCGTTTCAAGAGGAGACACAGGTGCTTGATTATTTTATAGATCTCATTTAATAACCAGCTGATCATTGAGTGCTTCTATCACATAGAACCCTTCTTCTCCTTGTGATTGATATAGTGGCATCAAGATGAGGCCGTCCTGTTGAGACAAAATAGGTCCAGAATCATCGTGCGCCAAAACTTCACCTTTTTTTATAGACTGAAAGTTTTTATATCCAGGCCTCATGACAAAATTATCCCCGAGAAGGATTTCATGTTTATAAATTAATTTTGACAACAGAGGAAGGTTGCGTGCATAGTTTATCAGTATATCGTCGTGTATGTTCTCAACATCTTCTTGAGCTACGCACTTGATGCTTCTTAAAAAAGTAATAATGGCGGCGATACATCTATTTATAGATATGGGGTCATCATGTTGTCCTGCTTCGAAAGTAACAGAGGTTATAGGCAACTTCCATTGAAGACTATTATTAAAGTAATGAAGAGTTGTGCCTGATATGCCTGCTAACATACCTAGGATAACGGGAGCGTGTAGACTCTTTGCTATTTCTAGACTCTTTGATTCTTGATTTGGTATTGTAAAGATGCCACCACCTGATGAGGTCGTATGTAAGTCAAGGATGTAAAGGGCTGTGGGTTTATATGTTTTGACTTCTTGTTCTATGACGTCCAGAATCTCCAATTGCTCTCTTTCTTCATGAACAAGAGAAGACGTTGGTTTCTTCTTAATGAGTTCTACATTTTCTTTAGACCAGATTCTATTGAGATCTTTATCTATGTAGCGCACATTTTTATGGACAGCTTTAAGATTGCCCGTAAGGCCTATTAGTTTGCCATGAAAAGAAAAATTAGGATTGGTTATGGGCTCTACTTCTAGCATCTTGCTCACTAAATTAAGAGCTCGAATCCCAGCTTTTTCATTACCATGTATACCAGAGATAACAAAAAAAAGAGGCCCTTTTTCTTGCCCTTCATGTGACATGATTATCCTCTCGTAGTTTTCTTTTGCCATTGTTTAATGTTCAAAATTACAACTTAAGAAAAGCTAAACCTATTGGCATGGTTTTAGAACATAATGGACAGAATAAACCCCCAACCTGTGAAGTGGATTTTATTTGCTCTGACCATCTATATGTCTTCGAGCAATGAGCGTGTAAGAGAGAACTATATAGATACCTATAAGGATATCGCTATTATAGAGATGCATCGCAAAGGTGTACCGGCCAGTATAAAGCTGGCCCAAGCTATCTTAGAATCAAGCAGTGGCACCTCCGACTTTGCTAGATCAACAAACAATCATTTTGGTATAAAGTGTAAAAGCATCTGGAAAGGGAATACCTTTTTCCATAAGGATGATGATTTTAATAATGACGGAGAATTGATGAAATCCTGCTTTCGTTCCTATGAGCGAGTATTAGAGTCATATGTGGATCATAGTAACTTCTTGTCCACAAGAATATATTATCAGCACTTGTTCTACTTATCTACATACGATTATGTTGGTTGGGCAGAAGGGCTACAAAAGAGTGGGTATGCCACTGATCAGGAGTATGCGTCAAAGCTGATTAGAATAATAGAGAGAGAAGGCCTAAGCCAATACGATTATATGTAAATCAACATATTACACATATAATATTTTTATATTAAATAAAGCGAAATATTTGCTTTTTACGTATTAGTCAACATACATTTGTAAATAAGCTGGGGTAATGGTACCGGACCAATAAACCAATCTTGAGAAAATTTAGTGGAATCTTGAACCTATTTTAAAATTCCTACTTAAAGGTCCAGTTCAGTTGCCTCAGCTTTTTTACATTTTAGACCAATAAGTGAAACAAAAAGTGAGAAAAACACATATTAATTATTTTAATATATAATTTTTCTCTATACTTGCCTTATATATGCGCAGCCGCCTATCTGTAGCATAGTTAACCACCACCAACTTAAGTTTAGACAATAGTACCTGCAAGGACTTTAAACAGTCCTATTGATTGCTTTAAACTTAAACACACTCAAATGAAAGCTTTACGACTGGTCCTAATCACCAGTATGTGCATCATGATGGCTCTTGCGGCAAAAGCACAGGTCAAGATAGGAGAGAACAAACTAGAAACCAGTCCACACCACTGGTTGGAGATCGACAAGACTGATTCCTTATTTATCGTTACGGATGATTTATTCTTAGGGTTGACAGATAACCCTCATAGGCTGGGCACTAGTCCAAACCCTGCAACGGATGCAATCATGTTGAAACTTTATGGTTATGGATTAAATCAGTTCATACCCTCTTTGGTGTCACCCCAAGTACAACAAACGTATTTTTTCGGACCGGTAAAAACTAATGTCTTTGCTGGTATTGCTGATGATGGTTCACTGATGGAAGTGCCTTTGTCATTGATCATTGAAGTTGCCGACTCCTCACAAGCAGATCTATCGTTCTACAATGGACAAGACACTTTTGGCACAGCTGATTTGTTAGTTCTGGATACGATCTTTGCAACAGATAATGAGCTTAGAGACTCTACGGCAGTTTTAAGAACATTAATCAACAATTCCCAAGAGGCAGATAATGATACCATAACAGGCAATGAGTATATCGACGAAATTGAACTAATCGGTGATTCATTGGCATTTAGAGAGAATGTTGCTAACGAACTAGGCTCAGTAAATGAAATAGGTATAAGCTTAACACCCTTGATAGAAGATGTCACTTTTTATCTAGCTGATGGTGCATTAGATGAAAATAGAACAGTAGATGGAGCAACAAACACACTGACATTCAATAACTTAGATAGTTTTGAAGTAAATGCAAATGACTTTGTTGTCCTCAATGGTGAAGAGACAACCATACAACAAGACGGAGAAGATATAATATTAATCAATGCGGCAGAAGACGTCAAGTTTAAGTCAGGCACTGCTGATAGCATCTTAGTTCTAGATAATACAGGAACAATTTATGCCGGAGAATATGGAGACAGTAGTCAAGTAGGTACTGTCTCGACAATACTTGCCGTTGACGGAGATGGAAAAGTAATAGAGATAGGTATCCCTGATATTTTATCATCTGATGTGGATAGTACGATTTATAATAATGATGGTGACTTAACCGGTGACAGAGTGTTAGATGGAACGGTTAGTCAATATGATTTAACGTATGACAACTTAGGGACGTTTGACATCAATGCAGATAGTGTACAGTTGAGCAGTGTAGTGCAAGGCGATGGATTTGGAATAGACGATACGGAGTTTCCTGCAACGATCATAGGTTCAACAGCTGATGGTGTATTAATAGATGTGACGATAGATGAGATCTTAGCCTCGGATCCAGATAGTACGATATACAATTTTGATGGAGACTTGACAGGAGATAGAGTATTGGACGGTACGGTAAGTGAGTATGATTTAACGTATGACAACTTAGGGACGTTTGACATCAATGCAGATAGTGTACAATTG
>CALDEM010000055.1 GCA_937942435.1 uncultured Saprospiraceae bacterium
TATCACTTGCCCATCATGGATTACAAATACACCAGGCATCTGCAGACCATCACCAATCTGTCTACGCTTTAAAGCAGAGAAGTCTTTGTATGCCAGCTTAGCTGTTCTCAACCATATCTGTAGTCCAAATAGCTGATTAAAATTACCCTTGATAAGCCCAAACGACTCATAGTAATTACAATCAGGATCACTTATGTGATCTATATTATACAAGTTGTAATCTTTAAAGTAACCTTCAGCGATTGCGTTGTCGGCCATATGAACCAGGCATATCTTGACATTTCGACCTTCTATCTCTGAGCGTTGTTCTGCTATATCTTTCATGGCTTCCATACAGAAGATACACCCAAAGTGTCGTAAGAAGGCCAGCATAACTGGTTGATCCTTACCCAAATCATAAAGAGAGACCCCTCTTTGGGTCCTCATATCGCCCAATACTTTTCCTACCGATTGCTCCATTACTCACTACATATCAGAAGTAAAATCAGACATCTTTGTAGGTCTGGTTTTACTACTTATTTTTTGTTCATCTTGTCAAATGTCTTCATGACTGCTTTGACATGTGCCGCTGAATTATGAAGCAGTTTTAACTCACGTTTGTTTAGATTAACCTCAAGTATTTTACCTACACCTTTACGATTCAGTGATACTGGCACTCCAAGATATACGTCCTTAAGCCCATATTCTCCCTTGAGGTTCACACAACAAGGGAAGATTCTGTTTTCGTTTTTAACTATCGCCTCTACCATCTGAGCAGCCGCCGCACCTGGAGCATACCAAGCAGATGTACCCATCAACTTAACTAACTCTCCACCACCTTTTTTTGTGCGCTCGACGATTGCTTTGAGTTTATCTTTGTCAACCATCTCAGTAACTGGGATGCCTGCCACTGTCGTATATCTCGGCAGTGGTACCATCGTATCGCCATGACCTCCCATCAGCAATGCCTGTATATCCTTAGGTGACACTCCTATCTCCGTAGCCAAAAACGCTCTGTATCGCGCTGTATCAAGGATACCAGCCATCCCAAAAACTCTTGTCCTATCTAACTTTGATGAGACGTGAGCAGCATAAGTCATCACATCAAGTGGATTAGACACGATAATGATGATTGGGTTTCTTGACTTCTTAAGTATAGAGGCAGTAACAGAAGTGACAATTTTAGCATTTGTTGAGATTAGATCATCTCTACTCATACCAGGTCGTCTTGGGATACCAGCGGTTATCACAACGATATCCGACTTGGCAGTATCTTTATAATTAGCCGTTCCAGAAAGACTTGTGCTATAATAGTCTATTGGTGCTTGCTGCCATGTATCAAGGGCCTTGCCCTTAGCCATCTCACCTTTTAGATCTACTAGTACTATCTCGTCTACGATATCTTTATGTGCTAACACATTAGCTACTGTAGATCCTACATTTCCTGCTCCTACAACTGTTACTTTCATTTTTTATCTATTCTTCTTTATAAATCACATTAATCAGCATTATATAATGCTTGCGCAAAATTAACCATATTAAAAGGTATATGCTGGCTTTATATGATAATTTTTTATCATATTTCTTTGAGTTTGGTCAGATATCTATATTCTCTCATTATGAGGCATCTTCTCAACCACTCTTTCTGAGATAAAATCCTACATTTGCAGCCATATAGATAATACTCACATATGAATCTTCACGAATATCAAGGAAAAGAAATCTTAGCCTCTTACGGGGTAAAGATACAGAAGGGAAAAGTAGCTGAAACTCTAGACGAAGCCATCAAGGCTTATGAGGAGATTACAGCAGCAAGTGGCAACAATGTCGTTGTAGTCAAAGCACAGATACACGCAGGTGGCCGTGGCAAAGGTGGTGGGGTCAAGTTAGCCAAAAACGTGGATGAGCTTAAAGAGCATGCTGGTAATATCTTAGGCATGATGCTGAAGACTCCTCAGACTCCAGGCGGACTTGAAGGGCCAGGTAAGCTTGTCAGCAAAATACTGATTGCAGAGGACTCTTATGCTCCAGACTTTGATGCATGTAAAGAGTACTATGTCTCTATCATGATGGATAGAGAAGCAAAGAGAAATGTTATCATCTATAGTACTGAGGGAGGTATGAACATCGAGGAAGTAGCTGAACATACGCCACACCTCGTGCACAAAGAACACATAGACCCATCGTTGGGTATGCAAGGTTATCAAGCAAGGAAGATAGCCTTCAACTTAGGACTCAGTGGAGCGGCTTTCAAAGACATGACAAAGTTCATCTCTAACTTGTACAAAGCATTTGTTGGATCAGATGCATCTCTATTTGAGATTAACCCATGTCTTAAGTCTGCTAACGATGAGATCATAGCTGTTGACACAAAAATGTCACTTGATGAAAATGCGTTATATAGGCACAAAGATCTTGCTGAGCTGAGAGATGTTTCAGAAGAAGATCCTACTGAAGTAGAAGCCAAAGCTGTTGGACTTAATTACGTCAACCTAGATGGCAATGTAGGTTGTATGGTTAACGGTGCTGGACTTGCGATGGCTACAATGGACATCATCAAGCTAAGCGGTGGATCGCCTGCTAACTTCTTAGATGTAGGTGGCACAGCCGATGCAGCACGTGTAGAGCAGGCATTTCGAATCATCCTTAGAGATCCTGAGGTAAAAGCCATCTTGATCAATATCTTTGGTGGTATCGTAAGATGTGATCGTGTGGCGCAAGGAGTAGTTGATGCATATAAGAACATCGGTGATATCAATGTACCGATCATCGTACGACTACAGGGCACCAATGCTGAGATAGCAAAAGAGTTGATTGACAAGAGTGGACTTGAAGTAAAGTCAGCGATCTTACTTCAAGAAGCAGCTGATATCGTCAAAGAAGTACTCGGATAAATACACCTTATTGACAAATAATCCGTCTATTGGAATCTTATAGTTTATTCCAACTTAATGAATATGTAAGGCGGGTTATCGCGCTCAACTTTAGAGAGCCGCTATGGATCGAAGCAGAGATCGCACAGATCAAAGATAGCCGTGGCAATCAATATCTTGAACTCATCGAAAAAGATGAAGAAGGAGAAGGAGTGATTGCTCAGTGTAGCGCTGCGATCTGGTATCGACAATTTCAATTTATAAAAAGAAAGTTAGGTGATATCGTCTATGACCTTTTAGAAGAAGGTACCCAAGTTAGACTAAAGTGCAAGGTAGACTTTCATGAGCGCTATGGTTTTAAGCTAATCATAGAAGACATAGATCCTAATTATACTTTTGGAAAATTAGAACTGAAGCGTCAAGAGATCATCAACAAGTTAGAAGAAGGTGGATTGATGGATCTCAACAAAGGCCTAATTGTCCCAGCTGTTATTCAAAAGATAGCTGTCATATCTTCAGCTACAGCGGCGGGATATCAAGATTTTAAAAATCAATTACTTAATAATGGTTATGGTTATACTTTTAAAATAGATCTCTTCGATGGAGCAGTGCAAGGAGTCAATGTAGAAGCTAATACTGTCAACTCAATTAAAGAGATACTGGCTTCTAAAATAAACTACGATGTTGTAGCTATCATCAGAGGTGGTGGCTCTAAGTTAGATCTATCAGGATTTGATAATTATAACATAGCAGAAGCTATCGCGCTATCTGATATACCATTTGTGATTGGTATCGGACACGATATAGATAGCACAGTTGCGGATCTTGTCGCTTGCCTATCTTTAAAAACACCAACAGCCGTGGCGGATTACGTTATAGATCGCAATATGTCATACGAAGCCAGAGTAGAACAACAGATGGCCAGTATACACAGAGCTTCTACCAATATGGTCCGGAACAACGAGCTCTCACTCAATGGCCTCAAAGAACAAATTAGACAGTCAGCTCAATACAAAATATCAGAGTCACTATCAGCACTCGAGTTATCATATGAGCACTTAAGATCTTATACACAACGACTACTATCCAATGAACAACATCAATTAGAAAAGCTAAACTTGATGATCGATGCAAAAGATCCAATTAAGATCATGACGCAAGGCTATAGCTATGTGATGAAAGACAAAAAGGTAGTACAGTCAGCTAAGAGATTGAAAAGAGGAGACAAAATATCAGTTCATCTAAAAGATGGTCAAATAGATAGTACAGTTTTATAAAAATACGATTATGGCAAAAGCGAAATTTTCATACGATAAAAGTTATAAAGAACTGCAAGGTATAATCGATAATATCAATGATGGTAAGATTAGTATAGACCAATTGGAAGACAAAGTAAAAAGAGCTCGTGAGTTGCTTGAACTATGCCAAAGTAAACTGAGAGCAACAGAAAAAGAAATAGAAAAAATCGTAGACTAATTTAATTTGATCTTTTCTAAGATTTCATCAACTATCTCACTTATAGACTGATCTATATCAACCGTGATATTTGCTTGCTTGTAAAAAGTCAACCGAGCTGCCAAATGGTCCTCTATAAAAGATCGCAACTCATTCTTACTCTTAGAAGCGACTATAGGTCTGACAGATGAATCAGCTCGTATTCTATTCACAATAGTGTCTATAGACCCATTTAAGAAGATTGTTAGTCCATTTGCCGTAAGTACATCGATATTGTCATTAAAGCAAGGTGCTCCTCCTCCAGTTGCAACTATGACTTGACTCATCTCGATCGTTGAAACAAGAGCGCTTGACTCTAACTGACGAAAAGTATGCTCACCATATCGTCTAAAAATCTCAGGTATAGTCAGTCCACTTCTTTCTATGATTACTTCATCGAGATCTATGAACTTCCACCCCAGTCGACTAGCCAATTCTTTTCCGACAGTTGATTTGCCCGATCCCATGTATCCTATGAGGTATATACGATCCAAGAATGTCTTTTTTGATTATGTTTGCCCCGAAGATAAAACAAGCTTTATGATACTTCAGGCAAACATAGTAGAGACACTTAGTCAATTCATCTTTCCAGCTCTACTTTTTCTTGTGATATATCTCTTTTTCATAAGGCCACAAGCTCAGAAACAAAAGGCACAAAAGTCTTTTGAGAGTCAGCTCGAAAAGGGCAAAAAAGTAGTTACCTCATCGGGTATCATAGGTACTATCACCAAACTCGATGAGCATGTTGTCACCCTACAGATCAGCCAAAAAGGATACATGGATATCATGAGATCTGCGATTTCTTCGGAAATGACCGAGAGCCTTAATAAGGAGGGACAATAATTGATTGCTCTTACAAGAGTTAACAGTCAGAGCACCTTTAAGTTTAAGTCTTATAATCGTTGAATAGCGACACCTTTTAAGCTCGGAGTTCTTCTTCTTGTGTATTGATTGTGTAGGTGTGTCCATAATACTTCTTAATTAAGAACCCTACAGCTACTCCATATACAAACCCACCAATGTGTGCCCACCAAGCAACGCCGCCTCCGCCACTTTCTGCAGACATCGTCCCCACGCCACTAAAGAGTTGCTGAGCAAACCAAAAACCCAAAAAGATAAAGGCAGGCAGGTGAAAAGTCCTAAAGAATATGATAAAGATCAGCTTGATACGAGATTTAGGAAACATCACTAAATAAGTACCCATAACTGCCGATATAGCACCACTGGCTCCTACAACTGGAACCATAGAGTCAGGTTCAGTTAATATGTGCGCAGCAGAAGCTGCTAAACCACCAATCACATAAAAGATCAAAAAAGGTATGTTGCCTATTATCGCTTCGATATTATCAGCGAATATCCACAAGAAGATCATATTGCCGATGATATGCATCCAGCCACCGTGCAAGAACATACTAGTGATCAGAGTGTAAGTATCCACTCCAGTCGTTATCTCAGCTGGTATGCCTCCAAAAGTGTTGAGAAATGAGTCTATACCTACAGGCCCAAGCGTGATCTGATAAAGAAAAATCATCACGTTGATGGCCAAAAACGTGTATGCTACATAAGGCTTGTAACCACCGTTAATATTGTCATCACCTATAGGAAAGATCATAGTTAACTTTTATTACCCTGTAATATACGGTATCCAATCAATTATGATTTACTTTAATATGTGATAATGCAAGACATTGACTAAGTCAGCTATGATTAGTGCTCTAACGCCAGTCTTCTTGAGAATGGTTGGGTCAATATCCTTACTTCTGCAATCACTTTCATCTTTACAAGCTTAGCAAAAACAGAGACTCTTTGCACTGAAAGTCCCATCTACAATCGTCGCTCTTGAATATAGCTTTGTCTTAAACCCTTTATAAAATGACTTTGGAAAGTTGAAATCAATGATTTTTTTACTTGCCTAGTGGTCCAAGATTGAGGTGGGAGCCATATCTTATTATACGATCTATGGTCTCATAATTCTACTTCTGACTTGAGTTATCTGACTATAACTTTCTAATTATATAATTTTTAAAAATCTAACCCGAACAGTGGATAAGGAAATCATCTTTCCTGCTCAGTTAAAATTCAACTGCCAAGAAACTCCGAACTGATCAATCACCCAACCAAACTTTGTGCTGAAACCATAGTTATTCAATGGCATAGTGACAGTGCCATTCTCGGACAATTTAGAAAATAATCGCTCCAATTCATTTTCACTTGAACAAGCTACATAATTAGATACTGCC
>CALDEM010000056.1 GCA_937942435.1 uncultured Saprospiraceae bacterium
TCTAACCATCCTTTGATGACTTGGATACGATCTAAGTTAGCGCCTTCGGCATCTTTGATGGCCCAGATGGCAAACGACGGTGCTGTGTTGTAATTAGAATTTTGTTTTTGTAAAGTGCTCCCCATCGGTACACCTCTTTCATAAGCAGTCACCACCCAATCCGGTTGAGCGAAACTCAATGTATCAAAATCCCAGCTGGCAAAAAACCTCACTTTCATACGCGTACCACTCGTTGCAAATACTTCCTTACTTTCCATAGACTCGAATATGGCTTCCCTCGTGTTTTCTTTTGCCCATACACCTGCCAGCCCACCAACTGAGCTTCGTCGATGGCGAGGACCTGACTCCATATCAGTAATTCTAAATTCTGGTGTCGGATCTTTTGTACCTGATTTGCCCATGGCATTATTCTCTTCGACATTGCTTGCAGAGTTATGGCTGTCCGTACTGCCGATGATGCCAAATTGAAATGGGTTACCGCCCACTTCTTTTTCTAATTTCAATCCATTTTTGTAGGCTTGTCTGACAAAGCTGCCATCCACTTTGCTTTCTCTTCGTGGATCACCTGTGCCCAAAGAAAATTGGTATACTTCAAAATCTGCAAACTCATCGTTGGGTGCTAACTCTGGATGGATCATAGACTGACCTTTATTTTGAGCAACTTCATTGATGGGTTCGTTTCTCATTCTCTTTTGGGCATAAGAGAGATTGATATCATCTCCATCAAAAGTGCTCATGGCATACATACGTCCATCACTGATATTGGCATTGTGTGGGATTGCCAATAGTTCTATGTCATGTTTTCTTTGTAGCTCCATCCACTCCCAAAGATCCTCTGGGTTTTGAGAATCAAAGGAAGAGAAGGGTAGTCCTGATACTTTACCCCCTTTGAAGATTACATTTCGATGTAGGTTTTGTGCATACGGTGATGAGCTGAGCAAAGATGAAAGAACACCTATAGATGATGTCCACTCATATGCAGGGAAGGTTGTGAACTCTCCAGGTATATAGTGTCGATCGGCCGCTTCTACAATGCGCTTCCATGTTGATTTTAGAATCTCCGGGTCAGTCAGTTCTTCATAAGGTCGATTCATAGCTATGCTTCTTCTGACGCCTTTAACCGCTTTGAGAGAAACATCTGGATCTGGGTCTGAGATCTTTTCAGAAATGTCAAGTGAAGCAATGGGATGATCTTTGTCTAACATCTGCATCATGGCACCCATATACTCTGCATGATCTGATACCGCCATAAAGTCCAAGGGGCGTTCTAGTTGTATGGGAGTTCCTGATACATGTGCTATCGCGGCTCCTTTCCCATAGTTGTATGCATCATCTGGCGTTGTTCTGACATTGGAGATAAATGCATCAAAAGACCAGCTGGTATGTATATGTGTATCGCCAAAGTAGGCGTTCTTCGTATCACTGTAATTTTCGGTTTGGCCTTTGTGGATTGTTGTGGTGATAGGTTCCACAACTTTGTATTCTATGGTACCTGAACAACTATGGATCATTGGAAATGATAGAAATAAAATGAGCAGTTGTTTCATGAAGTGAGTCATTTGCTAAGACCATGAAATATAGGAAATATTCTTAGAGGGGCAGTAGATGAGAAGATGACTCGCGCCGACTAAATCCTCAACTTGCCAATCCAGCGCAACTCCACTCCCTTGAAGTCAAGGATCTCATAGCAGACTCCTGCGCTACACTGTGGCCCTCCTCTGCGCTCACCAAGGAAGAGCTGAAAGGTGTTTTTATAACTTGGCTTATATCTGATGGTGCTTCCAAGGTAGAGTCGGTTAGACTGCCCTTCATTTATTCTAAATGGATCATCAGTAAGTTCGCCTAATACCGAGATGAAGTATTTTTTCTTGATATTCAATCCAAGCAACATATTAAAATTATAAACGCTGGAAGATGATCTTTCAAAAGTCTGATATTCTACTTCTGGTATAAACTTAAAGTTTTGTGATAAAGCTATGTCAGAATAGAGACCTACTGATATTCTGTTCTGCTCTCCTTTAAAGGGATCTTGACTAAAATCAACAAACCCTTTGTATTCTATATTTTCTCCTATAGAAGACTGAAGCTCTAAGAAGAATTGTCTAAAAGAAAAGGACTGACCACCAAAAGTATTTACGGCAAGTGAATGATTAAAATTGATGATAGTGCCATCATTAAAATTATAAAATAGGTCTAATTGATAGCCCTCTTCATTTATAGGGTTGGATACATGGATACTTCTGTTGAGGACTCTATATGTCTGTTGCTTCACTCCAGCAGGGGGTTCATTGATGCCAGCACCGAGCACAAAGTTTTTGTAATTTTTATATTCTACAGTAAAGCTAAACGCTCCTGCATAACCAGTTAAGCCTGTATAGAATGCAAAGTCGTCATTGTCTAAGTCAGTTGCATATTCTGCATAGTAGTCAAGACCTGATACAGTACCATTGAGCAGGCCGCTTATATAGTTTTGGCTGTTGCCTCCGTCTTGATCTCTGCGCATAAAGATCAAGCCAGCTTCCTGTCCTTTTAAATACTTTACTTTGGCAGAAGCTGCAGTAGCAAGATCTGTTCTCCTGCCTTCTCTATCAAAGGTAGGCGGCAGTACATTGTTAAGTATGTCGGCACGAAGAATTTGAAAAGTGGCTTTCTTGATTTTGTACTTAACAGAGGCGCCAAGCATATCGCGATGGAAGTAGTTGCGAGATCTAAATCCTATATCTTCTAAAAGCGCTCCTTGTATCTCAAACGATCGGAGCAACAAGCCACGGCCGAGCGTCTCATATATGTTGCCTACTTTTACATCCCACTTCTTCTTCTTGTATCCTAATGCAACTTGAGAAAGATCAAAGTAGCTGCGGCCATCAAATGTGGTGTGATACTGTTCTATTGTTGTAGATATGCTAAATCCTTTTTTTCTATAATCAATCTCTGCGCGATCGTAAAAAGACGGAAAAGGATCTGCAGATTCATCAGGAAGTTTTCCATATTGAAATTCTGCAAGATTACTAATGTTGATCTGCGCAGCTAATTGAAATGAAATTAGAATAACTAAGACAAAGAGAATCCAACGCTGAGCAGATCTCATTTAATATTTTCTTCGATGGCTGCCTTAATCTCATCTTCATCTCCATTGCTAAATCCCTCATGGACATATACCACTTCATTATCAGCATTGAGCATAATCAGGGTTGGAAATGCCTGATACTGATAAGTATTCATCACCTCGCAGTCTATATCCTTTAGGATGTGATAATCTACGTTAAGTGTATTTGCGACAGCGGCCACCTTAGATATACTTCTTGGACCATCGCAGCTGATACCGATCATGGAGACCCCTTGGTCCTTATACTGATTGTATAAAGTGTTGAGCTTAGGCATCGCCTTCGTACATGGCTTACACCAAGTAGCCCAAAAGTCTATAATTGTCAGTGCATCACCTTTGATCTCAGAGAGACTCACTTGTTCGTTCTCTATATTGTCCAATGTAAAGTCATCTAACTGTTGTGCAGAACCAAGCAAACTGAAAGTTAGACAAGCAACTACTATGAGCAGTTGGAGTAGTCTATAGTTAACCATATTACTTTAGTAAATCTCTTACGATACCGATCACTTCATCCAAGTTATTAGACGCTATACTATTGCCTGTATAGACGATCTTGTTTTCCTTGTTGATAACCACAAGTCTATCATAAGTCGTGTTGAAAGATTTGGCCATCTCCGCTCCTTTGCGTCCCAGAGGAAACGTGATACCAGTGATCTCTTGAAAGTTATCCACACCTGCATCATTGCCTTCCCACTGGTCTGCACCGATGATGGCAAAGTCAGTGTCACTGGCAAACTCTTGGTGCAGCTTAGACTCGATATCTGGGCCTGCAGCCTTGCAAGGAGGGCAGTCAAAGCCAAAGAAGAATATCACTAAGTTTTTATCCGCAAACTGAGAAGATGTAATCACATCTCCGGATGTAGATTCTATCGAGAATGTAGGTGCATCTGGTAGATCACTTGTTGGATTAGTCGGAGTTGATGGATTAGATACCACAGGTGGCTCTTCTTCCTGCGTACAAGAGAAGGCAGTTAGCGATACAAAAGTTAAGAGGTAGAGTAGATTACTTATTTTCATTACTTGACATTTAATTTCACGGTACATCACCTAAAACGATTACTCGTCTGACATATTTTTAACCGCAACCAAGATATTGCGGTATAAATCAATAATAGAAAAGATCACATTTTGTTGACCCATTTGTCTTGTTTATTTCATTAATCAGTGGTTTTGGGGCTATTTGCTTTCGCAAATGCTTCTTACATCAAGTAATGAAGAGGATATTGTTGATAATAGGGCTGTGCATCTTGTGTTGAGATGCTTCGGTAACATTTAACAAAAGATTATCCTCCAAGTACTTTAAGTAGGATAAGCTAGTTGTCCTCTAATAAGGTTTTGTAGCGCTGTTGGAACATACAGATGGAGTATGATGGAGCCAAAAACTCGTTGGGATATATGTTAATAGGATTAGACAGATCAAAGTGTTTATATTCATCATCTTTTGAGAAGAGAAACAGCTTGCTTACTATTATGCTGATCTGAGCCACTTCAAAACACAACCACATGAAAGAGCAATATCTTAAGGCCATTCTAAATTTCTTTGGAGCGACAAATGTCGGTAACGGACTGTGGATGCTCTTTTTTGTAGACAATTGGTTTACAACGCTACCAGGGGTTCATGATACTGGACCGATCAATAGACACTTTGTCCATGATGTGGGATTGGTTTATTTGTTGGCAGGGCTTGCTTTGATATGGTGTGCATGGAGGATTAGATCGTCTAAATATTTGTACTTGGCTGTTATGTTCTTCTTTGCAGGTCATGCACTGATCCATGTCGTTGAAATATTAGTTGGCCTATTGCCGACGAGTCATTGGTTGATTGACTTGCCATTGGTCTTTGTTCCTGCCTTGATATTAATGGTCCTTACTCCTTCTGTGCTCAAGACTAATCAATCATCTAAACAATAGTGTCAATGTTTAAAAAAGCGAAATTATTACAGTTGGTTGTGATCTGTATAGGTATCCCTGTCGGGATGCTACTTTCTAATCGTTCTGTTGAGATGCATGAAGCGCTAGACCATGCCAATGCTATCCAACATTCAAGTATGGACCATGGCCTGTTTGATATTGGTGGAGATGATATCATACCTAAGATCACAGGTCTGACTGTTGCGAAGGATAAGATGAGTGGTTATAATATCAGTATAGCTACTCAAGATTTTATTTTTTCACCTGCAAGTGTCAATGCCAACCATGTCTCAGGCCAAGGCCATGCTCATCTCTATATTAATGGAGAGAAGTTTGCGAGGTTGTATGCTCCTCACTTTCACGTGCCAGATCTTGCTGGACCAGTTGAAACTATAAGGGTCACTCTGAATGCTAATAGTCATGAGACGCTGGCAGTTGGTGATGAGGTTATAGAGTGGACGTGGCAAACGGATGAATCGTGAGGTAGGAACGATCTTACTCAGTATATTTTTCTATTTCACGTTGGAATAGGCTATCGCTTTGTTCTGATTTCTTTCAAATGAAGAAGTCTAATTTAACCTACCATCAATGACCAAGATAAGTCTGATGTATAAAAATTTGAACCTACAGTCTATGGGCAATTTCTCAACAGGTTTCTATTGGTGCTCTAATGAAGGAGTTTTAAATAATTTGTTGCGAGGATATTAAGTATTACTACAAGCGATGATATAGCCGGTTTCAATAAGAACAGTAGTCATAGAATTCGAGTGATTAGAAGGTTGTAGAAGAGATGTCAATCTAGGTGCCGCAATATTTAGTTTTAATGAGACCTTCTTGATGAGTTAGAGATATTACTAACTAATCAAGATAAGACACGATCGAACTAAGACACAAAATCGGAAAGCTTTATGACTAAGTTGTAAAGCAGCTTTAAGAGATTTGAGCTACCAAGCTATATCCTGATTTTTGATATTCCTACTGGTGAAATCATTTATGGAGTAGCAATATATAGAAGAATGACTACCCGAGAAATGCCAAAAAGAGGAAGATTATTACCGAAAAAAGAAAATTGTCTTTAAGAATAGAGCGACTGATCCATATTTGAAGTATAAATAATAGAATCATACAGATGAATGGATTAGATATATCGTCAAATAAGAGGACTCCACTGGATTCCTCAAGTTTATGTTTTCATGACTTTGATTTTGTAATTAGTAAAAACCTTAAAGGGTTAAAAAACTATATGCGAGTTAGCCATGACGACGAATGGCAAAAATTTAGTGTTAGGTGCTCCAATAGATAAGTACTCTAAAATTATTATTGTTACTACTAACTACTAATGATGCAAGAGTAATGATTCTTTATGCGAAAGCGCTTCAGATTGTGTACAGCACAGAAAAATGGAGACAGATTTAGAATAGAGATTTAGACAGTTGTAGGACCTTTATTGAAATAAAGAAAAGGTAGCAATCAGCTCTAATCAAAGAATCTTTAAAAAAGAAGACGAAGCGAACACTTCGTCTTCTTTTTTGTGCCTACTTCATCAACACTTTATTTTTTTTAGCATAAACTCCGAGCGACTTGGTCTCTCTCAGACATAAAAAAAGGCTGACAACTGTCAGCCTCATTTTGTGCCCGGAGAGGGACTCGAACCCTCACGCCCTTACGAACACATGGCCCTCAACCATGCCTGTCTACCAATTTCAGCACCCGGGCGGCGCAGAGAATCAATCGTTTCTCCTTTGTGACTGCAAATATGAATTTATTTTTGGGTATCAACAAGAGCCTTTGCGCTTAGTTGCAGTCTATGATCAATATTGATAAGACTCCTGCCTGATTGACCATAAGATTAGGAAGCAACTCTACACTGTGATGGCCTCTCAATATCGCATGTCCAGTTGCAGGTAGAACATCGATGAGCCTTACTTTGACCTATGACAATAGGAGCAAAACAAGAGTGCAACTGACCTATAAAAAATTTAGGTCAACCATATTAGCTTTGGCTAAGATACTTCTGGAAAGTACTCAATATACTTACGGACATGATCGGCTTTTTCTTGACCATGATATCGTGCAATCAGATATAGACTCATGTCAATGCCTGCGCTCACTCCTTCAGATACTACGACATTGTCGTGGTCGTGATAGCGTTTTGTTCGATCCACGATGATAGAGTCATCTATTTTCTTTAATAGTTCGATAGCCGCAAAGTGAGTTGTTGCTGCTTTGTTGGATAGCTGGCCAAGTTTAGCTAAGATCAGACTGCCAGTGCATACGGAGCTTGATATTTCGGTAAGGGAGATGATGCGTCTTATTGCCTCCAACTGCTCCTCACTCTTCACGATAGCTCTAGTGCCCAGTCCTCCAGGTATAAGGATCATGTCCAGCCTTTTGGTCCAAGAGTCTATGGGTTGTAATCCACTGATCTGTAGCCTAGTCTTAGAGACTTCTATGCTTTCTGATAACCCCAGATTATAAACTTGGATACCTAGGTCTGGATAAAGCGCAGCGAGCGACGAAAAGACCTGCATTGGTCCTGCAAAGTCCAATAGCTCGACATCATTAAAAAGCAAAATCCCAATCGTTTTCAATGTCTTATTGCTCTTCACATTTGTCATATACTTTGGTTTAATAATTCATTACCCTGCTACAAAGAAAATATAAAGAGAAGAATTCATATATGTTATCTTGCGCAGAGATAAGAGAACCACACTATGCCTGATTTTTGTCATCTACATTGTCATACCCATTATTCGCTTCTTGATGGAGCTTCTCATATAGGTAAGCTCATGGATAAGGCCGTCGCAGATGGTCATAAAGGAGTGGCATTGACGGATCATGGCAATATGTTTGGCGCCTTTCACTTTGTTAATGAGGCACAAAAGAGAGGCTTAAAAGGTATGGTGGGCTGTGAGTTCTATCTCGTCGCTGATCGGCATAAGCGCTCATTCGCTAAGTCCATGGGTGAGAAGGATGTTAGAAACCATCAACTATTGCTCGCCAAGAACCAAAAGGGCTATGAAAACCTCTCGAAGCTTTGTTCTATTGGATACATAGATGGCCTTTACGGCAAATTTCCCCGTATCGATAAGGAAGTGCTGCTACAGTATAGCGAAGGACTCATAGCGACGAGCTGTTGTCTGGCTGCAGAAGTGCCAAGAGCGATTATGGCCGGCAATCTTGAAGATGCCGAGGAGAAGCTCAAATGGTGGATAGATGTATTTGGCGAAGACTACTACGTCGAGCTGATGAGACATCGAGGACTTGAGACTTTAGACGGAAGAGATATCAGCCAAGAGCAAGTCAACCAAGAGTTGATCAAGCTCGCTAAAAAATATAACCTCAAAGTGATCGCAACCAACGATGCCCACTATGTAGAGGAGGAAGACTGGAAGCCGCACGATGTGATCCTATGTGTCAATACAGGTCGCAAGATGGAAGATATCGATCGCTTTAAGTTTAGTAGCTCTGACTACTACTTTAAGACGAAAGCGGAGATGTCTGCCTTGTTTCAAGAGATCCCCGAGGCGATTGCCAATACGATGGAGGTCTTTGATAAGATAGAGATGCCTAAGCTGGCCAGAGATATCCTATTGCCCAACTTTCCACTGCCTCAGGGATTTAAAGATCAACCCGACTACTTACGTCACTTGGTTTATGAAGGCGCTAAACGGAACTATGGAGAAATAACAGAGCTCTTACGAGAGCGTCTGGACTTTGAGTTGAAGATCATCAAGGACATGGGCTTCGATGGTTACTTCTTAATTGTACAAGATTTTATAGCGGCAGCCAGAGAGCTGGGAGTAGCTGTTGGTCCAGGTAGGGGGTCTGCGGCAGGGTCTGCAGTTGCATATTGTCTAAAGATCACGAATGTCGATCCAATTAAGTATAATCTGCTCTTTGAAAGATTTCTTAATCCGGAGCGTGTATCTATGCCGGATATTGATATTGACTTTGATGACGTTGGTCGCCAGAGAGTGATCGACTGGGTAGTTGACAAATATGGTAAGACTCAGGTCGCTCAGATCATCACATTTGGTACGATGGCAGCTCGTTCTTCAATCAGGGATGTTGGAAGAGTGATGTCTTACCCACTTAGCGAGACGGACAAAATTGCAAAGTTGATACCAACGCGACCCGGTACGAAGCTGTACAAGATTCTTAATAAGACAGATAAAGAACTAAAGAAAGATTGGCCATCAGATGATTTTTCTAATATCAAGGAACTCCATAAGATTAGAGAAGCCAAGTCGCAAGATGGCGAGGTGCTTAGGTTGGCCGAGAAAGTAGAAGGCACAGTGCGTAACACTGGTATCCACGCTGCCGGACTGATCATCGCACCTGATGACATCACTAAGTACATACCAGTCAGTACATCTAAGGATTCGGACTTGTTAATTACACAATTTGATGGAAGTGTAGTTGAGGACGCGGGTATGTTGAAGATGGACTTCTTAGGGCTTAAGACACTTTCAATTATAAAAGATGCAATTGAAAATATCGTCATCCGATATGGTGAAGAAAAGAGGATCGATCCAGATGACATAGATCTTGATGATAAGCTGACCTATGAGTTGTTTCAACGTGGAGACATGATTGGGATATTCCAATTTGAGTCCGATGGTATGCGTAAGTTTCTAAAAGAACTGAAGCCAACTAATCTGGAAGATCTCATTGCGATGAACGCACTCTACCGGCCAGGTCCGATGGATAATATTCCCTCTTTTATAAAAAGAAAACATGGAGAAGAAGAGATCACTTATCCACACGAATGGTTAGAAGAGATCTTAAAGCCGACCAATGGTATCATGGTGTATCAAGAGCAGATCATGCAGACGGCTCAGATCATGGCAGATTATACATTGGGTAAGGCGGATATGTTGCGTAGAGCGATGGGTAAGAAGAAGCTCAAAGAGATGGAGCGTCATCGTCAGATCTTCTTAGAAGGTGCAACGAGCAAAGGGGTAGATAAAGATCAAGCCAATGAGATATTTGATACCATGGAGAAGTTTGCTTCTTATGGTTTTAATAGATCTCATGCAGCGGCTTATAGTATAGTCGCTTTTCAGACGGCGTATTTAAAAGCACACTATCCTGCTGAGTTTATGGCATCAGTCTTGACCCATAATAAGAATGATATTGGAAAACTGAACTTCTTCCTAAGAGAAGCGAAGAGAGTGGGCATTACAGTGTTGGGCCCACAGATCAATGAGAGTAACCTTAACTTTACTGTGAACCAAGATGGTCATATCCGCTTTGGTTTGTCAGCATTGAAAGGAGTAGGAGAGGGACCAGTAGAAGAGATCATCAGAGCGCGGACAGAGACGGGGCCATTTGAAGGTCTATGGGACATGACTAAGCGCATGAATCTTAGAACGGTCAATAAGAAGTGTTTAGAAAGTCTTGCTCAAAGTGGCGCGTTAGATCATTTTAACGATGGCAATAGAGCCCAGTATTTTGCGCCTTCAGAACCGTACTCTACTTTGTTAGAACATGCACTAAAATTTGGAAACGCTTTTCAAAATCAGAAAAGTCAAATGGAAAATTCTCTTTTTGGCAATATGACTCAAGAGATACTTCCAGATCCTAAGATGCCTGTGGTGATCCCATGGAGTAAGATTGAAATGCTCAATCGCGAAAAAATGGTCACAGGTATATTTATCAGTGGTCATCCATTGGATGATTATGAGATGGAGCTGGCGCACTTTGTTGATGTTACGTTGGATAAGATGGATGACATGAAGGAGCGAGCCATTAAGATCGCTGGTTTGGTAACGGAAGTATTTGAAGGAACTACTCAGAAGGGATTAGGTTATAAAAAGTTTACACTGCAAGATTTTAAAGGATCGATGCAGTTTGGTCTGTACAACGAGCAATTTAAAAACTACGGTAGGCTTGTAACTTTAGGAGCTGTCCTTTTTGTAGAAGGCATGAACTCACGAGGTTATAATAGTGACAATTATTTCTTTAGAGTCAAGGATGTAAAGCTCCTCGATACAGTCGGAAAGATACTGACCAAGAGCATCACTCTACAAGTGCCGATAGATAGTATAACACCTAATCTCATTCAACAACTTTCAGAAGTGTCTGACCCAGAAGGTCAACATCAGTTTAAAGTGATGATCGTTGATCCTACTCATCATATCGAGTTGGATTTGGTTGGAGCAGAGAGAAGGGTTACCGTAGATACAGCGTTGTTAGATGTTATAAGTCGATTAGGTCTTCCTTATAAATTAAATTAAAGTGCATTCATTGTAATCTGCCTTGCCCTTTTTGATTACCCAATCCTCACTCTCCTCTTTAAGAAGAGGGGCGCAGACTATAGGATTTGCTTCTCTTTGATTTGAAATAAGGGGATTAAAAGGCATATTGATTGATGATATTTTTGGAAATCCAGGAGTATGCCTTTTTCTTTCTTCAGTAAGCAGAGATATGAATGAAACAAAAAAGTACAGCCTTGTCAAAGACAAAGTGACCTTTTCAATAGTTAAAAACAACTTAAACCAAAATATCTCTTTTTATTTTATTCCATCTTTGCATTACATCAGCTCTTATGAAAGGATTCTTAGTACTGCTAACCAGCATATTGTTTCTAACCTCTTCTTGGGCTCAAGATATCGAGGTATACGAAACCTACGATGAGTTTGAAGCTCAACTGGTTCAAAATCCGGATAAGACCTATGTGGTTAACTTTTGGGCAACGTGGTGTGCACCTTGTGTGAAGGAGCTTCCACACTTTGAAGAGTTGACGGCAGCACATGATGAGGATGATGTAGAAGTTGTACTGGTGAGCTTAGATTTTAAGAACCAATATGAGAAAAGGCTGCTTCCGTTTTTAAAGAAGAAGCAGTACAAGTCAAGATTGATACACATGACTGATCCTAAGACTAACGATTGGATCGATAGGATAGATCCATCTTGGGAGGGTACAATCCCTGCGACTTTGTATATATCAGGCAAGAAGAGGCGCTTTGTAGAGAAGGCTTATGAGTCTTATGAAGAGCTCAATTCAGAATTAGAATCATTTATCCAATTATAAAAAAATCAGAAATGAAAATTGTAATCAAAACTGCTCTATTTGCATTGGCATCTATAGCGATGTCATTTGGTGTTATAGATGGTTATACTATCGGAGATAAGGCCACAGACTTTAGTTTGAAGAATATCGATGATAAGTTTGTTTCCTTATCTGACTATCCAGATGCAGAAGGCTACATCGTTATCTTTACATGTAACACTTGCCCATACGCTGTTCTTTATGAAGATCGGATCCAAGGGCTCCATGATAAGTTTGCAAACCAAGGCTTTCCAGTGATAGCGATCAATCCTAACAACCCTGAAAAGAAGACAGGTGATAGTTTTGATAAAATGAAAGAAAGAGCAAACGATAAGAACTTTGACTTTCCATATCTCTTTGATGCAGGGCAGGTCGTATATCCTCAATATGGAGCAACAAAGACACCGCATACTTTTGTCTTGGATAAAGAGATGGTGGTAAAGTATATCGGAGCGATCGATGACAATCCTCAAGACCCAAGTGGAGTGGGAGTTGCATATGTTGAGGCAGCAGTAGCTGCTATAAAAGCAGGGAAAGCGCCAACACCGGCTACAACTAAAGCAATCGGCTGTGGTATAAAGTAAGGAAGAGCTGATCGTTTTGGACGATCCAATATTTTTTAAAAGGCGATGATCTAATAGATGATCGCCTTTTTTGTTTACAACGATATAAGTTGTAATAGAGATGGGTTTTTAAAAGAATGAGAACGGATATAAAATATTAGTGATCTCTCCAGAAGTAGGGTGTAAAGATTACGAGCACAGTAAATAATTCTAATCTGCCGCAGACCATTAAAAAACAAGTGACATATTTTGCGCCAGCGCTAAGATGTGCAAAGTTATCAACAGGGCCAACGGTGCCCAGTCCTGGCCCTACATTTCCAAGGCTTGTCGCTGAAGCTCCTACAGCTGTTACAAAATCAAGTCCCAAGAGAGATAGACAGATGGCCCCAACGATAAATGTGAACAGATATACAAGCAAGAAGACAAGGATGTGTGTCAGTATCTTTGGCTGAATCATGTTTTTATTGATCTTGATTCTTATCATAGCCCGTGGATGCAAGATTCTTTTGAATTCCAATATCGTGTTACGCATAAAAACAAGATGACGGATCAACTTAATTCCTCCGCTAGTCGAGCCTGCACAAGCACCACAAAACAGAAGTATAAAAAAGCTAATTGTAAATCCATTACTCCAAGACATATAGTCATGGCTTACATAACCAGTTGTTGTCATCAATGAGATTATAGAAAAAGAGATAGCTCTAAAACTTTCTTCAAGACTGATGGTCAAGGTCTGGTGCAGTGTGATCGTCCCAAGGATGATGCAACTGATGATGAGCATAGTGTACATCCTAAACTCTTCATTATTGATGACTTTTTTAAACTTGCCCGTTAAACCGAAGTAGAGCATAGCAAAGTTAGTGCCTGCAAGAAACATAAAGAACATGATCGTATACTGGATCAACGGACTGGTGAAGTGAGCTATGCTGGCATTTTTAGTACTGAAACCACCAGTAGAAACAGTCGTCAGGGCATGGTTGATGGCATCAAACCAGTTCATACCTTCTAACATCAATATTATAAATAATGTAGCTGTAAGACCTACATATACAAACCATAAAGTCTGTGCGGTATCTTTTATTCTCGGGTGTATCTTGTCAGAAGTTGGCCCTGGAGCTTCTGCAACAAATAACTCTATACCCGCTATGCCCAACAATGGGAATAATGCAATAGTCAATACTATAATCCCCATACCTCCTAACCATTGAGTGATGCTGCGCCAGAATAGTATAGAAGGAGAAGTGGCCTCTATATCTTCAAGTATAGTTGCTCCTGTAGTTGTAAAACCGGACACACTTTCAAAAAGCGCATTAGTAAAAGTATCAATGCTGCCGCTAAATAGATAGGGTAGCATGCAAAGCAGAGAAACACATACCCAACTCAGCACTACAATCAGATAACCCTCTCGCTTTTTAAAATCTGCAGAACTCTTGAATTTGTAAAGCCACGAGGCGCCCCCGATCACAATAGCGATAAGACCAGACCATACAAATGCAGTCCACTGTCCATCATGTGTAATCAAACTGATAGGTATGCAAGCCAACATGATCACTCCAACAAAGACAATTAGAGCACCAAGGACATTGGATATAGGTTGTGGATTGATCAGCATGCGACTTTATTTAAAGAGTCTGTCTACGACGCTAACTGCTTCTTCCATGGCCATGATGATCACCTTATCGTTGATAGCCAGATGGAAGTCTGGATCAGGTATGATCGTTTCATTATCTCGTATGACAACTGCTATCATCGAGTTATCAGGCAGTGGGAGATCTTTTATCGCCTTTTTGGTCAGTTGATTGTTCTTATGCACTAAGTACTCTATGGCCTCAGCATCCACACCATGCAGGGATGTGATGGCCTCAACTCGTCCCTTTCTTACAAATCGAAATATGTTATTGGCTGCTATCAGCTTTTTATTGATGAGCGTATCTACACCTATATGTTGCGAGATATGGGTGTAGTCAGTATTGTCTACGAGTGCTATTGTCTTAAAGACACCTAACTTCTCAGCTGTAAGGCAAGCGATGATATTGATCTCGGAGTTAGCAGTTAGTGCGATGACTGCATGCATGCGATCGAGCCCTTCTTCTTTTAGAAGCTCTATATTGCTTGGATCGCCTTTTATGACCAGTGTATGTTCTAACTTTTCTATCAGTTTCTTGCACTTGTTTTTATCCTTCTCGACGATAGTCACATTGTGCTTTTTCTCAAGCAGTAGAGCGCTTCTTAATCCAAGCGGCGTGCCACCAAGGATCATGATGTTTTTTATCTTTTTGAGTTCTTTGCCCAGAAATTGAAGCAGAGGATTCATCTGATCAGCCGGGCTCATGAAGTATACATGGTCGTAGGACTGGAGCCTGGTATCGGGATCAGGTATGATCGTCTCCTCATTGTTACGGAGGACGGCTACTGGCTTAAACTGAAATTCCTGATTTTGATCTGCTATGTCTCCTATGGTTCTACCGATCAGTCGAGACGTGTTGTCAAGAGTCACGCCATTGAGCGTTACCTTTCCACCTTCAAATGCAAAGTGGTCTGTAACCTCGCAGTGCTTGACAAGTCTTTCTACTTCATTAGCAGCAAGCTCTATCGGCGAGATCAGGTGGTCTATGCCTAGCTCTGCGAAGTTCTCTCGCTGTATCGTGGATAGATACTCTGAGTTGCTCACTCTGGCTATGGTCTGCTTAGCGCCGATCTTCTTGGCGAGGATACAGGCAACCAGATTAGTGGTTTCGTTTGTGGTAAGTGCTAAGAATAGTTGGGCCGAAGAAGTATCTCCTTGGTCGAGCACCTTGATGGATGAGACATCGCCCTTTAGCGTGAATACATCTAAGTGATTAGCGGCGTACTCGAGGACATCCTCATTGAGGTCTATAAGTGTGATTTCTTGGTTTGCTGATGATAGTAGCTTTGCAAGATGAAATCCAACATCTCCAGCTCCTGCAATTATAATCTTCATATGGTCATTCTTCTTAGTCAGAAGAAGCGCCAAATGTACATCCTTTTTGATTGATATAGATCAGGGGGTTTAGCGTGATTGGGGTCCTTGATCATCATTATTTTTGATCAAGAACGCATGGCAAATGAAATTTATACCTATCCATGGTATCTCGCCTTTTTATGGGAAATCACACACTGATCTCTCTCTCATGGGAGACAATTTATAGTGACTGGACGAGTGTGTGTTATATCTCTGTAGAGCTATTACAACGCGTGCCATATAGAGTCTGGAACTAAGCTTGAAGTGATTTGCTCATACAGATAGTCGTCACATTGTCTAACGCTCTACAGAGAGAATGTGATCCATGAGATACTATTCATTTTAAGGCATTTTAACTAAGAAAATAGACGCTCAGATTTTGCTCAATACCCATAAGCGATTCGCTATGTCAGAAGTCTCCCAGACATCAGGTCTTGGACTGCACTCGTTTATGAAAAAAGATGAGAGTATTAGAAACATTTTGTACGAGTTTTAATCTGAACAGTTCATATCCCAGGTGAGGCAATGTTGCAGTGGCTGCTCATACCAAGGACCACATTTCGCTTTAAGCTCACATAATCAAGGACATCCACTAGGGTTTATGCTAGATCGACACAATAAGGTGCTTTATGGCATGAGTTATGTACATATTGTACTTGATCATAATATGTTATAGTGAAAGTGTTGATGGTTTGTTTAGGAAATATCTGTCGTTCTCCATTGGCGCAAGGCATACTGGAAGATAAGGTGCGTGCGCTTGGATTAGACTGGACAGTGGATAGTGCAGGGACTAGTGGGTATCATAATGGTCATGGTCCTGATCAGAGATCTATCGACAAAGCTATGGAGTATGGTATCGATATCACTAATCAAAGATCAAGAAAGATGGTGGTGGCAGATTTGGATGAATTTGACTTGATCTTAACGATGGATACATCTAATTATCAAGATGTTAGGGCCAAAGCGAAAGATAAATCTCAGAGAGACAAAATAAAGTTGATACTCAACTACGTTTATCCAGAACGAAACATGATCGTACCGGATCCATATTATGATGGCAGCTTTCAGAAGGTATATGATCTCCTTGATGCTGCTTTAGATGAGCTGATTAAAAACCACACTACAACTACTTAACCTTTTTGTTTAGCACACTTAAGCCCTTAGATGAAATATCAATCAATCTTACTGTTCTGCTTGCTTGCTACAGCTGCTTATGCTCAGCCTTCTCAAGGTAACATCTACCGAGTATTGGGAGAGATCAATATGGTAAGAACTTCAGGTTGCCAATGCGGTAATCAGTGGATGCCACCAGTACAGCCAGTAGAATGGAATCATGAGTTGTATAAAGTGTCTAACAAGTACGCTAGATACATGGCAGCTAACAAGCACTTTGATCATGTATCTAAGAGTGGCGAGGATCTTGGAGACCGACTGAACAACATCGGATATGATTGGGCCAAGATAGGCGAGAACCTTGGTGTAGGATATGACGACTTTTTTGATGTTTTAGAGGCTTGGAAGGAGAGCCCATCACACTGTAAGATGTTGATGGATGCAGATATGACCGATATGGGACTTTCTAAACACAAGAGTTACTGGGTACAAAGCTTTAGTAAGGAGCCGATGTCTATCGTATCTGCTTCACCTCAATGATCATCTGGAGGGCTGTATAGGCAACCTTCTAATTAGAAACACATTATAATTTCTAATTATCAGTTTAATATTTATCTGATAATTACCCCATAGCAAATACACTATCATTGCAATCATCGATTACATTTGTAGAGCACTACGGTGTATCTCCCCCTCTTTTTTAATCCCGTTTTAGTTTTTAAAAGTTAGATAGGCTGATTCCAACAAGGGGTCAGCTATTGTATCACGTAGGACTTAGATGATATTAGTCAGTATGTAAGTACTGTTGTCAATATATGTGTACGCTCCCCAAGAAGAGTACACACTTTTTTAATCCCTATAGAAGATTACTCTTCTTCTATTTTTTCAAAAAGTGCGGTTGCGAAGGCGATCGATAGGTTAAAGAACACTCATTTAATAACCTAAACTTTTTGTCATGCCTATGAGTAAAATCTACTCTTTTATTAGGTGTTTTGCTTTTATCATTTTAGCTGGTTGTTCTGTAGTTTCCTATGGACAATCATTATCATGTAATGGTGGTGTCAATATCTCGATGGACAATAATTGTGAAGTCGTGATGAATGCCCGCCACATATTAAGAGCTGAAACGCAAAACCTAACCCTCACCGACTATCTTCTAAGTGTGAAGAATCTCGATGGGAGTACACCTACAGATGTTTTAGTTTATGATCTTGCTAATAGCGAGTTTTCAGATACTATAGGATCTCAAGGTGAGTTTCTAAAGTTCCTACATCCAGGAGCATATACAGTTACAGTACAACGGAAGTCAGATGGTGTACAATGTTGGAGTGATCTTCTTGTAGAAGATAAGCTGCTGCCATTTACAGTTGACTGCCCTTGTGCATCAACTGATCTCGTGCCAGACGAAGATTGTATCTTCAGCTGTGCAGCAGTTGATCAGGTTTTAAATAGCGAGACCTTAACCGGTCAAGCTGGAGTCAATCCCTCATTCAGGGATAACTGTGGTAACGCAGGCGATATCACTTTTCAAGATGTGTTACTACCAGATACATCTTGTGGAGGTTGGATTATCACACGTACGTGGAGATCCCTTACGCCTGATATCAATGGCACTATGGTCAACAGAAACCTAAAATGTGTCCAAAGATTTATTTTTAAAAATATCGGTGTCGGTGCGATCATGCCCCCAAGCAATAAGGTGGTCGTCACGTGTGGTATCGATACAGACCCACAGTCGCTCCGTAATTATTTCTCCGATACTACTTTTTTCGATAATCCCAACCCCGACTCTGCATTAGTTAACTCCTATCCTTCACTTGTCGACACGCTGCCGGGAGGTGGTCTTGTATTTAGTAAGATAGGAGATGGACTGTCGGGTGACACTAATGATGCTTACTGCAAGATGACTGCAGGTTATACAGATTCGCCAACTATACCATTCTGTGAAGACATAGGATACAAGTTTGTAAGAACATGGCATGTTATAGATTGGTGTACTAACGAGACTTTACCACCGCTTACGCAGATTATAAAAGTGATGGATAACGAAGCACCAACATTTATGTTAGCCGATACTATAGCTATATCGAGTACAGATCCTTGGTCATGTGATGTAGATATCATAGCCGTGAGTCCTGATTCTATAATGGATAATTGTGCATCGATAGATCAGATTACTTGGATAGCTTCTGTAGAGGTAGGCGGACTCCGCATAGAGGCTAACGCTGCTAATGGTTTTTCATTTAGCGGTTTAGGCGAAGGAGAATTTACTGTAAACTATGAAGTAACAGATCTCTGTGGAAACACTTCTACAGACAGTGCGATCTTGATTATAAAAGATATGGTCAAGCCTGTAGCACTTACTAAAAGAAGAATCAAGGTAACATTTTCATCTTTCCAAGGTGAGTGTACAGCTAAGGTGTTTACTAGAAACATAGATGCCAATAGTTTTGATGCTTGTGATGATGATGTCGATCTTTCTATTAGAAGATTTGAATCAGGAGATGCTTTTGGTCCATTTGTAAAATTCGATGGAGATGACCTCACCGATGTCACAGCAGCCGGCGTCCCTTTTGGAGAAGTGATCGTCGAGCTCAAAGTAGAAGACAATGCTGGTAATTACAATCTAGGTTGGACGACTGTTGTATTAGAAGATAAGGCGACAGACGTAACAACCGTATGTGGTGACACCTTAGTCAATGTAACTTGTACAGATATCCTTGATTCTGTAATTGTAGATTATATGCCATTAGTGATACTCAATGGATGTTCTGATAGAGCACTACCAGTGAGCCATATGATTAGAACTAATACAATCACATCTACTTGCAATACTGGCGCCGTACAAGTGGATTACTTTATAGAAGGATCTGCTAATCTTATCTGTACTAAAGTATTCAACTTTGGTGAAGCAGATATGTTGACGATACAATTTCCGCCAGCGGAGATAACAGTAGGATGTGAGGACACCGACTTTGGTGATGTAGTGATCACAGGAGGAGATTGCAACAACGCTCTACCTACTGAGAGTATTAGAGAGTTTGATGTACCTGCTGGTCTTGGATATTGTAAAAAGATCGTAAGAGAGATCACAGTCATCGACTGGTGTAACTATACACCTAACACTGGCGATTCTACAGGAGTATTTAGATTTGTGCAAACGATTAAGGTAGAAGACAACTCTAACCCTGTTATCGAATGTCAAAACCAAGAAGTATCAGCTGGCGACAATTGTTCTGTTACAGGGATCATCGTGACAGCAAGTGGTACGGATATGGGCACTTGTGGAGATGAGTTAACTTGGCAGGCGGCCGTAGATACTAATGGTGATGGCACCTTTGATTTAGATCTTAATGTTATGAATACTGATGATGATGCTTCAGCTACAATCACAACAGCATTAAGCTTAGGCACTTACAATGTGCGATGGAGAGCTTTAGATGGCTGTGGTAATGGTGATGAAGTAGTATGTACTGTAACAGTCATAGACAATATCGCTCCGTCTCCTCAGTGTATCACAATCGTATCTACAGCTACGATGAGTACTGACGGCTCAGTAACGATCTGGGCAGCAGACTTTGATCTCAACGGTAGTTCTTCAGATAACTGTAGCACTAACTTGACGTACAGCTTCAGTGGCGAAGATCGTAATGAGATTAGTAGAGTTTTCACTTGTGATGACCTGATCAATGGTGTGACTGGGATCATAGAGATGAGGCTATATGTATGGGATGAAAGCGGGAACAAGGATTTCTGTAACGTCTTTCTTAGGATTGATGATAACAGTGATACGTGCAATGATATGAATGCTGGAGCATCGAGTTTGATCTCCGGAGCGGTTACAACATTTAGTGGTGACAGATTAGAATCAGCGATGGTGACTAATGCCTCCATGTCTACACAAGACATCACGGATCAAGCTACAGATGTTGAAGGGCTATATGCCTTTGCGGATAACGCGATGATGACTGACTATGAGATCAGTGTTTCTAAGTCAGATGACTATCTCAATGGTGTCTCGACATTGGATCTTGTATTGATCCAGCGACACATATTGGGTTATAGTAGGTTTGAAAGTCCTTATCACATGATCGCTGCTGATGTCAGTGGTGACACAAGGATATCTGCTATAGACCTCGTACAGCTCCGTAATCTTATATTAGGAAGAACAACAGATCTCCCATCTGGCCAATCTTGGCGGTTTATAGATGCGTCACAACAGCTTGAAGATGGTGTAGCGCCATGGCCATTGATTGAGAAGATCTACGTGTCACAATTGCAATCAGAGGTCAGTGAGCAAGACTTCACCGCAGTTAAAATAGGTGATGTCAATGGAACTGCCATCGCCAACAGCACACTCGTCGGATATGGCAGAAGTGCTGAACAACTGGTGCTTAATCTTTCTGATAAGCAAGTTAGAAAAGGCGAGATACATAAGTTGACGCTTGACCTATCAGGTATAGGTGATATATATGGTGTACAGCTCAACCTTCATGTCGCTCATGGCAAATGGTTGGACGTAGAAAGTAACAACAGGTCTTTAAGCGATGAGCTCAAGGTGATTAACGATGATCAGTTGTTGTTAAGTTGGGCTACTGCAGAAGCACTATATGGTGATCAAACATTGACACTAACATTTAAAGCTTTAGCTGATGGTGTGCTTTCTGATTTTGTAAATATTGAAGACGAGGGATTGGCTTCTGAAGTTTATATGGGCTCTTCTTTAGACAGATATAAACTCGGTCTTAACTATGTAGCCGAATCAGTTACAGACTTTACGCTATATCAGAATGTACCCAATCCATTTAATGGAAGTACGACAATAGGCTTTAACATCGGTGAGTCCGGTATCGTTGAGCTATCGATATTTGATGTAACAGGTCGACAGTTATTTGTTCAGTCTGGACACTATGATGCAGGTAAGCATACTGTGGACATAGACGAGACTTTGGTAGAACAAAAGGGTTTGCTCTACTATCAGATCAGCTATGACAACAAAGTCGCAACTAAAAAAATGATTTCTATAGAATAGAAGTTTTTGAGTTTATTGTAAAGCGAACGAGAAGAGGGTAGATCATTTGGTCTATCCTCTTTTTTTGCGGGACCGTCTAATATGATTATTCAATCTCTCGCTGATCAGGGTAATTGCAATCGAAGTTAGCTATCATCAAATGACGGTACAGACCTGAACGTATGAACTGCCCACAACGATCCGGTCAGTGTAACCATTAACATGAATAGTTGTTCATTGCTTTTAAAGGATAAAATCATGCCTTTGTCTGCCAGCTGCATCCATATAATATTGATTAGAAGAATAAGTAAAATAGGAGTTCTTAGCACATAAAAATTATAGATTTGCGAACTGAAATTTAAAGCAGTAACCGCTAATTTTTTACAATAAATAGTTTTATGAAAATTTTTACAAACATACTTCGCTATATTTTGGCGACACTTTTCTTGATGGCATTTAGTGTTGCCGATGCGCAAACGGATAGCAAATCAAAAGCACTGTTAGATAACCTAACAGGTGTTATAGGGGATTATAGTAAGCTCAGATCTAAAAAGGATGTTCAGTTTCATTATGTCTATGATAATTTTGATAGTGGCAAGGATGTATCAGACGAAAAAATAATCTTTGATGGAGAGCACACTTGGGCTTCTTACAGCCAGCATGATAGAAATGTTTTAGCCGGTAAAGGAGGAGTTGCTCAACAGTCATTAATCCATGGTGTTCCTCAATTGACTCACAATGGAAAATATATCACTGATAAAAATGACATAGGCGCCACAGTATTTTTAAGAGAGGTCAATGTGTTTTGGTTTTCCATGATCTATAAATTACAAGACAACGGGACCAATCATAAATATATGGGTACAGAAAGTGTAGATGGAGTTAATTATGATAAGGTATTACTTACTTATGATAATGCAGTAACTGGAAAGCCTGCAGATGATCAATACATCCTATACTTCAATCCTAATTCCCATATGATTGACCTTTTCTATTTTTCACTTCCGGCGCGAGGTATTAATGAACCTATCATAAAAATGACAATGGACTACCAGAAGATAGATGGCATATATATCCCAACAGTGAGGAAGTCCTATGCTCCAAATCCTGCAACAGGAGAGTATAGCTTAAATGGACAATACACTTTTTCAAATATCAAGTTTAAGAATAAATACAAGCCAGAAGACTTTAAATTAGTAGGCATGTAAATTAAGATTGACAATTCGAGTAAGGACTTTTGTTCTTAGTTCTTAATTGAAGAATCAATATTCTATAGAAGCAATACGTGATTAGATAAAAGTAGAAAGAGGCCATCTCTCAAGAGATAGCTTCTCTTCCTTTTCAGTAGGCTTGCAAAAACATTCTTTACTCCAATAACTGGTGCAGTTTTTCTATCTATACGGATCCCTCAAGATGAAAAGGACTTTTTATAGAAGTTGATGGAGTGATTGAAGACCTGTCATTATAACTTACCATATTTTTAATGGCACATTATTGTTGTTAAGTGGCATATAAGCACTTGTTCTATATCTAGTGCCTTTTTTAATAAGACACTGATTATATGTGGCAAAGCTCTTCTTATCTAAGGGCGTCTTGTAGACCTTTTAGAAGTAGACCCAGAAGTTGTAGTAGTAGTGTTATTGCTACTCGAACTTTGATAAGATGAGGCAGCTGTAGAATTACGACTGGAAGATCTGTCTCTATAACTTGAAGTACGAGACGGACTTGATCTTCTTACTTGAGGTGCGTTACCATTAACAAGTCTAGTTCTGTCGCTTACTCTACGCGGCACATCTATAATACGTGTCGATGCTGATCTCGGCTGTGTGTTGTAGTTAGTATAGTTGTTCCTATTGTAACTCCTATTCTCCCTCTGTATATAGGCGATAGGCCGACCATAATAACCGATTGCCCATTGACCTGAAGAAAGTATAAATGGTCTATAAGGTGCAAAAGGACTCAGGAAGGCGAAACTCCCAGCGTATAAAAATGGTGCATTAAGTCTCGATCTAGGATTTAGTGCCGCCTCTCTTAATAGTTCGAAGTAGTTGTACCTTCTAGGTAGACATAATCCGGATAACCTTAGACTCCTAAGTCTATTAGTAAATCCATAAGCATCGATATCAAAGTCTTGTCCTTGGTAGTCAAAGTAATCATCATAAACATCTGAGTCTACAGTTTCGTCTTCATCGTCTTCGGAGTATACTTCCAGTTCGTCTACGTTAATTACATAATCTGTAGGTGCGTTATCAACGAGTGCAGTTTCTGTCAATGCTTTATCTTCATCAAAGTACAAGTCATCATATTGCGCAGTTATATTGATAGTACCCAATAGAATAAAAGCAGAAATCAAGATCGTGAGGTTGTAAATTTGCTTGATCATAGTGTAATGTTTTAATTGCGGTGATTGAAGTATTCTCTTCAAACCTACCCTGCAATATCCCAAATTACGGTTAAGATCCTGTTAATTCGCGTTTTAACAATGGTTAATTGTTAGTTTTTGACCATCCAAAGTCTTAAAGTCGTTGAATTCATCTAAAGCTTATAGCCAAGAGTCAGTGTGATGATGCTTCGGTTATTATCTATATCAATAAACGGCTCCGTATCTCTATCAATCAATCTATAAGGACTATAGTTTGTACCAAATGATCTAACTGTATAAGCTGCGTCAACATAATATCGATTAGCTCTATAGCCAAGGCCAGCACTATAACTTGGACTTACTTCTATGATAGTAGGATCGCTAAAGGGACTTGAAGGAAGGGCCACTCCTAAACGAGCTCTAACCATCTTATACGCAAGCTCCGTACCTGCCCGTATATTGACAGCTGAACCAAAGAAAAAGTCTACGTCATCGTTTAGATCATCTTCAAAAAACTGGTCCAATGGATCAGTAGAGTTCTCTGTAAGATTGAAAGATGCGCTGTTGTATTTGACATATTCTATCTCTCCACTGACGAATCCTTTTATGTCTCCGAATGAATAAAGGTATCCAAGTCCAGCAAGCGCTCTCCAAGGCCCAGAGATCTGATATTCAAATTCACTCGTTGGGCTCTCTGCTGTAAAGTTCTGACCCACTCCGTCTTCTGTAAAAGAGTATGATATGTCCGTATCGAACTCATCAGTTAGCAAGAAGAAAGATTTAGTATGTATAGCAGCTCCAAGGCGCAGGCGTGGTGTTACCTTATAGATTAAACCTAATTTTAGATTAAAACCAACTCCTGACGTGCTCAAGTTCTGATTGAAACCTATGTCATCAAAGAACTCAACAGCATCGTTAGGATCTGTTTCCGAATATCTTTTAGATTCTGAAAAAGAAGCAAATGGGAAGCCTAATGTTGCACCCCATGAAAACTTGTTCTTGATGTTAGAACCTATACTTATGAAAACTTCATTAAGGGATCCTGTTCTTTCTATAACTTCACTTTTTTCAACTCGTTCTGCCAAGGTTATAAAATCACTTAAGTAAGTTCCGTCTTCCTCTGGGTCAAATATGGCCATGGCGTCAAATGCCAAGCCTGCTTCAAAGTCACCTAATTCATTGAGCGTTCTTCCTTCTGCTTGTTCTAAGAATCTCTGTAGGATAGTGCCGGATGTAGTGCCGCCGTATTCTATAGTTTCATTGTAGTTGGCGATTTGATTATAACCGATAGCAAGATTGAAAGTACGTGTATTAAATGCTGGTGGGTCATAATGAAATACCGCAGCTATGTTTCCCAATCCGACTTTTGATTGTGAGAAGCTAGTAACCAATCCTTCCTGGCTATCTAAGAGATCAGCGCTGTTCTCTGTATTAAAAGAATTAATAGTTGCGGTTATCTCTGATTTGCGAAACTCTGCAATACCTGCAGGATTGATACTTGCTATTGATATGTCAGCACCTAGTGGAGAGAAGGCTCCTGATACACCGGCAAACCTCGCTGTGCTATTATAATTATGAATAGAGAGCCTTAAAGCGTCATCTAAAGTTTGTGCTGAAGTATAACTTAGGCTGAGTATAATAAGTGAGAGGATGAATGTTAATCTCATCATAGTAAAGCAGTATGTGATTTTGTAATAAGATAGGACAATTTATGCCCTTTTTGATGCATAGAGGGTATAGACAAAGCAAAAAAAATGGGTGATCGCTTTACTCGCTATCACCCATTGATCTTGTATATGCTAAAGCTTATGGTCTTCTACTTGACCTGCTTGAAGAGCTTGATGATCTTGAAGATCTCGCAGAGCTCGTTCTTGTTGGAGCTGTTGATCTGCTTGAAGATCTTGAAGGACTAAATGATCTGCTTGAAGATCTATTCGTTGATGTCCTTGAAGATCTTGGAGTTGTCGTTCTGCTTGACGATCTCGTAGATCTGCTTGAGCTTCTTCTACTGCTTGTAGCGTTAGCCTTAGTAGTTGATGATCTTCTGCTACTTGTCACCCTTGATGACCCTGTAGTTGAACCAGTTCTTCTACTCTGAGAAACACTTGATCTTCCTCTTACTGCATTAGCAGTTGATCCGCTTGGAGACACAACTACGTTCCTTGCTGCAACTGGGTTGTATGGTGGGCAGTAATAAGCTGCCGTACTTCCAAACCCTCCGAATGAGTTGAACCCTCCAAATGAATTCAATCCTCCAAAACCTCTGTTTCTAAAGTTGCTATATCCAAAAGGAGTATAGATACTATTGACTCTATTGAAATCCCTTGAGAAGGCACTGCCAAATCCAGGTCTTGCAAAAGATCTTGAGAAGCTATTGAAACCATATGGGTTAAAAGCGCTAACTCTTCCAAAGTTGTTGAGATAGTAGTTACTACTATAGAAGTTAGAGTATCTATAGTTGTTTAATCTGTTGGTGTATGAATATGCGTCAACAGCATAATCATTATCGCGGTATGACAGATACTCATCATACTCGTCAGCATCATAACTATCTGCTTCCTCTACTAAGTAAGCATCTTCATCATAATCTGCCACAGCATAGTTCTCATCATATGTCTCGTAGTCACTATCTGATTCTTCAAAGTATAAATCATCAAACTGTGCGTTCAAGCTTACACCGGCGAACAATAGAGCCAGTAAGCTCAAAATGTGGTGGTTATATTTTCTTTTTTTCATCTCTGTAGATTTAAATAGTCTTGAATGAATTGTCATGCATAAAGCTATTGCATAAATATACATCATTCGGTTAATAATTGTTTAAATCAGCCTTTAACATATGTTAATATGTCGCTATGCTTATTAAACCGTGACTTTTCACATCCTTGAGACGCAAAAAAAATGCGTTGGTTTCTACTTTTCACCATATTATTCTTGGTTTTAACATCTACTTAAGAAATCTTAAGTTGATTATCAGTGATTTTAACTTAACCGATAACACTTATTATCTATCAATCAACTAGTGATTAGCCTTATTCTATGATAGCAAAGCCCTCAGTAAAGCCGTACTTTTGGTATTTAGCATAGAGAAATAAGCAAATGGCGAAGGAAATAACATCAAGAGAAGACGATTATAGTAAATGGTACTTAGATATAGTTAGAAAAGCGGGACTTGCGGATAACTCTGCTGTCAGAGGATGTATGGTGATCAAACCGACTGGTTATGCCATATGGGAGAATATGCGTGATCAGTTGGATAAGATGTTCAAGGAGACGGGGCATGTCAACGCTTACTTTCCCTTGTTTATACCAAAGAGCTTCTTGAGCAAGGAGGCAGATCACGTTGAAGGATTTGCTAAAGAATGTGCCGTGGTTACCCATCATAGATTGATGAATAATCCAGATGGCAGTGGAGTGGTGGTCGACCCAAGTGCAAAGCTTGAGGAAGAACTCATCGTGCGCCCCACTTCTGAGACCATCATATGGAATACTTATAAAGATTGGATTAACTCTTACCGCGATCTACCTCTATTAATTAATCAGTGGGCCAATGTCGTACGGTGGGAGATGCGGACGAGACCTTTTCTTCGTACAGCTGAGTTTTTATGGCAAGAAGGGCACACTGCGCATGCGACCAGTCAAGAGGCGATCGAAGAGTCAAAGCTGATCCATGAGGTCTATGCAAGGTTTGCAGAAGACTACATGGCTATGCCTGTTATCAAAGGAGCTAAGTCAGCCAATGAAAGATTTGCAGGAGCAGTGGAGACATTTACAATAGAAGCCTTGATGCAAGATGGTAAGGCCTTACAGGCCGGTACCTCACACTTCTTAGGTCAGAACTTCGCCAAGGCATTTGACGTTAAGTACCTTAATAGTGATAACAAAGAAGAGCATGTGTGGGCCACTTCGTGGGGTGTGTCTACTCGTCTTGTCGGTGGGCTCATCATGACACATTCTGATGATGAGGGCTTAGTTCTTCCGCCAAAACTTGCACCTACTCAAGTTGTGATTGTTCCGATACCAAAGCCATCTCCTGAGATTATGGAGGTCGCAGTTAAGATTAAGAATGAGCTCAGTGATCATGGAGTGTCAGTCAAAATAGACGAAGATGCCCAAAAGCGTCCTGGGTTTAAGTTTGCTGAGTACGAGATGAAAGGAGTGCCGGTTAGAATCGGTATCGGTAAAAGAGATCTTGAAAAAAATCAAGTAGAGGTAGCCAGAAGAGATAATAAAACTAAAGAATCTCATTCTCTTGATGGCATTGCCGGTCATGTTGTAAGGCTGCTGGACGATATCCAGTCTAATCTCTTCAACAAAGCAAAGCAGTTTAGAGATGATATGACCTCTGAGGCCAATGACTTTAAGACCTTCGAAGAGCTCATCAACGATAAAGGAGGATTTGTCTCAGCTCATTGGGATGGTACTACAGAATCAGAGCTAAAGATCAAGGAGCTTACTAAGGCCACGCTACGCTGTATACCAAATGACGCGGTCGAGGAGTCTGGTAAGGATCTCATCACAGGAGCTCCTTCGAGTAAACGAGTCTTATTTGCTAAAGCTTATTAGGCCATAACTTACATCCTGACGCCAGCGTTCTTGTAGCTGCTAGGTCTCATGGATTGTCCTCTTTGCTCAATCATAAGAAGGACGACCTCTTCAATTGTAACCATTTACTCTGAGATAACTGAGTTTAATGGTTTCTCCCTATTCAGTGTAGCGATTTGAAAGGCCTTTTTTTCCTTTCGCACAACTTGAAAGAAAATCATCAAGGTGTATTAAAGTTTAGAATATATAACAATATGTCATGCGTATGTTTTTGTAAAACAACCAGTAGTGCATGTAAAAAAGACATATTTATAGATTAACATATAAGTATTATTTCTATATTTGGTGCTTAGAGCCTGACGTACCCGTGAGAATGTGATATTAAACCTGTTCACTGCTATTAACAGATCACTTGGTTTAATCGCAATAACTAATTCTAAATGTACGTGCAAAAAAAACAGCTTTTTACGCTATTATTCTCATTAACAGGATTTTTCCTAATCGGGACTAATGTCAACGCCCAGATCGAAGCAATCGGTCAGTGCTCAGGTGTAGCCACAGATAATAATTATATAATCAGCATCACTGGATTGCCAGCAGGTAGTCATACGATTCTCTTTGATGGGGCATCACAGACTACCTCGGCTACAGGGACTTATCTCAGTAGTGAGATTGCCTTTACCGATGGGTCAGGAGCGACCGAAGTCAAGGTAGTGGCTACAGGACAGACGGATACAACTACAATCATAGTCAATGAAGTGCTATGTATAGACATAGATGGTGATGGCACCTTTGACTTCAACTCATCTTTATGTGATTATACAAAGCCATTAGGCACAGGAGGAGCGATAGTCTCGACTGTAGCACCGTATAATGGAAGCAATGTCTACAAGTATATCTTAACAGAAGGAGATTCTATATATATATCAGGTACTTCGGATGTCAACGATAGTGGTTTGTTTGAAGATCTGAGCAACGGAGATTATATCGTACATGCATATAACTTCTTAGATGACGCTCAAGCAAATGCTTTCATATCTGCCATACCAGATGGCACTAACTTGTTTACATATGCACCAGGTGGAGGTCCTACCTGTTTTATGCGTTGTGGTGATGCATCGTATACAGTTGAATGTGAGTCTATCGTAGATATTTATGTTGATCCAGTAGATGTGACAGTTTGTATGGAAGGAGATGCGACATTCTATATCCAAGATTCTATTATCGCACCAGTACCTGATCTAGCAGTATTGACTTACCAGTGGTTAGTTGATGATGGTACAGGTCTTACACAAGTAGCAGGTGAGACTGATTCAGTTCTTAATCTGACAGACGTGGTTTTTGCTGACAGTGGCAATATGTATCAAGTCGTAGTAACGCTAACAGTTGATGGTGTTGAGATATCTATGGATACAAGTGCTCTGGCTACACTTACCGTATACGACGACCCTGTCTTAGCATCAGGGCTTGATGTAACAGTTAATAGTGATGAAGAGACAGGTATTATATTAACAACTACTACTGGATCAACTCCAGCTGATAGTTTTGAGATCGTCTCCATAGATTTTGGAGACTTGATACCAGGGGGAGGTAACGCCTCAACTGGAGTGACAGATGATCCTAACGTCATATTTAATGATATGTACACCAATACCGATGGCGGAGCTGATACGGCGTTCTATGAGATCGTCCCGATATCAGAGCATGGTTGTCATGGTGATACTGTGATCGTACAAGTTATAGTGAGACCATGTCCAGAAGTGGCAGACCTCGCTGTAGTTGACATCTGTAGTGACGATGTGACAGGTATAGTGCTACCATCCGCTGATGACAATGGACTACCTATCGATAGTTTTGATATCACTGTTACTTCTCAAGGTATCTTAGTGGGTACAGGCACGAGTGGTGTTACCACTGATGTAAATGCGCTAAGTTCAGATGCCTTTACGAACACCTCCGATGTGGTCGACTCGGTAGTATATACCATAACCGCTTTTGCTAATGACTGTGAGAGTAGTTCATTTACGGCAGTGGCAAGATATATGCCTGAACCACTCTTTGCAGATACATCTGCAACTCAGTGTAGTGACGTAGCCATCGGATATGATTTAGCATTTACAGATGACTCTGGACTTGCGATCGATAGCGTTGATATAACAGCTGATAACGCTGCTGCAACCTCAGGCACAGGTATAACAAGTACTGGTGCAATAGCAGGAGATGTATTTACCAATGATGGTAGTGCATCATATGATGTAGTATATACAATCACACCATACACAATGGGATGTGTAGGTGAGCCTTATACTGTGACGATCACGATAACACCTGAACCAGTAGGTACAGATCCACTACCAGTCATCTGTAGTGATGAGGTGCTTGCTGTAGATCTTAGTACACTGATTACTAATTCTGGTACTACGCCAGGCTTTACTTGGATAGCAACTCCTAATGCTGATGTAGATGGAGAATCGGATACTGAGCAGACGTCTAGTACAATAACAGATCAGTTGTCAAATACGACAAGTACTGATCAAACAGTGGTATACACAGTTACACCGACAGGTGACGGGGCTTGTATAGGGGATCCATTTACAGTTACTGTGACAGTTCATCCAGAGCCAACCTCTGATGATTTGACAGCAGAAGTGTGTAGTGATGAAGCACTTGATGTAGATCTAAGTAGTGGATTGACTAATACGGTAACGCTACAAGGTTATACATACACAGTCATAAGTAGCAATGAGACTGATGTACCTGCAGGTGCTGACAGAACAGATACAACTCTAGCTAATATAACTGACACTTATACTAACTTGACAAATGCAGCGGTACTGATCACTTATACAGTAACACCTATATCTTCTGATAGCTGTGCAGGAGCACCGTTTGATGTAGATGTTACAGTTAATCCAGAACCAGTGTTATCAACGACACTTGATACAACGGTATGTAGTGATGAACCAATAGGGGTTGTCTTAGCTGTAGAAGCGACATCGGTAGCAGCTGATAGCTTTGAAGTCGTGTCTGTCAGTCCTAATGGACTTGCATCTTCTGGAGGAAACCCGATTACTTCATTCCCAACTATCGTTACAGATATCAATGAGATAGCTGATGATTCTTGGACTAATGAGACAGCTAACTCAGTACAGGTTATCTACCAGATCACTCCGATAACGGGTGATTGTAAGGGAGATCCAGTCAATATAACAGTAACTGTTGATCCTGCTGCTGTTGTAACGGTCGATAGTGATGCAACGATATGTTCTACAGAGTCTGTTGACCTTACGGCCATCGGAGCAAGTATAACCGGTGGAGCATCCGCTGGTACGTGGTCTACCGCCGACGGAACAGGAACATTTGACGAAGGTGGAGTCTTCGGTACAGCGACGACATACACGCCAAGTGAAGCTGATAAGGATGCAGGCACGATAACGCTTACACTGACGTCATCGGATCCTACTGGAGCATGTGGTACGGATGATGCATCGATATCCATCGAGATCTTAGATATCAGATGTAGCGAGTTCCCTTGGAATGGAAACGATTAATCTTCGATTATATAAAGGCTGACACATCAGCCTAATAAAAGAGCGATACTTTAAAGTATCGCTCTTTTTTTTGCAAGTAGGTGATTCATATTAGATATTTTAAATATGAGTCAAGATTGTCAGCGTATTACATATTATAAAAAATTGTAATATATTAGCTAGCGTTTACCGGCGATACTACTCATATCGCTCACTTAGAAGAGAATAGGCCTATATCTAACATTCTGTTAGAGATAAATAGGAAACTACAATTATGATTGGATCTCAGGCCATTAAGGCTTGGCACATATGTCTCTATATCTCACTACTCATGTGTTTGCATGATGCAGTAGGTCAATCTATAGGTGATATAATGACCTATCACATAGTGCCCAGTTGTGAAAGCCCAGATCCAGATAAGCCTACTCAGGTTGGACAGTACTTCCTCTCTCTTGACATAACCGAATTTGATCAAACAGAAGGTGATTTTGATATCCTCGTAGATCGCCAATCTGTCTTACAGTTTCATATAGATCAATCAGATGTTCCTTTTCAAAGGTTAGTAGGTCCGTTTAATCATACAGGTGTAGGTGGTTCATACTACGAGTATATCATAAGATCCCTCTCTTCTGGAGTAGCGGATACACTTTACTTACCAGAGGTGGTGTGTGGCCTAAACACGAGCAATGGTCTCAATAACGCGGGATACTATTGTGAGAATGGCTATGGAGTCGTTGCCCAAGTCACGCCTGAACCTCTTGATGTGCCAGAGCTCCCAGAGAAGACATACGTCTACATACTGGTCAATCATGCATCACAACTAGTTGAAAATAGAAATTTTAGTGGGCACTTTAGAGATGTACAAGACCTTTCTGCGTATGAGATACATGCTTTTGCTATTCCTTTTGAAGAGCAAGCAGACTTTATAAACAACATCATCATCGGCGCATCACTCAATCAAGAAGAGCTTAATACTTGCTTTGCAGTATGTGGTATCTATGATGTTACTGTAGACTGCTCTTCGTTTGATCTCAGTCTGACTAAGAATGTCCGTGATGGGTTTGTTTATTCTGTAGGTGACCTTGTCGTTTTTGACATAACGGTTCATAATGACGGCGTCGTTACGGCTTACAATGTCATTGTAGAGGACATGTTGCCAGATGCCTTGGATTTTGAAACCGGTATGAACCCATATTGGAATGATGACTTAACAAGCCTTCCTATAGATAGCATAACGCCAGGGACTTCAGTCACAATACCCATCTATACAAGAGTCAATGGCAATGCGCTTAACGTAGAGGTGATCAATAGTGCAGAGATTATATTTTCCGCAGTAGCCCCAGACAATCCAACCATAGCTTTTGATGTAGACAGTACACCTGACAATGAGGTTGGAGCGGAAGATGATCAAGATGACGAAGAAATTATAATACTCGAGAACCTGTGTGATGCGACATTTGAAGTGGATGCCGCCAATCAAGCAGTGTGTCTCAATGGTCCGTTAACGATGATGGCAGAAGTGGAGATGGCAAGTTTTCCATTAAGATATAGATGGCGCTTCAATGGCGAGATCGTATCTCGTGATAGTCTCTATACGATAGAGAACCATCAGCCAAGCGATTATGGGGCATATTCATTGACAATCATAGATGCCAACAATTGTTCAGGAACTGAGTTCTTTGACATTGAACCGATAGAGAATCAAGAGCGGTTTTCTTGTTTTACTGATATCAATGTTGGTGTCAATAGCGATTGTGAAGTTTTTCTTTCTCCTGAGATGTTTACATCGAGACCTGTTAGTGGTCTTCGTGATTACATTATAGAAATAAGAGATGAGTCCGGGGCGATGGTAGATCAATCGGATCTTTCTAATTATGGCCCTAATACTACATTGGAAGCGCGGATTGTTAACCCTTGTACATTAGAAACCATCTGTTGGTCTAACTTGCATATCGAGCATAACTCTAGACCTACAGCAGATATATACCAAAACGACAGATTAGAATTGTTATGCCCAGAAGTAACAAGTCAGAACCCAACTGCAATAATTGATTATTATAATAACACTTACGCAAATGTTATACTCGATGCACAATCATATGCTGATAGTTTTAATCAACTCGTCTGCTTACAAGAATGGGATGTTGAAACGATAGATCAATTGATAGATGCCTCCGATCTCTGCGGAGAGCAACTTGTCAATAGGATATATTATGTATTTGATCAAGAGCAAAAGCTAGCTGTAGATACTGCAACCATCATAATACAACTGATATCTTCTGACTCAATAAGGATGCCAGAAGATGTTTTTAATCTTACATGTTCTGATGGATTAAAACCCGCAGAGATTAACTCGTATCCATCCTTTTATAATAATGGAGTATTGACTAGTCTGGAGAATGTCTTTGACAACAGAAATGCAACATTCTGTAATATAGGTATTACTTATACAGATCAAGATTTTACAGATCTCTGCAACTTTGGAGCATCTAAAATCGTGCGTCAGTGGACGGCGATGGATTGGTGTTCTAATACGCTTCTTGAAGAAGTGCAGTATCTATTTGTCATAGATGATGACGCACCAGTGATAGAGCTGGCAGAAGATGATCTTTTAGTTAACGTGGCGCCTTTTGAGTGTTTTGCATCAATAGACCTAAGTCAATATGTAGATGTGCAAGATTTTTGTGATGCCAAGCCATCTTTGTACGTAGATGGAATAGCATTAGAAAACAATTCGATTGTCTTACCAATAGGTGTTCATGATCTGGTCTTATCTGCAATAGATAGATGTGGCAATCAAGCAGAAGAACAAATCAGAATAAAAGTGATGGACGAAGACTTGCCATCTCTAATATTAAAAGAAGATATAGTAATAAGTCTATCGACAGATGTAGATATTGAAACTAATTATATAGAAGCAGTATTTGTGGACGCAGGTAGTCACGATCATGATTGTGGTCCAGTTCAACTTTCTATAGCACGTGCTTCAGAGATTGTGCTGGTGACTTCCGAAGGGGGTGGCGTAGATGTTGATTTCGATCTGCGTAACTGTATGTCTAATCTGGAAGAATTAGATCTTAACAGTGATGGAGCTGTAGTCGTTGATGAGCTATTTAGAAACAGAATTGTCTTTTGTTGTCAAGATATAGGTTCTTTTGTAAGAGTAGCGGTTAGGGCTACTGATGAATCAGGTAATGTGGTTTATGGAGAAGTTTCAGTATTCGTAGATGCAAAATTAGAATGGACTGCATGCGATGATGGAGACCCATGTACGATTAATGATCGTCAGTATGGTGATTGCCTATGTAGTGGTACACCAGTGATAGATGACTTTGATAACGATAGTGTTATAGATTGTAATGATGATATGATCATTATCTGTTTTGATGGTGTACAAATGGAAATTATAATTGAAGAATTAGAGGATTATAAACTCAAAGGTGCAGAAGGAGGTCCTTGTAACTATGGTGCGTCTGCCTCAATCGGTGGAGAAGTATTTACTGTCAAAGGCGAAATGGTGGAAGGTGTAACTATACAATTAAATCAATCAGCAACTGATATAACTTCTTCTGAGGGTTTATATCAGTTTGATGATAATGATATGTCGCAAAGGTATGAGCTATATCCGGAGCTCGATAATGACTATATAAATGGTGTAACAACCTTAGATATTGTTATACTTGAAGAGTTCATCTTAGGTAGAAGGGAGTTTGATGATCCATATCTACGTATCGCTGCGGATGTCAATAATGATGGTAGAATCACAGCATTAGATATTATAGAATTGAGACTCATTGCATTAGGCAGAAGCGAATCTTTTACTAATCGGAGCTGGCGGTTTGTAATAGAGGATTATAGTTTTGAAGATATTACGAAGCCTTATGATTTTAAGGAGATCAATGTTATTGAAGAGCTTGAAATAGACATGATGGACGAAAACTGGATAGGTGTCAAGATAGGTGACCTCAATCTAACAGCTCAGGCTAATAGCCTCAAGTCATCAGTCAGGTCCAAAGAAACAGTTAAGTTGCTGATCGCTGATCGTCAAGTTGATAAAGGAGCATCTGTTAGAATCCCAATAAGTATGGATAGAGATCAGTCTATCGTTGGGCTACAGATTGGTTTTGATGCAAAGCACATGTCCTTCGATGGTGTTGAATCAGGAAGTCTATCAGTCAGTACAGAACAATACAATATCACGGGATACGATTATAATAAGCTTGCTTTAGTGTGGCATGAAGATCAAGTCGTTGATGCCCGTGAGGAGTTGATTTACCTAAACCTAACAGCTGAGAAAGATGGGTGGTTGAGTGACATGATATCTATAGATGAGCGCTTTCCAAAACCACTGATGGGGCTAAAGGGCTATGAAGACATTACTATAGAATTAGAATTTACACAAGAGCGTCATAAGCAACCGGAAGAATCTGCACAGCTCTATCAAAATCAACCTAACCCTTTTAATGGTGAAACTATTATCCAGTTTTTTATCCCAGAGGAAGGGGTAGTTGATATCACATTTTATGATATGAGTGGTAAGTCGCTTTATACGATCAGTGGCCGATATGGAGCTGGAGTGAACGCTGTGCGCCTTACACGAAGTGACTTATCTATGTTAGAGGGATTGATCTACTATCAAATGTCTTTTAAAGGGGCGGTGTTAAGCAGGAAGATGATTATCGGGGGATAATGGTTTTGTAGCACTCATGTACGTATGCCTAGATAGTAAGTTGGCGTTACTCTTTGCAATCACCAATCTTGGCTTCTAACACACCGTTATTATTAATCTCAAAGCCAGCAGACAATTCAAATCCGTGGGAAGATTGCATAGTGAGGCTCCCGGTTTTTGTGATCGTTCCATCATAAGTAAGTGGAACAGATCTCATATGTATGACTTCATGGTCTATGACATCTGGAAGGTTTTCATCTTCTGAGCATGGATCTAAGCAAGGTGCACAGAGGCCACCGCAGTCTATTCCTTCTTCATCTGGATCCTTTACTCCATTGTTGCAGGTGGGATTAGATGGCTCAAATAAAAATGTAAAATCAAAAGCAATATCACTCCATCTGTCGTCCCACTCTATGTATACGGTTGCCCCTTCATTAATAGGAAGACCTATGACTTCAGAAGCATAATTGAGTCCATCGCTGCTTATACAATTATCGTCGCTATTCGCTATTTTGTTTAGTGCATCACAAGTACCCGTATAAACAAATAATCGAGTGTCCACCCCTTGGCCACAGCTTTGTATAGTCAATACCCCGTCTTGTAGAGCCTCGTATCGATACCATCTTGCATGGGTAGCATTACTTTGGTATGCTCCTGCACCTGCTGTTATACCAGAAACAGTTATTGTAGTTTGAGATTTAGTTATCTCACTTGATAAGCTACAATCTTGACCATCGCTTGGGATACACTCTTGAATCTTACTTTGCAATAAAGTTGTAGGTTCTTCTCCAAAGCCAAGACTAAAGTTGACTCCAGATGGACTGGTATGACAATAGCTCATGATGGTGCCGCCGGCAGAAGGGATAGTGCTGCTTGGGCAGTTAGCGTTTGAACCGCCGCATGCATCGATAGACTTGTCTCCGTCAGGGCCCCATGCACAGTCATGAGTATGAGGTGAGCCAATATTATGTCCTATCTCGTGCGCAACGACATGTACATCCCAACTATATACTCCTGGCTCGGATATAGAAGAGTGAATTTTACTGAACCCATAAGCTTTCTCTTTATTGCAGAGAGCATTGAGGTAGGCGACTCCGCCTTCTAAATCATCATGTGTTGACAATAGATGTGCAAAGCTACCGGGAAAATCATTTGCCAAAGATTCTTTAAAGCTTGCAAGAGCATTTCGCGATGATGATTTTGAATAAGGATCAGGACTCTCCCAGATAAATATATCAGCGATCTTGACATTAATATCTGCCTTTTTGTAAAGAGCATGCACTTGTAAAAACATGTTGTTTACATATTCGATCACAGATGCTTTTGATTGGTTATGGTCGTTATAAAGGGCGTAGTCGCAGACAAAATATATGCCTAAAGTGTCTCTATTGCCGGCTTTTTGTGGCGTCTGCTTATTGTCACTCGTTTTATAATTATTCTTAGTATCAGTATCACATACCCAAGCATAAATACTCTTCCTATTATTTGTAACCTCTTCTATTTTGCTATTGATAGTGGTGAAGTTGTACTGTCCAGATGCGTCTGCTAAGAGACCTTCTATCTTATCATGAGATATAGTAAGTGTTACAAGAGAGTGTTCCTTTCCAACTAGTATACCCTGATAATAAATTTTGCCTTTTGATTTAGTTGAGCTATGGTTTGCTGATTCTAATCTTAGCTCAAGCTGTTGCCCTGTTCTATCTGAGATATATGTTTTGAAAGCTGATGGTCTTGCTGCCAATAGCGCTTCTATACCATTTGGGTTAAGCGTCATATCAGACTGTACGACTATGTAAGAAGGCACTAGCTTCGTATGATCTGTCTGCGACCATATCATGTTGGTGCAGGAGCATAATAAAATCAATACGTAGACGACATTGCTGTGCCCAGTTGAAAACATTACTACGGTGATTAGCGATTAACAATCTTTCGATTGACTTCACTTAATCTCTTGGGGATATAGTAAAGACGTACTTAGAAATTAAGAACACAGTTTATGAGAAGGCCAAACTGTAAAGTATCTTACCAACTAATCAGTCTTTGGCATAGGTACAAAATGAATGAGTCAGCTCAAACGGTAATTAAAATGTGTCATTCTTATGTAATACATCGTTAAGCCTGATATGGATTGCTTATATATATAGACGTATAGTATATCTAAGCTCTTGAACCGTAGATAGATATAAACCCTAGTGTTTGCTTAGCTAATGAGGACAATCTACCTCGAGTGTCGAAAATAGTTGGTAAAAAAATATATATAATAAAATTATATATGTACGTTTGCCTTATCCAAGAGGTGCACATAGACGAAATCAGCACTTCTTAGGATGAGATTTTAATTATTAATAGGCTTCAGCTCGACCCCAGTTTAACGCTTTTAATAATTAAACCCCAAATCTCATGACTAGATTGAAAACGATCTGTCTAACCTTATTGGTATGCATATGTATGTGCATAAACTACGCCTCAGCTCAGTCGAGCTCGTGTGCTAATCAGACCAATATATCTGTAGACAGAGATTGTGAATTTCTTATTTCTCCAGAGGCACTCAGAGCCACTGGAGCCGCGGCGGATGCGCTGAGTATCACCTTTGATGTTGGTACAGGATCTAATACGTCTTTTATCGCTGGATATGCAGGTGGATCTATTATAGATCTTGGCATACCTAATGGCGGTATAGTACAATATGCTTTATATGGCACTGATGATGGTAGTGGCCCAATGTTATGTTGGGGTGATATCAACTTTGAGGTGAAGCAAGTGCCAGACCCAATTATTGAAACTTGGGAGGTGATGTGTAGCCAAGAGATACCTCAGATACCGACAATAGAAGAGTTAGAAGGCGAAATCAATGGACTTTGCTTGGCGCCTATTGTGGACTTGACGATTGATAATAGTGTGGTAGGTGATGCTTGTACAGGATTTAAAACAATACGTAAGATTAATGGAACTATCGATTATGGTACATCTAAAGTTGTTACACCACTTCGCATAGATACGATCATTGAAACTCCGCTTACCGTAGGTATGGTCGATGGACCACTAGGAGGACCAACCAAAGAAGAGGCGATTTTGCTCTTCTGTGATGACATAGGTAATCAATATCCTTCTCCAGAGATCATTGAAGAATATGCTGAAGAAGGTATCAGAGGAGCATACCCATCTATACCTAAAGGATTGGACACAACAATAGTAATGATTGATACAATTGTTGAGCTCCGAGAGACAGTGATGGAACAAGTAAAAATTACGGATGCCAATGGTGTAGAGTACTGGGTATTATCTGAAGTGATCAATAAGAAGGATACGCTCGTTATGTTGCCAGATACGACCATTACCAATATCGTTTTGACCTTGAGACCAGGGGCAACTTGCAATCTAAGCACGACCTTCAAGGATGAATCATTTCCTGGCTGTGCTGGTGATGATTCTAAGATCCTTAGAACATGGACTATTTTAGATTGGTGTTCTAATGAGATTGACACTTTTGAGCAATGGATTATAATTGAAACAGCTGGACCAATCATTGAACCACAGGAAGATATATTCGTTGGGATCGAGCCTTGGGTTTGTTCAGCTTCTGTTCTATTGTCTGCCGATGTAGATCAAGGATGTTCTGAGACATTACAAGTTGTATTTTCGACGAGTCAAGGTGTGATAGAAGACAACAAAAGACTTACTGGCTTATGGTTAGGCGAAGTAGCTGAAGTCATTGTCAATGCCTTTGATGACTGTGGACAGATCGCAAGAGATACTTTTTACGTGACGCCATTTGACAGTATAGCACCTGTTGCAGTAGCTGCAGATGAGATCAACGTTTCCTTGTCTGGTGATCCACTTGTTGTAGAGACAGAAGAAGATCGAGGAGTGGCTAAAGTTTTTATCGATGCGATAGACGCAGGTTCTCACAATGCGGGTTGTGGAGAAGTAGATAGATGTCTCTTATTAAAAGAAGAGTTAGAGGACCCAGTGATCATCGATGGAGAGCATGTTATGATAGATGGACAGTTGATCTATCATGCCAAGGGATGTGGATACGATGGCATGATCCCAGGTAGGCCAGCAACCAAAAGCGAACCTGCGATACCAGAGACATTCTATGTGGTTTGTAAAGATAATGTCAAGTTCTGTTGCGAGTCATTAGGTACCAACAATGTAGCTATGGTTGTCACCAATGGTGGCAATATGCAAGCGGTTACCTGGACGCAAGTACTTGTAGAAGATAAGACTTCCCCAATTGTAATTTGCCCTCAGCCATTTACAGTGGGTTGTGAAGAAGAGTTTGAGATTCCACGGCCAATCATCTTCAATGGCGTCTGTTCTATAGATGTACTGGAGATGACGATGACTGAAGATTTTGATAATTGTGGAGATGGAACCAAGACAGTGGTTTGGTCACGTAATAGTGATGTGATCTGTACGACTGTGATAACAGTTGACGGTACCAGTGGATTTAATCCTTATGAGATTAAGTGGCCTCAGCACTACACGAGCGATATCGAACCAGGTATCAGAAGAGAGTGCGAAGTGTTAGTTGATGAAGATGGAGAGGCCATCTTAGACGATGATAACAACGAACAATATGTGATTGTTGAGTTCCCTGAAGACATACGTATGGGAGATCCATTTGAATGTACAGATGGTGGAGATACAGGCGAGCCAGTATGGTGTACTAACTCTTGTGGTTTAGTCGGCGTAAACTTTGAAGATCAAGAGTTGTCTGCAATATCAGCTTGTAGAAAGATTGTCAGAAGATGGACTGTGATTGATTGGTGTTCTTGGGATCCCAACTCTACAGAAGAAGACGATGATAATGATACCACAGATAAGTTTACGGCTATTACAGATGAGTGGTTAGGAGAAGGAGCTTGGTTAACTGATAGCCGCACGACCGAAGGAGCTGCTTGTGCCCAATGTGACAAGCCAGCGGGAGAAGCAGACTTTGTTTATTTCAGATATGACACCGTAGATGTAGATGGATATTATACATATGATCAGGTGATTAAGATTCTTGATTTTGATGCACCAATCGTAAGTGCGCCTGATACAATTAGATTAAGCATAGTAGGCGGAGCAACTGCTAAAGGAGAAAGTTTTGACGATTGTGTTGCTTCAGATATTGTAGGTGCTAGTGTGCGTGACTTCTGTGGAACAGCAGAAAGTGATGCATCTGGCGCAGGTTGGAGCATCAGCGTATTTAGATTAGACGACGGTGTAGAAACATTAGTTGAGTCTAAAGATGTATTTGGAGCAGATGTAACAATGGGTACCCAGTTAGGACAATCAGGAGATGTGCATCTGATCAGATGGTTGGTCCGTGACGGTTGCGGCAATATCGGTCGAGCAGAGACTTATGTCTTCTTCTTAGAAGATAAGGCACCAACTCCTTTATGTATTCAGAACTTGAGTACCAGCACGATGAATACTGATGGAACTGCGACAATCTGGGCTACTGATTTTGATGCTGGTAGTTTTGATAACTGTAGTGAAGTCGATCTCTTTTTTAAAGATGCAGAAGGTAATTTTACATCTTCACTCACATTTGAATGTGGAGATATAGAAGGAGGAGTCAGTGACGAGTTCAATATAGAGTTGTATGCTGTAGATGCACTTGGCAACTTTGACTTTTGTAATGTAGCATTGCAAGTTGATGATTTCAATGATAACTGCCCTAACTCTGGAAGAGTTGATGACGACGATGTCAACATCGTATCTGGTAGTATAATTACAAGTTCTGGTGATAGAGTAGAAGATGTAGAAGTATCTCTTACCGTTGGTCCTAAGGACATGACTACAGTTGAAGGCTTCTATGCATTCAATGATCTAGTATACTCTGATTTTACAATTATGCCAGAAAAGGATAATGACTATCTCAATGGTGTGACAGCTTTAGATATAGTATTGATCCAGCGTCATTTGTTAGGTCTTACGACATTTGATTCTCCTTATACAATCATAGCAGGTGATATCAACAATGATGGCAGATTGAGTGCGCTCGATCTTGTAGATCTTAGAAGGCTTGTTTTGGGTATATATGATGAGCTTCCGCGAAATAAGAGCTGGAGATTTGTCGCAGCATCGCAGAGGTTTCCTAATCCAACTTCACCATTTCCATTTACAGAAGTGATATCCATCTCTGATTTTGATGGGAGTGAAAGAGGGCAAAACTTTATGGCTGTAAAGATTGGTGATGTCAATGGCAACGCCGTCGCTAACAGTTTGCTTTCTGGCGATAATAGAAGTGCAGGTATGTTGGCTTTCCAATTAGATGACACTGAGATTACAAAAGGTGAGACATTTGATATAGCTGTTGAGTCTTCTAATTTTGCAGACATAGTAGCATATCAATATACTATGGAGCTCAATGGACTTGAGTTCATATCTGCGACATCTGGAGCAATAGATGTTGATGATTCTAATTTTGGATTGCTTGACGCAAATACTGTAACGACATCTTGGTTCAGTCCGACAGGTATCACAACTGATGACGCTTTATATACGATTACATTTAGAGCTACTAAAGATGTTTCATTAAGTGATGCGATGACTGTTAGTTCACGTATCACTCCGGCTCTTGCTTACAATGCTGATCAGGAGTTGTTAGATGTAGGAGTCGAATACAACAATATAGCACTGCCGAGCGAATTCACCTTATTGCAAAACAGACCCAACCCTTGGGAACAATCTACAAGCATAGGATTTGAATTGCCATCAGCAGGTGCTGCTCAGTTAACAGTTTATGATATAACTGGAAAATCAATACTGACTAATAACTACGAGTTAGGTGCCGGATATCAAGAAGTTGTCATTGACAAGTCTGATATCAACAGCACAGGTGTACTATACTATCAAGTAGAGTTTTTATCACATAGTGATGGATCGACCTACACTTCTACTAAGAAGATGATAGTTATCAACTAGATCTTAATAGGTTCAGGATAGTATCATTATCATAGGCATAATGATACAAGACTTAAGGATTTAATTATTAAAGGTTCTTGAGGATAAGAAAGACCCGTTGCAAGACATTGCAGCGGGTTTTTGTTTATACCTCCCTGCATCAAGCTTAAAATAATTAGCAAAAGCCTGAAGCCGACTTTTAGTATGTGAAAGATCATAGTTAAAGTTATCATTGTAATAAGATTGTTGGTATGGATAAGTTTGATACTTCAAGAAGTTGTGCCGTGTTATTGGATCAGAAAGATCCTTTAGCAAAGTATAGAGATCAGTTTTTGTTTCCAAAGACAGAGTCTGGAGCACCATATCTCTACTTCTGTGGTAACTCATTGGGTCTTCAGCCTAAGCAAACAAAGGATCATATATCAGCTGTACTGGATCAGTGGGCAGACAAAGGAGTCAAAGGTCACTTCAATGGAGCGTTGCCTTGGTTGGATTATAACGACCGGTTGAATCCCATGATGGCTGATATCGTTGGAGCACTCCCAGAAGAAGTTGTCATAGCCAATACGCTCACGGTTAACCTCCACCTTATGCTCGTATCTTTTTATCGTCCAAAAGGGAAGCGGGTCAAGATATTGATGGAGTCAGATGCATTCCCTTCAGATAGATATGCTATAGCATCTTATCTGTCTCACATCAACATTGACCCTAAAGAGGTTATCGTGACAGTGGAGCCAAGGTCTGGTGAAGTATTGCTACATACATCAGATATAATAGGTCGTATAGAAGAGTTGGGAGATGAGCTAGCATTGGTCCTCATGGGAAATACCAACTACTATACAGGACAAAAATTAGAGAGTAAAAGAATCAGTGAAGCAGGGCATCACGCTGGTGCTTTAGTTGGTTTTGATTGTGCTCATGGGGCAGGTAATGTGCCACTCGATTTACATGACAATGATGTTGACTTTGCTATATGGTGCACGTACAAATACCTCAATGCTAGTCCTGGCAACCTGGGTGGTATATACATCCATCAAAGACATGCTAATGACCCCAATGTGCCTCGTTTACAGGGGTGGTGGGGAGAAGATAAAGTCAGACGGTTTCAGATGAGAGACGCCTTTATGCCGCAGAGAGGAGCAGAAGGATGGCAGATCAGTAACCCTCCCATTGTATCACTTGCTGCTATAGAGTCCTCGCTTAAGTTACACCACGAGGTCGGCATGGAGGCGATAAGAACTAAGTCCATCAACTTGACCGGTTATCTCGAATATCTAATTGATCAACTTCAACATGAACAACTGAGTATTATCACTCCACGTGATCCATCGAATAGAGGAGCACAGTTATCATTGTTGATTAATAATGGTTCTAAAGATATTTACGATCGGCTGATATCTTCTGGTGTCATACCCGATTGGAGAGAGCCTGATGTGATCAGAGTCTCACCAGTACCTATGTACAATAGCTACGAAGATGTGTACAAGTTTGTACAGATACTGCAAGTTACATTGTCTTCATGCGTTGTATGATCTGTCTCGGATGATCTGTGTTGACAGATGTTAATGATAAAGTTCTGTACCCAACCTTTACTCTTTCTTATCCGTATATTAAGTCAGTAAGCCATGTTATAACTCATGAGTGGCATAGATGCTACATTAATATTACAGTGCCTCAAGCGTGACGAACGCGCTTTGAATCATCTCTACCGTCATTGTTTTTCTATGATGAAGGGGACTTGTATGCGCTACGTGTTTGATAGAAACAACGTGAATGAGGTGATCAATAGCGGCTTCCTAAAGATTGTCAATGGACTTGACAAATATGACCAAGATCAACCTTTTATGCCTTGGGCATCTACCGTTATGCTAAGGGTTGCTCTTGACTATGTGCGTAAGACAATGAGGAGTACCGATAGGACAACTGATCTGCATGAAGATATGAGCCTGCTAAGTGGGCTGCCTGTATCTTATAATTGTGCAGACCTTCAACTGGAAGCAGAAGACTTGTTGGGTATGTTGGAGTTGTTACCAAAGCAAACTAAGGTAGTGTTTAACTTATTTGCAATAGACGGGTATAGCCACAAAGAGATTACACAACAGTTGGATATATCTGTAGGTACGTCTAAGTGGCATGTATCAAAAGCCAGAGCGTTTTTGAAGGAAAAAATAAACGACAAATTGAATAAAAATAAATCTCACTATGAGCCATCCCATTGATGACTTATTTAAGAAGGGCTTAGGCGAGCCGAGTTATGCTTTTGATGAGCAGGCTTGGCAAGGTGCTCGTGAAGTGTTGGGCCTAAAGAAGAAAAGAAGGAGACGATTCCTTTGGTTCATTGCTGGTAGTGCAGTGGTAGCTCTTGCAATGTTAGTTTTTCTATTGCTAAATAATGATGCGGCGCCTACCGCTCAAGAAAATAAGATTGCAGAAGATAAAATTGAAATGTCCCATGAGCTATCTGGATCAGCTGAAAGCTCTTTGATTACTGACCAAGTGGCTCTTAATCAAACTGAAGGAAGAGATACATATAAAATCCAAAACTCAAATAATGAACAGGGTAGGGCGGTGGCTCCGGGTGCTACTTCTTTTAAAAGTAAAAGGGATAAAACAACTTTTAAAAATGAAAAATTAGTGAAAAATGAAACAAATAAAATCCCTGTCGTAATTGTAAAAAATGACAATCCAAATTTAGAAGTCATCAATAATAAAGAGCGTATTGATTTCAATTTAGAAGGAGCCCAAACAGTGCTGAATAGTGTGCAAAACAGTAAATTGTCACAATTAGAAAATGATGCAATTGAAGCGTCTTCGAGAATAAAGAACCATAGTGTTGATTCCGATTTGATGACCCTTCTGGGACTCGAAAAAATATCGATTGCGCCATTTTTATTAAAAGAAAAAGAGCTTCCTGTGCCAGACATGACTAAGCCGATAACTAAAGAATCTCAGTCTGTTATTTTTGAAAAAGGGGTCTATGTTTTGTACACACCAAGTGTATCTGGAATCGAAATTGGGTTCAACGGGGTCATGAGGTTTAATAAGCACTGGTCTTTAGGATTAGGCCTTGGAGTAAGTAGGGCAAGTCATGCGTCTGATGATGCTTTTGATGCTACGCAAACTGGTAGAAGTAACGTAGACTTAAATTTTACTACAACTAATATTTATAATTACAAAAGTATAGTCTTGCCGATGAGGTTATCTTATGCTGTAAAAAAGCATAGCGCTTTTGCTGGCCTTATCCTAAAGAGACCCTTTGTGCTGTCAGGATTACAAGAAGCTAGTACAGCACCTAATATGGATACGATGGACACAGCTCAAAGCTTAGATGTGCCTATAGCACCAATATCTTCAACCTTCAGGTACAACTTGAGCAATGTACCAGAACTTAATAAGCTCATCGTTTATGGGCAAGCAGGATACAGCTATCGACTTAACAAGGTCTTAGAACTAAGTGTTGGAGCTACCTATCTCTTAGAAAGTCAAAGTAGAATCTTGCCACTAATTAATAATATAGAGAGATCCAGTTTGAAGCAATCTTCATCGAGCGCATACATCAGATTAGATTATAGATTTTGATCTGCTCCTTGATTGAGAAAGAAGGCGAATATTAGCACGATGCCAAACGCTTAAGATATAAGCAGATAAGTGAACATGATGTTCATCTTAAGATAGCAACTGAAGATAGAGTTGAAGCACCTTAATGAGCAAAGGCTCAAGGTCATATTATAAAATTATTGTATTTGTAATCTCCTGATAAATCGTTTATGCTAAGTCAGCATCTAACTTTTTACCTAAGAAAAATCCTACAATGAAGATTGTCAATTTTATTACCATCATCCTATTATATTGTTGGTTCCGTGTTTCAGGTTTCCTACATCCTCAGTAATTCAAATACCGTACCTTTTTTATTTAAGGGAACTTTAAAATTAATAGAGAAGACATCAAGGATGTTTGCTTCGCGACCTATAATTAACTGGTATTTAACGCGTTACGTCAATATGATATACGACTCGGTTTCTGTAAAGTAGTTATCAAACGGTGGCCTATATCAGTCGAGAATTAAAGATAGCATGTGACTTTTTCAGTATTTTACGACTAATAACTATAAACCCAACTCAACACAACAAGCTCCTCATTGCATAGGCAAAGTGGGGAAATCCATTTGAAGGCATTCCTGTTTTATTTTGTAAAAAAATAAAGATCTGAGAGGATGTACCGACTTTTACTAGTGATTATTGTATCACTTTTTTGCGCTCAACCCAACTTACAAGCAGAATTAGCATATTCATTTGATTATGCCTCCACTTTGTGGGCTGATGCCGATAAAGATGGTATTTACGACGATAAGGATAATTGTCCAAATACGTTCAATCCTCACCAAGATGACAGCGATAGGGATGGCATCGGAGACGTATGCGATGATGATGATTGCGCATGTGAAAATGAGTTTCAGATGATTTATGTCTGCCAGCAGGGTATAACAAGAAGAGTCTATTGTAGCGCACTAAGTGATCCTGACACATTCTGTGGTCCTTGCCAAGATCAAGAGCAACAAGAAGAGAAAGAGCAAGTCTGTGCTGAGTGTCCAGTGGATGATCGGGGCAATATACGCCTATGTGTTATCAGGACTAATAAGCTGATCAATCTTCAAGGAAGATGCGATGACCTCACTGATTACTTTGACAATGATGGCGATCTTGTAGACGGTGTCGAGTGCGGTCCATGTACTTGTGCGATGATCAATGATGTCGATACAGATGGTGATGGAGCATGTGATTCTATAGACGAATGTCCGAACAATCCGCTCAAGACTGAAGCTGGTATGTGTGGATGTGATGCCTATGATTCTGATGGTGATTGGGTCTGCGATGCGGATGATATTTGCCCTGGAGGCAGTGATAAGATAGATACAGATGGTGACGGAGTACCGGATTTTTGTGATGTATGTGAAGGACATGATGACAATATAGATCGCGATGGTGATGGTACACCTGATGGCTGCGATATCTGCCCTAACAGTGCTGGTGATGACAGCGATGGTGATGGAGTCTGTGATGATCTTGATATCTGTCCCGGAGGAGATGACAATATAGATAACAATGGTGATGGCATACCAGATGCCTGCGAAACCAGTAAGTGTGCTGTAAGTGGGAACTCGGAGTTTGAGTGGATACAAGATGTTAAAATCAATGATTGGTTTAATCTAACCAATGACAATGGTGGTTATGCAGAGTTTACTGACCCTTCATTGATGTTTTTCCCAGGTGACTCTATTGAGTTATGGGTGACTCCAGGATTTATAGATCAAGTTGCTGAATTGTCATACGCCATATTTGTGGATTGGAATGGTGATGGAGATTTTGATGACCAAGAAGAAAGAGTTTATGACACTCGATCATTACGAGAAAGAGGTATAGATATGGTAGTGCCACCTTTTGCACAACCTGGCAACATATGTGCTCGATTTATAGTCAACTATGGTAGAATCACGAGCGCTTGTGACCCATGTATAGATGGAGAAGTAGAAGATTACATCCTATTGATCAAAGATGGCGGCACAAGTCCTGATCCAGAAGTCGATCCTGATGGAGATTGCGATCAAACAGAAGAATCCTTTAACTATGAGTTGGATAGAAGTCTACAGGGACTTAATGATGGGTGGGGTTGGACCTCAGCCTGGAGAGCAGCAGTTAATGGTAATCCATCAGCTCAGATACTTCAACAGTCGCTGTCAGCTTCTAACATAGCAACAGTAGGTCAAAAACTAGGTGTACTAACGCCAACAGGTACGAGCTATATGATGGCAAGAGACTTCGCACTACAGAGCCAAGATATGTGGTTAAGCTTCACTTATATGAAGAGAGGAGCTGCCGGTATGTTAGAACTTAGACTAGGTGATAATGATGAGACGGTCATGATAGATCAGTCAGGAGCACTTAACCTTGCGGGAAATGTCGGACCATCACTACCAAGCAACGGTCCATCTCTTGTTGTGCTGCATATACAGAGATCAGGGAGTCAAGATCAGATCAGTGCTTGGATCAACCCGACGCAATCTATGGTTCTTACAGCAGGTAATGCTGCCATTCAAACGGCAGCTTCACTAGACAGAGATATATCAAGTGTATTGTTTTCATTTGCAGGAGTTGATCCAGTTGGAACAACAGAGCATTACATAGATGAGATAAGATTAGCTTGTACTCAAGACAGAATTTTGTCAGATCAAGGCGGTAACAACCCTGATCCAGTAGATATGGAGATCACTATCGCTCCTAATCCTATAACGAACGGTGCTAATGCAGGTATAACACTTTCTAACGCTACGTTCTTGCAAGGCACCCTTAACCTGTATACGATGGCTGGAGCTATGGTCTTGACACAAGACGCAGTGGCTGGACTCAATATAGTTCCTACTGCTGGGTTACAAGGAGGTATATACATCTTGGAGATCGATACGGATGCAGGAAGAGTCATGGCACAACTAGTCGTTCAGATTTAGTATACCATAAGTTCAAAATTTTGCTCTGCCTTGAGAGCAATGATTATATTGTGGCTGCAAAATACCTTTAAGAAGAAGCATATACTCTTGCCGTATATGCCGTGCTTCATAGCTTAAAAACTTTGAAGAAGCCTGGTGATAATGATCATCTGGCTTTTTTTATTGTACCTTCCTTAAATCAAAGTTGATTTATGGTAAAGCTTAAGTTCACCTTTTTCTTTTTACTCTCTACTTACTTTTTATTAGCTCAGAAAGGTGATCTACTCGTCGAACATATCAGCTATATAGACGTAGAAAATGGTATCGCTCTCCATGATCAACATATCTTTATCCGTGATGGGAAAATAGCAAATATCAGTGATGCACCAATCGATAAAAACGATATAGATAAAGTCGATGGCACTGGTAAATGGCTCATGCCGGGACTGGTAGATGCGCATATACATCTTTTTCAATCTGGAGGTCTTTACACGCGCCCAGATGCCATAGATCTACGTACCCTACAATCATATGAAGATGAGAGAGTATGGTTATATGAGCATGCTGACGAGATCTTGAGATCATATCTAAGATTAGGTATCACAACCGTGATTGATGTCGGTGGTCCGATGACTAATTATACTATCAGAGATCAATACAAGGGCGATCCAATGTTGCCCAACTATTATTGTACAGGGCCTCTGGTATCAACTTATCAACCTGAGGCTTTTCAGATAGATGACCCTCCGATTATAAAAGTTAAAACGATTGAGGAAGCCAAAAAGATCGTTGCTGATCAACTTCCCGCTCAGCCTGATTTTATAAAGATATGGTACATCGTCAACCCTGGTGCATCTGCAGTTGATAACTATGATATCGTAAAAGCAACTATAGATGAGAGCCATAAACATAATTTGAAAGTAGCAGTTCATGCTACTCAGCTCACGACAGCTAAGTTAGCCTTAAAAGCAGGCGCAGACATACTCGTACATAGTGTTGCAAGAGAGATCGATCAAGAATTTATCGACATGATGAAAGTATCCGATGCAGCGCTGATCCCTACGCTCGTTGTGCATGGAGGATATGATCGAGCTTTTTCTAATCAATTAGGTATTGATACACATGATCTAACCTATAGCATACCGTATGCCATCGGTACCTTGCTTGATGTTGAGCATATCGATCACCAAGAACTTAAGGAGGCTCAAGCCTATGCGGCGCCCATGCTTGCGCGAAATGAAAAGAGAGATATATTTAGAAAAGCCAATCTTAAAAAGTTGGTAGATCAAGGCGTTACGATCGCTACAGGTACAGATGCTGGCAACATCGGTACTCTTCATGCTTCTTCTTACAAGGATGAATTAGAAGCTATGTCAGAAGCTCAACTGACTAATGCCCAGATTATAAAAGCTTCAACTATTGATGGAGCAAAAGTCTTAGACAAAGAGCAGCTCATAGGCACTGTGGAAATTGGAAAACAAGCCGATCTTATCATCTTAGAGGACAATCCGCTTGAAGATCTCACTGCGTTATATCAACCAGAGATGATTATAAAAAGCGGCGCCCTCATTGATCCAGATATATTAGTCAGTACGTCGCCTGAAGATGTGGCACAGATGCAACTCAATGCATATAATCTCGGCGATATAGACTCTTTTCTTGATGCTTACAGCGATACGGTAAAGGTCTATGATTTTCCAAATGAACTTAGATATCAAGGCAAGGATAAGATGAGAGATAATTATAGCGGACTCTTCGAGTCTACACCAGACCTGCACTGCCAGTTAATCAAGAGGATAGTACTTGGCAATACTGTGATTGATCAAGAACTCGTCACTGGATTGAACAATGGGGGAGAGATTAAAGCCATTGCTATTTATAAGATCCGTGAGGGTAAGATACAAGAGGTGTACTTTGAGATTAAGGAGTGACGGATTTTTGCATTGCCAAAAAGATAATTTGATACTTATAACAATTTTTTAATAGTTGATTTGAAAGAAAAAAACTATTTGGTGTACTCATTCTGACATTCAATAGAGATACAAAAATTACCTTTTATATATTAGTTATTTTTGTCATTTGTTGATAACAATTACTTCTTGTGTATAAATCATCTTATTGGTTGCTATTGCTTATGTCGTTGACACTTCTCGGATGTAGCGGAGATGATCCAGAGCCTATTCTCAGTGTTCAATCTATCATAAGCCAGATCAAGAACAACTATACTTTGATGCCGGAAGAAGCTATATCAATGAGCCGTGACGGTAAGGTGTTTGCCTTTTATACTGAACCTACTGATCGTTATGCTCACGGGGTTTTGGGAGATAAGATAGAAGCAGGACAATTAGTAGTAGTGAAAGATGGGATTTTTCATGAGTTGACACTAACTGATAACTATGTGTTCGAGGATATAAGACCGAGGTTATATGATGTTGACCAAGACGGAGCGTTGGAGTTTGTCGTCTTACGAACTGAGATATCAAGAGGAGCGGGGATTGTCATTTATAAATTAGTTGACAATCAAATAGTAGTTTACTCAGAGCTGGCAGAGATAGGAAGAGCCAATCGATGGTTAAATATAGTTGCGATCTATGATCTGGATATGGATGGTCAAGTAGAGATAAGTTGGATAGAAACTCCTCATATCGGAGGAGTCCTTAAGGTAGCGAAGATTGAAGAAAATGAGCTTATAGTGATAGATCAGATCAGTGGATATAGTAATCATGATATAGGAGAAAGAAATCTATGTCTTTCAGTAGTTACCAAGCTAGGTGACAACCCGATGATCTTTGTACCCAATCAGTCAAGATCCAAGATAGTGGGTTTCACTTTTATTGATGAAAAACTTAAACAAGCTTCTGAAAAGCTCGTTCAGGTTGACTTTGCCCAAGTATTGCGTGAGCAATATGAGTTTGAAGGTTTAGTTGTTGAGAAGGAGGATAATTGTATTTTTTAATGATCTGTATTGTTGATTGTGGGCCCATGAGAAGATATTCTTAAACCACGCAATATGCTACTTAACCACGATATTAATAGAGTTAAGTACTATACTCCTTTCAGGAGTTCGCATATAGGAAGATCAGTGTACTCGCTTCAAATAAATTTTTCACTTGACTAATATTGAATAGAGGTGTCTCTTCTCGCAAATAATGTGATCTTAGCTTCGTGAATAGGAATATACATTGTGTTCGTATAGGAGAAGGAAGAAAAGTGTTTTTTCAGCATGGTCTTGCAGCAAATGCAACTCAGATCTCCTCACTTTTAGGCGGTCTTAAAGGTGTGGCCATATCTACTCTGGATTGTCCGGGGCATGGTAAGTCAGAGTTAACGCCTAACTATAAACCATCGTTTGATAGATATGCTGATGCGGTGATCGATAGTCTCGATGATCAACGGGTTGCCAAGGGAATTATCGGCGGTATATCTATGGGTGCGGGGATCGCCCTCAATATAGCTATCAGATATCCCGAGAGAGTTAGAGCACTTATCTTTCATAGATCTGCTTGGCTGGCAGAGAAGAATCCTGATAATCTTAGGGTCTTGCTTGCTGCAGTGCCTATTTATAAACAGAAGAATCGAGTGGAGCAATTCAAGAACTCTGCGGGCTATAATTTTGTGAATGACAAATTTGAATCCGCAGGTAATTCTCTACTTAGGATATTTAGTGAGCATCAACAAGAGAATCTGGGCCGGGTGATCAAAGCAATGGTCGGAGATAGACCCATACGTGGCTTGGAAGAACTAGAAAAGATCAGAAATGTCCCCACTCTAATCATCGGAAACGAAAATGACCCATTGCATCCTTATCAAACCTCAAGGACCTTGCATCATCATATCAAAGGTTCGGTTCTGAAGAAAGTTATCTCGAGGTATATCAATGAGGCAGAACATAAAAAGCAAGTTCAATCCCATATTTTAGAATTTATTGGGAGTCTATAGAAATTCAAATCATGAAAAGCTATTGGAATAATAAGGAAGCTAAGAAGTGTGGTCGTGATCTTTTGAAGATGCGTGTTTATACTTCTCGTTTGTTAGGTAAAGAAGAGGACTTGGTTCTTCATGGTGGAGGAAACACTTCTGTGAAAATCAAGAAAAGGAACATCTTTGGTAAGACCGAAGAGGTTCTGTATGTAAAGGGTAGTGGTTGGGATCTTGCTACGATCGAGGCGCCTGGTTTTGCACCTGTCAAGCTATCAGCGCTTCATGATCTTGTCATGTTGGATAAGCTGAGTGATATGGATATGGTGAAGTATCAACGTATGGCGATGACAGATCCTAATGCTCCTAATCCTTCTGTAGAGGCCATCTTGCATGGTATCATCCCTTATCGATTTGTAGATCATACACATGCTGATGCTGTAGTGGTCATCACCAATACTGACGGAGGAAGAGAGCGCATCGAAAAGATCTATGGCAAGAACATGCTGATCGTCCCGTACGTGATGCCTGGATTTATTTTGGCCAAGACCATCTATGAGATGACGCAAGGGATAGACTGGGATAGCTTGGATGGGATGATTTTGCTCAATCATGGAGTCTTTACTTTTGATCATGATGCCAAGAAGAGTTATGAGAAAATGATTGCGATCGTGTCTCGTGCTGAGGATTACTTAAACAAGCAAAAAGCTGCAGAAACCAAAGGGACAAAATCAAAAAAGATAGATGGACTTCAATTGGCTAAAATTAGAAAGAGAGTTTCAGAGGCATGGGGCAAGCCAGTACTTTCTAAATTGAATAATGAACCTGCTTCAATCGGTTTTAGTAATCTAAAGACGGCGCGGAAGATCACGGGTAGAGGTCCTATGACGCCTGATCACATCATCAGAACAAAGCGTGTCCCTGTTTATCTGACGAGAAATCATGAAAAGAGTATAACTGATTTTCAAGATGCTTATAAAGATTATTTTAAAAGATATAATCGCGGAGAACAAATGTTGGATACCGCTCCTCGGTGGGGAGTACTTCCTGGTTTAGGTACTTTGTCATTTGGCAATAGCGTAAAAGCGGTCAAGATTATAGAAGACATTACTAGACATACCAAGAAGGCCATCGCCCAAGCTGAAAAACTAGGTGGCTGGAAAGCACTTGGTAAGAAGGACTTGTTTGAGATGGAGTATTGGAGTCTTGAGCAAGCGAAATTGAAAAAAGCTGGAAGTTCAAAACCTATGCAAGGCAAAGTTGCTTTGGTAACAGGAGCTGCCAGCGGAATCGGAAAGGCGTGTGTTGAACAATTGGTCGCAGAAGGAGCAGTTGTTGCCGCTTTAGATATAGATAAGAAAGTGCTGTCATGTTTCTCGCAAAAAGAGGTGTTGGGATTACAATGTGATATAACCAAGATGAAGCAAGTCGCTTCGTGCATCGAACAGACTATAATGCAATTTGGAGGGTTGGATATGTTAGTGACTAACGCTGGTATCTTTCCAAAGAGCGCTAAGATCGCTGATATGTCTGATGCTGTTTGGTCAAAGAGCATGATGCTCAATGTCACAAGTCATCAACAGTTACTTCAATTATGCATACCATACCTCGAATTAGGCATCGACCCTGCAGTTGTTATCATTGGATCTAAAAATGTACCTGCACCTGGGCCAGGCGCATCCGCTTACTCAGTAGCAAAAGCAGGACTTACACAACTGGGAAGAGTAGCTGCTCTTGAACTCGGTAGTCAAGGCATCAGAGTCAATACACTCCATCCCAACGCAGTATACGATACAGGCATCTGGACAGAAACTGTGCTTCAGGCGCGCGCTAAGCACTATGGCCTAACTGTCCAAGAGTATAAGACTAATAATGTCCTTAGAACAGAAGTAAGCTCTAAGGATGTAGCACAACTAACAGTTGCGATGTTGGGGCCATTGTTTTCTAAAGTCACAGGCGCACAGCTTCCGATCGATGGTGGTAACGATAGAGTGATATAACATGTGTCATCCCACTGTCGCAGGTCTTTTAAAATAATTACGCTCTACAAATTCTCTCGTATACCTGATATCTCTTACTTTAATCATGAGATTGTTCTTTGAAGAACATTTCTGTAAAGGATAGAAGAGATATGATCGTAAAACACACCTCTCGTGAAGAGATACTGGGTAAGTTAAATAAGAAAAGAGAAGATAGAATCCCAATCATGATAGCAAGTGCCGGCAGTGGACTGGTAGCACAGCTACTTGAGAAAGCAGGTGTCGACTGTGTCAATACATTCTCAGGAGCTCGGCTACGTGCCAATGGTATGGGCACTATGTCTATGATGTGGCCCATCTTGGATTCTAATAAGCAGACGCTTGACTATACAAGAGAAGATATCATGCCAGCGATGAAAGGTGATTCTTTCATCTGTGCTTGTCTTAACGCTAATGATCCCCTTAAGGATATGCGTATGGTTTTACAACAATGCAAAGACATGGGTGTGTACTCTGCTTCTAACATTGGTCCGTCCATAACTTATGTAGATAGAGATAGTGAGATCTATAAAGTGCTCAATAAGAGTGGCATCACGATCGATCATGAGATCGAAATGTTGAAGCTTGCCAAAGAGATGGACATGGTATCGGTTGGACTATCATTTACGATAGAAGATAGTATCCGCATCATGGAAGAAGCAAAGCCTGATATATTTTGTTTTCATTGCGGGACGACGCAAGGAGGTCTCAAGGGATATGATTCTGGGGAGAAGATTGAGCAAGCTGCTATAAGGATTGAAGAGGCTAACACAATATTGAGACCGTTGAGTCCGGATACCATCATGGTGGCACATGGCTCGGCGATGGTTAACCCTCCTGACTTTCAGTATGTACTTGATAACACAACATGCGATGGTTTTTGGACGGGGTCCTCAACCGAGCGCATCCCTATCGAAAAGGCAGTTTTAGGAACTGCACAAGAGTTTACTGCACTTAGGTTTCCGGATAGTCCAAAACAGTCTTAGTACTACAAAATCAACAATATGTCTAAGACTATCGCACTCCTCGTCACCCTCGATACTAAAGATCAAGAAGCTGGTTATCTCATAGAACAGATCAGAACTGCTGGGCATGAAGCCATGCTGCTTGATATAGGTGTGGTGGGCAAACCAGGGATAGAAGCATCTTACTCACGTGAGCAAGTAGCAGAAGCTGGAGGGAGGTCATTTGCTGATTTGATGATCAAACCAACTCGTGAAGAGGCAGGCCCAGTGATGGTCAAAGGTTGTATCAACATCTTGCTCCCTATGATCATGAACGACGAAGTGCACGCTGTCTTGGGGTTGGGTGGGACGCAGGGTACTTCAAGTTGCTGTGATATCATGCAAGCGCTTCCATATGGGTTACCGAAGATCATGGTGTCGACGATGGCTTCTGGCGATACTTCAGGCTTTGTGGGTATCAAGGATATCACGATGATGTTTTCGGTGAGTGACATTTTAAAGCTCAACCCGTTTACACGGAAAATATTGGCTAATGCTGCAGCAGCTGCTTGCGGTATGGCGACAGTCTCTCAACAATTTAAAGTTGAAAAAAGTGATAAACCACTGATAGGAATGTCTAATCTCGGTGTGCTGACCAACGGAGCGATGCACGCCATCCAATATATAGAATCTAAGGGCTACGAAGTCATTGTATTTCACGCTGTGGGATCAGGTGGCCAAGCCATGGAGCAGATGATGAAAGAAGGTATCATCGGTGCGGTCTTTGACTATGCCATGGGAGAGATAGCAGATGATGTGTGGAGTGTTCTGCGCGCAGGTGGTCCAGAAAGATTGACTGTGGCAGGGAAGCTGGGACTGCCGCAAGTGCTATGTCCAGGCGGTGCGGAACACTTGGGTATACTTGTCTCACCTAATGAGGTACCAGAAGAATATAAAAACCACGACTATGTCTTTCATAGTCCAGTTGTGTTCGTACCCCGGTTAAATAAAGATGAGATTGTAAGAGTTGCAAAGAGTATCTGTGATCGACTGCAACATACGACCGGTCGAGCCAAATTTTTTATACCCCAAGGTGGCGTAGGTAGATATTCTCATGCGGGCGCTAGTTTATTTGATAAAGAGTCAGACGATGCCTTTTTTAATTATCTGCGCAAACATCTTCCTAAAACTATTGAAATCGTAGAGCGGACAGAATATGCAGAGGAGCATAGTTTTGTAGAAGCAGCAGTAGATGATCTAATATCATTAATTGAAAATAGGAATTAGAAAAAATAGAGAATGATAATTGTAAATCATGTTCGACGGATAGCACTTTGTTTTGCTGTAATTGTAGTGTTGATTTCTCAAGTAAGTTGCGATACTGCAGAGCCGCTGGTAACAATTAATGACGGTGATCATGTCATGCTGATCGGTGGCAATATATGTTCTCGAATGATGAACTATGGGCTATTTGAAACTGAGCTGCACTTAAGGTATCCAGAAAAGAGATTGTATATCCGTAATATGTGCGACGGTGGAGATACACCGGGATTTAGACCGCACTCGGGTCGTAACACACCTTGGGCATTTGAAGGTGCAGAGGTATATCAAAATGAGTTGGCCAATCCTTCTCGTAGTGACGGACATCTCGAATATCCTGATGAATGGTTAACTAGACATGAAGCTGATGTAGTCATTGCATTCTTTGGATATAGTGAGTCCTTTGAAGGAGAAGAAGGCTTAGATACATACAAAGAAGAATTAGAAGCTTTTATAAATCATACAAAGGCTCAAAAATATAATGGGCAGTCAGCGCCACAATTAGTTTTGGTTACTCCAGTGGCTTTTGAAGACTTGTCTGATCAGTATGATTTGCCAGATGGCAAAGAGATCAATGCTAACTTAAACATGTATGCCAATGCCATTGCAGAAGTAGCTCAGGCCAATGAAGTGCCAGTGATCAATGCATATGATGCAACGGTTGGTATGATGTCTGGGTCGAGTAAGCTGACTATCGATGGCTCGCAACTTAATGAAAAAGGCTATGAGCAGTTTTCTAATTTGTTAATCAATCGTCTATATGGGAAAACGGCTGTGGTTGATGCTTCAAGATCTGCTTCAGTTAAAGAAGCGGTTTTAGAAAAGAATTGGTTTTGGCACAATGATTATAAGTCCCCAAATGGTGTTCATGTATTTGGTAGAAGGTATGATCCTTTTGGTCCTGACAACTATCCTTACGAGTTGAAGAAGCTCCGAGAGATGACTGATAATCGTGATCAATCTCTTTGGGCAATCGCAAATGGAGAGTCATACGATCTAAAAGCAGCAGATCAAGAAACTACAGAACTTCCTGAAGTAGTGTCAAACTTTGCCACCAGAGAGAATGGAGGAAACGGCAACCCAGAGTACCTATATGGACAAGATGCGCTTGACAAAATAAAAGTGGCACCCGGATATAAGATTGAATTATTTGCCTCTGAGCGAGAGTTCGAAGACTTGGCTAATCCAGTTCAGATCTCTTTTGATAACAAAGGACGGTTGTGGGTTGCTACGATGCCCACTTATCCTCATTGGAAGCCAGGAGATCCAAAACCTAATGATAAAATCATCATCCTTGAAGATACTGATGGAGACGGGAAGGCCGATAAACAAACGACATTTGCAGATGGGCTGCATATACCCGTGGGTATAGAGTTTGCACCCGAAGGGGTCTATGTCTCGCAAGGAACTAACTTGATGTTGTATACGGATACGGATGGAGATGATGTAGCAGATAAGAAAGAGGTGATCATGAGTGGTTTTGATGATCATGATACACATCATGTCATCAGTGCTTTTTGCGCGGATCCGTCTGGAGCTTTATATATGGGAGAAGGTGTTTTCCTGCATACAAATGTTGAAACCTCATATGGTCCTGTACGAGCTACTAATGGTGGATTTTATAGATTTAGTCCACAGCAAAAACGATTAGAAAGGACAGCGCAATTGTCTATTCCTAATCCATGGGGTATTGCATTTGATGAATGGGGGCAGCCGATCTTTGCAGAGACTTCTGGGCCAGATGTATTGTGGATGTTGCCGGGTACTGTTAAGCCGAGATATGGCCAGGCGACGCACAAAGGACGCAACATTATAGAATCTGACCACAGAGTTAGACCGACGTCAGGATTAGAATTTGTTTCGAGTAGACACTTTCCAGATGAAATACAAGGTGACTTGTTGATCAACAATACAATTGGTTTTCTTGGGATGAAGCAACATCAATATATGGATGATGGCACAGGTTTTATAACAAAGCATCGTCAAGATCTTTTTGTAGGAAGTGATGCTAACTTTAGACCAGTAGATATGGAGTTTGCGCCAGACGGATCATTATATGTCATTGATTGGCACAATGTGTTGATCGGTCATATGCAACACAATGCAAGAGATCCGTATAGAGATCATGTGCATGGTCGAGTGTATAGAATCACTTATCCTTCAAGACCTCTGGTGACTCCAGCAAAGATTGTTGAAGCTACAATACCAGAATTGTTAGACAATCTAAAATTACCAGAATATAGAACGCGATATAGAACCCGTAGAGAGCTTCGTGGCCGAGATAAAAGTGCGGTACTTTCTAACTTGAAGAGTTGGGTAGCTGATCTAGATAAAGATGCAGAAAGGTATGAGCACCATCTTGTAGAAGCGATGTGGGTGACTTGGGGGCTTAATGATGTAGATCAAGATTTAGTTGATCAACTCATGGGCGCTAAAGATTATAGAGCCAGAGCAGCTGCAGCAAGAGTAGCTAGATATGTAGGGCATCAATTAGAAAATCAAGTTGAGTTATTAGAAAAGGCAGCACTTGATGATGAAGGGCGTGTGCGATTAGAAGCAATAACTGCTGCTTCTTGGTTGGACAAAAAAGACGGCTTGAAGATCCTCAATGCTGCGGCTACCAAACCGATGGATGACTGGATCATCAATGCTCATTTGACGGCAGTCTCACACCTCAATGGGGAAAATGTAAAACGAACGAAAAAGAAAGAACTCATGTCCAATCATCTGGAAGGTAAAGAGTGGGAGCTATATGAAAAGGGATTTGGGATCTACCATAAAGATGGATACTGTGGGACCTGTCACCAGGGAGATGGCAAAGGCTTAGTGGCTTCTGGTTTTCCACCATTGGCAGGAACAAAGTGGGTGCTTGGAGATGAAGAGCGTTTGATCAAGTTGAGTTTGAAAGGGCTATATGGGCCCATCAAAGTTTTAGATAAGGACTATCCAGGGCAGGTACCGATGACGCCATTTGAAGGATTGCTTAACGATGAAGACTTGGCAGCGGTGCTGACTTATGTCCGTAATGATTGGAAGAACAAAGCCCCTGTTATAACACCTGAAGCCGTTGCTAAGGTGAGGGCCAACATAGCTGATAAAAAAGGATTCTATGCGCCGGAAGAACTACTCAAGCAGCATCCTTTGTAGTTCTTGAATTGGTTGGTATCAGATTATTTCCGATATTCAGATATCAATATAAACTAACCATCATGAGAAGATCTATATTATCTGTATTAGCGATAGTCGCTGGTTTTTCAACCTTTGTACATGGTCAGATAACGGACCCAGTCGCAACAGAGATATGGGAGCCAGAACCCCGCGTCGTAACACCTGGTGCTTCTCAAGCTCCTCCATCAGATGCAATCGTACTGCTGGGTGATAATCTCGATGCTTGGAGACACAAAGACGGCAGTGCTCTTAACTGGACGATAGAGGACGGAGTGATGACTGTTAAGCCGGGTACTGGAGATATATTTACAAAAGAAAAGTTTGCTGATTGTCAACTACACATAGAGTGGAGAGCACCTGTCGTCGTAAAAAGTGAAGGACAGGGTAGAGGCAACAGCGGCGTCTTTTTGCAAGATAGATACGAAGTACAAGTCTTAGATAGCTATCAAAACAGAACTTACTCTAATGGGCAGGCCGGATCGATCTATAAGCAAACTATGCCATTGGTCAATGCGATGAGCCCTCCAGGGCAATGGAACACCTATGACATCATCTTTAAAGCTCCAAGGTTTAATGATGATGGTATCAAAGTAGCGTCAGCTTTTGTAACAGTGATACATAATGGCGTGGTGATACAGAATCACACTGAGATCAGAGGGACAACACCTTATATCGGCCTACCTAAAAACCCTGCACATGGAGATGATGTGATACATCTACAAGACCATGGAAATCTTGTGAGTTATAGAAATATCTGGATTAGAAAATTATAAAAGTGAGCCGCTTTAAAGAGTTGACTTTTTACTTCCTGATTACAATCAGTCTGCTAACTGCGTGTCAAGCTACCAACCCTAGGGTGGTTCTTGATGAAGGTCCGCTGCTCAAAAGTAAAATGGAGCAAACCAATGAGCGACCACCCAATATTATAATCATCTTTACGGATGATCTGGGTTATGGAGATCTCGGATGCTACGGACATCCAACCATTAAGACTCCAGAATTGGATAAGATGGCTGCAGAAGGTATGAAGTTTACTCAGTTTTATTCTGGGGCCTCGGTCTGTACTCCAAGTCGTGCTGCGCTGTTGACAGGGCGTTTGCCGATCCGATTTGGTATGGCTTCTAATCGTTGGCGAGTGCTTTTTCCATTTTCTAAAAGTGGATTGCCTCAAGAAGAGATTACAATTGCAGAAGCGCTTAAGGAAGAAGGTTATGCAACAGGTATGTTTGGAAAATGGCACTTGGGTCACTTAGAAGAATATCTTCCTTTACAACATGGTTTTGATGAGTACTACGGTATTCCTTATTCTAATGACATGAGCCCTAACGAGGCTTGGGAGGTGGCCAAGAGCTATCCCGCGCTGCCCTTGATCGAGCAAAACAAAGTTATAGCCGAAGAGCCAGATCAACGATATCTGACGAAGTCTTATACAGATCGAGCGGTCAAATTTATAGAAAAGAATAAAGAAGATCCTTTCTTTCTTTACTTCCCTCATACGTTTCCTCATGTACCATTATTTGCCAATCCTGACTTTGATGGAAAAAGTGAGAGGGGCTTATATGGAGATGTGGTGGAAGAGATAGATTGGAGTGTTGGGCAGATACTGTCTACTTTGAAAAAACTCAAGCTGGATGACAATACCATGGTTGTCTTCACAAGTGATAATGGTCCATGGCTTACAGAAGGAGATGAAGGAGGGTCTGCTGGACTATTGCACCAAGGTAAGGGATCGACCTTTGAGGGAGGTATGAGAGAACCAGCTATATTTTGGTGGCCGGGACAGATAGATGCAGGTGTGACTTCTGCGGAGTTGGCTACAACTATGGATCTTTATGTTACTTCTCTGAAACTCGCTGGCGCAAATGTACCAATGGATAGACCACTGGATGGTGTGGATATGACCGAAGTCTTACTGCACAAGGAGGCATCTGTAAGAGATGAAATAATTTACTATTTGGGATCAGAGTTATTTGCGATTAGAAAAGGAGATTGGAAGATTCATTATAAAACACTAAACCCTTATATCGGAGAGCAAGCACAAGCGCATGATCCACCGTTGCTTTATAATCTCGCTGTTGATCCTTCCGAGAAATATAATCTAGCTGATAAGCATCCAGATAAAATAGAAGAGTTGAATGATGCTGCGCAATTGCATCTGGCAGGCGTTGAAGCCGTGCCTGATAGACTTGCAGTGATTGATTCTGTGATGCTAGCGCCATTGATCAAGAGGTGGAGAGAACAAGAAGAGAATAAGAAATAGTAAACTCAGCTCATTTTTATATAAGATACTTCGTAAAGTGAAACTATGAAACTCTTTTACGTCATTCTAATTGTGGTTTTCGATATAACCTTTTTGTCTGCACAAGAAGTACCGTTACCGGAGCATCCTAATCCCATCAAGATGCGGAGCCAATGGCAAAACTTGAATGGAGCATGGGAATTTGCTTTTGACTCTTTAGATATTGGTGTCAAAGAAGGATGGCAGAATGGAGATAAGCCGTTCACCCAAAGTATAATGGTTCCTTTTCCTTGGGGTTCTAAATTGTCACAAGTCTCGGATGATACCGATATAGGATGGTATAAGAAGAATATCAATGTCCCTAATAAGTGGAGTGGTGATCGATTATTTTTAATTATTGGTGCTTCGGACTGGGAGACTCATGTCTGGTTAGATGGTCGATTAGTAGGTTCGCATCAAGGAGGTTATGTTCCATTTGAATTTGATCTTTCTGATTTTTTAGAATACGGCAGAGACCAATCATTGGTTATCCGAGTGGATGACAAGCGACGGCCACATACTTTATATGGTAAGCAAGGATATGGCAATGCTAGAGGGATCTGGCAGACCATATACTTTGAAGCAAGGGGACAATCGTATATAGATCATCTGCAAGTAACACCAGATATAGACAATGATCAAGCAATTGTAAAAGTGTTTTTACCAGAACCAGTTGAGCAAGAGACGGAAGTTGCTGTAAGTATAACTGGAGGAGATGCGACGATCGAAGGTGTTGTTAAGTTTAAGAAAGATCAACGGGTTGCTAAAGCAACAGTCACGATTCCTAATCCCAAATTATGGAATCTGGAAGAGCCTTTTCTCTATGAAATAGAGGCCACTAGGGGTTCTGACAAATTGAAAAGTTACTTCGGTATGCGCAAGGTGAGTGTGATGAATCTGCCCGGTACAGATCATCCATATATCGCGCTCAATAACAAACCAATCTATCTACAGTTAGCCTTGGATCAATCCTATCATCCAGATGGATATTATGCTTTTCCTTCTGATCAGTTTATAAAAGAAGAGATCTTAAGAAGTAAGTCGATTGGTCTCAATGGTATCAGAACGCACATCAAGGTAGAAGTACCACGGAAGCTCTATTGGGCAGATAGGTTAGGGCTCCTGGTGATGGAAGATTTACCCAATAGCTGGGGCGAGCCTGAAGAGCGGATGAGACGCGAGTCTACTTATACGCTCGAGGAGATGATCAAAAGAGATTATAATCATCCTTCCATTTTCTCTTGGGTGATTATGAATGAAACATGGGGATTATTCACTGATACGGAAGAAGGAAAAAAGTACTTGCCTGAGACACAAAAGTGGGTAGAGTCACTATATCACTTGACTAAGTCTCTGGATGATACACGGATCGTAGAAGATAACTCTATCTGCTGCGGGCGAGGACATACGGTTACTGATCTTAACTCATGGCATGTCTATCTGCCTGGTTATGAGTGGGATGATCATCTAAAGAATATAAGTGATAACTCTTTTGAAGGCAGCACTTTTCATTATGAAGAAGGTTATAAGCAAGGCTTAGAGCCAAATATAAATTCTGAATGTGGTAATGTCTGGGGCTATGATGGCAGTGCTGGGGATGTAGATTGGTCTTGGGACTATCATCGGATGATCAACGTGTTTAGAAAGTATCCGAAGATAGGAGGATGGCTTTATACGGAGCATCATGATGTCATCAACGAATGGAATGGTTACTGGCGTTTTGATAGAAGTGAAAAGCACACGGGACTTGGAGCGTTAGTCCCCGGCATGACGCTCAATGATCTACATAGTGATATCTATATCTCTACTGGTCAGGATATCTCTTATGATGCAACAGCAGGATCACAATTGGAGATTCCTCTCTATCTGTCTGTGATGACTGACAAAGCTTTATCCAGTAAGCTTAATCTAACTTATGATGTCGATGTCATAGATAACTATGGACGCTCTTTGAAAAGTGTGATCAAAGATTCTATTCAGATAGATTATGTGCCATGGAAGCAAGCTGAGCTGAGTCCTTTACAACTTGCAGTACCTGATATGAACGGTGTCGCAAACGTAAAGCTGATTCTAAAAACACCTGCTGGTGATATCATCCATCGCAATATTGTTCATCTTGTCATCACTGGTTCAACTGCTGATGTTGGTGCCGCCTCTTTCTCTGCGCCTGCTAAAGAATATAAATCTGCAAACTGGAGTAAAAAAACTTGGGATGCTATGGAAGGCAAAAAAGTCAATGGAGCAGGTTCGGGCTACTTCGAATATGAAATAGAGATCCCTGCTGGAACTGACTTGTCAAAAGCCAAAGCTGCCTACTTTATAGTTGAAGCTTCTGCGAAAGAGTTATTTGTAAAAGATCAAAAAGAGTATGAAAAGGACCTTGACTTTATGAGGGGGTCTATAGTCGCTCCCAGTGGTAATCCTAACTCATATCCAATGACTGATGATACGCTTTATCCTACATCGGTTAAAGTCTTTATCAATGGAAAATTACAAAGACAACTGGACTTGCCAGATGATCCGGCAGATCATAGAGGCGTTCTTTCGTGGCATTCTCAATTAAAAGATAGAAAACTAAGAGAAGCTGGTTCTTATGGCTATCCAGTTAATGTCCTGCTCAATAAGGAGTCATTCATTGAGATAGTAGATGCAGGCAAGATGACCGTCAGACTTGAGGTAGAAGGGGAAGGAGGATTGGCTATCTATGGTAAGAACTTTGGAAGGTATCCATTTGACCCTTCGTTGGTGGTTACTTTTTGAACTGGGTCACTCAAAATAAGCTATGAATCCGCATTCAGATTATCAAGCCAAGAAGATTTACTCCTCAATAGTTATAGATGGAGATGTCAATAAGGACATATGGAATAACGCCCAGTGGAGTCAGCGATTTGTTGATATGGTCACTGGGGATGCAGGGATGTATAATACGCAGACTGCCATCTTATGGAGTGATACTCATATGTATTTTGCTTTTCAAGCAGAGGAGCCATTTGTCGAAGCTTATTTGACAGAAAGAGATAGTATTATTTTCCAAGAGAATGATTTGGAATTGTTTATTGATGGCGGTGACTGTTATTATGAACTTGAAGTGAATGCTGCCAATACGATCTATGAAGTATTCTTTATCTGGAAAGATGCATATAAGAAAGGAGGGCGATTTGATCTGCCCCAGTTCGATGTTCACGGACCATGTGCATATACATTTGGAGGAGACTATGACAGAAAGGCAGCGTCCTTTTGGAAAGGCACTCACCCAAGAGGGATAAGATGGGCCTTCACAGATTATGATTTGCCTGGATTAGAGACTGCTGTTCAGATTGATGGAACACTTAATGACAATAGAGATATTGACAAAGGGTGGTCACTGGAGATTGGAATACCCTGGAGTAGTTTAGAGTTGCTTGCAGATGGCAAGACGATACCACCTACTGTAGGAGATGTTTGGAATATGTTCTTGGGCCGCTTTCAAAAGTTGATGGTTGGTGGACAAGAAGTGCAGCCTCATCCCGCGATGGCACTGAGTAGTCATGGTGTTTATGATACGCATCTGCCGGATAAGTGGAGTAGGGTGGAGTTTGTTGATTAATCATAAGTTTTAATTGATTCAGAGATCTTGACTTATGGCAATTTCGTTGGAGGTGATGTGAATACAACGATGATCTAAAAACCCATTATCATTAAGTTGTGTTTTGATTCAGAACTAAAAGAGAACTGTTTTATCTTTTAGGGAAGATCAAGAAGCAGTTGCGGGTTCACAAAAAAAGATTATTGTAACGAACACTTTATGCAATGGATCTATATTCTTAAGCTTTCCAAGATTTACCCTAAAAGCTCTCTTTTTGACACTGTATGCAATTTGAGGTTGACAGATTTTTGTAATTGAACATAAAATTACAATATGACTTTAGATAAGAACGGTATAACAGAAAGTGTCCTTCAGAACTTACATGATGATGCTAAAAATGATTTACTACGAATCGGTAAAGGAATCGCGAAATCTATTTTTAGGCCGATACAGCCTTCCGATTTTGAAAATGCCTATTTACCTATTACGGAAGAGCAAGGAGTAGCTCTACGACAATTAATCATAGATAATAACTGCAAAAATGTTGTAGAATTTGGCACCTCTTTGGGCATCTCTACGATTTATCTTGCAGATGGAGTTAGGCAAACAGGAGGAAAAGTGATTACAACTGAAATATTAGAAAGTAAAGCCGCTCGTGCTGAGAATAATATTAGCAAAGCAGGCTTGAGTGATTTGGTGGAGTTCAGAGTTGGAGATGCAATGGAAACCCTAAATGGTTATTCTAAGCTAATAGACTTTCTCTTCCTTGATGGCTGGAAGGACTTGTATTTGCCTTTATTTCAAATGTTGGAGCCTTGTTTTCATGCAGGAACATTGATTTATGCGGACAACATGGATATGTCAGGAACTCAGTATTATGGAGATTATGTCTTGGGTAAAGGAGCGACTTATAAGTCTCAAATGGTGTACAAAGGAAAAGCCATGCTTACTGCCTGTGCAGCATGATAGGCTATATTGATATTAATACATGGGACTCCATTGTCTCTATAATAGCAGTGTAGTTCTTATCTTTGTAGATGTCATGAACAAGAAATACAAAGAGATTTCCTTCGTCAACACTAGAGTCGGTCATTTTGAATTTGACTGTATCGACTATGAGGAGCTATTAGAGATGTCGCCTCCCGATCACAGCCAATTTGAATTTCACAAACTTTCTTTTTTTGTGGTCCTTCTATTTACTGGTAAGTCAGGACTTTATAACTTGAATTTCAAAGATTACGGGATCAAAAAAGGTACACTCTTTACGCTCAGAAAAGACAATATCCATAAGTTTTATAAAAATAGAGCGACAGGGCATTTGCTCGTTTTTACGGAGGATTTTATTCTGAATAACTCAAGTGATGTTGAGGCGTCTAAGACCTTTTCGCTGTTTAATGAAATGCTGGCTTCTCCAAAAATACAACTCAACAAAAAAGACTATGATGCTGTCATAATGTTAATCGACTTAATTAAGCAAGAATACCTTAGTAATAAAGATGACTATTCACTGAGTATCATCAGAAGTTATCTACAAGTCATTATAACCAAGTTATTTCGCATCAAGTCCAAAGGTAATGTAGTGTTCGATAAGAGGAAATACATATCTATGTTTTTACAACTGCAATCATTGATTGAAAAGGAATGCTTTAAACATAAGAAGGTTGCCTATTATGCTAAACAGATGGCCGTATCTGCAAAAACCTTAAACAACGTTACCCAGAGCATCTTGGATCGATCTGCAAAGACATTGATTAATGAAATAGTGATTATGCGAACCAAGCAATTAATTATTAATTCATCAGACTCCCTTTCAGAAATTGGATATCAAGTTGGATTTGAGGATCCGACAAATTTTTTCAAATATTTTAGGAGGTATACAGGAGTCTCTCCACGACAGTTCAAGGCCAAATATCAGTCGATATAATATTCATCCAGAACACGACTTTCCCATTTTCACCTTAAGTAGGTGGATTTTCATCTTATAGGACCTGCCCTCCTAATCTACCTTTGTGTCATAAGTAACAATAAATCATATAACAATGACTAACAAAGAAGCAGTGATGGCCTTTTATCAAAAGGCGCTAACAGTTAACAAAGAGACTAACCCAGAGGCAGCCTTGTCAGACATATTGGCGGATAACTTTGTCTCTAAAGGATCTGTAGAGTCAAAGACTAAGGATCAACTCTCGGGACAACTTGGATTCTTTTGGCAATTGATTCCAGACCTGCAATGGGTGCCACAAGAAATAGTAAACGAAGGCAACAAGTATGTAGTAAGGAGCAAGGCAACAGGTACACCAAAGGGGAATTTTATGGGATTGCCTACAGATGGTACTAAGTCCTTTGAAATTATGACCATTGACATACATGCTGTGATAAATGGAAAAGTTCAAGAAGTCTATCACTTAGAAGATTGGGGAACAGCAATGAAGCAACTGAAGTCATGAAAAATATAATTGTTATTTTTATACTTAGTTTTTTGATGGTATTAGTAGGATGCGATTTTACTAAGACCCAGCCATCAAATGATAATAAGCAAATAGGTCAAAACTTAAGAGAAAATAATATGGATACACAATCAAAAGCAACGCTAGATATTGCAATGAGATTTATGGATGCGATGGGAAAAGGTGAGATGGAAACTATGATGGGATTGATGCACGAAGATATGGTGTGGCAAAATGCAGGTGACCCAAATGTGCCTTGGATCGGACCATGGAAGGGGAAGAAGGCAATATTAGAAGACTTCATGCCAAAATTTGGAGCAGGGTTTAAAACGATAAAATGGGAACCTAATGATGCGTTTGCCAAAGATGATACCGCTGCTTTCTTCGGCCAGATGATCGGCGAATTAACTAATTCAGGACAACAAACAGCAGAATTTACTTATGCTTTAAGAGTCAAAGTGAAGGATGGTCAAGTTATCCTTTGGAATTGGTTTGAAGACAGCTACGAAGTGTCAAGGGTGTATAATATGTAGCGGAATCAGGATACGACAATGAGTCATCAATCGTTATGTCTGTTAGAGCATATAACATGAGAAAAAAGTGGGACTCCAAAGAGGAAAGATATTTTGGTATCGGTGTCTTTAGACCAAAGAATGAAGAAAACATCGGCTCTTTGTGGCGTACTGCTTATATCTATGGAGCCAATTTCATTTTTATTATAGACGCTAAGTACAAAAAGAACACTTCAGATGTTTTAAAAGTGTGGTCTAAGATTCCATTATTTCAATATGAATCAATTGATGCTTTTATCCAAACTGTGCCATACAGTTGTAAGGTCATAGGCATCGAGATGGATAAGAAGTCAACATCTATTAAGGAGTTTGTACATCCAGAACGAGCTATATATTTGTTGGGTTCTGAGGACAATGGATTAACCAAGGAGTTAAAGAACAAGTGTCAAGAACTTGTTGTCTTGCCTGGCAAGGAATCACTAAATGTTGCAGTAGCGGGGAGTATTGTGATATTTGATCGGATTAATAAGATGGAATAATTGAACTACCGCTGTCCTTGTTTAAGCATTTTCAACCTCGTATTAATATTCTAAGTTATTCGACCATTCTTTCAAACTCCATACCATTGCTCGCTTGAAAGCCATTTACTGTCCCATCTGATACTTGAAATTCTATATTCAAATTGGTGTTGAAATCTAAGAATCTTGTTTCGGTTAATGGATTTAGATTAAGAGTTCCAATGGGTGTATTTGCCTTGAGCATACCTTCTTCTAATATAAAGGTGACGACTAATCCCTGTCCTTTCATTACATACTTGCCAGCATAGGAACCTAGTTGATCTTGTGATAAGGTGATAATCTCAATTATTTTTCTTCTACCTATCGGCCAGTTATATTGATTAGCGATTGCATTTTCTATTTCTTTAATTAGACTACCACCGTTATCGGCATTGGTCATAATTATGGCTGCATGCCCAAGATGAGCAAATGCTGTCATGTTATTGGTAAAGCCTTCATTCTTTCCACCGTGACCAAATATCAATGAATCCCTTTCACCTCTTAATGATGGACCTAGTCCCCAATCACTCTTATGCTTGGTTAACATAAGTTCTACAGTTTCTTTACTTAGTGTACCGTTTACTTTTCCTTTTATAATCTCTTGGATCTCGATACAGTATCGAGCCAGTTCACTTGGTGTCGTCCATAAGCCCGCAGCAGCTTGTTCTGGATAATTATGCCAGAGCCCTTCTGTGATATTACCGCCGCCATCATATGCCGCACTGATATTGCTTTGCCATTTTTCGGAGACGGGTTGTTCATATGTGCTTTGTCTCATGCCCATAGGAAGAAGTATGTGCTCTGATAAATATGAATCAAATGATTGGCCACTCACATCTTCGACCGCTTTTTCCATGACTGTGTATCCGCCGCCTGAATACCTCCACATGGATCCCGGCACAACATCAACTGATACAATTCCTGTATTGCCCTTCCCGCTTAAGACGTCTATGTCACTTGGAAATGAATCATCTTGATCATAACCAGGAAAACCATGGACGGTTGTTCCAGCAGTATGGGTGAGCAATCTTCGTATGGTTACTTTTTCCTTTACAGTAAATTCATTATCAGGCACTTGCCATCCTTTAAGATATCTGTTGACATTCTGATCTAAGCCAATATCTCCGTTCTCATAGAGTTTAAGGGCAGCGAGCGCAGCAATAGGTTTACTGATTGAGCCTGCTTGAAATAATGTGTTCTCATCTACTTTCGCACCTGTCTTAGTGTTGGCTACACCGTATCCTTTGGCCCATTTGATTTCACCATTTTGCACGATGGCTATACTCACGCCAGGTACATTATAGTGATCCATTCTCTCCAAGATGTTGTGAGTTCTGACCGTATCTCCTATGACTTGTATGGTTTCTAAAAGGCTGTTTTCTATAGCTTGTATTTCATCTATGAAGGCTTGATCAGTTTGTGTCCAAGCATGGGATAAGAACGAGATGGTGAAAAGGAAGCTTAGGCATGTGCGCATGAAAAGAGGTATGTATTGATTAATGCTTTGAAAGATAAGCATTGCCATTGAAATCTCTCGTTTTTATCTACCAACGGATAGTTATGAGTGACAAATACTTAGAAGAGAATTCAACCTATCATAAAGTAGTTAATTAAATCAGATAGTGTCCTCTTAGGCTCGTGGTTATTTTCTATTATCTTCGTTTGGATCGTTAACAATATATCTTTTGCTCTAAATACCCAAGTCGAAGAATGGACAATAAAACACAACGTTCAAAAGGGTGACGTTCAACCAATTGATAAGATTTGGAATATTTCAAAAAGATGGTATGACAATCATCTAAGTCCTGAATGGAAAAAATGGACGATTGATCAAGCCAAGGAAATATTTAGAGAATTTGGATTGGTAAATAGAATATGGCATCTGGATGACTCGAATGAAAGGTTTTAGAATAAGAATGTAGAGATTCTGACATTAGATAATCGTAGCGAATTAAAATAGACACCACAAGACTTAGGATATCATCAATCCGCGAAATACCAAAGCTAAATGAAATTAGACTACATAAACCACTATAATGCCTACGGAGAAAATATTCTGAGACTTTATAATTTTGATATGAGTCAGGCAATTATGTTTAGAGATCTCATCCGAGATAAAATAGTGGATAGAAAGCAGAGGTTGGATCTATCAAAAGTTGATTTTGTTGAAGAGAGTGAGTATAATTTGATTCTGGGATTGTTTAAAACAGATGAAGGTATACTCAGCGATGACAATAAGAACTTTGTTTGTGCACTAACTCTAGATGGGTTTGTCAATATGCTAAAACTGTTGGAGCCCTTTTGCAATAAAGAAACTAAGGGTCATCAGTATTTGTATGAAATAGATAATCCAACTGACTTTTTGTTTTCTCCTGCGGGGACTTAATGATATAGACTCTGCCATTATCTTATTTATTCGACGACAGAACTGTAATCATAAAGCATCTTGTGCTTTATCAATAGTAGAAAATGGTATTAGCCCTTATAGCTGAGCTCTAAGACTTCCAGCTCCTAATCAGGAGTGCCCAAGACAAATTCGCCTTGAACTTCCAAGACCGACCCTATTGAATCTACATATATTGGTATATCTGATTCTATAAATGAGAATGCCGATGAAGTGTTTTTAAATATGCCATTATAATCAAGCGTTAAACCTTCATCTCTACCATTATGCACGTTGAGGTGCTTACTATTTTCAAATTCTCCTGCTATCATTATTGATCTTCTTGTATTTAGAATGGAGATAGAGTCCCTATTTTCTAAAAAAGAATTCTCTGTCAGATTACCAACTACAACTATACCGATACTAGTACAGTTATCGATAACGATGATATTCTTGTTAATTAAAGTATCACCAAGATTTATTCCTCTTCCCGCCAGTCGAATGTTAAGGATACCTGTTTCACCGTTTACGAGAACTGATCTGCCACCTGTAGAACTACCATTCATTTGTATGCCAATACTTCCACCTAACGTTGTAATTTGTCCGTGGTTCGTGAAGTATGAAGGACCAACACTGGAAGATGAAGCAATACATGATTCGGAGCTACCAGGCCATTCTATATGTATCTGACCATCATTTGTAAAAGATGCATTTGTGAATATGGCTATATCCGGATCGCCAATCGAGCTTATGGTTATTTCGCCTGTAAGGTGATTGTTAAATATGGCTTCATTGTAGATAAATATACCAGCTGCCTGAGCACTGCATTCTATCAAGCCATAGTTATTGAATGTTGCTGTTGCCGTCTCAGAAGAAGCCATAAAGCCTCTACTCATATGTATGCCTTCATCCGTTCTATCTAGCATTTTTATTAATCCATGATTATTAAAGGTGCCATATGTGCTTATCGAAACTGTGATATGATTTGTGCTAGAAGTCTCGAACCACAGCAGCCCGGTGGATTCATTTTGGATAACTGACGGACCTGATGAAAGGCCACCAAAGATACCTGTGCTATAGTCGTTAAAGATTAGACTATCCTTATTGATCAAAGTGCCTTGATTAATTCTAAAAGCTGCCTCATAACATGAGATCACTTCTATGGTGCCTTCGTTGGTTAGATCTCCATACGTATCGATACCCACGACTCTTTCAGATGAAGTAACGTCTCCGATAATTGTTATACGTCCCAAAGAGCAATTCTTTAGACCGCCAGTGCTATGATCTATTCCGAAACTTTGCACATTTTCTATTAATAAGGTTCCGCCATTTGTAATCAATCCATCACTGTGCATGCCAACGTAGACATTCTTAATGCTCACATCTCCGCTGTTATTAAAAGTGCCCGATTCGATTTTTACACCAGTGATCCCGTCTGAGTCTATTCTTAATATTCCAGTTGTTCTCACATCAACACTGGAGTTGCCCAATGTTCTTATGCCCGTTGATTGGAAGTCATCAATGCGTAAAAGACCATCTATGTTAATTGCCGAAGACCCTGCTAAGTTTAGAGCAGTTGTTGTCGCTCCTTTTAACCTTAAACCAGATTGTAAGTCTATAGTAAGTGAGGCATCTTCCAAGCTTACACTTTGGACGATGTATTGGTCTGAAACAGAAACGCTCGCATTGCTGATCACAGCGTTGTCTGAGGAAGTCGGTACAGTATTAGTTGACCAATTAGCAGCATCGCCCCATGACACGCCGTCACCGCTGCCAACCCAAGTTTGTGCTAATAGAGGAACATGGCTGCAGATCGTAATAATTACGAAGATCAAAACAGAGGCTGCTATTGAGTGTAATCTATGTGCAGATTTCATGAGCTATTTATGGTTGACTTGTCGCACTAATCTCATCCAAACCCTTAACTATGACAAGAATATGCGGATCATAATTTAAAAAGCGCTTGAAAATCCCTAATTACATGATGCGGTAAACCCTCAATTCTGGCTTAAAGAAGTACTTACCTTAAGAAAGATTGCTTTTATTTTTGAATTCCTCTTTCGGAAGTGCTTCGGAAAGCTATAATCATCTTGAGCGCTCAGAAAGGATCAAGGATATAAGGATTAGTGCAGATAGAGACAAGGAAAGGACCTCGTGAATAGAGAGGTCTAAAGGTTTAGCACAAAGAGTGATAAACACTAAAGTTGCCAAATAGTCAGTTCTCTGTTCGCCATCTATTAAGGAACAAATATATATTGTGAAGAAAGTCAACCAACTTCTGGAATGGCTTCATCAAATGAAATCAGAAATAGAAAATAGAAATTCCTCTTCAAAAGACTTTTTACGATCATTAATAAGAAAAGTGATGGAGAAAGCACAATCACTGACATGAGATTAAAACACATCCATATCAGTCGAACTAGTGGAGTCAGTATGAATCGATAAATATGCACCCTCCCATATTATATACAAACCAATACACACTTAAGTCCTACAATCTAAATGACCAATCTAGATTTGTAGAAATGAGTTTAGATAAAGACTCAGTTCAATTTATGGATGGAACTGGAAGCGAAGTAGAAGAGCGGAGCTTGTTCAATAAGATATTTCAGGTATATGAGAGAAAAGATGAAAAATGGTTTTGGATATGGGGGATTTTTGATGAAGATGAGTTGTGTGGTCATGTAGAGTTGAAAGAAACAGAGCATACGCTCGATGGTGAACTCGAGATAGTGTACATGATCCATCCTGATAAAAGAAGACAAGGAATCATGACGGACGTTTTGTCTTCGATTAAACAGCAACAACAAAGTTGGGGCAAGCGGATTATTGCGAGTGTTAGTCCTGATAATGTAGCATCTATATCTTTATTGAAAAAATGGGGTGTTGACAAAAAAGTAATATTAACAGATACTGAAACCGGAGAGGACTACTTGAAGTTAGTGTTGAGCAAATGATAGTGAATAGTGCATATAATGACAGTGTAACTAACGTCTAAATATAAACTAATATGTGTTTATCTTTGCAAGACGAACACGACCGATTTTTATAAAATAGTAGGGACTCATGTTGAATATGATAAAATAGATGTTTGCACAGTTAATATGTTCAACTAATAATATGAAATTCAAAAGAGTACGCAGTCTGGAGCAATACAATGAGTATTGCAATCTTTATGAGGACCTTATAATGAAGAGTAAAACTAAGGACTCAGAAGAGATAGATCTTTTAGAACTATTAATCGAAGATTACGACAATCGAGTCATAGAAGCTATCGGAATCAAAGAAGCTATGACGCCAGTAGAACTTCTTCAATACCTGCTTGAAAAGAATAACTTAGCGAAGGCGGACTTCACCCTTGAACTTCATATGTCTGATTTTATCCGACTGCCTCAACTTTTCCTTAGATGCCATGAGCAAATTAGATTTTTTAATTGATTATATAAATTGATTGCTTTGAAAATAAAGCGAATATTCATATTAGGCCATATGCGCAGCAGATCAACGTTACTGTGTCATCTTCTTATGAATGATAAAAATATTTTCGGTTTAGGCGAAAGCAATAAAGTGTATAGGACAAAGCTGGATTTGGTAAAAATGAGAATAAAAACCAGACTTAATCATAACGGTATACTACCGTTCAATTTTATTTTCTTAGACCAAATCAATCACAATAATAAAACGCCTAATCTTGACCTGATAAAATCAAATGCCAAGATTTTAATTTTAGTAAGAGAGCCTAATGAAACGTTTGAAAGCATAAGAGTACTTACAAAGACTTTCTATGAAGAATGGAGTCACGAGCGAATTGAAGAATACTATATGAACAGACTTAATTATCTCTCGCAAGTAAAGTCGAGCTTGTCTGCTTCCCATTCCTTAACTATTGATTCTGAACATATCATTAGTCACTCACAAAAATGTCTTAATGAAATCAGTGATTTTCTAAACCTCCAAACTCCATTGACTTCAGACTATGGTATACAAAAATTTACTGGCAGACATGGTGACCCTTCACCTAATATAAGTACAGGCAAGATATTGCAAATGAAAAGCGGAGTTTATGAGAATGAGATTAGAAAAGAATGCTTTAGACTCTATGAAGATATAGTCAATTAGAGCCTATCACGTTTAGTCGAGAGTATGAGTTAAAAGGTGAAAGAAGTGCTGCTTAATATCACTTCCCACTCAATCCCTCTCATGTATAGGTCCCAATCTCTTCCTTAACGAAGACCCTTCCCTTCGCCTTAGCGTAGTGATGATCTCAGAAGCAATAGATAAGGAGATCTCTTCTGGGCTTTATCTTCCTCTGAGTCAGTCATAGTGCAGTTGCTCATTAGTTCAACCCATCTGTTCACAAATTGTTGACATATGGATAAATAAGTAGTATAATTGTGTTGTGAAAATCAGATTGATTAAATGGTCTAATGTGTTATTGAGTTGTGAGAGGGACAAAATAATGTTGAAGTCATTTGAAGATTTCAGACGTCGTTTGAAGTTTGCTCAAGCGAGTAGAAATCCTCAGGATTTGGTAAAATCATTTCCAAACAGTGATTTGATCACATGTAATAAGTCAAGCCAAAGTAGAATTGTATTTAATATTGGGAACAATAAGTATAGATTGATATGCGGTTATTTATTCAAAGCGAACACAACCGTATTGTTTATAAAATTTGTAGGAACTCATGTTGAATATGATAAAATAGATGTTTGCACAGTTAATATGTTCAACTAATAATATGAAATTCAAAAGAGTACGCAGTCTGGAGCAATACAATGAGTATTGCAATCTTTATGAGGACCTTATAATGAAAAGTAAAACTAAGGACTCAGAAGAGATAGATCTTTTAGAACTATTAATCGAAGATTACGACAATCGAGTCATAGAAGCTATCGGAATCAAAGAAGATATGACGCCAGTAGAACTTCTTCGATACCTGCTTGAAGAGAATAACTTAACAAAGGCGGAACTCGCCCGCGAGCTCGGTGTGTCCAGGCAGCTCATAACAGAAATACTAAACTATAAACGAAACATAAGTAAAAAGATGATTACTAAACTAAGTGATCGTTTTAAAATGCAGCCTATTGCGTTTAGTCGAGAGTATGAGTTAAAAGGTGAAAGGAGTGCCGCTTAAAATCACTTTCCACTCAATCCCTCTCATGTATAGGTCCCAACCTCTTCCTTAACGAAGTCCCTTCCCTACGCCTTAGCGTAGTGATGATCTCAGAAGCAATAGATAAGGAGATCTCTTCTGGGCTTTCTGCTCCTATGTCAAGACCTACCGGAGCGAATAAGTTGGGCATACTTTCTAAGTCTATGTTCTTGCCTTCGTCTGCCAGTTCGTTTTGCATCTTGATCATGCGCTTCTTAGGTCCTAGGAGGCCTATATAGGGCACGTCGTGATCGATGAAGTGTTGCAAGAGATTATAATCAGTTTTATAATCGTGAGACATGAGGACAACGGCTGTGTGGTCGTCGATGGTGATCTTGTGGGCATCGGAGTATTCGCAAGTAGAGGTGGTCATGTTGAATAGCTCTTTGCTGAGCTTGCGAAGTTTACCTGAGACATGTATCTCCCAGCCCATTTCATGGACGATACTGACAAATGCATTGACATCGTAGTTATCGCCGATGCAGATGACTTTTATTTTAGGTCGGATGAGTTCGACTAATATTTCAAATTGTTCTCCTGACTGATTAGAAAGATTAAAGACGCGTGACTTCCTTTTCCGTTTGGCTTCGCTGATGGAGTTGTCGATATCTTCTTGCGTGATGCCAGTGGTCTGGATCAGATCATTGAGCTTGCTATAAGGGTAAAATTTCCCGATAAGGGAGTCAGCTCGTTCCCTATCATTGTTCAATATCTGAAGCAGCGCCTCAGTCTCTCGTGTATCAGTGACAGTCTTTAAGAACTCAATCGGGTTGGTAGTATCTGCAGGGTCTATCGGGGTAAACATGACCTCTATGCGACCATTGCAACCGAGGCCAACGCCGATCTGGTGGCTATCGTCATCCATGGTGTCATAGACGACGATGGAGCTTTGATTTTTGTTGATGGCGATCTGCGCTCTCTTGAGTGCGTCACCTTCGAGGCAACCGCCGCTGATGCCACCCGTCCAATCACCCTTGCTGGATACATACATGCGAGCGCCGATCCGACGATATGCCGACTCTTCTACCTTTACAACAGTGCCAAGAGCAGCTCGCTCTTCATCCCATTTGGTGGCATTGTATGCTTTGATGATCTTCTCGATTTCCTTCATCTTCCATCAGTTAGATATGGTCTGTCGCCATATTGAGATACAAGATATATTTTCTTTCTATCTTCTACTTGATAGAGGATGTTATCATAAAGACAAGTATTTTAGACCTATGATAAGTGTAGACGAGGCGACTAAGATTGTGATGTTAACAGTCAAGGGATATGGTTCAGAATCCATCAATCTCAGTGATAGCATCGGTCGAGTATTGATGGAAGATTGGTATTGTGATCGCGATCTGCCACCTTATGACAGGGTGACTATGGATGGCATCGCGTTGCAGTATGATGGGTCTAAGGACTTAGCAGATGTGCCTGTAGCTGGTGTTGTAGCAGCTGGAGATCCTAAAGCTCGATTGGATGATCCCAGTCGTTGCTTGGAGGTCATGACTGGTGCGATGTTGCCTGATGGTACTGATACTGTCATCCGCTATGAGGACATAGAGATCACTGACGGTCGAGCTAAGATCAACGAGGCTTACGCCAAATATCAAAATATCCACTGGCAAGGAGAAGACCGCAAGCAAGGTGACCTGCTTGTACCGTCTGGGACGCGGCTGTCTGCAAGTGAGATCGGTGTTGGTGCTTCGATAGGGAAGAGTGTGATCCAAGTGTCGTGCTTGCCTAAGACGATCGTCATCTCTACGGGCAATGAGCTTGTGGAGATAGACCAACAACCTAAGGCGCATCAGATCCGAAGAGGCAATGTTTATCGCATACAAGCGACGCTGAGTCATCTGGGTATATCATGTGATACAGCGCATATCAAAGATGATCAAGCAGAGACAATTGAAAAATTGCGTGGCTTTCTAAAAGATTATGATCTCATCATCATGAGTGGTGGCGTATCTAAAGGTAAGTTTGATTATCTACCTGGAGCGCTAGCGACTTGTGGAGTTCAAAAGTTATTTCACAAGGTAGCGCAGCGGCCTGGTAAGCCGTTATGGTTTGGTGTGCATCCTGATGGTGCTACGGTTTTCGCATTGCCGGGTAACCCTGTTTCTTCATTTATGTGCTTGATGACATATGGGATGGATTGGTTACGTAGGAGTAGCGGTCTTACGCCACATGAAAATCCCACAGCTATCCTCAATGAAGATGTTACTTTCAAACCAGATCTTACTTACTTTCTTGAAGTAAAAGTCTCGATTGGTGCAGATGCCAAAGTGTATGCCCAGCCAGCCAGAGGCAATGGCTCCGGTGACCTTGCTAATCTATTAAATGGAGATGCATTTATAAGATTGCCCCAAGGAAGAGAGCACTTTAAGAAAGGAGAGATATTTAGAATTTATAATTATAGATAAGCTGAGTATTTGTGAAAATTATAATTAGTATTTTATTATTCTATTTGGTTTTACCTTTTACATATGGCCAAGATGTAGTCTTGCCACTTTGGACTCAAGGTGTTCCTTGTGCCAATGATCATGAGATCCAGATAGAAAATAAAGATATCGGTGCTGTGATCAGCAAAGTGCATGCGCCAGATATAGCCGTCTATAAAGCCAATCATCCTACTGGCACTGCCGTTCTGATCTGCCCGGGTGGAGGATATACGATACTTGCATATGACTGGGAGGGAACTCAGTTTGCAAAGTGGTTTAATGAGATAGGCATCACAGCTATAGTTTTAAAAAGTAGATTGCCTCACTGGGAAAGCGCCGAGTGCAGAGACAAAGTAGCGCTAGCAGATGCACAGCGAGCGATGCGTATGATTAGAAAGCATGCAAAAGACTGGGATATAGATGCAGACAAAATCGGTGTGATGGGATTCTCGGCAGGAGGACATCTGGCATCTACATTGTCAACGCATTATGACAATGGGTATGATACAGATGTAGGATCTCTAACTTCTTTTTCTTGCCGACCTGATTTTTCAATTTTGGTATATCCAGTTATTTCTATGGATACTTCATTTACACATATGGGATCAAGAACTAATCTTATAGGCAAAGATCCTTTGACTCCATCAGTGCTACAGTTTTCTAATGAGCTGCACATCACAGATGATACGCCACCTACACTTCTGGTACACGCTACAGATGATAAAGCAGTGCCTGTTGAAAATAGTCTCAGATATTATCAAAATTTAGTAAAGCATGATGTACCAGCTTCTCTTTTGATTTATGAGAGTGGAGGACATGGATTTGGCATGGCAGAAAATAAAGAAGGAGCCGTTAAGAGATGGTTAGATGATTGTAAATCTTGGTTAACTGAGAGAAGACTTATAGAGGATTAATGCAAGAATATTTTTGGTAGTTCTAAAAGTGTAATATTGATTAAATTAAAAGACTTAAGGATATTTGTAATTACCATTTTGTCATTCAGTCTTTTATTATTGATCTCTTGCCAGTCGACTGTTGAGAAGATCGACTACCTAGGCCAGCAAGAACCTGGGATGATACCTCAAGTATTTGCTCCTGGGATTATCTCTTTAGAAGACAGATATGAGTTTGGTTCAGTGTTTTCTAAGGATGGCAATGAATTTTTCTTTGCCGTAGAAGGTGAAGAAGGAGCTGAGATTTTTGTGATGGATAAAGTTGATGATACATGGACCGACCCTAAGGCGATTATATCTGATAGTAAGTATGGTTACAATGACCCATTCCTTTCTCCTGATGAGGAGCGGCTATACTTTATAAGTCCTCGACCTGTGGATGAGTTTGATACAATAGCAGACTATGACATTTGGTATGTACAACGCACAGATCAAGGTTGGTCTGAACCCCTCAATGCTGGTACCAATATCAATACCAATAGTGATGAATATTATATCTCGTTTACCCAAGATGGTGACATGTACTTTGCATCCAGCAAGGCAGCAGTTGACGAGCGAAGACGTAACTTTGACATATATAGATCTGCTGAGATAGAAGATGGTTTTGATGTCCCAGTGATATTGGGTAAGGGAGTCAACAGCGATAGATATGAAGCCGATGTATTTGTAGCACCTGATGAATCATATGTTATCTTCTGCTCGATCAGAAAGGGAGGCTCAGGTATCGGCGATCTCTATATAAGTTATAAAGATGAACAAGGAAATTGGACTCCTGCGCAAAGTGTTGGTGATCAGATCAATACGAAGTATCACGAGTTGTGCCCATTTGTAAGTCATGATGGGCGATTTTTATTTTATACGAGCAACAAGGACATCTATTGGGTCAGCATGGCTCTCATACATCAATTAAGACCAGTATGAAAAATCACGATTTGAATAATCAAACCAAAACAGAAAATGAAAAACTTATTTGACAAGCGAGATGTCGATAATACGATAGAGCGGATCAACGCCCTAACATCAGATACCCAAGGCCAATGGGGTAGGATGTCTGTAGATCAGATGCTAGCTCATTGCAATGTTGCATACGAGATGGTCTATGACAACGTCCATCCCAAACCAACAGGATTAAAGAAGTTCTTTATAAAGCTATTGGCAAAGAACGCGGTTGTAGGACCAAAACCATATCCAAAGAACGGCAGGACGGCACCTCAGTTTATAGTTTCAGATAAGCGTGACTTTGCAAAGGAGAAGGAGAGAATGATCGACTATTTGCATAAGACACAAGAACTGGGGGCCGATCATTTTGAAGGCAAAGAATCTAACTCTTTTGGCTCTTTGACGTCACAAGAATGGAATGTTATGTTCAGCAAACACCTTGATCATCACTTGACGCAGTTTGGTGTCTAGGGTTGGTGATATATGTTTGGTGTATATGCAGTTTATAAATACAAGACTCAAAACAGTAGTCACGCTGATCTACAAACACAGCAGTGAGGAAAATATAGTATCACTCTTTGAAAAGTTATCATCTCGCTTCTTTTTGAAAAAATAATACTATGTGGTGTCCATCGCTTATTAGATGAAACAAAGAATGAGATATTCATTATTTCGGACTCCTGTTCTCTATTGAAAGTCTGTGTTCTACTAATAATGTATTAGTGAAAACTAACTGTTTTTTCGATAATCCTACTTCAATTATCATTTAAGTTATTGAAGGTTTATACATTCAAGAATTCGTAGTATGATTAGAGCTTTCGTTTTAACGAGCTGTACTTATACTATTAGAATATTGTATGAATGATAAGAATCACATTGGTCAACGCTTTGTTTAGTGGATCACTTTATGAGGTGTCGTTATTGTGCATGATTAAAACTGAAACACACTTATATGAAAAGGTATAACTTAATTTCTATCCTGCTTTTAACTTGTCTTCACATCAGTATTTGTTATGGCCAAGAACAATTAGAAGTTGAAGGAAATATATTGGTTTCAGATCTACAAGGTGTGGGGACCAGACCTGTCTTTGTAGACCCAAGTGGAGTATTGACTACAGGTGCAGGGAGTGCGAGTAAGCAAATTACATTTACTGCGGGAAGTATAGTAGAAAGTGCTTCTCTTTCGGTCATTACGCCTAGTTTTCGTGCTTTGACTTGGCGTCATGATTTTCAAGAAGTAGGTTATATTACTATAAAAAGGCCATTAGACTGGGATCAAATATCGGATGTTAATATTGAAATTTATTTTTTTTCAACAGATTTTATGCCGGCCTCATCTGGAACTGTGCAGTTTTCAGTAAGGCCTAGGGATCGTAATATAGGAGATACGATAATAGATGAAGTAGGTATTGGGTCCACTCTGGTAAATATCACAAGTAAAGTCCAGCAAAAAGTAGTGGTAACGATTCCTGCTTCACGGTTAGAAAAGGAGTTTTGGGAGTTAGGAATACAAAGAGAATCAATTAACTCCACTTTTACCGGAGCTGTTGATGTGCAGAATGTCACAATTACCTACAATTAAAAGTTGTAAGCATATAATGTTCTTGATCATCACCTAACACAGTTTAGCGTATAACGCGCTATAAGTAAAGGATAAGAAATGTAGTCACACTGATATACAAACACAACGGTGAGAACAACTTCGTATCACTCTTAGAGAAGTTATCATCTCTCTTCTTTTTGAAAAATCCCACAATGTTAAAATCGCCAATCGCTCTTAGTCCAAACGCGGCACCCATGGCTATGGTTAACATGCGGGCCCAATAGTCAGAAATCCCGATAGAGATCCAACGACTATGTGATAAGATCAATAAACAACAAACCAACAGAGCCAATGCGACCACAGCTGTGGCTATCATGATGTTACTATTGTTTTCTTTGTCAAAATAGGATGCTTGCCACTGGTCTGGTACGGCTTGCTTTGCGCCCCAAGTGCCACCCAGTGCCCAATAAACGTGTATACCACTAAGGCCGAGAAAGATCAAGGCGTTGCTGATGATGAGTAGGGTCTTTAGCATATTCTATAGTTTTTATAAAACTCAGTCTTTAGTTACCATGCTTCCCCACCAATCATTGTCTGGATCAAAGTCTTCGCTTAAGAAGTCCATCCTTTGTCTTTCTAATCTCGGAAGCCTGTTGTTGACGATGTAATCTTTTCTTTCTGCAGCTTTCTTTGCATCGTATAGTTCATCCTTTCTTGGCATATTAGCATTCATCTCTTTTAACCAGGTTGTAAGTTTAGAATAGAGCAATCTTGTTTTTTCTGGTTCAACACTGCTTAGATCTTTGGCTTCTGCAGGATCGTCGATGAGATTATAAAGTTCTAATGCATCATATTCATAATAGTGGATCAGCTTCCAGTCACCAACTCTGATAACCGAAGAAGGGTTGCCGCCTTGGTTCCCATAGTGTGGATAGTGCCAGTAGAGTGGTCTGCTTTCGATATCATATCCCTCGAGTAGTGGCTTAAGATTTACGCCATCGATGTGCTGCTGTGGTTGATCGTTCAAGCCTGCAAAACTCAGAATGGTAGGATAGAAGTCAGTACCTATGACTGGTGTTTCATTTTTCACACCAGCATGTTCTAACCAAGGCACTTTTATGAAGTATGGTTCGCGGATACCTCCTTCCCATTGGTATCCTTTGCCGCCGCGCAGCGGAAGATTAGAAGTTGAAAAAGCATCACCCGACGCAACGCCACCATTGTCAGAAGTAAAGATGACGATGGTGTTATCGGTAAGTCCGGATGACTCTAATTGATCTAATACGACGCCAACGGCATCATCCATTTGTTCGACCAGTCCAGCATAGACTGGATTGTCTTGAGTCCTTCTGATGGGTAAGACTCTTTCCATTTCAAATCCCGAAGCTGCAACACCGCTTGCGGTCGCCTTGTCTCTGTATTTAGACCATTTACCTTGAGTGGTCTGGATAGGCCCATGGACGGCATAAAAAGAAAGCATAGCGAAGAAAGGCTGCTTATCATTGTTTTGGATAAACTGCGCCGTCTCATTAGCTAATCTCATGGATAGGTTTTCTCCATCCTCATGATTGTCTAATCGTGGATTAGTCCATGGCGCAAAATATCCACCAATCGGACTCCCTCGATCCCAGCCACCTTTATTGATGTCAAAGCCATGATCCTCAGGGTAAGAACCCTCTTTGCCCAAGTGCCATTTACCAGCGTAGAAGGTGTTGTAGCCGCCCTCCTTTAGTGCTTCCGCTATGGTGATATCATCATGGTCAAGAGCGCGATTATAATGAGCTGGTAAGAGGAGATTATGTCGATTAGCTCGTCTCCAAGCAGTATCGCTTGCCGCTCCGATCCAATCAGTGATGCCATGACGAGCGGTAAATTGTCCCGTCATGATACTAGCGCGAGATGGACTACAGACGCGGCTAGCCGCATACCCTTGAGTAAAGACCATGCCTTCGTTGGCGATGCGATCGATATGAGGCGTCTCATAGTAGGTGCTGCCCGTGCAACTTAGATCATGAGCACCCAGATCATCTACCAGTATAAAGAGAAAGTTGGGCTGCTCCTTAGCTTTTATATCGGCCTTGGTATCGTACGTCGCATCGGACTTGTTACAACTGGCAAGCAAAGCCACAATTATGATCGTAATAAATAATCTCATTCTAAAAGTCATCTGCTCACTTAAATCTAAGTAAATTGAGATAAGCTACAGACGATATGAATCATTACTTTTTCTCTTTTCTACTTCTTTGCTTTACCAGCTTCTCTTGTACAAAAGAAACTCAAGTGGTTGAAGCAGATGTGCCATCGGGATTTTTGTTGCCAGAAGATGCCTTGGCAGAGTATGAGAAAAATATCGATCATGCGAGCTTGATTCGTTCTCTTGATGACAAAGCTTACAATCGAGGCAGAGACATTTATAAAAACACTTGTTACACCTGTCATGGTGATCCGGGACAAGAGGGTAGTATCCCTACTTCTACTAAGTTTTGGTCTGCGACTTTAAAAAATGGTAGCGATCCCCATGCTATGTATGAGACGTTGACGCGTGGGTACGGACTGATGACACCTCAGTTGCAACTGGTCCCAAGACAGAAGTATGATGTGATTCATTTTATAAGAGAGTACTTTATAAAAGATCATGATGGGGTAGAGTACTTTAAAGTAGATTCTAATTATCTCGCAACGTTACCAACTGGTACGATCGAAGGTCCAGAAGCGACAGCTTACAAACCGTGGACGGAGATGGACTATGGTAACTTTCTAATTAACACTTATGAACTGGCTGATTCTACTACCCCTCCTCGGGAAATATCAGGCGGCCCTTCCCCCTTGGCTAATGAGAATTTAATCAATCAAAACTTTGCTTACAAAGGCATAGCAGTAAGAGTGGATCAAGGAGATGGTGGCGTGGCAGCAGGCCAGGCATTCATGATGTTTGATACGGACTTGATGCGGGTGGCTGGTGCTTGGACAGGAGATGGCTTCATAGATTATCAAGCGATCTTGATGAATGAACGACATAACATCTATCCACGTACAGTCGGCGATCTACACTTTGAAAATGAAGTCGGCCCAGGATGGGCAAATCCCAAAACTGGAAATTATCATGATCCGCGATTTCAAGCGGTTGATCAACGTAAGTTTGGACCCTTGCCCTATGACTGGGCAAAGTACAAGGGGCTGTATCGATATGAAGACAAAGTGATTGTGTCATATACGATAGGCAGCGCTACTGTCTTAGAATCCTTCGGTGCTATAGAGTCGGAAGCAGGCATGGTCTTCTCAAGAACTATGAATATTGCTGCTTCTGCGGCTAACTCTGATTCACCACTAAAAATGAGAGTTGCGCCAAGTAAGAGTAAGGTTCAACTGGTCTCATCTTCTGATGCTTCTCTTGAAGTAGCCAATGGATACCATGAGCTGCACGTACCATCAGGACAAGATGTGCAATTGAAATTATTGATCTCGCGAGATGTCAAATTGCCATTAGAAAATGTAGCCAGTGATGATCTCGATCTTTCTAAGTTTACAAAAGGCGGCCCTGCCCAATATCCAGAAAAAGTCACAACCCAAGTCATTAAAGGACTTGAAGAAGAGGCCTATACAGCGGATGTACTATCACTACCATTAACCAATCCTTGGAAAGCAAGAGTAAGGCCGACAGGTATTGATTTTATACCAGACACAGATGAGGCTATTGTTTGTACTATTGATGGAGATGTCTGGATCATTGGTAATATCACCAGCCCCGATGGACAATTAGAATGGCAAAGAATTGCTTCAGGACTTTTTCAGCCATTGGGCATAGTCTATCATGAAGATCAGATCTTTGTGACCTGTAGAGATCAGTTGGTCGTCCTTAGAGATCTCAATGGTGACCGTGAGACGGACTTCTATGAAGCGTTTAACACCGATCATCAGGTGACTGATCACTTTCATGAATTTGCCATGGGCTTGCAAATAGATGACGTGGGTAACTTCTACTACGCTAAGAGTGCTCGGCATGCAAGGACAGCCTTGATCCCGCAACATGGCACCTTGATTAAGGTAAGTCCAGATGGTAAGAGTTCCGAGATCATTGCAAAGGGATTCAGAGCAGCTAACGGCGTTTGTCTTAACCCAGATGGCTCGTTCTATGTAACTGACCAAGAAGGGCATTGGAATCCCATGAATAGAATCAACCACGTAATCCAAGGAGGATTCTATGGAAACATGTATGGTTATGGAGCTCCTGATGATTCATCAGATGAAGCCATGTTACATCCTTTGTGTTGGATCGATATGCGATATGATCGTTCTCCATCAGAGCTGCTATGGGCAGACAGCGACAAGTGGGGCCCACTGAATGATCAGCTCCTCAATATCTCATATGGCTATGGTAAGGTGTTCTTAGTCTTGGATGAAGAAGTAAATGACGTCAAGCAAGGCGGCATGGTGCAGTTGCCATTACCTCAGTTTCCGTCAGGTCTGGTAAGAGGACGCTTTCATCCTAAGGATGGTCAAATGTATGCTTGTGCGATGACTGCTTGGGCGACCAGCCAAGTGTTACAAGCAGGAGGGTTGTATCGCATCCGATATACTGGACAAGATCTTAACCTCCCTATCAAGTTACAAACGAAGAAGAACGGAATAGAACTGACTTTTGCTAATGCCTTAGACAAGACAACAGCAGAGCAACCAGATAGATATACCGTCAATACTTGGCAACTTAAACGCACCAAAAGCTATGGTTCCAAAAGGTACGATGAAAAAGAGCTTAGTGTCTCCGATGTGCGATTAGAAAATGGAAAGGTGGTTCTTACCATTCCTGATCTAGAGCCTACTTGGGTGATTGAGATTAAGTATGAATTGAGAGATAAAAAGGGGAAGGCTTTTTACGGGGCGATACAGGGGACTATTTATGAATTGGGTGGGGTAGAGATATGACGATCCTCTCTTGCATGTAGGCATGGGTCAGAAAACAGATATTTTTCGTACACGTTAGAAGTTATTCTTATTTAGTTTGGACAAGTAATCTGAACTGAGGTTAATGTCCCTGCATCATTAGGTGTGTACCTCCAGCAATTACCATTAGGAGATTTCATTATTACGCCCTTAGAAATATCACTAATATAAATGTCTCCATCAGTTACCTCCAATCTGGATTTTGGAGATACTGTTGCAATCCCAACATTACCAATGTTATTTACTGTTACTCTGTCCTTATTTGAAGCTGGGCCTACTCCAGTGTCATTGTATAAAATGAACTTTCCTCCTCCGAGGGATGAAGAATTATTAGTAGAAACAATAGAGTAGCTCTCGCCACCACTTCCAAAGTCATATAGTCTAATTCCAGTGGAGACATCATCATCACTAGCTACCACTAAATCCCTATCAATTGTTGGGAGCATATTTGCGAGATTAGGACTACTTAATCTATTTACGTATGCAATGCCTTCTGGCCTTAACGTCCAAATTGTATCATGACATGTAGAATACCACGAACTCCCATTAAAGCACTGTAAACATTCATCTATTATGTTGAAAACACATTGTCCTTCCTGAGGAATTAGTGCATCAATAGCAGTTTGATCCATTCTAGGAAAGACTATTCCATCATTATTTATTTCTGTTTCCTTTATTTCTTGACTCAGTAAAAAGAACGGTAAGAGCAAAATTAATATCACAATAGAAGTTAGTCGCATAGAATCTAAATGATTGAAGACAAATATAAGATTTCTTCATTTACTATTGGAATATTGAACTTTTAGCCGAAACTTTGAATGAAAATATGATATCACGAATCAAGGCCTCTTGGCCTTCTTCTTCT
>CALDEM010000057.1 GCA_937942435.1 uncultured Saprospiraceae bacterium
ATCTAAACTTGTGATCGTCTCATCTATCTCTACTGCAACGCCATCTTCATTGGTATAAGTAGCGATTCTGTTTCCTGATACTACATCTGTTACTGTCGTTGTAGTTTCTAATTCTGCAATATTCGCTATAAACGTTACACCGTCCTCATCTCTATACGTAATCGTCTGACCTACTGTATCAACTGCTGTCAATGTTTCTAAATCAGTGATATCTGCTGTGAAGATTACTCCATCTTCATCTCTATAGGTGATCGTCTGACCTACTGTGTCCAATGCAGTTAACGTTTCTAAGCCCGCAAGATCTGCTATAAAAGTATTACCAGCTTCATCTGTATAAACTAAAGTCTGACCTACTGTATCTATGCTTGTGATTGTTTCTTTTATGTCTGTCGTAGTAGCGTCTTCGTTTGTATAACTCGCGATTCTATTTCCGCCAGTTATTGTGTCTTGAACTGTTGTCGTTGTTTCTAATTCTGATATGTCTGCAACAAACGTAACACCATCCTCATCTCTATATGTAATCGTTTGACCTACTGTATCAACTGCCGTTAATGTCTCTAAGTCTCTGATATCAGCTATAAAGGTATTTCCATCTTCATCCTGATACGTGATCGTCTGGCCTACTGTATCCAAAGCAGTCAACGTTTCTAAGCCTGCAAGATCTGCTACAAAAGTATTACCAGCTTCATCTGTATAAACTAAAGTCTGACCTACTGTATCTACGCTTGTGATTGTTTCTTTTATGTCTGTCGTAGTACCGTCTTCGTTTGTATAACTCGCGATTCTATTTCCGCCAGTAATTGTGTCCTGTACTGTTGTTGTTGTCTCTAACGCATCAAGATTTAACGTATCCATCCCTCCATCTTCCAAAGCAATATAAACTTCATTTGTAGCAGGGTTAAAATCAAATTGTGTGATCTGCTGATCATCAGTATTATCTAAATAGTCTCCTAAATAAATCTGTCCGCCATCTTCTAAATACAAGGTATCGTTACTAAATGTAATCTGTTGATCATCTGTACTTGATAAACTCGATATGTCTATTGTATCTACCCCCCCATCTTCAAGGGATAGGTATACTTCATTAGTCGCAGAATTAAAATCAAACTGAGTAATCTGCTGATCATCAGTATTATCTAAGTAGTCTCCTAAATAGATCTGTCCGCCATCTTCTAAATACAAGGTATCATTTGACCAAAATAAAACTTGATCATCTGTGTTATCAAGATAACCTCTCAAGTATACAAAGCCGCCATCTTCCAAATACAATGTATCATTGCTAAAAGACAGAAGCTGATCATCCGTACCTGTATTATTAAGAGCAGAAAGATCGATCGTATCGACTCCGCCATCCTCAAGTGCTATATATACTTCATTAGTTGATTGATTAAATTCAAATTCTGTAATTTGCTGATCATCTGATCCTGCGTTATTCAAGGCAGTAAGATCGAGTGTATCAACACCGCCATCTTCTAAAGCAATATACACTGCATTAGTCGCAGAATTAAAATCAAACTGAGTAATCTGCTGATCATCAGTATTATCCAGATAATCTCCTAAATAGATCTGTCCGCCATCTTCTAAATACAAGGTATCATTTGACCAAAATAAAACTTGATCATCTGTGTTATCAAGGTAACCTCTCAAGTATACAAAGCCACCATCTTCTAAGTACAATGTATCATTACTAAAAGACAGAACCTGATCATCAGTACCTGTGTTATTAAGTGTAGAAAGATTGATTGTATCAACACCACCATTCTCTAAAGCGATATATACTTCATTAGTTGATTGATTAAATTCAAATTCTGTAATTTGCTGATCATCTGATCCTGCATTATTCAAGGCAGTAAGATCGAGTGTATCAACACCGCCATCTTCTAAAGCGATATAAACTTCATTAGTAGCAGGGTTAAAATCAAATTGTGTGATCTGCTGATCATCAGTGTTGTCTAAATAGTCTCCTAAATAAATCTGGCCACCATCTTCTAAGTACAAAGTATCATTTGAAATAGAGATAGCTTGATCATCCGTGTTGTCCAGATATCCTCTCAAGTAAACAAATCCGCCATCTTCTAAATACAATGTATCATTGCTAAAACTTATGACCTGATCATCTGTGTTATCTAAGTAATCTCCCAAATAAACTTGCCCTCCATTATCCAAATAAAGAGTGTCATTTGATATAGTTAATTGTTGATCATCTGACGCAGGATCTCCTTGCGGACCTTGAGGGCCTGTAAGATCTCCTGTCGTATAATCAGTTCCATCCGAGAAAGTTAAAGTTAGGGTTCCATCTGCATTATGTACCGTATTAGTAACACTAATGCCATCAGCACCATCAGCACCGTCAGCTCCTGCCGCACCCGTCAAATCATTTGTCGTATATGTCGACCCATCTGAGAATGATAAAGTCAAAGTGCCATCAGCATTGTGTTCAGTATTTGTCACACTTCTTCCGTCTGCTCCGTCTGCTCCATCTGCTCCGTCTACTCCATCTGCTCCGTCTGCTCCATCCGCGCCATCAGCACCAGTAGCTCCTTGAGGACCAGTCAAATCTCCAGTCGTGTAATCAGTACCATCTGTAAAAAAAAGAGTTAATGTGCCATCGGCATTAAAAGTGGTATTAGAAATACCTCTACCATCTACTCCATCTTGACCATCTACTCCATTAGTCCCTGCAGGGCCTGTTAAATCATTTGTCGTATAATCTGAACCATCTGAAAATAGCAATGTCAATGTTCCATCTGCGTTATGCGTCGCTCCTGTGATACTTATACCGTCTACTCCGTCGGTTCCATCTGCTCCATCTAATCCATCTTGACCATCAACACCATCTTGGCCATCTGATCCATCTACTCCATCTTGGCCATCTAATCCATCAACACCATCTACTCCATCTGCTCCATCGATTCCATCTGCTCCATCGATTCCATCTATTCCATTGGCACCTGCTTGTCCTTGTGGGCCAGTTAAATCTCTTGTTTTAAAAACTGTATTATCAGAAAAATAGAAAGTTACAGATCCGTCATTATTATGACTTGCACTATCTACACTTACTCCATCCATACCATCTTGGCCTTGAAGACCAGGATAGTTACTAAGATCTACTGTACTTGAATTTCCATTTTCTATTTCAATCGTAAGTATTGATCCAGTTAAATCAAAATTTGTTATAATCTGATCATCGGTATTTAAGGCCGCCAGATCAACGACTTGTGTGTTTCCTCCTTCAATTGTCATTGAAAGCTCTGTTCCATTAAGTGTTAAATCTGTTATAGTTTGATTATCTGAATCAACACCTATAATATCTGTAAGATCAGCTGTCATGGTATTGCCACCTTCAATGGAAATAGTCAAGATGTTACCGTCCAACCCGAACTGTGTAACATCTTGATCATCACTATCTCCTTTTAAGCATAACCAATTGGGTGAAAGAGGCGTACCTACATTCACCTCAACACAGATTGTCTCTGTGTTAAATATTGTCAAGCCTGTTGGTGGCATAGAAATATTATCTCTTTGACTTATATTCATTCTTGGCCACAAGAAACCTTTAGTCGTACTTTCTAGTTCAAGAAGTGAACTCGGGTCAATTGTATTAGGGTTGTCACCCATCTTTATCTGGGCGTTACTCACAGAGATGGATGCAACCAATAAGGTCAAGGCTAAAAAGAATTTTAAGCCGGCATTTAAGCCTAGTTTAATCTTGGGGTAAATTGTAATCATCTTACAAATTGTTTTTGCTCAGATCACCTGTTTATAAACTCTTTCTCAGGGGTTGACAGAGAAAGACTTACAAGTAGTACAGATGATCGTGTTGAGCGATCAAATGGTTATTGGAAAAGTCTATTATTGGATATTGAATTGTATCGGTTCGAGTAGATCTTGTGCTAGCTCGTAAACAATCCTTCTGTCTGGGAAGATGGGGGGAAATCCATCTTGCGTAGTTGTGTAATTAATTTTCATTGGGTTAGGTGTTATGCTATATATGAGACACTTCTTCATATCGTCCCCCCTATACCTTGCCTAGATTTCTAATCAATGGAAAGAATTTATTCTCTGTTTTGCTAATTAAATGTCATTATTTATAGGAATACCCCTAAAGCTTCACCATTCTGCTCCCAAGGCTCACCACTTAACTTTTCACGATTATTCATCTGATTAGGTAAGTTTTTCATCGATAATCTGCTTGCTTAGGTAGATTGAAAGACCTAAAAAGCACGATCTGGATACGATGCCAACGTTCAATAGCGAATCAAAACAGTATTCATATGAGTAGTTTCATTTATGAAAATCAGAACTCTAAGTCATTCTTCAATATGGCATGGATAGGATTTATTCTATCGGCCTTGGGTATGACTGTTGGAATCCTTTATGCCAGTCTGGACTTAGCATCTAAAGGATTTTTAATCATGTCATATCTCTTTAGCGTGAGTTCCTGCTTTACTGTGGCTAAAGTGGTCAGAGATAGACACGAAGAAGATTTATACATCAATAAGGTAGACCGAAAAGGGACTTAGGATCGTATAAAACAATGTCAAATCTACTATAAGAGTAGATCTACGCCGTACTTATACCCGAAGTGGCAGACCTTCAGTTACCTTTTTCTTTGGCACGGGGACGGGTACTTTCTGTTATCTTACTAAGATGGTTTGCGATAAAGAAAAGACCTCTTCATTGAGGTCTTTTCTTATTGGACCGGTGCAATCAAGATTATATTTCACTTTGGCCCATAAAAAAAGGCAGCTCAAAAGCTACCTTTTTTTGGCGGAGGAGGAGGGATTCGAACCCCCGATACCTCTCGGTATGCCGGTTTTCAAGACCGGTGCATTCAACCGCTCTGCCACTCCTCCGGTTATTATTCTCTTGTCCCGTTCATATCGCTGGGTCTTCAAGAGGGCGCAAATGTAAGACAAGGATATATACAGTCCAATATTTTACGAACAAAAAAGGTAATCTTTCACAGCAACAGCTATTCTCTCTCCATCTAAGGCTGCACTTAGGATGCCTCCAGCATATCCTGCACCTTCCCCGGCAGGAAATAATCCGGCAACATCTTTGTGCATCAAGCTCTCTTTATCTCTTGGTATCCTAATAGGAGCACTCGTCCGACTCTCTAACCCAACAAACTGTGCTTCAGAAGTGATATATCCTCTCATCCTCTTATCAAAGATCTTAAGCGCTTGTTTGATCTTGGTAACTATATCATATGGCAGTAGCTCATGCATCGGCGCTGCATATACCCCCGGTATATAAGATGAGTCAGGTAAGCTCGAGCTAACCCTCCCTTTAAGAAAATCAGTAACTCGTTGAGCAGGCGCTGCTTGGCTTCCATCTCCATGGTTAAATATCTTGTGCTCTAATGCTTGCTGATACTTGACGCCACCAAATACATCATTCCCTTCAGGATTATCATCTATGGTTACAACCATTGCTGCATTTGCGAAAGCACTATCTCTCTTAGATAAAGACATACCGTTGACGACGATCTCTCCTGGTGAAGTTGCTGCAGGTACGATCAATCCGCCAGGGCACATGCAAAATGAGAAAACACCATGATCATCTACCTGACAACTCAAAGAATAGCTTGCTGCGGGCAAGTAGTCCCCCTTGGGCTGATTATACTGGATCCTATCTATAAGAGGTTGTGGGTGCTCTAATCGCATCCCCATGGCAAACGGCTTAAACTCGATGCTGATACCCTTGCGATGACATAGCTTATAAATATCTCTAGCCGAGTGCCCCGTACACAAGACAACGGCATCCCCATCATATACCTCACCATCTCGTGCAATGACCTTTTTGATCTTATCTTCTTCTATCTGAAAATCAACTACTTGCGTATCAAAATGTATACTCCCACCTGCTGACTCGATGGTCTTGCGGATATTAGCTACGATCTGCGGTAGTTTGTTAGAACCGATATGTGGATGAGCATCGATAAGTATATCTGGTTTTGCGCCATGATCAACTAGGACTTGGAGGACTTTCTGCACATCACCCCGTTTTACAGATCTTGTATATAACTTACCATCCGAATAGGTCCCTGCACCGCCTTCTCCGAAGCAGTAGTTAGAGTCAGGATTGACCTTATCATGCTGTTGGATATCTCGTAGATCTCTTCTTCTGGCACGTACATCTTTCCCTCTATCTAAGACTACTGGACGCAGCCCCAACTCGATACATCGTAGTGCTGCAAAGTAGCCACAAGGACCGGCACCAACTATGACGACCTTCTTTGCTTCACCTAACTTATTATAATTGATACTCCGCGACTCCTGATCAGATGATTCACTTTCGTAAAATACTTGCACCCTGAGTTGATACTTGGGTGATTTGCCTCTAGCATCAATAGACCGCTTAACAAGTATTACATCGGATATGTCTTCTATAGACCGATGATTGGACTTAGATATGACCTTCTTCCAATATGCTTGATCATCCTTAAACTGCGGAGCAACTCTGATGTTGATGAACTCAGCCATAGATGGATCTTAATGAGAGTGACAGTGATTTCCATCTCCTAAGGATGTCGCTAGCTTGGCCTAGTGCCAACATAGAACCAGCATCAGAACTCGCCTTAGATGGATCTGGATGTACTTCCATAAATATGCCCAATGCACCAGAAGACAAGCCGATCCTACCCATCAACTCTATCTCATCAGGATTACCTCCCGAGATACCTTTTACCTGATTAGTCCTCTGTGTAGCATGGGTTGTATCCATCACTACGAGCTCTTTGCGAGCCATCACATCTACATTGCGGCCATCAACAACAAGGTCACTATAACCAAACGAGTTGCCTCTCTCAGTGAGCATCACTTTGTCATTGCCTACTGATCTGACCTTTTCTGCTCCGTATAGCATCGAGGCACCTGACATAAACTGTCCCTTCTTGATATTAACTGGTTTGCCAGTACGTGCAGCTGCTAATATCAGATCTGTCTGACGACATAGGAAGGCTGGGATCTGTATAAGATCAACTGCGTCTGCTGTTAGCTGCACATCGACTATCTCATGTATATCGGTTGTCGTAGGCAGGTCAAACTCTTCTTTGATAGCGCTAAGGATCTTTATCGCGTCAGCATCTCCAATTCCTTTAAAGGAATCAAACTTCGTTCGATTGGCCTTTTTAAATGATCCTTTAAATATATAAGGGATATCAAGTTCTGCGCAGATCTGCTTCATCTCCTGCGCGATTAGATGACTCGTCTCATAAGACTCTATCGCACATGGCCCTGCAATGAGAAAGAAACTCTCAAACTTCTTTCCGAGGATATAATCTAAGACCTGATTCATAACTCAGCACAAGGTAATGCTATTCTAACCTTTGATACCTTGATTAGACAACCATCGTCTGTATACGTTGGCATTGCGCTCGTGCTCCGCGTTGGTTCTAGCAAATGAGTGACTACCGTTATATCCCGGCTTAGCACACATAAATAAGTAATCATGGCGATCCGGATCAAGTACAGCGTCTATACTCGATATACTTGGCATACAGATGGGCCCTGGTGGCAATCCACTGTGTAGATATGTATTATATGGTGACTCATGGGCAAGATGCCTATTGAGCACTCTTCTTATGGTGAAGTCCCCTACCCCATATACAACTGTAGGGTCTGCTTGTAGCGGGATATTTTGCTTAAGCCTATTAAGATATAGTCCTGCTATGATCGGCCGCTCATCATCTTGTATGCTTTCTTTTTCTACTATAGATGCCAACGTGGCTACTTCTGATTTGGACATGCCTAACTTCTCTGCTGAGGACAATCGATTCTTTTGACTCCAGAATTTGTCATGCTCTTTAACCATGCGTGCAGCAAATTCTTCTGGAGACAATGTCCAATAAGCTTCGTAAGTATTGGGTATAATCGTACCTATCACTGTTTCTGCGGTCAAGTCTTGCGCCGATAAAAAAGATGGATCTAAAAGAGCACTTAGGATGGCAAGTGAGTCCGCCTCTATCTTTTGAGCTACGACTCCTGCTACATCAGAGAGCTTTCTCGCTGTGCTGATTGTGATCTTAATCGGCTCTTGAACCCCCAATCGAAGCTGGCTAATGAGTTCTCGATTACTCCGGTTCGGTTCTATTTTGTATTTACCGGGTTTGACCCTTGATCCATACTTCATCAAACTAGCGACCCACTCAAATGATGAAGTGCTCTTTATAATCTCTTGATCTTTTAAGAGCTCACTAACATCTGCGAGTGTCGACCCAGTCGGGATATAGACTTCTTGAGATATGCTGTGTAAGGTATTGTTACCAAATATCCGCTGACCTCCTATGGCCGCTAATATCCCTACAACCAGAAGCACAACAATACTAATCTTGATAAGTCGCCTGAACATATAGGATCTCTTATTGAACTAAGGCAACAGGCCGTGTAGGATTCATCTTCATAACGATCTGAGCACCATTGTGCAACTGATGATTGATCTTAACCGTCTCTAAAAATCCATCTTGAGCAAAGTTCTTCCACAACATTCTTTCTCCTGTTCCATCATCTATAAGCATGATGGGTTGACCTACAAAGTTGAACATTTCACTATTGGACAATAGTTTAAATAGCTTAGGCTCTATCTGACTATCATGATCTAACATCAATAAAAACTCATCAGAATCAGCAAAGTGATATATCCCTGAACCTACTATTTTATCATATCGACCATAGGTATAGGTATAATCACTTTCAAACTTCATCCACATACCTTCAGCATCTTTAGGCTTCGCTCTACCGCCATTAACAGCGACTCCAAATGGAGTTAGAAAAAAAGATGGTAGATCCCAAAGCTGATTAGGCAGAGACTTTTGTCTTTCTCTTATTGTCTTTTTGACAAACTTCCGGAGATACTTGATGTCATCTCCATCTCGTGCTTTTAACTCATTGATATGAAATGACAGTTTTTGCCTCAACTCTTCTGGTGAAGATGTTATCTCCACCTCCTTCTCTCCACATGAAAAAAGAAGACAGATCGCCATAAACGCTATTATCCTAATCATATTACTGGTTTATCATCCATTTCGACGAGCTTGATCTGCATGCCATTATTAACTCCATACTCGTGGGTACCTACGATGGCCATGACCGTTCCGTTATAATTTACAGTCCACACTTTGGGTTCGTACTCTACATTGTCATCGAGCATATATAGACTCTTATCTTCAAGTCTAAAGTGGTAGCGTCCTCCTCCGGTTACTTTGTCATTGATACCGCAGCGATATCTAAAGTTATCATCAAACTTGATCCAATATCCGTCATAATCTCCAACCTTTGATATAGATCCCGCATTGTATACAAATTCTGGATTCCAGAAAGCATAGGTCAACATCGCTAATGCCTTAGGCTCTTCTTGGTTTCTATGATTGATGATGCCCATGGCTTGCACTCGGATCTGATCAACAGACTTAATAGCTCCGCCTTTCTGTATATTCATTGGGAAGACCTCTCCATCATGAGCTTCATACTCAGTTTTAAGCGCTGCAGTGACGGTGTCCGCTTGACTTTTAGAGTCACCTGATCCTGACTTTTGATTACAAGCTATCAGAATCGATAGACTAAGGATAGTGATAGTTAAGTATGTTGCTCTCATTAATGTACTTCTGTGGAGATTATCATCTCCTGATAGATCAGTTTATATTGCAGACAAAATAACAACAGAGTTAACATCTATGTCATTGTCTTCGGTTGTCCGCAAATTTATAGAAAAAGAGGAGCTTTTTCTTGAATCCGCTGCCCTTCTCTGCGCAGTTAGCGGTGGACGGGATTCTATGGTCATGCTGGACATACTAAGAACGTTGGGTTACCAGGTTGAAGTAGCACATATAAACTATATGTTAAGAGGTGATGACTCTATGGAGGATGAGGCTTTCGTCACTAGATATTGTAGGCTTCATAAGCTTACTTTACATACCAGAAGACTGTCCAAAGAGGAAACCAAGCGCTTAGAAGAAGGTAACTTACAAGAGAAAGCAAGAGATATTAGGTATGACTGGTTCGATGATCTGTTACCAATTACGACATGCGATGTAGTTTGTATAGCCCATCACAAAGGGGATGTGGCAGAGACTTTTTTGCTACATGCGTTGAGAGGTGCGGGCAGCAATGGCCTTAAGTCTATACAACACAGTTCGGGATATATCCGACGTCCCTTACTTTATACGCACCCCAAGGATATCAAGGGATATGCATCAGATCACGAAGTCCTCTTTAGAGATGATCTATCAAACTTCACCAACAAGTACGACAGAAACTACATCCGTAACACTACGATTAGCTCACTTCAAGAGCGGTGGCCATCTGCGATTGATAAGTTAACTGATGCTTCCGCAAATATCTCAAATGATCTTAATCTCCTGAACTTCCTTATACATCAAGAAAAACCAAAATGGATAGCTCAATCTACAATCGAAACGAAACTCGGACCACTTGCTCAACTCAGAAGTCATGAACAAGGACAGGTCCTCGGTTATCACATGATTAAAAACTTTGGCTTTAATTATAAAGTAGTAAAACAGATACTTTCTCCTACGACTACTCAAGGAGCTATCTTTAATAGCGAAGATCACATAGCTTGCTTGCATAATGATTATCTCCTGATTAGAAAGAGATCTGAAAGATCAGATGGCATAATTATAATTTCATCTATAGAAGAGACCCATCTTTCAACTGGCACACTTCTCATATCCAAAGTCAACACCCAAGTTGATGGCAAAACCGACAAGACAGAATTCATCAAGTCAGATTCCGTTAAGTGGCCATTAAAAATCAGGACTTGGCAAGAGGGCGATAAGATCAAGCCGCTAGGTATGGATGGCAAATCAAAAAAAGTAAGCGACATCTTGATTGATCAAAAAGTTAGCTACTTTGAAAAAGAAGAGCAGCTTGTCCTTTTAGATAATACTGACGAGATCATATGGTTGATCGGCAGGAAACTCTCTGAGACATTTAGATACAACACCCAGACACAAGAATATTTGAAATTAGAATACTTCCCTTCAGTTTAAGATCACTTCTGATACATATCGTTCAATCTCATCTTTTGGTATATGGTGCTTCCCATTAAACACACTACTGGTAACAGCTAATTTGTTATTACTAATGAGCTCCATTAATCCTTTTACTTGCTCTTCAGTTATAAACTTATCATTGTCACCATAGTGCAGGTAGATAGATTTGTCTTTTAAGTAATCTTGGAGATGTAGATAACCTATGTCTTCTGGTATCCATCCTGCCCAGTTTATAAGCGTATTAAATCTTGGCTTAGAAGCATAGATCCAACGCCACAAAGTGGCACAGCCTTGAGAAAAACCAATCATATGGATCTGAACTTTATGATCAACATGTCTACAATAACGATCATACAGTTTGTCAAGAAAAGAAACAAAAGTTGATATCTCATCATAGCGATGTCGCTTTGTCATCCAGCAAGCAACAGGTTCATTATTTGCATGCCAATAGAATGAGTTCAAAGCTTCAGGACAGATGACAAAGTGATCACTCGGGTCTAAGAAACTCAACTTCTCCTTCATATATTCTCCAGTCTGCCCATAACCGTGTAAAGCAATCCAGATGTGTTTTGTCTTTTTAGTAAGTGCACCATTTGTAAAGTAGTGCCCTGAAGTTTCAACCGCGATACTTCTTCTTCCCATAATCTTCTTTTCTTATCACTTAATTCAATTGACCTTGGTTTTTACAAGCTTGGCATCACTTGAAATCTGTAAGCAGTAGTAGATCTATAAGTCTCCCCTGGTTTTAGCAAAGTAGAAGGAAAATCCTTTTGATTTGGGCTATCTGGATAGTGTTGTGTTTCAAGGCAGAGTGCCGAGCGCTTACCGTATACTACTCCACCCTTTCCGTTTATAGTTCCATCTAAAAAGTTGCCAGTATAAAATTGTACACCAGGCTCAGTTGTAAAGGCTTTCATGATTACGCCTGACTCATGTGACCTCACTGTTACAAAAGGTAAAGCCATGCTTGGCTCATCTAAAACAAAGTTATGATCATATCCTCCTCCGTACTTAATTTGCCGATCATCAGCATCTATACCCTTTGCAATCTTAGTAAAACTGGAAAAATCAAAAGGGGTATCTGCGACCTCTGCTAATGCACCTGTAGGAATCAAAGTGTTATCGACTGGAGTGTATTTACTTGCTTCTAACTTCATCTCATGATTTAATATATCATCTCCATCTACTCCTGCCAGATTAAAGTAAGCATGATTGGTTAGATTGACATGGGTCGTTTTATCAGTTCTGGCAGTATAGTCAATCCTAAGATCATTATCATCTGTCAAGGTATAGACTACTTCAACGGAGAGCTGGCCAGGATATCCTTCTTCTCCATCCGCACTTACATATCGCAACTTCAGCTGAGGAAATCCTTCGCCACTCATAGATTGTTCAGCAGTCCATATGACCTTATCAAAACCTTTGTCTCCACCATGCAGATGATTAGGTCCGTTATTAGTAGCAAGATCATAATCGAGACTATCTATTGTAAATCTTCCTTTGGCTATACGATTTCCATATCTCCCAATGACTGCGCCAAAATATGGATGCTCTCCTAAGTAACCCTCTATATTATCAAACCCAAGTACTACATCCAACAATACACCCGTCTTATCCGGAACCATCAATGATTGGACGATGCCACCATAGTTAGTGATAGCTACCTTCATCCCACGCTCGTTAGCTATAGTATACAAGTCTACGCTCCCATCGGGCGTTGATCCAAAATCTGATTTTATAATTGATCCTTTCAACTTTACTTCTTCTTTAGCTTTACCTTCAACTTTTTTCTCATTACACCCTAAGAGGGTAATTGCAAAAAGAAAAAGTGTTTTACAATAAATATTCATATTTTTCTATTTACAGAAGTGATACACCTCTTCTACACTTATCATATCACACTACTGAAACTAATCATAATAAATGCTATAACACCCAACACGAGCACTGTTGCTAATATATCTCCGATACCATAACTCGCGCGATTTTCCGCTTTCTGTTCATCCGTTACAGACCCCATTGTCAAACCAGCCAACTGCGCACTCGAAGGTCTTGGCGCTGTCAAACTAAATCCAATCGCCAAACAAATACAAATTGCAAAAAAGTAAACGCCAAACACCAACCAATTAATAGTTGCAAAACTGTGCAAGAGAGATCCCGCTGCCAAACTGTCTTGAGATAATTCTAAAAACAACTTTACAAACCCAAGCAAAAAGCCTCCTACCAAAGTTGCAAAAGCCCCTCTTGCATTGATACGATCCCAGAAGATCCCAAGCAAGAAGATAGCAGCTATCGGAGGAGCCAAGTATGATTGTACTTTTTGTAAGTACTCATATAAACCATCAGACAACATTGTAATAATAGGTATCCAAAGTATACCCATAAAGACAACAACTACTGTTGCGATCTGTCCGATCCTTACTAACTCCTTTTCAGGTTTCGTAGGATGTAGTTTTTTGTAAATATCCAATGTGAACAATGTCGAGCAAGAGTTGAAAACTGAAGCCAATGAACTCATTAATGCGGCTAACAAGCCAGCAGCAACCAAACCCCTCAGACCTGCTGGCAAAAGATTGGACATCAAAACTGGAAAAGCTTGATCCGGCGTATCCCAATCTAACTCACCTCTCATCTTTAATGCCAATGCCACAACACCTGGTATCAAGAACAAGAAGATCGGCATCAACTTAAGTAGAGCGCCAAAGATGGTACCTCTACGTGCTTCTTTTAAGTTGCGAGCAGTAAGAACTCTTTGTACAATCACTTGATCTGTACACCAATACCAGATACCTACAATCGTACTGGTCAGTAATAGCGGTAGCCATGGATAATCTGGATCCGAGTTGGGCCGCCACATATTGAGATACTCCGGTGTTACTGTCTCTTGGAGAGAAGACCAACCGCCAACGGCATCGAGACCCAAGACCGTCAGCGTTGCAGCACCGACCACCAAAACTATAGCTTGTATCGTCTCAGTATATACTACAGCTCTCATACCACCCAATACAGTATATATACCCGTCAAAACAACGGTAGACACAGCTCCTACCCAAAACTCTATGCCGAGTAATGCCGACACAACGATACCTCCGGCATATATAGTCACGGAGACCTTGGTTAAAACATAGGCTACGAGTGAGACCACTGAAAGCACCCATCTTGATCGCGCATCAAATCTTCTTTCTAAAAACTCTGGCATCGTAAACACCCCACTACGTGCATAATAAGGCAGGAAGACCCAGCCTAACATCAGTACGATCCACGAGTGTAATTCATAGATGAGTAGAGGCATCTTATCACTAGCTCCATTGCCAGCAAGTCCGACGACGTGCTCTGAACCGATATTGGACGCGAAGATAGATGCACCCACTACAAACCAACCTATATTTCTCCCTGCTAAAAAGTAGTCTTCTGTATCTTTTTGTTTTTTTCGTATGACCCACCAAGCGATCCCAAACAGGATCAAAAAGTATATGGCGATCACTATCCAATCTAAGGTAACAAGGCTCTTCATAGCAGTATTTCTCAATGATGACTCGAAAGAAACGAATTAAAAGCTAATCCTAATAATCGCAGGACACTCATAATATGACTTCATCGGACTTCATCTATATTTGACATATATGACCAATGTCCCTTTAGCAGAGCGAATGCGTCCAAAATCTCTGGATACATATGTCGGTCAAGAACACCTTGTCGGAGTCGGCGCGGTGTTGAGACAATCTATCGAAAATGGCCAGCTACCATCTATCATCTTATGGGGTCCACCTGGTGTAGGTAAGACTACGCTTGCGCAAATAATCGCACAAGAACTAAAGCGACCTTTCTACCTGCTCAGCGCAATTAACAGTGGTGTTAAAGATGTAAGAGAAACCATCAAGAAAGCAGAAGGGCAACGATTCTTTAATCAAGCATCCCCGATTCTTTTTATAGATGAGATCCATAGATTTAGCAAGTCTCAGCAAGACTCACTCCTTGGGGCGGTTGAGAGAGGCACTGTTACTTTGATTGGGGCGACTACAGAAAACCCATCATTTGAGGTGATCTCTGCCCTGCTCTCGAGGTCTCAAGTCTATACGCTTAAAGCACTTAGCCAAGAGCAACTGCAACACATAGTCGATCAAGCGGTGGAAAAAGACGAGTGGCTCAACAGGATGGACATCGATATCAAAGAGTATGACTCTTTACTAAAGTATGCCAATGGAGATGCACGTAGATTGCTCAACGTACTGGAGCTCGTTCTGAACCAATCAAAGGGAGAAAAAACAACAATCGATAACGCTTTAGTCGAGCATGTTATACAAGGCGATATACTCAACTATGATAAGACTGGAGATCAGCACTACGATACTATATCTGCCTTCATAAAGTCTGTAAGAGGTAGTGATCCCGATGGTGCGATCTACTACTTGGCCCGAATGATTATAGGAGGAGAGGACCCAATCTTTATCTGTAGAAGACTCGTCATACTGGCTTCAGAAGACATAGGGCTTGCTAATCCTAATGCCTTGCTGATCGCCAATGCGTGCTTTGATGCAGTCAAAAAGATTGGCCTACCTGAAGGTCGCATCCCAATGGCCCAAGCAGCCATATATCTTGCCACTTCACCTAAAAGCAACTCTGCATATATGGCGATAGGAGCTGCCATGAAAGTTGTCAGAGAGACTGGCAATCTATCTATCCCACTCCATCTGCGCAATGCACCAACAGGTCTGATGAAAGATCTCGGTTATGGAGATGGATATGTCTACACCCATGAAGAAGAAGCCGGAGCTGACTATCACTATCTACCAAAAGAGATTAAAGAGATGTCATTCTATCAGCCTAAAGCTATTGGAGCGGAGGCAAAGATTACGCAAGCCATCAGAGATGCCACTCAAAAATGAAAAGAGCTTTGACCATCAATTTTAGTTATTTAGGAGATTAGAAACCATCTTTGCATAAAGTGTCATCATGTCTGGAAATGTATTTGGTAAAGTATTTCGCATCAGCACCTTTGGAGAGTCTCATGGAGTTGCTGTAGGCGTAGTGATCGATGGTTGTCCCGCTGGCGTAAAGATCGACATGGAAAGTATACAAAGTGATCTCACACGCAGGCGACCAGGTCAATCCAAGATTGTAACACAACGTAAGGAAGCAGATCAAGTATCGATACAATCAGGTATCATGGATGGTATGAGTACCGGTACACCTATCTCACTCGTGATCATGAACAAGGACCAAAAGTCTAAAGACTATGACCACATCAAAGAGAAGTTTAGACCATCTCACGCAGACTTTACATATCAAGAGAAGTATGGGATCAGAGATTATCGAGGTGGTGGCAGATCATCGGCACGAGAGACAGTCGCAAGAGTCGCAGCAGGCGCTATAGCTAAAGAATTTATTGCCCAATCCGGAATCAGTGTACATGCCTTTGTTTCTCAAGTAGGAGATCTAAAGCTTTCTAGAAGCATAAATGACCTTGGATACGATCACATCGAACAAAATATAATCAGATGTCCTGATCCAGAACTGGCAGAGCAAATGATCGACCTCGTAAAAGGGGTCAAAAAAGACGGCGATACTATCGGAGGAAAGATCACATGTGTGGTAGATGGAGTCCCAGTAGGATTAGGAGAACCCGTATTTGACAAACTACATGCGGACTTAGGAAAGGCCATGCTTTCTATCAATGCGGTCAAGGGATTTGAGTATGGCTCTGGCTTTGATGCAGTGCAGATGAGAGGAAGCGAGCACAATGATATTTTTCAAAAACAAGGAGATAAGGTCACTACAACAACTAACTTCTCTGGTGGTGTGCAAGGTGGCATCTCTAACGGTATGCCGATCTCATGCAATATTGCTTTCAAACCAGTTGCCACATTGATGAAAGACCAAGCTTCTGTTGACAAATCAGGAGCGGCAGTAACCGTCACTGGCAAAGGGCGCCACGATCCTTGCGTTGTGCCAAGAGCAGTACCTATTGTAGAAGCTATGGCTGCACTTGTCATCGCAGATCATTTACTAAGAAGTAGGACTAATAAAGCTTAACTATTTCTCCTGAGTAGCATTAGCCGGAGGGCTATCTTTGATTTCCTTGACCAGCTCATCAAGCGCGTCTTCAAGTTCTGTAACAGAACCAAACTCCTTGCGATAATTGATACCAAAGCCATGTCTTTGTCTACGGGTAGCAAAGACATCATCGTAATCAAAATTACTATAGAATCGTAGCTTCAATCTTCGATCTTCTGTGATGTACCAATCCAACGAGAAGTCTCCTGTCACATAGTTATCTGTTGTACCAAACTGGTTATCTCTGACATAATTGCCTCCGATATTAAGAACGAAGTTGTCATTCTTAAAGTGGTTGCGGACATTAAGTTGTACTTCATCAGGCACGACATCTATAAGCCCCTCAAAAAGACCAGCGCTCTCGTCAAGCAGTGATGTATTTTGGGCTAATCCGATTTCAAAATCAATTGCTGAGATAAAGTCATCGTCAGTCAATTGACTTGACAAATAATCACTAAACAAATTAGAAAGTTGACTGGTTAAAAACTGAGTAATGGTATTGGTACCAGTCTGTCCTACGTCTTTAGAAGAAATAGTGGTCAAAGCATCTCTGTCTGGCAAGAAGTTATTGAAGAATAGAAGACCTACTACTTGATTATTGATCCCGTTCTCTGTAGCTTTTAAGGTTCTAATTTTGTTTTGAGCGAAAGTTCTAGCATTACCTGTAAGATTAGGAAATCCGATGTCAAAGTTGATCTCCGGATTAAACAACTGTCCAGTTAGAATCAGCTTAAGATCTATCTGTCTTCGTGTACTCAGTTCTGAACCTCCTAATTCAGCTGAAGACGTTCCTTCAAACTCACTCAATAAGTTTTGCAAGGGAGCGCGTAGGCTTGGATATTCAGCTGTAACATCTAAAACCGCATTTAGAGGATCTCCCGTCCATGAGACTGTCCCTCTGTTTCTAATTACAAACGGCTTAGCGATTAGTCCATAAGCAGTATAGAGATACTCACCTGACAGTATATTATAACTTCCATATGCAGTGAACTCACCATCTCTTTTTACATTTAATTGCACATTGCCTTCTCCGTTGCCGACTAAGGTATTGCTTGTCGCTTCATCATAGATGATAGACACGACTGCATCAGGTGTAAAGGTGAGCGCCATTTCAAAATCTACGCCTTGGTCTTTTAATTGCTCAGCTAAAGATTCGATCTGCTCTTCCGTCACAATTGTATCTTGAGTCTTATTCTCAAAAACTATAAAAGATTCATCCAGGACATAGTCAGTTGAACCCAATGGAATATAAAGGTGTGAGAGCTCTTGCAGTTCTGCACTTACGACAATATCAATGGCGTCAAATGGGCCTCGGAATGATATATCTATCGCTCCGACACCAGTGCCATAATACAAAGGATTGTCTTCTATAGTCGTACTAAGTCCTATAAATCTTGGTGAGCTTATATCCAAGTCAGCTCTTATATCTGCAAGTAAGTTATGCCTTAATCCTCCTTCGATGACCCCAACATTATCCAATGCATCAATCATCTCTACTCCAGTAAAATCAATAAACTTCTCATCAATCTTAACGACCTGATCTTCCATTCTATAAAAAGCCCCTAGGAAGTCAACCTTGACACCTGCGTTTTTTATAATCCCTTCCCCTCTAAGCTTAAGATCATCGAGCGGTCCCGACAGATTAGCAGTTACATCAGTTGTACCTATTGTCTCAGATATGCCCTCTTCTATTATATATTCGAAGAAGCTCATTGGATAATCTTGGATGTCTACGTCAGCATTTATCGCAGACGCATCAAGATCCGCATAACCAGTTACATAAAGATTCTGCGTATCTTTTTCTATCGAGAGATCTACATTGATCACATTTTCATTTTCATTACCTCGCTTTGCAATGAGTTCTAATTTCCCGAAGTCATCACCGTTGACCTTAAAATCGTCAACATTAAGGTAACCCTCGACTACAATGTCTTCGTAGATGTTGTCTATAGTAAGCTGTGACTTTACAAGTCCAGTCAATATGGTTTTATCATAATCTATAATTGCATTGATAAACCCAAGTTGAAAGTCATTGACTCTGGCCTCTATCCCTTTGTTATTGATATCAGACAAAGCTATATAGCGCTCTCCATCGGATAGTGAGAACCCTTTTATATCAATAGTCTTTGGAAATATACCGATGCCCTTATCTGAGATAATCTCCCACTTAACGCTATCAATCATGATATCTTCATCATCAAAATAAGTGAAGTAACCGCCATGTGTTATTGAGGATGTACCTGACAAGTCCGCCTTGTTATAATCATCATGATAGAAGTTCAAATCCCAATCAGCATTTCCATCGGCCAAGGCAACTCCAAAATCCAAATCAGGAAGCACCATGCCATCTCTTTCAATGTTGGCAAAATCAGCAGTTAAAGAAGATGTTTCATTGTTGGATTGCATATCAATCTTAGCAGACTCCACTGCAACACCTTTAAAGGATACGAAAGGGATATCTGCTTTAAACTCAATCTTATCTCGCTCTTTGCTTTGCCCACCTTCTATAGAAGCTACACCAGTCTGTTCTACATCAATATTTAAAAAGTCAAACAAAGGAGTCGCATCCTTGAGCTTGACGCTATATTTGTAATCCTGCTGTATCTTTTCTCCACCTTTCATCTTATAGCCCCACACCTCATTATGCGGTCCGGCGTTCTCTATCAACTTATCTAAAGAGTTCTGAAACACCTTCAATAAATTAAACCTTCCTTGAATGTCAAAATCTACAAAATCACTGCTTAGCGCAAAGCTATTAGCCGTGACTCCAGGGATAGAATTGATTTCTATCTTTTTTATTTCTAATTGCGATGTATCATGAAGCAAGACTGCGTTCTTAATCAATGCTGACCCATCCAAAGTCTTTATGTCTTTTCCTCGTAGGTTGATATCCGATGTAAATGCCAACTCACATGGAAATGTTGTAAGATTTAACTGACAGAAGTTGATCTTGTTAGCACTCACTTTAAAGTCAAATACTGGTATGCTATCTGATGCATCCACTACGCCATCAAAACTAAAATCCAACTCTTCATCACTGATATTGAACTTACCATCAATGACTTTGCTACTTAAGTTACCCTCAAAAACAGCATCTCTATATATGAAATCCTTGAACTCAAACTGATCAATAACTGCTTTAATATCTGCGGAAGAGTTAGACAAGTCCGGGCCATGTCCATTTGATATATTGACTTGTGCACTCGAGAATCCAAAATCCTCATTGAGCGTCATCTTCCTAAGATCAAAGCTATCTAGTGACAAGAAACCATTATAGGAAATTGCATCTTCATTGTTACCAGATAGATCAAACTTAATATCGAGGTTAGCCTGACCCAATGGACTTTGTAACAAGCCATTAGCTACGAAGTCATTTAGAAATCCATCAAATGATCCGGAGAAATCTACAGATTCTAATCTTTCTAATTCTTTAGGTATTGTAAACTTAGATGACAACCTTGCTAAGGCACTCATATCTGAGTATAGCCTCGTTACATTTGCGTTAAGCAAGCTCTCTTCTATTTTATCTGCTTTTTCAAATGACACGTTACCTTCAAAGTGGTGATCATCGCCCAACCAGAAAGAAAGATCTTGACCGATATATTGATGATCGGCAACTTCGAAGAGGCCTTCTACTTGTATGCGTTCATCGGCTATAGGCTCTCCAAGAAATGCTTCTCGCAGATCATCAGACAAAACAAATAAATCCTTTAGATATACAATGGATGGACTCAATTCTAAATCGGCTTTTGCGTCGCTCATGTCCATCACGCCACTTACACCATCGATCGCACCGTCAAGGCGCAGGCCGCTGTTATTGATATTGATATTAGCATCAGCGATGCTGATATTACCCTCTGATCGCTTTAAAGCTTTTACTGTAGCATAGGAGATTTTATTTTTATCCAACTTGCCAGACAACTTTTCGATAGCAAGAGACCAATCCGTGATACTGGACACCTGCACATTGGTCAAGGTAAGATCCAAGTCACTTCCTTTGATTGGACTTCCTTTTGAGGGGCCAATATTTAACTTGCCATTAATCATGGAAAGTAGATCTACATTGATCATTGGGAAACTAGTCTGTGTAATCTGAGCAGTCGAATCTTTTTGATTAGACGGCAGTTGAGCTTGAACAGACCTTTGTTCATAGAAGATATCAGGCTCTATCAAAAACACTCGCCTTACATCGATCTTTGCTTCGTTTCCTAAGCTAAAACCGTTAATATCAATCTCGAAGGATTTGAATGCCCCAACAATTTTTTCTCCTGTCACTTCATCATCGTAGTCAACGATAAAGTCCCTAAATCTTAGAGATGAGATAGTCGGCGTAGCTCCAGAGCCGTTTGATTTTTCGTCCGATTTATTCTGATTTAAGAATCTTTCAAGGTTGGACTTCTCTTCTACAGCCTTGCGGTTAATCTTTAGCCTCGCACCACTCAGTAGTATATCACTCAGTTCAATTTCTTTTTCAAACAAAGCATTCTTGATCAAAGAAACGACGGTGTTACGAGGACTAACCTTAGCAGCATCAAGTGTCATAATGGTATCTCCATCTATGCCTGTCAAAAGAATATCCTCTAAGACAACTCCTTGATATATATTAACCTCTGACTTTTTAACAGAGATGTCGCCGTTCACAGAGTTGGATACACTTCCCAAGACAGAATTGACAATTTTAGTTTGTACATAAGGTAGATGGAGCAAACCTATCAGTATGATGAAAAATATCACCAAATAAATGATCGTCCGTAGACTAACAGATGACCAATTGATATTTTTCTTTTCGCTCAAACTAATTGTAAAGGATGTGTCTTAATTCTTAAATCAAAAATATACTATAAAAACTCCCCATATCTTGGGGTTTAACTCGACTTTAATCTAATTCTATACCTCATTGAGCATTTGCCATAATTTTATGCACTCCTTGGCCTCTTTCACATCATGAACGCGGAGTATAGATGCTCCATTATGCAACGCCTCCATATGTAGTGCTGTGGTACCATTTAAAGCATGGTCTGCAGTGGTATTAAGTGACTTATATATCATAGATTTTCGTGATATACCGACAAGGATAGGTAGCTCCAACATCTCAAAAGATCCAAGATTTTTTAGTAGCCTAAAGTTATCTTCGATGGTCTTGCCAAATCCAAAACCCGGATCGATAATGACTTGAGAGATTCCAATAGACTGACAATGATGAGACTGCTTATCTAAGGCCTTAATAATATCTAACACCACATCGTCATAGAAGGGTTGGGATTGCATCGTCTGAGGTCGGCCTTGCATATGCATCAAGACGTATGGTAGCCCAGACTTAGCCACAAGCGCTAAAAAATCCTTATCCATACTACCGGCACTTATATCGTTGACCATATCAACTTGAAGATTCAAGCATTCTTTAAGTACCTCTGACCTATAAGTATCTATAGATATCCAGAGTTCTGGATACGCTGCCCTGATTGCCGTCAGCGGTACTATTAAGCGGTCTAACTCTTCTGACACTGACGGCTCGCTAGCTCCTGGCCGCGTTGACATAGCACCGAAGTCAATCATGTCCGCACCTTCTTCAATCATAGCCTCTACTTGAGCCATGACTTGATTGATCTGCATCGCTCGGCTTTCGCTATAAAATGAGTCAGGAGTAAGATTAATGATACCCATCACCTTAGGTATTGACAGATCCATCAACCCTGAGCTACCTTGCAATACTACACTTTTGTTATTCACTTGACCGATTACTAAACTTTATAGAGTCACAAAGAAAAGCTTTATTATATTTACGCAAGTGTAATTAGAGCTGGATTGTCCAACCCCAATAAAGACAGAAAACGTAAATCCATAAAGTGAATAAGCACGCATCAAAGATCCTTCTGGCAGCTGTCATCCTCATCGGCGGTTTATATGTCTATAATGTCCAGGCATCCAAAAGTCTCAAACATCAACAGAGTTTAGTACAGACAACCATAAAACCACCAAAGGTTTACAAATATGGATTTGATGTAGAAGACGTATTCTTCCAAGACTTTAAGATCAAGCGTAATGCCTTCATGGGTGATATACTTATGAGTTTTGGAGTAGACTTTGATAAGATCCTGGAGCTTGAACGAAGAGCCGAGGACGTCTTTAGTCTCAGAAAAATTAGATCAGGGAAAAACATAACATTCATAAAAGATGATGAGTGTGCAGATCCAAGTGGCTTTGTCTATAAACCAAGCCTATTAGAATACGTAAAGTTTGAGTTTGGAGACGAAGTAAAAGTAACCAAACATGATGTGCCATATGAGGTTTGTATAGAATCAGCGTCAGGTGTTGTAAACTCTTCACTTTGGAATGCCATGATGGAGCAAGGCTTTGATGTTGCTTTGGTAGATAAGATGGAAGATGCTATTGCCCAGGTTAATTTTCATGCCGCACAACCTGGAGATCAGTTTAAGCTGGTATATGAACGCATCTATGTTGATGATCAGCCATTATCGGCGGGCAAGATACTATCCGCTGCTTACAGATCTGGCGAATATCTCCGCTATGGTTTCTACTACGAAAACGATAAGTACAAAGGCTATTATGATGAAAACGGATCTCCTAACAAGAGGACATTTTTAAACGCACCTCTGCGATACTCGAGGATATCTTCTGTTTTTAATCGTAATAGATTTCATCCGGTTCTTAAAAGAAGAAAGGCCCACTTAGGCACAGACTATGCGGCCCCAACGGGAACACCAATAATGGCTGTAGCAGATGGCGTTGTCACACATAGATCTTATACAAAAGGCAATGGTAATTATGTCAAAATAAAACACGACAAGACCTATCAGACCCAATATCTCCATATGAGCAGGTTCGCTCGCAATGTTAAAAGAGGAACTGCTGTAAAGCAAGGCCAGACCATTGGCTATGTGGGTTCTACGGGTTTAGCAACAGGGCCACATGTATGCTTTAGATTTTGGAAGAATGGGCGACAAGTTGATCACAGAAGGGAAAACTTCCCACCACTTAATCCGATGGATGATGATGAGTTGCCTGAGTACTTTGCCACAAGCGCTGAGCTGATGAATGAGTTAGCAGCCGTACCATTTGCAGATATCAAGGTCGTTTATGCTGGCAATAACGCTGATTAGGTTTACTTACCCTTATTGAGCGTAAAACCAAGCGTTGTTCCCTCTCCGATTGTACTTCGGGCTGATACTCTTTGGTCATGGGCCTCCATGATGTGCTTCACAATTGATAGACCCAAGCCTGATCCTCCATGCTTTCTGCTTCGACCCTCATCTACCCGATAAAATCTATCAAAGAGGTGCTTCAAGTGCTTATCTTCTATGCCCGCCCCATCGTCTTCCACCTCAACGAGCACTTTATCTTCTACATCGTAAAAACTCAACACAACTTTACCATTTGACCTGCCATATTTGATGGCATTAACTACTAGGTTGAGTAGTACCTGAGTGATCCTATTACGATCTGCTGCTACCTTGTAGTCTTTAGATTCTTTATCTATGACGAGCTCGGTGCCTTCTTCATCAGCCATAAACTTCAGATCATCAAATATCTCGTGGACCAGTTCTCTTAAGCTGAAAATATCTATATCAAGCGTTATACTTCCTGATTGCAGTTGATTTATCTCTTCCAGATCGTCTACGATTTTTTCTAGACGTTCGATATTTTTCGATGCCTTTTTCAGATACTTCATATTGATGGCCTCATCATAGACACCACCTTCGATTAATGTATGTATATAACCTTGAAGCGAAAATATAGGAGTCTTCAGCTCATGAGATATATTGCCAAGGAAGGAGCGTCGATAGTCCTCTAGCTTAGTCAAGTGCTCGATCTCATTTTCTCTTTTTTGGGCCCACTCGATTACTTCATCATTTACTGCCGCTATCGATTTATCATCAAATAATCCACTTGCCCTAGAGAGTTTGTTTCTCTTACTGGCGTCGATCATTTTGTAAATTAGACGGATCTTTCTGAAGACGAAGTATTCTACAAAGTACTTTACGATGAAATAGATAACTATAAGTGAAACAGAAAAAACAACTATCCAAGTAAACTTCGATAGTCGAGTATTAGACCCAGTGGCATAAAGAACAAATAGAGATATAGAGTTGATGACACCAAGGATTAGTGTCAGCACAAAAGTTAGCTGTCTTACAGTTACATTTTTAAACAAAGCTCTCTAATATTTGAATTTATAGCCCACACCTTTAAGTGTTTTAATATACGACTTCCCTATCTTTTCTCTTAGTTTTCTAATATGTACATCAATCGTTCTATCTCCAACTATAACTTCTCTGCCCCACACTTTACGTAAAATCTCTTCTCTCTTAAAGACCTTGCCGGGCTTAGATGTAAGTAATGATAGTAGCTCAAACTCTTTTTTTGCAAGGTTCATATCGTTGTCCCCTACTGTTACTTTAAACTCCTCTCGATTTAAGACTAAGTCACCAAACACGAGTAAGTTTTGGTTTGGCAATGCTTTTGACTGCGTTGTTATATGCCTTCTAAGAACGGCTTTGATCTTACTTTTTAAGAGATTGGGCTTTATAGGTTTAGTGATGTAATCATCCGCTCCACTATCCAATACAGATATCTCAATAAATGATTCGCTCCGAGCTGTCAAAAAGACGATGAGCGTTTTGTTCAGATTTACATCTTTTCTGATTAGCTCACATAACTCCATACCATCCATCTCAGGCATCATCAGATCCATGATGATTAATTCTGGTATCCATGAGTTAACTATTTTCAGTGCCTTCTTGCCGCTTTTGGCCGTTTTAATCTCGTATCCTTCTTTTGAGAGATTATAACTTAAGAACTCTAAGATATCTGGCTCGTCATCAACGAGGAGTATTCTAGTCTCCCGTGGCATTTGATTGTTAATTGTGTTATTTATCATTCCTCTTCTTTTAAAAGCGAATCCAATTTGCTCTTCACGATTTCAGCTACATCTCCGTATAATTCAAAGTTTGACATGTAAAGAACTAAATTAGAATCAAGTTCGCTTCGCTCCAGATCATGTATCTCCAACACATTGTTGATTAAAACTTCGCGTATACTATCCCTTTCATGCGGCTGATGGAGAGTGATTACTTGATCAGAAACTGTCAAGTCAAGCATTATCGCTGCCATTTCATCTTTTGTTAATATTTTGAACTCATTACGCTGACAGCTTAAAATAGAAAACAAAATTATGATGAAAAATAAAAGTCTCAAGACAGATAGAGTTTTGGATAGATCAAGAGCCCAACTGTTGTATTGGTTGTATCGGCATTAGCCCAAGTTGTATCTATGCGCAGTTCAAATATCCCGCAAGTAGGAAGATTATCCAGAAACTTTGTAGCAAAATGATCGTAGATCATAGTAAAGCCAGGATTATGACCAAATATCAAAGCTGTCTCAAAAGACGGATCGATATCATGAAGCACATCTAACAATGTCTCGTGGCTGGCATGATAGACTTGATTTAGTGTTTGTGTTTGTTCACTTTTTATGTGATTACCAAAGTATGTAAACGTCTCTTGAGCTCGGCGAGCTGGACTACAGATGGTCACATCGACAACAGGTATAATCGCTGATAGTTTTTCCGCCATAAATGGTGCATCACGATGACCACGTTTGTTGAGCGGTCTGTCGATATCGGCTAGCTTATAATCTGCCCAACTCGACTTTGCATGTCGGATAAAAAATATTCTTTTCATCTATATTAATGAAGGTATGTCAATATCTACAAAGTTCTAATTATTCCCAATATTCTCAGCTACTTAGACATGTTAGTATCTTAACATTAAGTTTCCACACTTATTCTATGCAATCGAGCATGAATACTTTACCTTGAGAAGTTCGGACGGTTTTCAACGAAAAAATGCTACTTATTCCCGAAAATAAGATCCGAATGACCTAAACCATATGAAAAACCTGTACGACAATATTGACATAACGCTCATAGAAACAAAAGTCCCAGAGGAGATCTATATCGCATCAGAAGAGTTATCAGAGGTCGAACATATCAGTGGTTTAAGCCAAAATAAAGACAAAGAGTGGGAGGCAACAGTCGTTGATAAAAATATGCACTTTTCTGTAGTAGCTGAAGTCAAACGCAACAAACTAAAGTACTGCACCTGTAACTGTAGCATTTTTTCGAAAGAAAACATGTGCCCACATCTTGTAGCAACCATTCTCAAACTGCGTAAAAACCTAGAAAAAAAGAAAGAAGAAAGAAAGTCAAGAACGGTTAAAAAGAGGCGCACATCTTCTTTTGATCTTAACATGTTTATAGATCAAATATCGGCAGATGAGTTAAAAACCTTCGCAATTGCAAAGGCCAAAAGTGACAAAAACTTCAGACTACTCCTACAGGCAAGATTCATAGAAAAAATAACGACCGATCAACTTGCCCCTTTTATAGAATCAACCTTTCCTGTACTTACAAAAGCGAATGAAAAAGTACAAGCCAGCAAGCTTCGAGCCTTTATAGATATAACAGAAGAACTGCTCAATCATTTTAAAAACCTGATAGCGCAAAGTGACTTTATTGAAGCATATGAGTTTGCATTTTTACTATTAAAAAAATCATTCTACATCAAGTTTCATCTCAAGACTGATAACGCCCGATTCTACAGACTACACAAACAGCTACTTAAAAACTACATAGAGGTTTATAAACTTATTGAAGCGCCAGAATACAAAGATGGCATCACTAATCAGCTTGCAGAATTACTCAGAACATCATATATCTCGGCATCCCTCAAGGAAGAGAAGGACCTCTGGATGCAGTATTATCTATCGGAAAACAGCAATGATCATCTCCGTGAGATGATCAATTATTATTTAGATAGACATATAGACGGTGATTATAACTCATTCTATTTTATAAGAATGCTTGAGTTATTCATAACGGATGCAGAGGAAGAGAAGATTGAAATGATCAAGAAAAAAGATCTTCAAGAATGCTATCGCATTATTCAATATCTCATATCGTACAGCGACTTGGCTGCGTGTCAGTCTACCATGCAATTATTCTACACGAACAAAGATTTAAGCCACCCACTTTCTAAAGCAATTATAGAAAATCTGGCGGTTACAAAAAAGAACAAAACAGAGCTTATAGAACAAACCATATTCTATTATATAAAATATAAGGATGTTGCGTTCTTAACTTTCATCAGAGACAATGCGTCTAATTGGAAAAAAATCAGACGCAAAGTCATCGATGAGATTAAAATGTCAAATAGCGAATACCTACTCATCTCGTTCTTAATAGAATGCGAAGAAATAGATGAAGCCATCACACAACTAAAATCAAAATTGTCATGGCCTCTCCTCCGCAGATTTGACGAAGTACTTGCAGAGCAGAAACCAGAAGAGTGCAAAGAGCTCTTTTATCTAACCATTGAAGAATATGTAAGCGATCATTTTGGTGCCCATGCCCAAGACTTCACAAGAGATATTTTTTATCGACTGATGACCATTAATCAAAAAGGATGGATCAGCGATCTTAAGTCAAGACTCGCAGAGCGCTTCCCTGATCGCAAAGCACTCTATAGGTAGCTCATCATTAAGGAGCTAAGATTTATTGATGCAGCTTGTATAATCAGCTAAAGAAATTACTTTTACGTCCTTCTAAATTACAGGATACGATATGACCCAGATAACGGCATGTATATTTGATCTCGACGGTGTAATTGTTGATACTGCCAAGTACCATTATCAAGCATGGCATCAGCTGGCCTTAAAGCTGGATCTTCCCTTTAATGAGCAGGAGAATGAGAAGATGAAAGGCATCAGTAGGATGGACTCTCTTGAGATGATGTTGAAGTTAGGTGATAGAGAATACAGCGACATTGACAAACAAAAATATTGTGCAGCTAAAAACACGTGGTATCTAGACCTCGTCAGTGACATGGACAAATCGGAAATTTTGCCTGGCATTGTTGAATTTATAGATCACCTAAAGAAAGAGAATATCAAAATAGCACTGGGATCGGCAAGTAAAAATGCCAGACGTATCCTTGCCCTTGTTGGACTTACTGACTCATTTGATGAGATAGTCGACGGCAATGATGTGATCAAGAGCAAGCCAGATCCGGAAGTATTTGTAAAAGGAGCTGGCCTACTCGGCACAAAACCTCAACACACTATCGTATTTGAGGATAGTGCTAAAGGTATAGATGCAGCCATAGCGGGATCCTTCAAGACAGTAGGTATCGGATCACCTGATCATCTGGGGCATGCAGATATCGTAGTAGAAAATCTGGTCAACACGTCTATTTTTGATCTAAGCAAAAGATTAGAAAGCAAGTCTTAGATTAGTAAGTTCAACTCGTAAATCATGAAGCGATATATCACTCCTACTCCGTGGAAGATAGTTGAAGATGACTTCAACCCAGCGCACCATGAGATTACAGAAAGTCTCATGAGCATCGGCAATGGCCGCATGGGCCAAAGAGCTAACAACCCAGAATCCTACAGCGGAGCAACACTCAAGGGAAACTATATAGCTGGCGTCTACTACCCTGATAAAACGCGCGTGGGTTGGTGGAAAAATGGATATCCGGAATACTTTGCCAAAGTGCTCAACTCCTTAGACTGGATAAAAAAGGAAGTGCGCATAGATGGACAGTTGATAGATATGTCGACTTGTATGATCACGAGTTATAAGAGATGGCTGGACATGAAAGAAGGGGTTTTATATCGCACCGTCTCAGTTAGATTAGAAAATGGAAAATCCGTCAACATATCCACAGAACGCTTTTATAGTATCGTATATCAAGACCGATGCTTTTTAAAGTACGATATACAAGCCGAGAATGAAGAGTTACATGTAACTATAACTGACTCACTCGACTTTAATGTCCGCAATAGTGACTCCAATTATGATGAAGACTTTTGGGAAGATAGAGCGCAGGGTTTTAAGGATAGATATGGGTTCGTATCTGCCAAAACCAAGAAAACGGATTTTCTAGTCGGTGCATCTTACGATAGCAGATTAGCGATAGACGGGATGTCTATAGACTCGTCAGAAGATCAATCAGAAGGATTGGTCAGTCATAGTTTTGATTATAGACTCAAGCCTCATCAATCATCACAACATGTTAAGTCAGTAGCTATATGTTCTAGCTTTTATTATGACAGGGCAGATGTCACTATGCAAGCGATTAAGCAAGTCAGCCATCCAGGTGATAGTTATGAACAACACAAAGATCAACACATAGGAGCATGGGCAGAGCGATGGCAATCATGCGATATACAGATCAAAGGAGATGTCTCAGCCCAGCAAGGGATTAGGTTCAACATATTTCAATTATACCAGACATATAGCGGCGAAGACTCTCGGCTCAATATAGGACCAAAAGGATTTACTGGAGAGAAGTATGGCGGTAGTACATACTGGGATACAGAGGCTTATTGCTTACCTTTTTACATGTCAACAGGAAGTCCTAAGATCGCAAAGAACTTGTTGATATATCGTCATAATCATTTGGCGAAAGCTATAGAAAACGCTGAGAAGCTGGGATTTGATAATGGAGCTGCACTCTACCCCATGGTTACGATCAATGGAGAAGAGTGCCACAATGAGTGGGAGATCACCTTTGAAGAGATCCATCGCAATGGAGCTATCGCTTTTGCCATCTTTAATTATATCAGATATACCGGTGATCGAGACTATCTAGTCAGCCATGGTTTGGATGTGTTAGTAGCTATATCAAGGTTCTGGGCTCAGAGGGTTCATCGTAGCCCTTCCAAAGGACTCTATGTCATGCTGGGCGTAACCGGACCCAACGAATACGAAAACAACGTCGATAACAACTGGTATACAAACTACATAGCTCGATGGTGTCTGCAGTATACAAGAGACTGCATCGAGCATATAAGCAAAGGGTCTCCTGACTCATGGAAGATGCTCAAGGCAAATAACTCAATCGAACAAAAAGAGCTCGATCATTGGGCAGATATCATTGATCAGATATATCTCCCTGAGGATAAAGAGTCGGGTCTCTTCATCCAACATGACGGTTATCTTGATAATGAAGATATAACAGTCAGTGATCTAACAGACAGCGACCGACCCATTAATCAAAACTGGTCTTGGGATAGAATCCTCAGATCCCCTTTTATTAAACAAGCAGATGTGCTTCAGGGCTTGTACTTCTTTGAAGAACACTTTTCAAAAGAGCAGATCAAGACCAATTTTGATTACTATGAACCAAGAACAGTCCATGAGTCATCCTTGTCTCCTTGTGTCCACGCTATCTTAGCAAGTTCATTAGGTCTTAAAGAGAAGGCCTATGAGATGTACCTACGTACGGCAAGACTTGACCTTGACAACTACAACAATGATACTGAGGATGGATGTCACATCACAAGCATGGCTGGTACATGGATGAGTGTAGTTGAGGGATTTGCAGGAATGAGGGTTATTGATAATCGACTGAGCTTTAAGCCTATGATCGTGGATTCTTGGGATAATTACTCTTTCAAGATCAACTTTAGAGAGCGTATACTAGAGTTAAAGATCAACAAGAGAGAAACGAGTATCATTAATCACTCTGATCAGCCGATAGAGGTAACCATCCATACCAAAGTAGTAATGGTTGAGGCACGAAACCAAGTCTCAGTCAGCAACGATGCCTAAGGGTAAACCATTGATAATTTTCACTGAATAGTAATTTCCTTTGTCCTTTCAACAGGTCGTATAAAATCATATATATAACGATCTGATTATCAAGAAGTAATTTAAGCTTTGAACAAATATTTAGATATAAATTGTATCACAATCTTTTGGCTCAAAGCAGCAATATTAGATATTCGCAGACGTTTTAATTCGTGTTAAATCAATCGCTGAAAAAGGAGCTTTAGGAAGAATGAAAAGAGATCTCATAAAAACGGTTATTATCCTCACCTTAAGCTTCTTGTATGCGGCAAATGGATATGCTCAGGCCTGTGGTCAATGTGAAGATGTAGAAGTTGAAATTTATCTTACTTCAGATGTCCCTGATTTAGAAGTAGGTCCTATACCCGGAGATGAAGTATGTTATTCAGTTCGAGTAAGAAATTTTGAGGGCGTTAATATTATGGCTTTTGATATAGTTTTCTCTGACGAATCACTTGAGTTTACATCTCCTCCAAACACAACAATCAGTGGATTACCGGATTTTACAACGCAATCCGTTACACAGCGTCCTCCTGATGCAATTCAAGTATCTTACTTTCCTTCTTCTTTTGTACCAAATTGTGTAAATGATGACGCCTCTATCTTGGAAATATGCTTTGAGGTGATAGGAGATGTTGGCGCTGAAATTCGAGTAGATTTAGGTACAAAGTTTGTGAATTCGGAATTTCCACAATTCATTCGGCTAGACTCGCTCGAAAATCTATGTTCCAACATAGATGAATTCGGTATCATTGGCAATAACCCCGAAGCTTTACCACAAATTGTCCGCTCATCATGCCAAGCAGGACTCGAAATAGCTTCTAACGTTAAATGTGGAAGTCTACCTGGACGTAATGATGGATCAGCAGAATTACAAATATTTTGTGGCACTGGACCTTATGACGTAGTTGTCAATGGTCCTACGTCTTTTTCCACCACCGATAGTGTTGTTTTATTAACAGGCTTGACCTCTGATAATCCAAATGTTGTTTTTGTAACTGATATGGCAGATGGAAGTACTGCAGGTCCATTTCAAATCATTATACCTCAGACTACTGGCCTAT
>CALDEM010000058.1 GCA_937942435.1 uncultured Saprospiraceae bacterium
ATTTTATTCTGCACGATCTAATCTTTTTAGGCCTTCAAAAAACACAATCTGAAAACAGATGATAGAGAACATCACCTCAAATGACGAAACCTCATAGAATGAAGTCTGACCATCACCAGATACGTTGACGATTAGAACATCTAAGGCAAACGCTATTAACGGAATCAAAATGTTGTAAGCAAGAGCGCATACAACCGCTATGATGAAAGACTGTCCTCTTAAATGAGAAGTATACTCGTCTTCTACCTTTTCTTCGCTGAGTGCTGCCACGAGTAGTGGTAGTAGCATAAGGGTTCTGATTAGATCCTTATTGAGCAGGTGGTCGTGGCCTGTGAACTTTGAGATGATTAGAGCTAATAGTAGTCCTCCACCCAGTAGGATTCCTATTTTCCGATAGGAGTAGGGAAACTTAAAGTTGATGATGCGATATAGTTTTGACCGCTCATCATTACATGTCTTAGAAGAAATAGGATGGGCCATTTTAGTGTAATTTGTTTTACTTTATATCAATTAAACTTTCCATTATGACAAATATACTTTACATATTAATGAAAGTCAAGCCCGACTATTGATCTTTCAGATATTGATATCTTAGAGCATCAAGGAATGCTACTATGAAGAATATACAGATGTTATTACTATTGTTTGCTCTAATCTTGAGTGCTTGTGATCAGCCAAATTCTGATTCTAAGGTAGAAGCCGTTGTTAAGGATAAGGGAGATTTTTATGTCGACTCTTCTCTAGGCATACCTGTGACTTATGATTTTAGACCAGCATCTGGAGTGGAAACGCAAGAATTGCTAACCAAGTTCTTCATGGGCTTTCAGATGTTAGATGCTGAGGCCTTGAAGAGTGCGATAACGGATGACTTCGTCTGGTACTTCAAAGAAGGGGTAGATGCTAAAGGATATCAGGTCAAAGGAGTCGATGGTGTGATTGAGAACCTTACTAAGCGCAAAGAAGAATGGAAAAACGTCCAGTACTCCAACAATAGCATTTCAGGGACACCTGAGACCATCTTTCAATCTTATACGGTTGACTATGATGATGCCGATGGTCGGCATCACTCAGCTAACGGCATCGATATCTATAAAATACGCGGAGGTAAGATTGCTTCTAAGGATAGTTATTGGAAGCGGGTAATTGATTGACTCAATCGACGAGGAACTAATAAGAACAAATACTACCCACATGGATAGGCCAAAGACTGCACTCGTACATATCTTATTAGTTGTTGCAATATAGACTCTCATAGTTGTATAGATAATAATTTAACCTACATTGAGAGCTGGGCATACAATCAAAATACTTCCAGAGTTCGCTCCAGGACTATAGACATCATTTGAGGAGCAGATTAGAATATATGGATATGGCCAATAACCAAAATGACCATAACATGGTGCAAGCATGCGTTACACTGTCATAATCCTTCTAATTATAATATTTGGTTCAACCGCCAGTACGCTTGCGCAAATGAACACTTCGTCTAATGTTGTTCAACTAAACGAAATAACCTTTTCTAGTGATGCATACTTTAATAGTTCGAAACATCGGATAAACAAGTATATCCATGTCTTTCAAGACGATGACTATAAGATCGCAGATATCCTATCTGGTCAATATGAGTCACTCTTTGTAAACAATAGTAAAGAGGTTATAATAAGAAAAGATCAATCCTATTGGACCCGTGTTGTGCTTGAGTCTAAAGAAAATCAAGACAGCTTATTGATAGAGTTCGGAGATGAATGGCTCAATACATGGGGTAACGTAGAATACTATATATATCATGCAGATTCGCTTATCGGAAAAGGTGTCTCTGGCACTTCAATCAAACCCGCCGATCGAACGATCAGAGAAGCTCTTAATCTGGCTTGGTTGCCTATCTCATCCGGGAAAACTGTGATATACTGCAAACTTCAAAATCATAAGCTAATAAGTGATGACCCTAACTACAAAGCCCGATATACTAACCTTCAAAGACGCTTATCATATAGTCTCTATGATCCCGATAGATATCATACCATAGACGGCTATAAGTTTTCTGGAGAGTTCAAACAGTCGGCTGGGCTTTTTCTTTCTAAAGGCAACTACTTCAAGCAATGCTTAGAGATTGTTGAAGATCAACAGTTTGATCTCGCAGGAGTAAAAACTGTATGGGATAGCTTAGCTCATTACCACTATTGGGATCTTCCTGAAGAGAATAAGGTGTACTGGTTAAGGATGAAAGTGATCGGCAATGAGTTTCATCAAGCTTCCCATCTATTTGGATTATGCTATGGCACTTATTGGAATTTTGAAAGAACGGATGCTTATGTGATGCAAGGAGATACAATGATCTCACATCAAGTAACAGGCAACAAAGTCAATCGGTCTGATAGATCAATCCCGTCTAAGTGGAACCTCTTCAGAGCGGAAGTGCAACCGAAAGATACTGTAGAAGTTTTCTTACGCCTTGAAGGAGCAGGAAAGAGGTTTACTCCTGTTTTTAATATGATTCATTTAGATGAAGATTCATTTTGGCCTACCATTTCTTTTGTTAATTCGATATACGTTGCTTTTTTTGGCATACTCATAGTGCAGTTCTTTTATTTTCTAATTGTCGGTATCATAGAGAAAGAGCCCATCCACTTGTGGTTGGTCATGATGATCTGTGGCTTTGCACTTTCATTAGGTTTTGTTGGAGGAGATCTCAATTATTTTTTACTCCCATGCATACAGGATTGGCATCCTTGGATCACGTGCTTAGGTTCAATCTTGATGGTGTTAGGGCTGTTCAGTTACATAAGAACATACTTGACTTTGGATGAACTCCTACCTTTCAATGTTTCTCATTTGTTCCGTCCTATACTTGCGATCCATGCCTTAATATCTCTACAATTTGCTTGGCGATTACATTGTATCGGAGCGGAGGTAGCTATTTATGAGACATACTATCAATTGATGTTTGGTTCTCTGATTCTCATTTTTACATTGGCTCTATTTATTGGGGTGTATGCATTGCTAAAAGGCAACAGGCATGCGAGATATTTTGTCTTTGCCTTTGGATTCTTGTTGTTGGTCTTTATCACAAGAATGGTAATGGCTAATGCCGCAGTCACAGGCGAAGGTGCCGCTCAGTTAGAGTGGATTACTGCTGGCACTTATATGCATTACGTCTTGTTGATGAGTGTTGTTTTGACAATGATCTTACTAAGTTTTGGAAATGCTGATCGAGTCAGAAATGTCAAAGAAGAACGTACAAAGGCATTGATAAGAGTAGAGGAGGGGCAAAAACGAAATAGCCTACTTTCTGAAAAGAATGAAATAATAAATAAGCGAATTAAGGAGAATGAATACCTCATCACTGAGATACACCACAGAGTCAAGAACAACCTGCAGATTCTTTCGAGTCTCTTGAGTCTACAATCTGATTATATACAGGATGCTTCTGCGCTAGAAGCAATCCAAAAAGGAAAAAGCCGTGTAGAAGCTATAGGACTATTGCATCAGATGCTGTACATCAAAGATGCCAATATTACTTCTATAAACATGGAAGATTACTTTGAAGAACTTTGCTTATATATCGAGGACAACTTCTCTGGCCCAGAGCAGAACATCAAGATCTCACGTCACATCGATATTAGTCATTTGGATGTAGATACTGCTATTCCATTAGGACTAACAGTAACAGAGCTTATCACCAACTCTATCAAGCATGGCTTCAAAAATGAGAAAGAGGGTCGCATAGAAGTGCATCTATGGATAGATGCCAATCAAGAATTATGTCTTAAAGTAGCGGACAACGGTGTAGGCGTTCCTGTTGAGAAAGAAGCTGAAGTGAAATATTCATTCGGAACAGAATTAATCGATCTGCTTACTGAAAAATTAGAAGGCACCATCTTTAAAGAAACTAAGGAAGGATATAGCATCACAATCAAATACAAACACTTCGTTCATATACCTGCTCATGATCAAAAATAAAATACAAATTTTAATTGTCGAAGATGAACCTATCATCGCTGCTGATCTCCAAAGGAACCTTACGAAGTTAGGATATGAAGTAATAGGAAGGGTAGCGTCTGGTGAAGATTCCCTTGTAGTGCTCGCAGACACTAAGCCTGATATCATTCTCATGGATATACAACTTAAAGGGAATTTGGATGGTATAGAGACAGCTGATCAAATAGAAAAACTCTATCAGATACCGCTCATCTTTGTGACCAGTAATTCTGACAAGAAGACCCTCGATCGCGCGATGAGCGTCAAGCCTCGTGCGTTCTTGTCAAAACCGTTTAGAATATCAGATATTGCCAGCGCTATAGAACTCGCAGTCTTTGGGCAAGATGTAGATGAATCATCCACACCAGAAGAGGACGACATAACCATCGTTCTCAATGATCGCATCTTCATCAGAGAAAAGACTTTTTTATATAAGCTGCTCATCGACGACATGATTTATATAGAAGCAGATGGCTCATATTGTATCGTTCATACGGCTGATCGAACATATACCCTCAGTTATAATCTCAATAAATTCTTTACTTCTGTCGCTCATGAGAATCTCCTCCGTGTCCATCGGTCTTATATTATCAATCTAAGGCACATCGACAGAATCGCGCAAGACCACCTTCTTGTTAACGACAACAAGATCCCTATAGGTAAGGCCTATAGAGAAGAGCTGAACAAGCGGATTAGAGCCTTTTAGAGGAGATCCTCCTGCTTCTTTTCTGCTTCAAGAAAATAGAAGACAGTCCAGGGTTTTCCACTTGATATGAGAGAGGTTAAGGTAAGCTTATGCCTTGCCCTGAAAAGGAGCACTTACTGTCCCGTTGACTGATGTAAAGGCTGTACTTGGATAATGGATTTCTCTGAACATAAGCCGTTTTTCGCCATTCATGAGAAACCTCCACAAAAAATATCCCCACTCCCACAAAAAATAACCCTACTCCCACAAAACGGTAAGTGCCAGGAACGTCTATTGATTTTACATTGGGTCATCAACTGATATTCACATGACCAAGGACACAACTAAACTTAATCCAACCGAAAGCCAAATAGTCTTCCTAATCACACAGGAGAAGTCCACTTCTCAGATCGCCACCGAATTACAGATAAACCTCAATGAGGTGATTGACTCAAGACAGCGGATCTATAAGAAGCTCGGCATCCTTAATACCGCAGGAATGATCCGTAGAGCCTTCGAACTGAAGATCCTGGCTACCAAAGGAGACAGATGCATCCTTGTTCAATAATATTCATTTCATCAAAAAAAACACTAGCAATGATAGATTCCATATCCAACCGTGAAGAACAAGTCTTAGACCTCATCGCCTTTGAAAAAACATCAAAAGAGATCGCTGATGAATTATTCATCAGCAGTCATACCGTCATCTCGCATCGCAAGAACTTGATGGACAAGTTGTCCGTCCGCAACACCGCTGGACTTGTAAGGCGAGCCTTTGAATTAGGGATACTACCACTTGTCAATAAGAATGACATGCACCAATCATTTCGCGTCAGCTAAATGAACAATTACCATGAATCTGACACAGCACATCAACGATATCAACTTCCTTTTATACATCACCAAAACTCATCATCACAAATCAATAACTATGAAATTACAATTCACTTCTTCCCTCATCATATTATGCTTAATGCTACTTACCTTGGTGAGTCATGCTCAAGTACTTAATGATAATATTAACTATCAAGTTAGATCATTGTCTTATTCTATTACAAATGATGATGATAATGGCGATGAAGAAATTCTATTTGAATTTAATCTTGTAGATGATGATGGGAATAGGGTCGCGACTGATGTGAATAATCAGAATAAAGAATGCATTTTATTTGGAGGGACATGTTATAATGGATGTTCAAAGACTCAGACTAAAAACCTATTAACGAAAATCAATTCCTCTTCTAAAGGGTATGACTGGACAATGGAGTCTTGGGAGACAGATGGTGATGAAAATTGCTCCAATGCAGATAATGCAACTTCCTACAAAAGAACTCATGGTTTTAGGGATCCTAGTAATGCTTCAATTGGCTTTTGGAATGCTTTTGGAATTAATCAATCCAATAGTGCCAGTGCTGAACTTAATGAAGTTTGGCGATATACTAATGGCAACACCTCTGGGTCTCCCTTGGACTTTGGTACTTTAGAGCATGGGGATAGCAAAATTCATCGTAACAATTCTAATAGATCAGCACCTGAAGGTGCGAGCTCTTATATGGGTTATACTAATCAATGGCGTGGTGCGGGTATTTGGTATCACAATGGGAATGATATTTTTTATAGATTTAAAATAACTGGTAAGAGTAAAAGGGTGACTATTGAAACTATAAGTCGTTATTTTGATACTAGGTTGATGTTGAGTAAAGCTTCAGATCCGGGTAGGCCTTTTGCATTCAATGATAATGATGATAGAAGCAGACAGTCAGAAATCGTTGCAGACTTAGGACCTGATACTTATTTAATAATAGTCAAAGGAAAAGACAATACATATGAAGGCGAATTTGGAATAGATATCAATGTTGTAGATCTTCCTGTTAGTGCTGGTACAATCACTGCAACAAGCCCTACTTTGATTTGTGATACTAATCCATATAGTAAAATAAACAATACGGTATCCGCACATTCACTTGCGCATTCTAATAATGGACCCCTATATCTTTCGACGACAAAATTAAGTTACAATGCAGGTGCTGTGAGTTATAAATGGCAAATGGCCATAGGTGATGATGGATTTGATGATATTAACGATTCTGGTATAAGTGGAGCCACGGCCGCGAATCTACCAGCGAGTGTAACGAGGAAAATGCCTGATCTCTCCGAAGCAATCTCTAAAAAAGTAAGATTCAGAAGAATAGCTACTATTGGAGGCAATATAGCTTCGTCTAATATAGTAGAGTATAATTTTCAATCTTCCACAGCGGTTAAAGGAAGTATCTCTTTATCTGGTAGCAATACTATAAAAGAAGGTGATGACCCCGGGATATTCATATCTACTGACAACGGATCAGTAACCCCTGGTCCCCCTTCTTATCAATGGCAGAAAAATATTACAAATGATGCAGATGCTAATTTTGTTAATATCTCTGGAGCAACGAGTGCATCTTATGACTTAGGTGGACTTAGTCAAACGACTTGGTTTCGACGTCAGATAACAGATGGGTGCGGTGACAAAACAGCAAGTACGATACCAATTAAAATAACTGTCTATCCAGCTAATGGCGTTGTCTCTGGTAGAGTTTCTACTCTAAGCGGAGGCCAAGGTGCCGGTATCAGTGGGGTTAAAGTAACCGCAACTCCGAAACCTGGATTAATAGGGGCTGTAACTAAGGATATACTTACAGCATCTGATGGAACTTATACGATTGATGGGTTGTATTATGGAGCTACTTCCTGGGACTATGATGTAATACCTGAACTAGCAGAACATGGATTTAAGTTTGACGTACTTCAAGGAGGGAGCCCAGCTATCCCGGTAACTATTACACTTAGCTCGTCTGATCCTGTTGAAGACGGAGTGAACGGGGGAGGGCTTAATTTTATTGATACCACAGGTTATAATATATCCGGCCGGATCGTTCAGAAGTATAACAGTGATGATGTGCCTGGTGATGAAACATTTGGGAAAAACTCTGTAATCGTTAAGTTATTGATTGGCGATGGTGACGGAAATTTCACACCAACTAATGCGGTAGATACGACGGACAATAATGGAGACTATACACTGTTTGCAGCAACCGCTGGTATTTATAAAGTTGTTCCAGAATATAGCCTTGTTATAATGGGTGAGTCCGTAGACCATTCATTTAATCCAATAGATAGAACGCTTAATGTCTCAGAAGAAGCAACTGGTGCAGACTTTGAAGACCAAACAAGAAGAATATTTAAAGGTATCGTAGCAGACGGATGTGGCAAAGGAGTAGGTACGCTTGAGTTCACATTGCAATTCGAAGAAGATCCACTAGGTCAAAATAAATTTGTGTTGAATCATGATAATGCTACTGATACATTTGCATTTATATTACCTGCGAGAAATTATACTGATTTTACTTTTAAGGTCTTAGCGTCTGATCCAGCATTTAACAATCCGACAAATGCCTTAGCACATATGGAAGCCCAATTGGATCGTTATGACAATTTCTCTGCTAATCTGTCATTCAGAGATACCGTTGTCAGTTTAAGGTATCTGCCAAAACCGATTATAACCTTTGAAGGAATACCATCAGCTATAGCTGCTTGTGTGGGACAAGAATTAGAAGGGACGGCACTAGAAGGCATTCCTCGAATAGAGGACTCCGAGACCTACCCTGATTTTCAGGTAAAAGTATGGGAAAGATTAGGTGTCGGCGTAGATGGCTGCCCTCTTAATACTGGATACATCAAGGTTAATAGTGGAGGGACAAGTAATGGCCTTGCGTATCCAGTCATTGATGGCGTCTTGAAAGACGAGGATGGCTCTAAATGGCTACTTGCTGGAGGGGTTCCAGATCTGATAGCACCTCATATCGTTAATACCTCATTTCAGGTTTTTGACCATGAAGGAATAAATCAACCAGTTTCGAAACCACAGCCATTCATTGTAACTGGAGGTAAATCCCAAGGTAAATCATTCGTCAGTGTTTCTCCATCTATTCCTATGATGGTGCTTCATGATCCGCCTACCGATAAAGGCTGGGCAAGTATTTCTGCAGGTGAGATTATCAGTGGAACATTTAGAACTGGGTTCATTCGTAATATCGGGGAAGCTGTCTTTGTTAAAGGTAAAGTAGGAATCAAGACATCCTTAGGAATCGGTGTTTCATCAGAAAATGAAGCCTATGTTCAAGCTACAGCCGAAGGACAAATTACTAGAAATATTTCCGAAGAGGGAGAACAAGTGTTCACCTTAGAAACTAATAGAGAGTTTAGGACTTCCGATAATTTAGTTGGAGAGGATGCTGATATTTTTGTAGGCGCAGCCATAGATAAAACATACTCTTTAGATAGGATACTCAGCATTGATACGAATACTTGTGTCTTTGATGAATATGAAAGATACCGATGGCAACCAGATTCAATAAGTACGACTTTCGCCTATAATGTATATGGGATAAAAAATGTTGTAATCCCCGAATTAGAAGATGCCCAAATTGCCAATGACCGCTTAGCTGACACAGATCCGAATAAACAACCCGATTTTTTCTTCACATCTGCTTTGAAAAGCTGGAATGATATGCTCGCCGAAAATCAGAAAAATAAAAGGGATGCTATCGACAATGGTATTAGATATATTACCGCTTCTAATATCTCCTTGAATGGAGGGAATGCCATCACTGATGAGATAACCTTTGACACTCTAAAAGCCAACACTTATATTAATGTAGTACAAGTTGAGGAGAAAATAGGAGTAGAGACTAAAGTAGAAGTAGCTGGTAACGGAGGGGAAGGAGGTGCTGCCTTCGTTGGTTTTCATCAATTCCATCCTCTTGGCGCAGAACCTAAAAGCAATGGTTCTAGAGATACGACTAATCGGAGGACGGTTACTTTTCATTTAGAAGATGACGATGCTGATGATAAATTCTCGATAGCGATTCATAAAGACCCTACATATGGAACACCGATATTTGCATCGAATGGATCAAACTCTTCATGTCCGTATAACGAATGGGACCCAGCGGATCCAGATAGAAAGACCTTGTCATTTGAATTAAGTCCTGTTGGAGCGGTACAAGTAGATAATGGAAACCCTCTTGGTGAAGTTTTTAAATTCAAAATTAAAAACACCTCTCCATCTATTAATCCTGTGGACTATATAGTATTTCCGGATTCGAGATATAATGTGAACTTCGCAGAGATAAGACTGAATAATCAAGCTGTCTCAGAGATAGATATTCTTGATGTCGACAAGGGCGCAACAACTCAAGAAATATCTGTTATAATTGTACCTTCTGCCGTAGCCACTTCTTCTAATCATACTATACGGATAAGAGTAGCTCCTGCATGCAATGGTATCTCTCATCAGAATAGTAATGAGTTTCAATTTATCGATTTTTGTGTCAGCTTTCCATCCGATTGTAGTCCTATAAAATTAGTATCACCGGCTAATAATGAAGTGATTAATATAGCTAATGACAATAAGGTCAAGTTGTTGATGAAAGGATATAACAAAAGCAGATTAGAAAATGTCCAGTTAAGATATAGATCATTTGGGGACGGTGATTGGTTTAATGGACCAACTTATTCTCAAGCAGAGCTACCCGATGATGTTACCGGACTTCAGACAGATTGGGATATTAGCAATCTTGCAGATGGCCTTTACGATGTCGCGTTAGTAGTAGAATGTGGACCTGGTTTTGTGAAAAATGGATCTGATATAGTTACTATAATTGTGGATAGAACAAAGCCAATGATATTTGGTACACCTTCACCTGTGGATGACGACTATGATCAATCAAAGAATGATGAGATATCTATCGCTTTTACAGAATCGGTTTGCTCTGATGGCCATTCTGATGCCACTGCTCAATTGATAGATCTTTATACAAATGAGGTGCTATCGGTCAATATTACCTGTTTTGATAATGTCATCAAAATTGTGGATGTCGGTGCACTGCAAGGAAGGCCAGCTTCATTCTATAGAGTTGTTCTTAATGGTGTGACAGATCTTAGAGGCAACCCTGCGGATGAATATAAGTGGGTGTTCGCTGTTGGCAACCCATCTCCTGCCATTCTTGCTTGTATAGATGATTTGTATATTTCTAATAATAACTCAGATCAAAATGCAATTAGTATTAGCTCTTATAGTGCGAAGTTTATTTCTTCTGATGGCTCAGTCCCTAATTTTGGAGAGACCGTTTATACTGCCGAAGAGTTTGTTAATTTACAACAAGGTTTTGAGGTTAATGTAGGAGGGGAGTTTATTGCACAGATTGGAGATTGCCTTTCTGATAACCCTTGTTCTACTGTCTTATCAAGTGAACTGTCAACAGATGCTCCTGGTGGCAATCTCAGTTGGGTGATCAATGAACTATCGGGATGTGCCAATAGCGTCTTGTTTGACCCAAACAAGACTTTAGGAAATGCTGATATCTGGGTAAATATTGGTGCCGTGGAAAGTGATAAAGTCAATGTTGTTGTTAAGTCCAATCAAGCACAGACCGATCCTAATCAAAGCAACGAGTTTTCAATTTTGTTATCAATAGGTGCGAATGAATTTGGTATCGGGAACTATAGCTCCTCTAATGGCAATACTTTTAAAATGACTCTTGAAGTTTCTTATGGTATGGATACCAATAACCCAAATCAGGTTAAAGCGAAGATTAGATTAGATCCTTTAGAGCAAGGGCTATAAAGAACCATATAGCTAATGAGGAATGATTTCGATTGCATTGATCGCTTAATTCCCGGCATTATTTACATATAAATAAACGAAGGGGAAAGATCTATATCTTTCCCCTTCGTTTTTTAATAGATTAGATGTGTAAGATGTTTTGTGAATCATCAAAGTGGCTTTAATGTTCAAGTGTATTTTAACATGGCAAAGCCAGTTGCTCATCACTCCGTACTTATATTAGTAGACACCTTATCAGTAATATACCATCGATCATCAATCTTAAGCAAGTTGAAGTAATCAGTGAATAGTCGATTAGGAATCTCAAGCTCTATTTTTGCAGATGCGGCGTTTCGCGTGATGTCAATATCGATGATTCGGCCTTCAGCATTTTCTAATCTTGGTCTTGGCTTGAAGTTACTCAGATATTGCGTTCTACTTCTTACATCTGCTTTTCCATCTCTGATGAATTTAAGATGACAAGTTGAGTGCATGGCACTTCCGATGAGCGTAGTGTCTCCTGTTAGCCAGCCATCAAAGTAATTTTGAATCGTTGCTTCGATCGCGACTTTGTTATCGGCCATATCAGTTGATGATGTGCTTTGAGCATTAACGGTAAGATGGGTTATGCAGCTTGTGAAGAGTATTGTGAGGATTCAGTGTTTCAAAATTATGATGTTTAAGAAGTGATTAGGTTATTGTCAAAGTTATTTTAAAAATCGAGCCTCATATTGACTTTTAGACTAACGCCTCAGTTTTTAACTAAGAAGTCGTTATTATAATTATTTGTGAAAACGAGGTATACGTAGCTTAAGGGTTTGTACTCCCATTGGACATGACCATTGACATTAAAGTTATTACGCTGGGTATTATATTGAAAATAATTGGTCCAGTTGAGTCGATTGCTGAAGTAGATTTCTGATGTTAATCTTCCAAGATGAAAGGTTCGCTTTCCTAAGTAATTGAGATCGATAGCGTTTATAAAATAAGAGGCTGAGATTACTGCTGTAGGCAGCATACGATATGACATACGTCTTACAGTCAGTCAGAGATTGAAATCGGTAACCAAAAGTTGCCCATAGGTATCAGTTATCGGGAGGAGGTAGGTAAAGGGTTAGGCAAGTTGAGAAGCTAACCTTCTGTGCCTGGAATGATTCTTGCTTCTGCATACGATCCGTTCTTCTTTTTTCATTAGCCAATAATCCATATCCTCGATCCTCACGTTATTTACTATATTACTCTTCATACTGATTAACTAACGATATAACGATCGACATGAGTGGAGAAAGAGTAGACACTACTGGTAACTATAAGTGGCTCGTCTTAGGGTTATTGACGCTTGTCTATACTTTTAACTTCATAGACCGACAGATCCTGGTTATTCTATCAGAACCCATTAAGGCTGAGCTAGGACTTTCTGATACACAGTTGGGTTTATTGACAGGGTTGGCCTTTGCAGCCTTGTATGTTATCTTAGGTATACCTATCGCTAGGTTTGCTGACACTAGCAACCGAAAGAACATTGTGGCCGCCAGCTTAGCTGTCTGGTCGGGCATGACAGCTATATCGGGTAGTGTTACTAGTTTCTTTCAGTTGTTTTTGGCCAGAGTAGGGGTAGGCATAGGAGAAGCAGGAGGAAGCCCTCCAGCACATGCCATCATATCGGATTACTTCCCGCCTAAGAAGAGAGCTACTGCCTTATCGATATACTCAACAGGGATTTACTTTGGTATTCTTTTGGGTTATGTTATTGGTGGGGTTATAGCAAAGTACTATGGTTGGAGGATTGCCTTTTATAGTATCGGTATACCCGGGGTGCTTTTTGCCTTGATCATTTATTTTGTCATAAAAGAACCCATCAAAGGTCAATCTGATCCAGAAGGTGAAGTAGTTGATACACCTCCTTTAGGCCAGGTTATTTCAAATTTGCTAAGTAAGAAGACCTTTTGGTTTGTAGCATTAGGTAGTGGTTTTAATGCCTTTGGAACCTATGGTGTGGGCAATTTTCTTCCATCTTTTCTAATAAGAGTACACGAGTTAGATATTGCAGTGGTTGGGATTGCGTTAGGTGGGGCGATGGGTATAGGAGGAATGTTAGGCACCTTCTTTGGTGGTTTTTATTCTGATCGTCAGGAGGATAAGAGATGGTATATGTGGATAGCTTTAGTGGGTGGCTTGCTCAATACTATTCCTTCCTTGGTCCTTTTCTTTACAGAAAATGGGGTGCTGGCCATGTGGATGGTTCTTTTCACAAGTACTTTCACGGCATTCTATTTAGGCCCCTCGATTGCAGTCTGTCATAGTTTGGTCAACGCTAAAATGCGTGCATTTACATCTTCGATCTTCTTCTTTATACTCAATCTTATAGGCCTGGGCATTGGTCCGTTAGCAATAGGATTATTGAGTGATTACCTTGAGCCTGAATATGGCAATCTTAGTTTGAGATATGCCTTTTGTATTACAATTTTCACTGGGATCTTATCTTCTATCTTTTTCTATATGGGATCAAGAACATATTACGATGATTTAGAAGTAGTACAAGGCCAAGATGCTTATGTCTAATCATTGAACAGAGCTATGAAAATGCAAGTGTAAATTTAAATTTAGAAAAATGAAAAGTATTCTAATCTCTATCTTTTTAATAACGAGCATGTACGTGGGTCAAGCCCAAATGAATATGCTATCCGCATCACCTGAAGATGTAGGTATGTCTTCAGAACGGTTGGATAGACTCAATGAGCAGATGCATGGGTTTGTGGAGAGAGGAGAACTTGCAGGTGTGCACACGCTTATTTATAGAAAGGGTCAGGTGATACATGAAGATGTCCATGGTGTTTCTGATCTCAAGCAAGGCACTACATTGGCTAAGGATGATATGTGGCGGATTTATTCTATGACAAAACCGATTGTCTCAGTAGGCTTGATGATGCTTTATGAAGAAGGAAGGTTTCAACTTAATGATCCTTTAGGAAAATATATCCCAGGCTTTATGGAGATGACAGTCTATAAAGAAGGAGAAGGTGTAGTGCCTGCTAAAAACAAAGTCAGAGTTATTGATGTCCTCAGACATACTAGTGGATTAGGATATGGCTGGGGTGGTGGCAATTATGTTGATTCAGTTTATAATTCAGTAAGCAAATGGAAAATGCCAACAACAGGTGACTTTGTAGATTGGCTAAGTGACCAGCCACTTTATTATGAACCTGGAGAAGGCTGGAGATATAGTGTTTCGACGGATGTCTGTGGTAGATTGATCGAAGTGTTATCTGGTCAACGACTTGATGTTTATCTAAAAGAAAAGATCCTTGACCCTTTGGGCATGGATGATACGGCCTTTGAAGTATCAAGTGATAAAACCAGTCGATTTGTTACTAACTATACTACTGCCAAAGATGGCAGCGGTTTGAAAGCTATTGATCATCGATCGATGAGTAATTACACAAAGAAAGTTACTCACTTTTCTGGTGGAGGAGGCATGGTGTCTACTATGGATGATTATCTAACATTTAGCAAGATGCTACTCAATGGTGGTGCACTTGATGGACATAGATTCTTAAGCCCTAAGACTTTAGAGTTAATGACCTTGGATCATACTGCTGGTATCGAGCACCAAGGTGGGCCGATTGTATTGCCAGGGACAGGCCATGGTTTTGGACTTGGGTTTACTGTAACCACAGACTTAGCAGCATCTGCTATGACGGGCTCTAATGGAGCATTTGGTTGGGGTGGTGCAGCAGGGACTTATTTTAGAGTAGACCCTGAAGAAGATATGATATATATCATGATGATACAACTCATGCCTTATAATCATTTGCAAGCAAGAGAAAAATTTCAAACGATGGTTTATCAAGCTATCATTGATTAGACTTAGATATAATTAGAAAACTGATGATTGAAAAAATAAGTTGGGATGATGTCCCTGAGGAAGAAGTAACACCAAAGATGTTCAGACGTATTATACATGGAGAAAAGATCATGGTGGCGAAGATGAGATTTAAAGATGGTTTTCGAGTGCCGCTCCATAGTCATCATCATGAGCAAGTAACTCAGGTACAGAAAGGAACGATCAGGTTTTGGTTTGGAGAAAACAAAGGGCAGGTAATAGATGTACACGCAGGAGAGTCTGTTGTGCTCCCAGGTCATTTGCCTCATGAAGCATTGATGATCGGTGATGTTGAAGAGACGGATACTTGGGCACCACCAAGAGAAGATTGGTTAGATGGTACTGATGACTATCTTAAAAAGTAGGATATGGATCTTGGCATAGCAGGAAAGAAAGCACTTGTACTAGCTAGTAGTAAGGGACTTGGTAAAGGAGTCGCTATAGAACTCGCAAGAGAAGGTGTGGAGGTCATGATCTGTGGTCGGGATACTGAAGCATTAGAAAGTACTAAGGTGGAGATTGAAGCGCTCGGTAATTCAAAAGTACACAGCGTCCGAGGTGATCTATCAAGTGCTGAAGGTCGTACAGTTGTTATCGATGCGGTAAGGCAATCTTTAGGATCAGTGGATATTCTAATTACCAATACTGGTGGCCCACCTCCTGGCAACTTCGATGATGTTACTCTTGATGATTGGGAGAAGGCATATCGCCTACTTATAGAAAGTGCAGTGGGTATTATCAAAGAGCTACTTCCAGACATGAAGAAGAAAGGCTGGGGTAGGATCGTAAGTATTACTTCTATGTCTATCCAACAACCTGTCGACGGTTTGATTTTATCTAATGCTGTGCGATCAACATTCTTAGGATTAGTAAAGTCCCTTTCTAACGAGTTAGCGCCGTACAATATCACAGTCAATAATGTCTTGCCAGGTTATACCAATACTGATAGATTGAAAAGTCTGATTAAGGCCAATCCTAATTTTGACAAGGATGTAGCTACTGTTCCGATGGGAAGGATAGCAGAGGTTAGAGAATTTGCGCAAGCGGTCACTTTCTTAGCCAGTGATTGTGCCAGCTATATCACAGGCGTTTCACTCCCAGTGGATGGAGGTTGGATCAAAGGAGTATGAATTAAATCAGTGCACTACAATAGTTCATTTTTATAATGACGTTACTCACTAAAGGGCAATATCAGGTCGTTCTTCAATTATGTCTCGTAGATATTGTTCGATTTTATTTTTTCTAATCATAAGCCATTTCTCTTATTCTCTTATTCTCTTAGTGCTTAAGAAATCTCTTTTTCTGGACGCGTTATTGATTATGAAACAAGGGAAGGACTGGCCTATGCTCACTTATTGATTAAGGGGAGTGGACAAGGCACTGTTACTGATGAGTTAGGTTACTTTCAACTTAATATAGACCACGGAGATAGTATCCAAGTCTCGATGATTGGTTATGAAAGTAAAGTATTGGTAGGTCGGTCTGAGAATGAGATGATAGCTCTAATGCCTCTTGAAGAGTTACTTCAAAATGTAACGATACTTGCAAACTGTAAAACATATAAGGTTGGAGGGAGTAAGCCAAGGAGAGCTGAAATAAATTGTGGTGCTGATATGATAGGAACAGAGGTAGGCACGGAGATACTCAATATGGAAAAAGAAGGATATCTGGAGGGAGTAAACTTCTTCATAAAAAAGAATCGATGTGATAGCATACTTTTTAGAATGCGCCTCTATCAATATGACACAAGCTATAGCGCATCAGTTGGGCCCTTGCTGCATCATGAAGATATTTTGTTTCAGATAAGTCGACAGAGAAGGTGGATATACAAAGACCTTTCAGATATAGGTATTTTAGTTCCAATCGATGGAGTAGTTGTGACGCTTGAAGCAATTCGCACTTGGGGAAATGATTCTGGTAAACCTGACTTTACACTGACATATGATAAAAGAGTTAAAGGACTCGGTCATTTTAGGAAGCTCAGTTCTGAGCGTGGATGGGGTGGATATGCTTTTGGAGGAAGGGGGCTTTCATTTAATCTTGTTATGAGAGAATAAGATCAATAACAAATCTTACTTTAGGTGATAGTTAAACACACTACTGATCATGTTACACTTCACCCATAAGGTTTTACTTGCAGTCATACTCTTTGCTTTTGTTTTTGGCTCTTGTCAACAAAAAGAAAAGAAAAAACTGAACCTGCTTCCACTTTTTTCTGATCACATGGTTTTGCAACAAGAGGAAGATGTAAATATATGGGGAGAATATACATCTGGAGATGAGGTAAAGCTAGAGAGTTCATGGGGAGAAAGTGCTGTTGCTACCTCTGATGCTCAAGGCAAATGGGAGGCGCAATTGAAAACACCAAGTGCAGGAGGCCCCTATACTTTGGATATTGTGACATCTGATAGTACAATTACAATAAGTGATATAATGATCGGCGAGGTCTGGATCGGCTCTGGTCAATCCAATATGCAGATGCCCTTAAAAGGTTGGCCGCCAAATGATCCTATACTCAATTCATCAGAAGAGATCTCGGCTGCCAACTACGATGGCATACGGATGTTTACAGTAGCAAGAAGTTTTTCTGCTCAAACAAAGAAGACTGTTGTTGGCGAATGGGAAGTTTGTAATTCTTCCAATGCTGCTAACTTTAGTGCCACTGCTTACTTCTTTGCCAGAAGACTTCATCAAGAATTGAATGTGCCCATTGGTATAATCCATACCAGTTGGGGAGGGACTGTAGCTGAAGCTTGGACCAGTAGCCAAGCATTAAAAACGATGGGTGACTTTGATGGACAACTTGAAGCGATAAGTGACCCTGAAGCACAGAAAAAAACAGATGACTGGTATAATCAATGGGTAACGCAGAAGCTACCCACAGATGATGAACAATGGTCTAATCTATCTTTTGCTGATGAATCTCTTGCAGCTATCGATTATAATGCAGCAGAATGGGAAACTATAAAACTACCTGGAAGAATAGATGCTATCGATGATTGGGAGATGGATGGTGCTATATGGTTGAGAAGATCTTTTACAGTTGATGATCCATCAAAGGATTATATTTTGGCATTAGGCGCTATCGATGATGCAGATGTTACTTTTATCAATGGTCAAAAGGTTGGAGCTACCAATGCTTACAATTTAGAGAGAGTATATAAGGTAGATGGTTCTTTGTTGAAGGCTGGACAGAATATCATTGCCATAAGAGCAGTAGATACAGGCGGACCTGGATCGGTAGGAGGTGATATAACTTTATCCAATGATGATTCTAATATTGATTTAAAAGGGGATTGGCAGTTTTTGCCAGTTGCTGAGATTTATGGAGGACAGTTTTATAAATATGGTCTGACAGGATCATCTTATAAAAAGCGTCCAAAGATAGCCAGCATGCATCAAAACATGCCTTCTGCACTTTTTAACTCTATGATAGCACCAATCATAGGATACAATGTACAAGGAGCCATCTGGTATCAAGGAGAATCTAATGTAGGTAGGGCCGAACAATACGAGACCTTGTTTCCACTGATGATTAATGACTGGAGGACAAGGTGGGAAGATGATTTGTCTTTCTACTATGTACAGATTGCGCCATTTAGATATAAAGGTAATGCAGATGCCTCTGAGCACCTGTCCCAAAAGCTTAGGGACGCGCAAAGAAAAACATTGGCTATAGATAAGTCAGGGATGGTTGTTACAATGGATATTGGAGACTATACAAATATACACCCTGGCAACAAGCAAGCTGTTGGAGGACGCTTGGCTCGACTTGCACTTGTTCATGATTATAACAAAGACATAGTAGCTAGTGGCCCACTTTATAAAAGTCACGCAGTTGATGAAGCTAAGATTATTGTAAGCTTTGATGATATTGGATCAGGTTTGATGGGAAAGAACGACTTAGTAGGATTTGAAGTAGCCGGTACAGACGGAGTATTTGTGAAAGCGAATGCTGAGCTGGACGGAGATCATGTTGTTGTATCTTCTGCTAAAGTCAACGCACCTGTTCATGTGAGGTATGCGTGGAGCGATGATCCAATTGCGAGCCTTTTTAATCAAGAAGGGTTGCCTGCTTCGTCATTTTCAAGTAATTGAGATTATAAAAGAAAGTATTAATTAGAATTTATAAGTATGAGAATTTTGATCATTTTAGTTGCAGTACTTTATTGTAGTCTGATGTTTGCTCAGTCGTCAGATGTTTTAGAACCGATTGACATCTTTGATATGGAGTTTGTCGGTGATCCACAGATCTCTCCAGATGGAAGTAAGATCGTATACGTCCGTAACTTCAAAGACATCATGACGGATGGTAATCGTTCTAATCTTTGGATCATCAACTCAGATGGTACTGGGCATATGCCATTGACTTCAGGTAGTCAGAATGATTATGCGCCAAGATGGTCTCCTGATGGTCAACGCTTAGCATATATCTCCACGATAGATGGTGCGCCTCAAGTGTACATGAGATGGATGAAAGAAGGTATGTCAGCTAAGGTGACGAACTTGCAAAAATCTCCGGGACAGATGACTTGGTCTCCAGATGGTAAATGGATTGCTATGACCATGAGTGTCGCAGAAAAAGCAAGTACTCATGATGTCTTGCCTACGAAGCCAGAGGGCGCAAAATGGGCTGATGCACCTATCTATATCGATCAGGTAAATTATAGAGGAGATGGTGCAGGTTACTTAGATGTTTCATTTGATCAGATATTTCTTTTGTCCGCAGATGGAGGTACACCGCGACAGATTACCTCAGATCCACATGACCATTTTGGTATAGACTGGGGACATGATAGTAAGTCTATATTTTATGCTTCTAACCATCATCCGAACTGGGAGTTTGAACCTCAAAACTCAGAGATACATCAGATAGATATCAATAGTAAAAGGATAAAAACACTAACGGACAGATATGGTCCTGACGCATCGCCTAAAGTAAGTCCTGATGGGAAGACCATCGCCTACTTAGGTGCGGACGATAAGCACTTGGGGTATCAAGTAACTAAGCTCTATCTGATGAATACTGACGGAAGCAATAGTAGAATGATCTGTGATGAGCTTGATAGAGATATTGAAAACATCCATTGGTCTTCAGATAGCCGCTCTATATTTTTTCAATATGACACAGAAGGCAACACGCATATTGCAAATACAGACTTAAGTGGACGAATAACGGAGATTACAAAAGACGTAGGTGGATTATCTTTAGGCCGACCATATAGTGGCGGCACTTTTTCAATTTCTAATAATGACAAAGTCGCTTATACATATGGTACTCCAGAACATCCTTCTGATTTGTCTATAACAGATGGCAATGGAGACAAGAGACTCACTTCCGTAAATGCAGATTTGTTAGATTATAAAATGATTGGAAAGGTAGAAGAGATATGGTATCCTTCTTCTCATGATGGAAAAATGATACAAGGGTGGATCGTAAAGCCACCAAACTTTGATCCTAATAAAAAGTATCCGCTTATGTTAGAGATACATGGTGGACCTTTTGCAAATTATGGTTCTCGGTTCTCTGCAGAGGTGCAATTATTTGCTAGTAAAGGTTATGTGGTTTTATATACCAACCCACGAGGCAGTACAAGCTATGGTCAGGATTTTGGAAACTTGATACATCACAATTATCCTGGGGAAGATTATGATGATCTGATATCTGGTGTAGACAAAGTTATAGAGCAGGGATATATTGATGAAGATCAACTCTATGTCACAGGTGGCAGTGGAGGAGGAGTACTGACTGCATGGATCGTTGGCAACACTGAACGCTTTCGCGCGGCTGTTGTTGCAAAGCCAGTCATCAATTGGTACAGCTTTGTTCTCTACAGCGACAACTTAGGCTTCTTTTCTAAGTATTGGTTTCCAGGAAAGCCTTGGGATAATGTAGAGCACTATATGAAGAGATCACCTATCAGCCTTGTGGGTAATGTAACCACACCTACCATGTTGTTGACAGGAGAACAAGATTGGAGGACGCCGATCTCAGAATCAGAGCAGTACTATGCCGCTTTAAAATTAGAAGGTGTAGAAACTGCTATGGTTCGTATCCCTGGAGCCAGTCATGGCATCGCTTCAAAGCCAAGCAACCTAATTGCAAAAGTGAATAGTATCATTAAGTGGTTTAAAGATCATGCCGAGGATGAGGAGATAAAGCCGTAGAGCGTTAGGCCAGTACTTTCTTACTCCTAAAGGCAATCAATCCTATAAATATAGCTGCCACCGTTCCTGAGATGACGGTAAGTATTTGTTGGTTTTCCATGTGTCTGATAACCAGCGCGACAAATGCCCAAACTACCACACAGGCATATGCAGCATCGCGATACTTTTTAAATACCAAACCTGCGATCAACGCAGCGACTGGAAGTATAGTCATGGCCCAGATCTCTTCGGATATACCCCAACCGTCCCATTGGTAAAAACTAAGAGCGGCACTCACATTGAGTGCCGTAGCTAAGGTGATCCAACCAAAATAAACACTCATCACTACTCTTTCTAACCAATAATTGATGATGACATCTGACTCATGCAATAAGATCATTAGCTCATTGATTTGGTAAAGAGTGACGAGCATAAGTGATATCACGATGAGACTTAACCATAACCAATCATAAGAAGCAAAAACGAGCCATAGTCCATTGGCAACAACGTTGATCGCAAACCATGTATGCACTTTTTTCCAGAGAGGATGTCCTTCCTGTCGATTGAACCATTGATATATGGGGAATGCAGTAATACCCAGATAAATGATCGACCAGATCGAAAACGCATATCCAGCCGGTACGATAAGCGGTCTATCATAACTACTCCCTTGACCGACCGGATTATCTCCCATATATCCGAGTGCGGTTAAGGCATATAGGATATACATGATAACTACAGCGGCTATTGATCGAAGTAGTGCAGGCTTTAGCGATACTGATTTTATATGATCCATATGCCATAAAGATAAGAATCAATTGCCCTCTTATCATATTTGTTAAGAGCCCGTATAGAGTAAGGTTAAGGCAAGCCAGAATTGATAATATTTACTTGTTAATCGTTTATAATCAATTATTTATACATTATATGTTAATGTAATATATGTTAAGATTGCCCCTATTTGTTGATGATGAAGCCCTGCCATCTATCTTTAGGGTGACTTAAACTGTCATACAACGTCCCATTCCCAGACAGTTTGCTTTTATCTTATACACTGTTGTTCTGTTCAGTAAAGAACATAATCATAGAGTTATTTATATTTCTCTATGACTTTTCTTGACATGTAGCCAATCTGAGAGAGACTCATTTCATATGATTTGATTGAGTCTAGTCTAACTCTTAGGTTTTCATTTATGATGTCACTTGATGCTCTCTTTTATTGTCATTATAAGTTCTTATCATTATTAAAGAAGTTCACGGCCTCTTTAATCTTCTTATGCTTATGTCTATTATCATATGAGGCGCACGGCCAGTGTGCAGATATCGATATAGTTGACTTACGTGGTGTCGCAGGATTTCCTCAGTTGGATGATATCAGTATTTGCGGAGATGCAGATACATTATCCTTCATAGTATTCACTGGAGACCCAGGGATAGTCCGTGGCTTCTCATTAGAGTTGACCTTACCAGATGGTATAGAGTACGCAGGCTGGGAGTTTACCAAACATGGAGGAACAAACATCTCTAACTCTGACCCAAGTGTCACTTGCCCAGAGTTTGTTGTAAGCGGATTTGAGGGAGATAGCTTGATCATTGCTAATATTGGTGTTAGATCTAATTGTAACGTTGATGTTAACGAACTTCTTAATATCAACTTTGAATATGACTTTACATTTATAGACACTTCCAATGTCGTATATCAATGTGCAGGTAATTATACACCCGCGGTAGAATATAACAGTGCTGTCAATGTACCTGTGCTCAATATCTTATCTCCTTTTACTCCTGCCGAAGCTGTAATAGAATCTGTAGGCGAAGAATATTGTCAAACCGTCAGAATCTCACAAGATGGACTCAATACTTACTTAGATAGTTTCACTTTTACAATGGAAGGCTTAGATCTTTCGGGAGACCTTATATTAAGTAGTGTAGCAGCTAACGGGATTCCGGTTACGGATTTTGTATATGATTCTATGACTATGAATACTGTCATGAACATAGATGGAGCCTACTTTGGAGGCAATGCTTTACCTAATCCAGCTGATGATAGGATGAACACCAACGAGATCATTTCCATGGAAATGTGTTTTAGAGTGGACAATTGTCCAAGTGTAAGTGACTTTCCATACAAGTATGTCGCACAATATGGCTGTGATGATCAGGTCTGCCAACTTACCTCTAAGACAACCTTTCTGAGGATTAGACCTACAGGATCTCTTAAGCCTATAGCAACAGCGGATCTAAATAGCGGAGGTATAGAGATATGTGGAGCACCGGGCACGGTGACGATAGCTCTTAAAAACCCAAATACTGATACTGATCAAAACGCTTATACAGATTTGTCCATAGGATTTCAGACATGCGATAAGCCTAATCTTGATGTCGTCGGAGTAACTGTCAATGGAGTATCACTTCCTAATGATATGTACCAATGGGTAGGCGATGATATCAATATAGATTTTTCCACTAATGTAAATGCTACAATTGGACTAACAGATCATGATATGGATGGCTATTACGATGATTTAGTCGGTGGTGATTCTATAAATGCAGTTGTCGAGATAGCGGTTACTTGTGGTATAGGTGACGAATGTGCGCTAATACAATGTGACGCTGTTCAGTTTTATGTAGAAGCCAAAACCAATTGTGGAAACACATTTAGAGACTTTCCCGCTCCTGAAGATTTTAATCTTTTATATGGTCCTGAGTCAGTAAGCAACCCAACAGAAGCAGAGTTTGGTACGACGACCATATTTGGTTATGATTTTGGAACGTATAGTAATGATGGCGCACCCTTAGCTGGGACGGGGCCTTCATCTCAAGTTGTAGAGTTTTGTTACACAACAGAAAAAGAAAATATTCAAGACTGTCCTGCTGGGGCAGACAATAGATTGGAAGTAGTATTTACTGGTCATCAAAGATTCATTCAAGATATTGAGTTTGTACCGGGTAGTGCTATGATCTCAGTAGATGGAGGGATGACGTACGCTCCTGCGGCAGGGGTGCCGACATTAGATTCGATAGACTTGACAACAGCTAAGCTGACCATCAATGATGGAAGTCTTAATAGCTCCGTTTGTTATAAGTACGAGATAGAGATGGACTCTTGTTTGTGTAGCCCTGTTGGATATTTTATAGGTGCACAAAGAGTGGTTTCTTCTTGTAGCGATTGTGCAGGAGGTTGTGATCTGTTGTTGGCATGTAGAGATGTGACTTTTAGAGCAGATCCTCATTGCTCAGGATGTACTTGTCTGATGCAAAACAGACATGTAAGAACTGAACGCGCCAACCTAGGATATGTAGATAAAGAGATGACTGTTAAGCACACAAGACAATCATTGATAGATTCTGGAGGAGCGATTGACTTAACAAGATTTATAGCTGGGGATACCTTGCTCCACGAAGATTACTTTGTAATTAAAAGTCAGCAAGCTCTTGAAAATATGAATAGCTGGTACATCAGATGGAGGTTTCTAGGTATAGATGGTTCATGGGCTTCAAATGGAGGGCTGGACCTTTCTTTAGACGGTAAAAATTCTATACTTGATGAGTTTTCTATATCGCATGTTGGAGGAGGTGGAGTCAGAACGGATATAGACCTTGGAGTTTTATCTAATTGTCAGACTGACAATGTCACTGAGTTGGGAGGCGTGTGGAATTACTTCAAAGATGCCCCTTACACAGGCGGTATATCTAATATTGATAGCCGCTCTTCAAGAAATAGTAGTGTAGATCATGCAGACAACAACTTCACAGGTATGTATCTGTGGAATTATGACAAAGTAGAAGCCTGTGGTGGCACCGGAGCTAGTCATGGAGGGGATGACTGTCTAGATCAGATGTTATCAGAGTATTCATTTGCAGTCGGTGATACGATACACTTTAGATGGCATGCGCCATTGATTAAGAATCCAAGAAGAGAAGCGCTTAAAAAGGTAGGATTGGAACCACCAGCGGTCAATGTCGCTCAGATATCTCCTATTATATCAATGTATCAACATGATCCAATTGCTGGTGATAGAGGTTATTGTAGATCTTTTGTTGGTAATTCATGTGTGGAGACAGGGATTATACAGCTTGACTGCCCTGGAGAGCTAAAAGCTAAGACCGTCATGGACTTGAATGATTGTGGAGGTACAGTAACACATGAGTTTGTGGTAGATGACTTTCCGGGAGAAGTAGGAGACCCATGGTATACAAAAGAGTATCGACCATTCATTGAGTTACTCGATGTAGATGGACTAATTAGAGCTCCATTAGCATATTGCGCGGGTGCTAATGTAAGCGTCAATGGCGTGAACTTTCCCATACAATCTGTGGGCAATGAAAATATGTTTTGTTCTCCTGTTCCAGGATATTCGGATGATATCTGTGGTGTAGATTCTACAGATACTGGTAAGATAATTTTCAATTTAAAAGATAGTGGTGCACCAGCGATTGGTGTCGGGTTAGGTAACTGCGATACACTAAGATTAAGTTATAATCTTTGTATGGTGTGTCCTGCGGAGATTGAAGGTGTTCTTGATTATGAGTTGGTATATGATTGGACTTATTATAATGAACTATCACATCAAGCATCTGATAGAGATTATAGATGTAACATTAATACCGCAGTTCAAGAAACCAATAGTATATGTGATGAGCTAGGACTTCCACAATCAACATACTACTTTGAAGAACTCGGATTTGGAGACACTCTTTTTACAAAGTTTGACAGAACATCTCAAGTATTTTTGTTAAACGATGATAGAGATCCTCTTATCCCTGTTACTACTAATAATCTTGGTAGTGTGCTTGTTGCATCGGGTACACCAGCTGTGTCTGAAGAACTTCAAGCTATAAGTATATGTAATCCAGATCCAGATGATAATGCGACAGGTATAATAGGGTCGGTGAGAGTGCCGGCTGCGGTAGAGCTAATAGATGTATATGCAGATCCTGCCAAGACTATGAGCTTGCCTGTCAATCTAATTTCTGACGATGGAGTTTTCAAATCTTTCAGTATAGAGTTACCTGTGGACTCATTGTTAGCAGGAGGTGCATGTGATACTGTATATGTAGGTACCACATTGTTATTTTGTCCACCACCTGATGCACCTGCACCTACGATATGTGTAGGCGCGACATCTGGCTGTTCACCTATTGAAATAAAAACAGTGTTGTCAGCTTCAGAAGGCTGTGGAGGCTCAGAGACTTGTTATTCTTATATCTACGGAGAAGTAGGGATACAAACGGAGTTTTTTGATACACCCAATCCAGCTGTACCACGACTATGTGATACCTCGACATTCAGCATTCTAATTAAGAATGTAAAAGAATTAACCCTTCTAAATGTAACGCCCACATTTGATTTGCCCAATGGGCTTCAAGCGATTAGCGGTACTTGGGAGGTTGCATATCCTGGAGGGCCTACTACATTTGGTGCTTGGACACCTTTAACTGATCCTGATAGCTTAGCAGGTAACGATTATATCTATCCCGATCCATTCGTATGGAATAGTCATATTGCAAGCTTTGGTTTAGAAGGTGTCAGTGCCGCTAACTCAGTAGCAGATAGTAATAAGGTAGCTTTTAGATTTAAAGCTATAACACTTTGTGATGAGTTTTTATCAGGATCTACAATGTCTACTGAGACGACGGCTTCTGATCCATGTGTCGATGGCAACATATCTACAGGAAGAGTAGAGAGTCCGTCTATAAAAATCGAAGGTGCACTACCTGAAGATTTTGCGCAACTCATTTTAGTGGCTGCTCCAGAGGATATCAATTGTGAAGGTACAGTCAATACATTTGGTGTGACTGCTCTCAATACTGGAAATAAATCCACGAGTGACAGTGTGATCACATGTGTAACTATACCAGCAGAACTTATGTATGAGTCTGGATCTATTAGCTTTACCAATCCAGCTAGTTTTGTACCGACTAATATAATAGAGACCGTAGTAGGTAGTGAATTAGAACTTTGTTTTAATGCTCCTTCACTAGGACCTTCGCAGGCATTTAGTTTTCAATTTGCAGCAGCTATGGATACAGCAGCGATGTGCGGATCGATCGAGCTAAGAACGGATATAAAAAGTTTTGTTCAAGACGTATCGTGCGAACCAGGACCACCTTCTATGTGTGGGATATTTGTACAAAACAGTATAATACCTGTGGTCAGAGTGGATCTGCATCCACCATTTATAACTGAGGACTTAGAAGTTTTTTCCGATTGCCCAATGGGTGATGGAGAGATGACTCTCTATTATGAATATACAATTAATCACAATGGCCCAGACGCTATAGATCAGATGTACACTGTCAATTTTTATAAAGATATAGATGGAGATCTATCTGCTAACAATCTGATTGATCAGCTTCTGGGTTCAACAACTGAGATGTTCTCAGTGATGGATGGAGAGTCGATTACAGTTTCAGGAGAAGTATCTGTGATGGAGAGTATGTCTTGTCCTATCATTTTTGAAGTGGTTTATGAGACAGATTGTGTTTGTGATTCAGATGACCAGTACTTTGGCGAAATTCCTTTTAAAGGATTAAGAGCATACGATGAGCCGTTATCACTTTGTGTAGGTGATTGTCTAGATATAGAAGTGTGTGATTTTGTAAGTGTTAACGCCGATTCTATCCCGTCATCAACTGGTGTGCCTTATTTGTTGACAATTGATTGGGTGGGATTAAACAAATACACTTTACCAACTCCAAGTGGTAACAATGCAGATTCTATTACTTATGAATCCATGACTGATAATTCAATTGGCAATGGAGATAATAATGTTCTTTTTTCTGAACCATCATTTTCGGATCAGAACGCTTATCTAGTAGCTGAGTTTCCATACCCTGTCAATGTATCCTCATTGTTCATAGGAGGAGGAAATATTTCAGGTTGGGGAAATGTCATACATGTCTATAGAAACACTTCTTATATATTAGAATATTCAAGTGATGGTTTAAATTGGAATGACTCTGGTATGATTTTTACTGGACCTGATGGAGCCTTTGTACAAGAGGAGGTTCTGCCTAATCCTATAATTGCGCAATATTGGAGGATGAGTAGTCGTAATGCTCCAGTTAATTGGGCTACATCAGAATTTAGGTTAGAAGGGCCTGCTATACCTTTTAGTGGTACGCCGCCAGTCTCTCGACTAGGCAATACAGTTACAATTTGTATACCAAGTGATGTTGGTGTTGATGCACCGTGGGAGGTAGAGTTTACCACTGGCGTAGGCGGTTGCGAGCTAACTGAAATTTTGGAAATCTATAATATAGGTGATTTTGAAGTTGACCTCGGGCCTGATATAACAGTTTGTCAAGGGGAGTGTATTGATTTAGAAGCTGTCATACCTGAAGGTGCAGAGTCTGGAGCCATCATAACTTGGACACCTTCTTTATACTTAAGTGATACAACCTCTTTGGAAGTTGAAGCATGCGTAGAAGAAGACATGGAGTATATAGTTGAGATTGTATTTCCAGGTGGATGTATCAAGAGTGATACCATCCATGTCTTTCATACTCCTGTTGTTCCAGATCCAGGGTTAGTAGATGATAAAGAAGTGTGTTACCATAATGGAATGGGGGAGATTGTAGCAGACCCTGGTTTTGACCGTTATGAGCTTTATCAATTGATCGGCGGCACACCCGTTTTAATTGAAGTCTCTACTACTTCAAATATTTTTAGCGTAGTAGATGCAACGGATTATATAATTAGAACTTATACAGATGGTGTTCTGTGTCCGGAAGAGTCTACCGCTATTAATGTTTCATTTGAACATTGTGTAGACTTGGCACTCAAAAAAGAGTTTTTGGGTCCAGTTGGTGGAGCACCAAAGATTGGCGATGATATAACTTATAATATTACAGTTTATAATCAAGGAGGTCAACCTATAGATTCTATAGAAGTGAGTGATTACATCCCATTAGGATTAACACTTTCTACTGCGGAGACAGATTGGGCTCCATTGGGTGCTGGTCCTGGGTCAACGATTACGACAGAGCTATCTCCTGCGGTTGGGTTTTTAGATCCAGGTGATTCTATAGAAGTAGAACTTATCCTAACGGTTTTAGCGGCAGCTGATGTCACTAATACGATAAATTATGCTGAGATATCAGACGTGGTCAGTGATGATGGTATCAATGTGAGTAACGAAGATGTCGATAGCACGCCAGATCAAGATGTCACTAATGACGCTGGAGGTAATCCTGATGGATCTTCAGACGATGTTGTAGGAGGAGATGGAAGTGGAGCACCACTTGATGATGTGGCTGCAACCGATGAAGATGATCAAGATCCGGCTACTTTGAGGATATTTGACCTTGCTTTTGTAAAATCCGTTGACCCGGCGAGTATACCAGCGAGTGGTATGTTTTCTAATGGAGATACGATCACTTATTTTATGACGGTTTACAACCAAGGTAATATTGATGCAAACGACGTAGTAATTAGAGATATTTATCCGTGTGGATTTAATTTTATTGCGGGAGACAATCCTGGGTGGACTCCATCAACGCCATTTGGGATGTCGCAAGCATATACAGAATATACAATCGCAAATGTTACGGCAGGTACGACCGTTCAAGTGCCAGTGACTTTTTATATAAAAACTAATGCAGAGGTGGCAGCCGATTGCATGCCAGGAGATATTCCATATCGTAATTACGGCACTATCCAATCTGCGCTGGACGACAATGATAATCCGAGTAACGATATAGATTCTGATCCCGGATCTAATACTATGGAAGAACTCGGTACGATACCTAATACATCAGATGACAATGATTTGGATAGTACAGGAGATACGGATACAGGTAGTCAGGATGATCATGATCCTGCCAATATCGACATATTTGATTTGGCGTTGACCAAAGTGCTTAATCCTGACAACAACCCTTATAGATTAGGTGATACGGCCACATTTGAAATATGTATATTTAATCAAGCCAATGTTGTAACCGATTCTGTAAATATAATCGACCGCATACCGAGTGGTTATGCTTTCGCAAATAGTAATCTTTCTGCAGGTTGGACTTTTGACGGGACAAATGCATTTTATGGATTTCATGGAAGTGATTTGCCAGGAGGCACTTTAGACTTTTTAGAATCAGCATGTAAGACGATTGATTTAATCGTACTAGATGCGATGGGCGATCCTGATAATTATATTAATGTCTCAGAGATAGTCAGTGCCCGAACAATGGTCAGTGATGGTATGGGAGGAACTGTGACTTCTATAGTAACCTCAGATAATGACAGTCAGTTTGATGTCATAGCAGGTAATGATCCTGGCGGTGTCGTTAATTCAAATACTGATAATACGATCTTAGATGAAAACGGTGATGAAGATGATGCTGATCCCGCTACAATTGAAATATTTGATTTGGCTTTAGTTAAAATCTTAAATGCAGGAACTCCTACTCCTATAGTTCCGGGTGGCCAAGTGATATTTGATTTGATAGTTTATAATCAAGGTACGCTGACAGCATATGACATACAGTTGAATGACTACATCCCGAATGGGTTAGAATTAGATGATGCTACATGGAGTAGTGTTGTAGATACGGCACAGTTGGTTACAACTATAGATAGTGTATCAGTGGGTGATAGCGCTATAGTACAGATCATCTTCAATGTCAATGATGACTTTATGGAAACGTCGATTACCAACAACGCTGAGATTGATTTTGCAACTGCAGTAGATGATAGTGGAGTTAACACTCCTGATTATGATAGTGAGGTGAGTAGCGAAGATGGCACAATGCCTGATGGAGACGATAATGACATAGATGAGATAAATGGAGATGATGATTATGATCCTGAGACCATTATTATCGAACAAGAGTTTGACTTAGCCCTCGTAAAAAAACTGAATGATGTTGGTCCATTTTTGCCTGGAGATACTGTCACATTTAGCATAACAATTTATAATCAAGGTACTTTAGATGCAACTGATGTAGTTATAGAAGATTATGTTCCGACCGATATGGCTTTAGCTGATCCTGACTGGGCTTCTTCAACTTATTTGGTAGGAGATATAGATGCTCATGATTCAGTGACCGTTGATATAGACTTGCGGATCTCTTCTTCCTTTATGGGGTCGATGATTACTAACAATGCAGAAATTATAGAAGCGTCTAATGCTTTAGATCAAGATGATGAGGATAGTAACCTGTCCATAATTAATGGCGCTCCAGATGATACATCTGAAGTAGGAACTGACGATGATGTCGACGATGAGGCAGATGATACGCCTGGTACTATGGATACAGCAGGCGATGCAGATGATTATGACCCAGAGCAGATTATGGTTACCCAAATATTTGATTTAGCACTTATCAAAACGCTCAATCCAAGTACAACCTTACCTATCCTTCCTGGTGGCCTAGTAACCTTTGACATTTATGTTGAGAATCAAGGAACCCTAGATGCCTATGATGTTCAAGTAAGTGATTATGTGCCATCTGGGCTTTTATTAGACGATCTCACTTGGACTGATGTAGGAGGTCAAGCGAATATGATAAATCCTATTCCATTTATTCCAGTTAATGGAGACACTACGGTCAGTATAACATTTATGGTATCACCAAGTTTTATGGATACATCCATTACAAACAATGCTGAGATTGAGTTTGCAACTTTAACACCGGGTGGAGTTGATGTTGCAATGGATGAAGATAGTACCCCAAGTGATCAAGATGGTAGCAGCCCTGATGATGATGACAACGATACTTCTGAGACGAATGGCGATGATGACTATGACCCTGAAGTTATAATGATCACTCAAGATTTTGACTTAGCAATTAGAAAAAGATTGGCAGAGCCGGGACCTTTTGTCCCGGGTGATACGGTAACTTTTACAATTGAAGTATTTAATCAAGGTACGTTAGATGCTAATGATGTTGTTGTCACAGATTATGTGCCAAGCAATATGGTAAATGTAGACCCTGATTGGACAGGAGATACATACGCTTTAGGAACTTTATTAGCTGGTGATACTACAAGCGTCGATATTGATCTGCAGATCTCCTCGAGTTTTATGGATACAGTATTGACTAACAATGCTGAGATCACTGGAGCAGACAATGCACTTGGTTATGAAGATGAAGATGGAGCAATATCAGATATAGATGGCGCAGTAGATGATACGTCAGAAGTAGGGACAGATGATGACATCGATGACGAAGCAGATGGTACAGAAGGAACAATGGATAATGGTAGTGATGTTGATGATCTGGATCCAGTACAGTTTGCTGTAGAACAAGAGTTTGACCTGGCAATTAGAAAAGTGTTAGCGGAGCCAGGCCCATTTGTGCCGGGCGATACGGTAACTTTTACAATTACAGTATACAATCAAGGGACACTCGATGCGACTGATGTAGTGGTTACTGACTATGTGCCAAGTAACATGACAAACGTAGATCCAGATTGGACTGGGGATACTTATATGATAGGTGACGTGGCTTCTGGTGCAAACGCTTCAGTAGACATTGACTTAGCGATATCCCCAAGCTTCATGGATACCGTATTGACTAACAATGCAGAGATC
>CALDEM010000059.1 GCA_937942435.1 uncultured Saprospiraceae bacterium
TGTAAAGTTGCACTGTGCGTAAAGTTGTACTCCTTAACGTTTGTTCTCATTTAAGTTTGTAAACCGCTCTTCAAAATTGGAGGTGATTTTCATTGTTGAAATTCTTCGCCAACTAACTTTCTTACTGTATAGATGAGATAGGTTGAAAAAAATTATGGGTTTGAGGAAAGAATTTTTCAACTTTTTTCTTGAATTAGGTATAAGTGATTGAATTACAGTATATTATGTAGAAATATTTTTTTCAAAAAAATCCGATGAAACTCTTGTAATGGCGAAAAAAGTCGCTGGAGGCTTCATCTTCAGCTTCTTTATGAATGATTTCCATAAAAACATGGCTTAGCTAGAATCTTGAGGCGAGACGCCTGCAAGGACGCTTCCCGAATTGCTTGAACTTGAACTTGAAACTTTTAACTTAGCTAATGCGATCCCTTGTGTGGTGAGCCTCATTACTTTGAAATACTGACGGTTCCCGTCCGATTTTTTATTAGCCCCGATCCTTATGTTAGCGAGCTGCCAACAGATCTGGACAAATAAAAAAGACCTCGCTTGCGCAAGGTCTTTCAAAGTAATGGGTGGAAGATGGGATTCGAACCCACGGCCTCCGGAACCACAATCCGGCGCTCTAACCAGCTGAGCTACAACCACCATAAGGAGGTGCAAAGAAAGCGAACTATTTAATCAATCACAATAGAAAACCAATAAAAACAAAAAGCGACTTATTCTGTAAAAATATCCCTGTCTAGGACCCTGATTTATCTGTCTGATTCTCTTTCGTTCAACTGTCTAAACAACTTCTCCAGATCACCTCTGACTTTAACGTTCTTATCTACATCACACTCCTGCTGCAACAGCTTCAAGGCCTTCTTTGGTTTCGATGAAATCTTGTGCAATCGATCATGACAAAAGGTATAATAGTCAGAAGTCCTTTTGTAGGATGCTTCTTTGTTACCGATATTGAGGATGGGGTCAAAGTCAGGCGGATTATACTTCAGTCCATGATGTGTATACAAAGTGTAGTTGCCTTGGGCAACGACTTCTAATATCATCAACTGATCATCTTGATAGCCGTCGTAGCAGATATAGGACTGTTCATTCAATAAGAAGCCAATAATAAAATCACTCTTTAGGGTAAACACCTTGTCATTCATATTGATATAAAAGAAGTCGTCAGACAGATCATAGTTAAACTTTACATCAAGCGTATCTAATCTCGTAGTCACTTGACCTACGCACCAGTCTTCACAAAAGAGCTTGGCTTTTTCATCAGCCGTTGCCACTCTTGTGTCAAACTCTATTCTTGTAATCTGAGTAAACTCCGTCGATACAAACGGATTGATATCTTGTGCAACGCATATAAAGCATAAGTGTATAGAAAAGACGGATAGTACAAACCTTCTCATGCTCAGGACATGTCGATGGTCATATTTTATATAGTTTTTCAAACCATCTCAAGTTACGTCATTCTGCCTTACCAACTTTATAGGTTGTTCTTTTAGGGTCGTATCCATCCGGAAATCTAGCTTTCAACTTTTCAATATTAGCTTGCATGATCTCTGACAAGGACATACCGAGATGATCAGCTAAGGCAGACAGATACCACAGTACATCTCCGAGTTCTTTTTTCAACTTGTCGTGATCTAAGCCTTGTTGGTGATAGATACCCTTCTTGACTAAGTCTGCCACTTCTCCAGCCTCTCCGGTTAGTCCTAATGCAAACCAAGAGATCATAACCTCTTTATCTTTGATTTGAAAATCAGGATGTTGTAACAAAGTTGTCCTCGCTAACTTTTGATATTCTTCTGTATCCATTTTCTAACTACTTTATAACTACCAACCTATAACCCTACAGTCTATATCCATCATCATTGCAAAATCTTGCAACATCGTAATTGTAACGTTCTGACTAAAACAAGTATGATGGCTACCACCTTCCTCTATCCATAATCTTGCCGCTGTATTCAAATCAGGATGTGGCACCCACAACCCTCTTGCCACTGGCAGATTGGGCATTGGTTTTTCAGGCAGCTCGACTGTCACAGAATTGACTAATAACTTAAAAGAATCGCCTGAACTAACTACCGAAGCATTGAGTGCATCTCCGGCTGCTATGTCAAATACGATCCTAACTGGATCTTCTTTTCCTCCAATACCCAGTGGATGACATTCAATCGTTCTAAGTCCATTACTAATCGTTGGACAGATCTCAAGCATGTGCGCCCCTAAAACTTTAGAACCCGCATCAGCAAAGTGGTATGTATAATCTTCCATAAAAGAACTCCCTCCTGGCAAGCCTAAAGACATCACTTTCATACTCCTAACCAGTGCGGCCGTTTTCCAATCCCCCTCAGCACCAAAACCATATCCCGCTGCCATCAACTGCTGCACAGCGATGCCGGGAAGTTGCTTTAGTCCAGTCAGATTTTCAAATGTTGTAGTAAAAGCTGTAAAACCTCCATTTTCTAAAAAAGCCTTCAGCCCGAGTTCTATTCTTGCTGCTCCGATCAGTGAAAAATTGTTTTCACTTTTTAAGTCATTATCTATTGTATAAACTCCATTGTAAATTCTGATGAGATCCGTTATCTCGGCAAGAGTAACTTGATCGATGTATGCTACCAGGTCACCTAGGCCATATCCATCCACTCTATATCCAAACTGTAGTTGAGCGCTGACCTTATCTCCTTCTGTGACTGATACTTCGCGCATGTTATCGCCAAATCGTGCTATCCTCATCGTTTGACTATCCATATACGCTAATGCCACTCTGGACCAGGCTTCTACTGCACTTAACACTTCTTGATCTTCCCAATATCCAACTACAACCTTTCTCTTTACTCCTACTCGCGCGCAAGCATGACCAAACTCACGTCCTCCATGAGCGGACTGATTGAGATTCATAAAGTTCATATCGATCTCACCCCAAGGTATCTCTTGATTAAACTGAGTGTGAAGATGCAGTAATGGTTTTTGTAAAAGTTTCAATCCATTGATCCACATCTTACCTGGAGAGAAAGTATGCATCCATACAATCAGACCGATACAATTATCATCGTAGTTGGCTTTTTTAATTGTAGATGTTATCTCTTCTGTAGCAGTAACAACTGACTTATAAACTATAGAGATAGAATTAGAATCATGGAGTGCTTGTGCTATTTTCATAGCATTTTGATTCACCTTTTCGAGTACCTCTTTCCCATAAAGCTTTTGACTGCCTACGACAAACCAAACTTCCTTTTTTTCAAAATTAAGAATCATGTCATTTTCTAATTTTGACCATAGTATGAAGCATCACCATGTTTACGCTCATAGTGTTTTTCTATGAGTGCGTCCTTCAATCTTGGTGCTTCTGGATGGATCCCTAATGAGATATAAGCCATCTTAGCAATTTCTTCTAAAACTGCACTATTGTATACTGCTTTATCAACAGTTCTGCCCCAGGTAAATGGAGCATGATTGGCCACTAACATCATCTCTACTTCTTCGGGTGACCATCCTCTTTGCTTTAACTCGTTTATAATCTGCCATCCTGTCTGATGTTCGTAATCTCCTTTGATCATAACATCTGACATCGGAGGAGCGCATGGTACATCTGTTGTGAGGTGATCTGCATGGGTCGTACCCATTATTGGTATATCTTTTTGTGCTTGAGCCCACGCAGTGGCATATGTAGAGTGCGTATGTACGACCCCACCGATTACAGGCCATTCTTTATATAACAACGCGTGCGTTTTTGTATCTGAAGAAGGCCTCATCTCTCCTTGGACTAACTGGCCATCAAAATCGACAATTACAATATCATCTACTTTCAGCTCATCGTAAGGAACTCCGCTGGGTTTGATCGCAAATACACCTTTTGAGCGGTCAGCAATGCTCGCATTACCAAATGTAAACAACACAAGCCCTAGTTCTGGCAACCTCATATTTGCCTCAAAGGCCGCTGTCTTTATATCCTTATAATCACCCAAAGTATATCATTATTATAGTCCTTCACTCAATCATGTACTCGTGAAACAAGATAGACATAATTGATCATTATTATATCTAAGCGATAGGCCGAGCGACTCCAAAGCTTATCTTTGCCTTATGGACATTAAGCCTTATGGCAAATACGCTAAAGCCATGATCTTGCTGAGGTGGATCATGAAGGCTAATACCGTCGATAAGCTCGACTCCCCTATCCTATATGACTTCTACAATCAGGTCATAAAACGAAAGGTCGACAAGACTATTTTTTCAAGTATCGAAGCGCTCAGGAAGGGCTACTTAAACGATCAGCGCATCATAGACCTCACAGATCATGGAGCTGGATCAGCCTTTAAGTCCGCTCATAAAAGAACGATCTCCTCCGTCGCCTCTTCTGCCGTCTCTAGCTCCTCTAAGTGTGAGCTACTTTATAAAAGTTGTCAACATTTTGGTTATAAAAATGGGTTAGAATTGGGGACTTCTCTGGGTATCTCTGCACTATATATGAAGGCTGCTCATCATGGCACGCGACTGACTACCATCGAAGGGGATCCGATGATCGGGGAGTTAGCCAAAGCGACTCTGGAGAAAGAGGACATCAGAGCCATCACTGGCACATTTGATAAAGTACTGCCTCAGTTGGATATTGAAAAATGCATTTACGATCTAGTCTATATCGATGGTGGACATCGTTCTGACCTTATCGAAAAAGCCATGCATCTGCTTGGCCCCGTTACTACCCAACAAACAGTCCTCATCATAGATGACATCTACTGGTCTGCTGATATGACTCAAGCATGGAAGGATTTAAAAGCATCGAGCTATTATAACGTAGCCATCGACTTATGGCACTTTGGTCTCTTATATTATGACGAGAGAGTGAAAGAGGACATAGATATAAAGATGTCTCCTGTTGATAAACGATGGACATTCGGATTTTTTAGATAACTCTTCTGTAGGATTAGTACTGGTTTTGTAGTTCCTTCTGGGTCATCATCCGCTGTACTGCTTCTGTAAGCATAACTAGTGACTTGTTCTGTGATTGTATGGACGCTTCAAGATTTTGCAATTTGTCAATACTTACTTCTTGCTGATCTTTAAGCATGACACTGTACGACCATTTAGATATGATACTCCATACTTCTACTATGTTGGCATAAGGTATAAAGGATGGTAGATCTCTATCATCAGCGCATAAGTATATGCCTTCTGAATCATTGTTTGTGATCCTCACAAGGTGCATACAATCATCTAACGTTATCGCATATATCCTCTTAGAAGAGATACTTGACTTCCAAGATCCTTGCGGTATGATACGTGAGAATAAGATGTCTCCTTTGTTAATCTCGGAGCAGACTCTGTCTGTGTTGCACTGGATAGCAAGACCTATACTTTGTCCTACTAGTTCTTCTGGTAGCGCCCAGACATTCCAACTATGATCCTCAAAGTTATCATGCTTCTTCGCACTGGCATAACCGCAAAACTCATGCGCTTGAAGATAAGTGATACTGATCTGTGGCGAGGTACTTATGCCATTGATATCTGATCGCTCAAGTGCTCCCTGACCTGTCAGCAGGTAGTGTGAGTTGATATTGTACACTTCTGTTGTCTTCTGGATGTTCTGAAGAGTAGCTTCTCGCCTTCCTTTAAATATGTCGTTGAGACTCTGAGGATAGGTATCTATGGATAATGCAAACTGGCGTGCGGAGCGAACGCGACTATTGGCTTTGAGCCATTCAAAAACTTCTATAAATCGTTTTGTTATCGGGTCTTGTGTATCCATATATCCTCTGTCCGACAAACATATATAAAATAAATTGTATATGAAAAATTTATAATATATAAATGAATTGCTTACTGTTTGCAGAAGTAGAACATAGGCTCTTACGTGTTTTGTGCAGGCGGTTCTTTCTGAACAATACCTAACTCTTCTCCAAAGTATTGGGCGAAGCGAGCGATGTCATTGGCCATCTCGTTGTTATTAGTGGCTCTATAAAATGTGTCTGCCATACCCTTAAGCGTATAGTACATCATCCTATTCATCTCGCCTACTTCAAACTCGGAGTTCCAAAGATCAATCTTCAATGTCTCTAAGTTCTTCTTATCAAATATGGAGAGAAAAAAGGCCTTAGCATCGGCTTCTTTGCCATTAGATGGTGGATCATCACTACTCCAGATGATAGATCCGGGTACATTGTTATCGTCGAGTGCGACTGTCAAGTTTATGTTTACTTCTTTCATATCTTCTTTTATTAGTGAGCGATGGGCTTCATTGTGGCTCCGTTTTGCTTTAGTTTTCTCAATACGCCACTACCTCCTCCCAGATGCCCAGCCCCAAAGCTAAAGAATGATGGCTCATCATTATGATGATTGATGATACGATGGGCCATTATAGTATTTCTTGATTGGATCAGCAAGCCTCTATCTACTCCTAAGCTCGCCTTGCTCATCTGATACAGACGATCTATGTCTTGGGCTTCATAAGTCTTCAAGAGTTTTTTGATAAATGAACGTGTCTTGCTTATCGTTTTGGATATCCGGATCAAGTTTAGATATTGCTGTTTCATATCCATCTGCAACATGATATCGACTTGTTCTTGAGGAGTTTCTACACCGTATGTTGACTTGTCATGATCATCGGCATATTGCCAGATCATGTGGTCGAGCGGTGTCATAGAGGCTCCATCAACTAGATTTGATTGGATAGCAGCTAAGATGAAGAGCGGTCGATACATCTTCATTTTGTCGATATCGATATTACAATATTTCACGAAAGTGGATCTCATCTTAGACCATCTCCGAGGTGTGACATAGTCATGGATATCAACATCAGCATCTAACAATGTGAATGACCGTAGATAGCTCACGGCATCAGGTCCTATCGAAGACTCTGTATATATGCGATTATACTGATCTATATACTTCTCAATTAGCGCCCAATGCTTAACGCACTCAGGGGTACCCAGATGTATGGTCCCACATAAGAAAGATGGTTGAGGTCTCTCCGCTGTCGCAAATGACCAAAAGAGGCTCTTGACTCTCAAGTGCTACTCGTAAGAGTATGGCAGCACCTTAGACTTCTTCACCTTTGATAGGGTCATCAAGGTTCTGAGCTTTTCTACTTCTTCTATCTGAGATAGCTTCTTGAATAAAAGCTGCTCATAAGCGGAGATATCTGCACAAACGATACGGAGTAAAGCATCTCCATCTCCTGTGATGATATAAGCTTCTGTAACCTCATCGATCATTTTGATCTTCTCTACAAAGTTGTCAAGTGCGTTTTCTTTTTGCCAAGCAAGAGAGACCAAAACGGTCGTATTAATATTGAGTCCAAGTCTGCTGGCATCTACCTTCGCATGATAAGATTGGATAACACCCGAATGCTCAAGTTTTTTGACTCTTTCGAGTGTTGGCGCCGGCGACAGGCCAATGCGCTTAGATAAATCGAGGTTTGTTATTTTGCTATTCTCCTGAAGTAATTTGATAATCTTCAGGTCTATATTATCGAGCTTTGCTTCCAATAGTTGATGTTTTAAGAATAAAATTTTTGCAAATATAGATTTTATTCTCAAATATTTTCTGGATCCCTAAATCGTGTGTCTTTAATTTTCCACTCAAAATAATATTTGGACAACTTGACGACTCAGCTCTCTCAAAGAAGTATCACAATCGCGCCTACTGTAGTGGCAATCAAGAGAAAATATCGATAATACTTTTCATTGATGAGAGCTACTATCTTTTGCCCGATCCAAAATCCGAAGAGAATGGCTGGGATCGTTAACAAATCGATCTTCAAGGTCTCTATATGTATCGTCTCCCAACTAAATATATGTATCGGCAACTTCACTAGGTTGATGATAAAAAATAGCCAAGCTGAAGTACCAATGATCTCATTTTTAGGAAGTCGTGTTGCGAGGAAAAACATATTGGCAAAGGCGCCAGCTAAGTTGCCAATCATTGTAGCAAAACCAGCGGCTACACCTGATGATCCCGCAAACAACCAGTTATTAGGCACATTATCCTTCCCTTTAAAATCCCACCAAAGCATAATGACTACACTGACCAGCACGACACCTCCTAACCACTTTTTAAAAGCTTCCTCTGGCAGTTGATCCCCTAGATAACCTGCAATCATTACACCTACAATCATGGCAGGCAGGAACTTCGCAAGGTAATGCCACTTGACATGCCTCTTATAGTATATCACGGCAAGGATATCTCCCAGGATAAGAATGGGCAAAAGGATGCCTGTCTGCGCTTTGGCTTCAAAAACCAAAACCAATAGGGCCACAACGATAATGCCCAAGCCTTTTAAGCCAGCTTTAGATGCTCCAACTAAAAAGGACGCAAACATAACGATCAACCATTGCGCCAATGATAAGTCCATCATAGGCTGACGTAGTAAACATCATCTTGTGTTCTTGTGATCGATGTTATTCTAAATGAGCCAGTGCCTCCGTTACAGTCTTCGATCAAGTCAAACACATTACAACTCTTGGGCAAACCTGTAAAAATCAAGGTGAAGGTGTTGTCTCCTTTCTTCGTCCATGTCCATACCGGATGCATAGAAATATTCTCGGCGTGAGCAAGTGTTGAGACATGATCGCTGTGCTGATCAAATAGATAAGTGGTTGGCCATATCCTTATACCATCATTCCCAAGTGGCGAGTTATATATGCAATGAACGATCACTTGACTCTCTGGATAGGTCAGTTCGCTTAGCTCCTCCAGCAATGAAGGATCTATATCAATCTTTGGTCTTGTGATAATATGAGCCATATATCAAATCAAAGTGCAAGATATTTATAGTCGCCAAAATTGAAGAAAATCTCATTTAATAAATCAAAGATCAGAGGCTTTTAAGGCACTCGAACAAGCATAGGTTTTGCTTTTTAGGCCCAAAACCCTTATTTTCGCCGGCTTTTGGAGATAGGAAGTTTAATTCAGTATCCAAATAGGGAATAGATTTTATCATAAAGACCACTATGAGAAGGAAAAAATTTGAAATGGGTGTTGGGAAGTATTACTTCAATGTACTTTCAGGACCACAGACTGTGACTATACACAGAATCGAAAAGGCGGCCGCTGTCAACATGTTTTACACTTACATGAAGTTAGGTAAGAAATGTGAATGGTTAGGCAAGTGGAACGGAAAGAAGTTTGATGATAACGAGACACCAGATCAATAACAAAAAAACAGTTTTAGTAAAAGCGCAATGACTTCAGTCGTTGCGCTTTTTTTATGTCAATATGGCCTTCCTTCAAGTTATAATATCTCGTAAGAGCAAAACTGCAGACAATTATTCTTTCTTTTTGTCAATTTGCGGGTATTCTGAACGAAATACTAGGGGTTTTCATTAGAATATGCCAATTCTATTTCTTTACTTTGAGTTTAATTTTTACATCATAAAATTCAAACATCAATGAAAGATTTATTAGTAGGTACACTACTCGTCATGACAGCTCTTTTTGCTTTTCAAAGTTGCCAAAACGACTCTGAGGCAATATCAAGTGATGCTGTTCCATTAGAAGTCATTAGTCAACTAGAGGAAATGGGATTCAACCCTGATGGTATTGAAGTCGTACAAGAAGGATATCGAATCGAAAGAGATATCATCGTCACGCATGACTTCCTAAAAGGAGATCATGACCACGACCATAGTGGCAAAGGCAAAAACACAAAGCAGTATAGCACTAATGCCTTAGTGAGTACAGGTGGTAGTAGAACGATCACAGTCTATATGCCGGCAGCTAGCACAGGAAGAGGAAAAAAGACAAGTGGATTCAACGCTAATTACATAGCAGCTTTAGATGAGGCTATCAGCAGGTTCAATGCTGAAGGGCTTGAATTGAGCTTTCAAAGAACTGCAAGTTCTAATGCTGACATCGTGTTCACTACCCTTAGCAAGAGGGATGAGAGAAGAGGAGTTCTAGGTTCGGCAGGATTTCCATCCAATGGTAACCCTTACGACGAAATAAAAATGAATACTCAGATTGATTCAAGGTTTGGTTACTCGACTAATGCGATTGCAACAGTGATCGCACATGAGATGGGACATTGTATCGGATTTAGACACACTGACTACTTTGACAGAAGCTTAAGTTGTGGCGGCCAACCTTCAAATGAAGGGCCGGCAGAGCCAATCGGTGCCAATCACATACCGGGAACACCAACAGGTTTTAGCGCTGAGTCGTGGATGCTTGCATGTTCAGGTGGTGGAGACCGTCCATTTAACAATGATGATAAGACAGCTCTTGACTTTCTATATTAGAAATTAGAGAGACTGCATCGATTAAATAATCTATCGTACTTATTAATATATAGAAAGCGCCCTTAAAGGGCGCTTTCTTATTAGGGACAAAGGTAAAACAAGCATGTATTGAGGCATGCAAAACATATGATCAAAAAGTGTCATAAGAAAGTTATAATTTCATGTCTCATTTAAAGCCTTGAGTCTACCACAGAAAACAGATGCCAACTCGCTGAATAAGCAGCCATTGACCTTGAGTCATGAGCTTAAGTATGCGCTGGATACGCTTGAGCATTCTGGTAAAAGTGTTTTCATATCTGGACGAGCTGGAACTGGTAAGTCCACACTTCTACAGCTCTTTAGGTCTACAAGTAGGAAGAGAATAGCGGTCGTCGCTCCAACAGGAGTAGCAGCACTCAATGTCTCGGGCCAAACGATCCATTCGTTCTTTAAGTTTCCGCCTCGACTCCTAGCGCCACATGATATACAGAAAGTTAAAAACAGAAAACTCTACAAGAACTTAGAAGTATTGATTGTAGATGAGATATCTATGGTTCGTGCTGACATGTTTGAAAACATTGATCTCTTTCTAAGGATCAATCGTGAAGTCAATGCTCCTTTTGGTGGCGTCAGAATTATAGTGTTTGGGGATCTCTTTCAACTGCCGCCCGTGGTGGCCAGTGACTTTGAGCGCAAGTATCTCGCTGAGCGATATAAGACGCCCTACTTCTTCTCATCGCGAGCTTACAAGTCGATCATGTATGAGATGGAGACCATAGAGCTCAACACTGTCTATCGACAAAGTGAGCGTCACTTTATAAACATCTTGGATCAGATTAGATCAAAATCAATAGACTGGGAAGACTTAGAAGATCTCAACCAACGCGTCCTACAAGAAGATGAAGAAGTACATCATGGAAGTATAACACTCACTACAAGAAACGATACAGCATATCAAATCAATAAAGATCGACTCAATGAGTTAGAGTCCGAAGCCATTAGCTTTTACGCCTTAGTCAAAGGTATGTTTGATCAGAAGGTCTATCCCACAGAATCTAATCTGATCTTAAAAAAAGGGGCACAAGTAATGACACTTAAAAACGATCCTCAAAGAAAATACGTCAATGGCTCTATCGGACATATCATAGAAATAGGAATCGATCATCTGGTTTTAGAAATTGTTGATGAGGCTGAAGACATCCATCATATAGAATTAGAAAAGTCCACTTGGGAGATGATTAAGTATAAGTGGGATGATGCCAAAAAATCTGTAGAAGCAGAAGTAATAGGATCTTTTGAGCAATATCCACTGAAGTTAGCTTGGGCCATGACCATCCATAAGAGTCAAGGAAAGACTTTTGAAAAGGTATATATAGATATGACAGGAGGCGCATTTGAATTTGGGCAAACCTATGTAGCACTGAGTAGGTGCAAGACCTTATATGGAGTACAACTAAAGCAACCACTTACACCAAAAGATATCATGGTCGATGAGCGGATTATTGACTTCTATAACTTCTGGAGAAGGTGAAAGATCTTATCATAACCATCATAGATTCGTTCTACTTTATCTTTAAACCGTTCATGCCGCTAAAGACTTATAGGTATGCGGTTTGTGGTGGCGGCAACCTTGTACTGGATATTGTTCTATACTATGTCTTCTTTCATTTTGTCTTTCAAAAGCAAGATCTGGATGTAAAGATTGTAACGCTTAGCTCACATGTCGCTTCATTGTTTTTTGTATATCCGGTAACATTTTTATCGGGATTTTTGTTAAATAAATATATCGCCTTCCCTGATTCCAGATTAAGGACTGAGATACAGTTTTCGAGGTACTTTATAGTTTCTGTGAGTGGTATATTAGTTAGTTATGTTGCCTTAAAGTTTTTTGTAGATCTCCTAGGATTTTACCCTACACCATCCCGAATCTTGACCATCGTACTATCGGTAGGTTATAGTTATTTTCTTCAAAACAAGTATACTTTTAAATAATTAGCGCTTTATCAGTTTCAATCCTGATTTAGTCTTTTCTTTTGACAAATGGGCGTATCTTCCTTACATGATCAAAGCTCTCTTTCTGTCCTTTACTATTTGTTTCATGTACAACATATTACAAGGACAAGTCTCAAAGAACACTGAAACAAACACATATAATTATGAGCACCCTATCGCGTTTGACCCTTCGACTTATGTATGTCGATATATTGATAACCCTATACGAATAGACGGCATCATCACCTCATCCGAATGGCACAATTCTGAGTGGAGTCATTCATTTGTAGACATACAAGGTAATCGAAAAGAATCTCCTCATTTAGACACCAAGATTAAAATGGCTTGGGATAGTCAATACTTCTATTTTGCTGCCACACTACAAGAGCCACATATATGGGCTACCCTAACAGAAAGAGATGCTATCATGTATCATGATGATGACTTTGAGATATTTATCGATCCAGATGGAGATGGTCATAATTATTTCGAATTTGAAATGAATGCCCACAATGCAATTTGGGATCTGCTTATGCTTTACCCATATAACATAGACAATGGACACAACTATGTCATGGATTATAATATCACGAGTATCGAATCACAAGTACATATAGAAGGAACATTAAATCAAACAGCCGATATCGACGACCACTGGAGCCTAGAAGTGGCTATACCATGGAGTGCTTTTAAAGATCTAATGAGGACTAATCATGTACCTGCAGCTGGAGATCAATGGCGTATCAACTTCTCAAGAGTTGACTGGACTATGGATATAAAAAATGATGGCTATCACAAAACAATGAAGAACAACAGACCCCTTCCTGAGGACAACTGGGTTTGGTCACCTACTGGCTATGTCAATATGCACAAACCAGAGACTTGGGGTTATGTACAATTCGAAATGGATAGCGATACCCAGTTCCAACAAAATGAAAACGAAAAAGTAAAGTGGGCTCTCTGGCAGACTTATTATCAGTTAAAGCAATGTTACAAAAAAACAAACAAGGCTTGCTCATTAGAAGTAATTAGCATCCCCCAAGTCGACGTACTCAATTATAATTTCAAGCCTATACTGAACATTAATGATTATGGTTTCAATATATCAGCCCCGGGATTGGATGGTCAGATATTTGTGATTAACGAACAAGCCTTATTAAAAACAATATCTAACAATTAGAATCTCTGCACCGTGAAAAGAAAAGAATTTATAAAATACATGGCAGGCACAAGCTTGACGTTAGCACTCGGCTCACAAGCCTGTACTAAAAGTAACTCTTCTATTAACTCTAAGAGACTACCTCGATATTGGGTATGGCACAGACCATCAACAAAGGCTACTGATGATCAACTAAAAAGAGAGTTTGAAGAGATGAGATCTTTGGGATTTGAAGCTGTTTTACCTCAGATATTTTCAAGTAATAAAGCCTTATTCAACATCGATGGATATGAGACTGAGGTGCCACTATTAGAACGCATGATACCGTTGGCACATGAAGCAGGATTAGAACTTCATGCTTGGATGTGGACTATGCCATGCAACAATCCTCGGATCATAAAAGATCATCCAGATTGGTATGCCGTAAGTCGCGAAGGAAAACCCGCACATACAGATCCTGCATATGTAGACTATTATAAGTTTTTATGCCCACGCAAACAGGAAGTAAGAGCCTTTGTCCAAGATAGAGTAAAGGCCTTAGCTGCAATCGATGATCTTGATGGTATACACTTAGATTATGTAAGACTACCTGACGTAATCTTAGCAGAAGCACTACAACCTAAATATGACATTGTACAAGACCAAGAATATCCTGAGTATGACTATTGCTATTGTACAACATGTAGGTCAGGGTACGAAGCATACTCAGGAGTTGACCCAATGGATATAAAGGATCCAGCTAATGATAGCGATTGGTACCAGTATCGCTATGACGCTGTCGTTGGGATGGTCAACGACTACCTTGCCCCAGTTGCTAAAGCAAAAAACAAAACCATAACGGCAGCAGTATTTCCTAATTGGGAAAGCGTAAGACAGCAATGGCATAGATTTGATCTGGATGCGTTTTTACCTATGCTTTATAACGGCTTTTATAATGAAGGCATTGATTGGATCGGAGAAGAAACTACAAAGGCACTAGAAAGGCTGAACCATTCTAAACCTATATATAGCGGCCTCTTTTCGCCAGATGTACAAGAGGCAGGAGCGCTCGACAAAGGAGTTGCTTCTGCATACAATGGCGGCGCTAGTGGTTTCTCAATATTCTCCTTTAACGACTTAAGTGATAGCCAGAAACAGAGCATCAAAAAAATTATCGCTGCGAGGTCATAGAAGATGGCGTGCTAGTCGTTTTGTTCTTGTTGCTCTTGAGAGCGTGTCTTTATGATCCTAACTATATCATTGTTAGAGACAACGACTATACATTTGTCTCCATTGATCATAATAGGCTCCATGTGCCTAATATCATATGGAAGGTAAAACCCAGTTTGCTGTGACGAATGAACTGCTACTTGTTGTTCATTAATGGAAAAGACACCGCCGACAGATGCGTCATTTCTTGGTGTTTCAATCTCGGATTGATACATGTTACCACCAAAGCTAAAGGCCTTAGTTCCAGAGTTAGGTGCAAGATCAAGTTCTATAATCTCATTAATTGAAGATATTTGAAGATGGTTGGGTAGTGATTCAATGTCAAATCGAGCTTCACCAGTGTTATATGCGATGACATGTGCACCTTGCAGCTACCCCCTTTGATGCCAGCAATGCTCTTGAGCAGATTGGATACGAATATTGGATGGCGACATTCTTAAATGAGTATGAAGCTTTCGCAAATATGAGGAGAACAGGATTTCCTAATCTAACACCGGTTAACTACCCTGGCAATGTCACTAATGGACAAATACCTAAGAGACTTGCTTACCCTGCTGGCGAAGCAGGTAGAGAGCCATTTGAAGCGGCAAAGGCTGCACAAGGCCTTAGCAATGATTTTACAACTTATATGTCAGCTCCAGTTTGGTGGGACGTGAATTAAGATTAATAAATAATAGATAGTTTTTCATACTGGTGGGCGGAGCGATTCGTCTGCCAGTTTTTATAATAACATATGCACTTTCACCCATTAGACCTAGGCATTATACTGTGTTACCTAATTATCACAGTATGCCTAGGCTTTTGGGTGTCTAAAAAAGCATCCAAGAGTTTACGCTCTTACTTCTTAGGTGACAACCAGATCAGTTGGTACTACTTGGGACTCTCCAATGCTTCAGGCATGTTTGATGTGTCAGGCACTATGTGGCTGGTCACATTGTTTTTTGTTTATGGGGCTCAGAGTATTTGGTTACCATGGCTATGGCCAGTTTGGAATCAAGTCTTCATCATGATCTTCATGGCCATATGGCTGCGCAGATCTAACGTACTCACAGGTGCCGAGTGGATCACTCATAGATTTGGTGATGACAGAGGGGCTCGACTATCCCATATGATCGTAACCATCTTTGCCATCATAAGCGTATTTGGGTTTATAGCATACTTCTTTGTTGGTATCGGCAAGTTCGCCACAGTATTCTTCCCTTGGGACTTATCAGTTACAACTCAACTCATCAATCTTACTTCTGAACATGCTTATGCTCTAATAATTATTCTAATTACAACCGTGTACGTGATCAAGGGAGGTATGTATAGTGTAGTGCTCACCGAAGTACTACAGTTTTTTATTATGACCATCTCTTGTATCGTTGTAGGCATCATAGCCCTAACCAGTGTGAGTAGAGATCAGGTCATCGATGCTGTACCATCTGGATGGGAAGACTTGTTCTTCTCTTGGCAGTTGGATATAGATTGGACAGGCTACCTTGACGCGGTCAACACGAAAATAGAATCTGACGGTTTTCAATTGTTTGGATATCTGTTTATGATGATGATATTTAAAGGTGTTTTTGCAAGTATGGCCGGGCCCGTGCCTAGTTATGATATGCAGCGCGTCTTGTCTACTAAAACCCCCATTGAGTCAGCTAAGATGAGCGGGCTCACGATGTTAGCATTATACTTTCCGCGATACTTGATGATTGCAGGTTTTGGAGTGTTAGCTGTCGTATATCTCACTCCAGAATTTGAATCAATGGGTCCCAATATTGATTTTGAAACCATCTTACCTGTTGCCATCGATCGATTTATACCGATAGGCTTCAAGGGGCTTTTACTAGCAGGTTTATTAGCCGCCTTTATGAGCACATTTGCTGCGTTTATTAATGCCGCGCCTGCTTATGTTGTCAACGACTTTTATAAAAAATACATCAACCCACATGCTTCTGACAAAACATATGTGAGATACAGCTACTACTCCTCTCTGGCTATAGTGTTCATTGGTTTGTTTTTTGGATTTTTTGTAGAGTCTATAAACTCTCTTACCCTCTGGGTCACTTCTGCTCTATATGGCGGTTATGCTGCCGCAAATGTTTTAAAATGGTTGTGGTGGAGATTTAATGGCTATGGCTATTTCTTTGGTATGCTTGCAGGACTGATAGCATCCACTATACTGCCGATATTACTTCCTGATGTTTCTGCCATCTATCTATTCCCTGCTATACTCTTGACTTCATTTGCAGGTTCTATACTGGGCACCATATTGACACAACCGCAAGACATCAATGTTTTATCAGACTTTTATAAAACATCTTATCCATGGGGATTTTGGAAACCGGTCATTGAGCACATACAAAAATCCAATACTTCATTCCAAGGAAATTCTAATTTCAAACAAGATAGCATCAATGTCTTAACAGGTATCATCTGGCAGACAACCCTTACGGTTATGCCTATATATTTAATATTAAAAAATGGAAGAGCGACGTACTTTTTAAAAAGAAACTGGTATGATCAACTTTCAACCCTTTCAAATGTATCTATGAACGAACCTAATAGTGCTAACCTAGACGCAAATGCATTGAGCTCAGCAGCCACCATCATGCCACAATCCTATGGCAATCTACCTTGGCAAGAGCGTGACAACAACAGTACAGATGTAGTATGGCGATACAAAGCCAATCCAATCGTGGGTCGCTATAGCATCCCTTCTTCCAACAGTATATTTAATAGTGCTGTAGTTAGATATGGCGATGGGTACGCTGGAGTGTTTAGATGCGATGACAAGAATGTCAGGATGAATATCCATACTGGATTTAGTCCTGACGGCATCAACTGGGATATAGAACATGCCCCCATAAAAATGAAAGCTGGCAATACGGAAATGCTCCATTCTGACTACAAGTACGATCCTCGTGTCACTAAAATCGATGATACATACTGGGTAACTTGGTGCAACGGATATCACGGACCGACTATCGGAGTGGCATACACAAAGGACTTTAAAGAATACTTCCAATGTGAAAATGCGCTACTGCCTTATAATCGCAATGGTGTTCTATTTCCTAAAAAGATAAATGGCAAATATGCCTTACTCTCCAGACCGAGCGACATTGGACATACGGCTTTTGGAGACATCTATGTAAGCTACAGTCCTGACATGAAGTACTGGGGCGAGCATCGATTAGTCATGAAAGTATCAGACTTTGAAGTGAGTGCATGGCAGTCAAAAAAGATTGGTGCAGGTGCAGTCCCCATACTGACGGAAGATGGATGGCTTATCATCTATCATGGTGTCATCCAAACTTGTAATGGCTTTAGGTATGCCATGGGAGGATCTATACTCAAAGAAGATGATCCTTCTGTCGTACTCTATCGATCTGGAGCTTATCTCCTCTCTCCTTCTGAACCTTATGAGCTATCAGGTGATGTACCCAACGTCATCTTCCCTTGTGCATCTGTAGAAGATGGGGATAAAATCACAATCTATTATGGAGCCGCCGATACTTCAATCGCCATAGCTTTTGGTTATATTAGTGAGATCGTAAGTTTTATTAAGAAAAACGATATTTCGAAAGAATAAACTGAGTGTCCTGATATCAATAGAACGACATATAAAAGTTAGCATAAGCATCATTATTCTGATATGGGCCTTAGCCAGTTGTGACATCAGTAAGCCTATCGAAAAACAAAGCGAATCAGACATCTTAGGTGAAGTAATCCCCGATGTCATAGACTTTAACTTTCATGTAAAGCCCATCTTATCCGATCGTTGTTTTACATGCCATGGACCAGATGAAGGTGCGCGTGAAGCAGACTTAGCTTTTCACCTAAAAGAGATGGCTTTTGCAAGCCTAGGTGAAGAACAGGATCGATATGCCATCATACCAGGCCACGCTGACAGTAGCCTACTGGTCCAAAGAATATATACTGACAATGTAGATGACGTTATGCCTCCACCAGAATCTAACTTGACACTAAGTGAGACAGAAAAAGAAATTCTAAAAAAGTGGATAGAACAAGGTGCCAAGTGGACGGATCACTGGGCTTTTATAAAACCCATATCTACAACTCCCCCTTCAGTCAATGACGAATCTTGGATTAAAAATGATATCGATCTATACATCCTTTCAAAAATAGAATCTTACAATCTACAACCATCTTCAAGAGCAAAGAAAGAACAACTCATCCGACGTGCCTACTTTGACCTTACTGGACTACCGCCAAGCATCGAAGAAGTTGAAGCATTTGTAAATGATGAAGAAAAAGACTCGTTTGAAAAAGTGATAGATCGTCTTTTATCTACAGTGGCTTATGCAGAGCGCATGACGGCTGATTGGCTCGACTTATCCAGATATTCTGACACCAACGGATATCAAGATGATTTTGAGAGATTTAACTGGCCGTGGAGAGATTGGGTGATACATGCATTTCAGAAGAACCTTCCATTTGATGAGTTTGTGACTTGGCAGCTAGCTGGCGATATCCTACCCGATGCAAGTCTTGAACAAGTGATCGCTACAGGTTTTAATCGCAATCATAAGATCACAAACGAAGGTGGTGTTATCCCTGAAGAATATAGAGTTGAGTACGTATCAGATAGGACTAACACATTTGCTACAGCCTTCCTTGGTTTAACCATGGAGTGCGCAAAATGCCACGACCACAAATATGATCCGCTCTCGCAAAAAAATTATTATGAACTTTATAGTTTCTTCAACAATGTACCGGAAGAAGGTTTTGTAGGTGGTGGACAAAAAGCAGAACCAACCATTACATTGACCGACGAAATTATAAAAGAGAAAGTCGCTTTTATAAATACACTTGACTCAGTCGGCGAGATCACATACATGGTGATGAAAGATATGGATAAGCCACGACAAGCACACATACTTAATAGAGGCGCATACGACAAACCAACTACACCAGTAAACCCTAGTACACCTGAAAGCATTTTACAATTTGGTTCAGAGTACGAATCAAATAGATTAGGACTCGCCAAGTGGTTGTTCTCAGATGACCATCCCTTAACAGCAAGAGTGGCGGTCAATCGGTACTGGCAACAATTATTTGGCACAGGTATAGTAGCAACATCTGACGACTTTGGCAATCAAGGATCACTACCATCGCATCCAGAACTATTAGACCACTTGGCATTAAAATTTCAAAATGACGGATGGGATGTTAAGTCAATCTTGAAGTACATCATGTTGTCAGCAACATATCAGCAGGCAACTAATATAGATAAACGACTTTTTGAATTAGATCCTGAGAACAGACTGCTTGCACGTGCGCCCAGACTCAGACTACCAGCGGAGATGATTAGAGATCATGCCTTGGAGATAAGCGAACTATTGATCACAGAGGTGGGAGGCCCAAGTGTCAAGCCATATCAACCAAAAGGACTTTGGATGGAAACGACTGGCGGTGGTGGTGGAAGTACAGCGCAGTATGTAGAAGATAATGAAGATGGATTATATAGACGTAGTATCTATACGTTTTGGAAGCGGACAGTACCGCCACCGAGCATGATGACATTTGATGCGGCGTCTCGAGACTTATGTACTGTTAAACGACAAAACACAAGCACACCGTTACAAGCACTTGTCTTGCTTAATGACCCTCAGATTGTAGAAGCAGCAAGAATGCTCGCAGCTCGAAGTATCGACAAAATAGAAAACTCAGTAGAAGGTAGAATCCAATATATGTTCCACTTGGCAACATCGAGAGCACCTAATGAAAGTGAGACTCAAGTACTCCGATCATATTATGATGAAGAATTAGAACGATATGCTAACAATCTTGAAGCAGCAGAAGAATATCTATCTATTGGAAATTATTCTGTAGATCAAAGTGATATCGACACTTCAACATTTGCAGCGTATGCATCTGTGGCAAGTGCTATTATGAATCTTGATGAGACTATAACTAGAGGCTGATATGGCGCACAACAAGATACTAGACGAACAGGCGTACTTGATGAATCGGAGATCCTTTTTATCCAAAAGTAGTGTTGGTATAGGTACGGCTGCACTTGCTTCTTTATTTGGAACCGGATGTATGCCTTCACCAGGTTCTAGTGGTATACCTGAAAGTGCTAAAGGCATACTAGATCATCTCCATTTGGCTCCAAAGGCAAAACGCGTCATCTATCTTTTTCAAAGTGGAGGACCATCACAATTAGAATTGTTTGATTACAAACCCACGTTGATCAAACGGAGAGGAGAAGAGTTACCTGATTCTATCAGAAAAGGACAAAGGCTTACTGGCATGACCTCTGGTCAAGATTCATTTCCTTTAGCGGGTTCAGTTTTTAAGTTTGGTCAACACGGACAGAGCGGAGCTTACATAAGTGAACTACTACCCTATACCTCAAAAGTGGCAGATGAGATCTGCATCATCAACTCCATGTATACTGAAGCGATCAATCATGATCCTGCGATCACTTTTTTTCAAACGGGATCTCAACAACCAGGTCGACCTAGCATAGGCTCTTGGTTAAGTTATGGCTTAGGCAGTGACAATCAGAACTTACCAGCATTTACAGTTTTACTATCCAGAGGAACTGGGAGACCACAAGGACAACCGTTGTATTCTCGTTTATGGGGCAATGGTTTTCTGCATTCTCTACACCAAGGCGTTCAGTTTCGATCAGGCAAAGATCCAGTTCTGTATCTTAATGATCCAATCGGTGTCACTAGAGAAAGTCGAAGATCGATGTTGGACAAAATAGCTGCCATTAACGATGAACAATTAAAAGAGTTTGGCGATCCTGAGATTAGTAGTCGGATCGCTCAATATGAGATGGCATACAGGATGCAAACATCAGTACCGGATGTCATGAATGTAGAAAACGAGCCCGACCACATTTATAAAATGTATGGCCCTGATTCTACTCAACCAGGAACATTTGCAGCCAACTGCCTACTCGCTCGACGACTCGCAGAACAAGATGTGAAGTTCATACAACTGTATCATATGGGCTGGGATCAACACGACAACCTACCCAATGCAGTTTCTAATCAAGCAAAAGACGTAGATCAAGCGTCTGCTGCCCTCATCATGGATCTGAGACAAAGAGGCATGTTAGATGACACGCTGGTTATATGGGGCGGAGAATTTGGTAGGACCAACTACTCACAAGGGACTCTTAGTGATACAAACTATGGCAGAGATCACCACCCGCGGTGCTTTAGTATCTGGATGGCGGGCGGTGGTATCAAGCCAGGCATGGTCTATGGCGAGACGGATGAGTTTGGTTATAACATCGTAGACAAACCTGTACATGTACATGACTTTCAAGCTACCATACTCCATCTCCTTGGCGTTGATCATGAGAAGTTCACTTACAAATACCAAGGTCGAAGATTTAGGCTTACTGATGTACATGGTAAGGTTATCAATGACATATTAGCTTAGATGAAAAGAAGGGATTTTATAATTAACTCAAGCCTGACTACAGCTGGATTGTCAGGCCAACTTATAAATAGAAATTGGCTTGGTTTTAAGGATCTAATAATTGGTCATGGATCACATCAATATAAAATAGATCTGAACTGGGGCGCACTCAATCCAAGTATCCATCCTGTTAAAGATTGTCATGAGATGGTCATAGATGCTAAAGGGCGCATCTTCATGTTGACCAATCATACAAAGAACAATGTCATTATATATGATTCCTCTGGTCATCTAATTGATACATGGGGTACTGAGTTTCCAGGCGGACATGGATTGACGTTACGCGATGAAGGAGGAGAAGAATTTTTGTATATCACAGATACCGCACTTAATAAAGTTGTAAAAACCACCTTGGATGGTAGAGTCATCATGACCTTAGAATATCCAAAAGACAGTGGACTTTATAAAACGGAAAAAGAATACGTCCCGACTGAAACGACCATAGCAGACAATGGAGATATCTATGTTGCCGATGGGTATGGAGCACAGTACATACTACACTATGACGCTCACGGCAAATTGAAAAACACCTTTGGTGGCAAAGGGGACGATGATGCTTCGTTGGACAATGCCCATGGCATATGCATCGATAGTAGAAACTACAAAGACCCAATCCTACTCATAACTGATCGAAATAGAAATCAGTTAAAGAGATATACGATGGCTGGAGATTATATATCTAAGATCGACTTGCCAGGCGCTTACATTTGCAGACCAGTGATACACGGTGATCATATATACTTAGCGACCATTTGGTCTAATGATCGAGGGAATAACACTGGCTTTATATCTATCCTTGACGCAAATGACAAATTGATCTCTGCGCCAGGTGGTAGCACCCCAAGTTATAACAACGGCAAACTAAAACACATGCATCAGGCACTCCAATTGTTCAAACATCCACATGATGTATGTGTAGACAAAAATGATGATATCTATGTTTGCCAGTGGAATTCTGGCCAATCATATCCTATCAAGTTAATTAGAGTGTAAATGAAACAATTCCTTTACATACTCGTCACTCAATTACTTTGTCTCTCTGGGATTAGCCAAGACGTACAGATCTTCCAAGAGCAGACCATATTTACAAATGGAACTGATGGGTACGGATGTTTTCGTATTCCAGCGGTTATAAAAGCATCTAACGGAGATCTTCTGGCTTTTGCAGAAGGAAGAGTAAGTGGTTGTAATGATTTTGGCGATGTAGACATCGTCTTAAAAAGAAGTGAGGATAATGGAAAATCATGGAGTTCGCTTGAAGTCGTCGCAGACAATGGATCACTGCAATCCGGCAATCCCGCACCAGTAGAAGATCTTCTCGATCCGAGATATAAAAGTGGACGCATCTTCTTAGTATACAACAACGGTATCGCATCTGAACACGAAACACGACTGGGAGATGGCTTAAGGACTGTCCTCTATACAACAAGTACAAACTATGGTAAAACATGGAGTGATCCGATTGACATAACACTTTCTGTTCACAAGCCACTTCGACCCGACATCAACAATGCATACAACTTCAAAGAAGATTGGAGATCATATGCTAACACCCCAGGTCACGCTATCCAATTGAAAAAAGGAAAATACAAAGGCAGATTATTGATACCTGCCAACCACTCAGAAGGAGAACCAATCAGCGGTTTCAACGATTATAGAGCACATGCTTTCTATAGCGATGATCACGGAGCAACTTGGCAACTTTCTTCAAATGTAGATGTACCAAGTTCTAATGAATCGATAGCAGTAGAACTTCCAGATGGAGGCATCATGCAAAACATTAGACAACAAAATGGAGAAACTAGGCAAAGGCTCGTAGCAAAAAGTAATGACGGTGGAGCTACATGGTCAGAGATTTATTTTGATAGCACATTGATCTCTCCGGTTTGTCAAGCGAGCATGATCTCTCATCAACTTTCTACTGGACAAGAAGTCATTCTATTCTCTAATCCAGAAAGCAAAAACAAGAGAGAGAACCTTACTATCAAGATGAGCTTTGATAACGGACAGTCCTGGCCCGTAAAGCGAGTTGCAAGAACTGGAGAATCAGCATACTCCGATCTCGTCATCCAAGAAGATGACCGTATCGGTATCCTATATGAGCATGGCAACAATGAAGGTATACATTATGCATCATTGAACATGGCGTGGTTAACTGGTGGGGAAAATTACAATAAGAAAGGTTGGGTAAAGAAAATCATCGCACCAGGAGTTGTACAAACCAATCAGTTAAAACTATCAAAACCTATACCTCGATTTGCATCTACTCTTTTTCAAAAAAATGTAACGGTGACGTATGACTTAGACTACCGAGGCACAAAGATATTCTATACTACTGATGGAAGCACACCTAATACTTCAAGTAGACTTTACTCAGATGAATTAACGATAGATCAATCTTGTACACTCAAAGCAATTGCCGTCCATCCAGATACAAAGAATAGTGACATCTCAAGCACATCCTTTATTAAGGTGTCACAACTAAAAGATGTGAATAAGGTCTCTCTATCGAGAAAGCCATCGGCTAAATATCCAGGAGGTGGCCCCTACTCTCTTTTTGATATGATCAAAGGAACAACTAACTTTTCTAATGGAGAGTGGATGGGATTTGAAGGCGGCTCTATTCAAGTTCATGTATCCCTTAAAAACATAAAGAAAATAAGCAATGTAAAACTGAGCGTACTCTCTGCAAATGCTCAATGGATCTTCCTCCCATCTGAAATTATAATAGAAGCAGAAGGTAGATCATTCACTAAAAATATGGCAACCGCTTCCAAAAAAGAAGCTGCTGGCTCTAAGTTTATAGAGATCCCACTTGACAATATCCTAACTGATGAACTTCAGATAACGATTAAGGCATTAGAAGAAATCCCAGAGTGGCATCAAGGCAAAGGAACTCCGGCGTGGTTATTTATTGATGAGATAATCGTAGAGTAAGATGATAGAGACCTTTGACTTTATCGGTAGGTTTCATCCCGTGATCCTGCATTTGCCGATAGGCATCTTCCTGTTTGTATTCTTGCTGGAGATTGTTTCCAGACTAAAAAAAACAGATGAGCACCGGCCCACTATCGGCCTTGGGTTATTGAGCGGTTTTCTTATTTCAATTGTTACATGCATCACAGGGTATATCCTTGCGGAGACTGGAGATTACCAAGGCGAGCTCGTTGATCAGCATAAAAAACTCGCTATAGCGATGACAATTGCTTCAGGACTCTTGTACATCTTAAATAAGAGCAATCAAAATCATATCAGCAAATTATACTTCCCTGCTTTTTGTACTGTCATTACCCTACTAACCATCACAGGTCATCAAGGTGGAAGCATAACACATGGTGATGGATTTTTATGGAGTAATCAAGAACAAGAAGAGGCAATCGCTATAGTTGACATCAACTCTGCCATCGCTTACAAAGATATCATAGAGCCCATCATAAAAAAGAAATGTGTCTCATGTCATAACGAATCAAAAACCAAAGGCGGTCTCATCATGACTACTCCTCAGCACTTTGCGCTTGGAGGTAAGAGCGGAGAAATTTACTTAGCTGGAGATGCTAAAAACAGCGAGATGATCCGCAGGATTCATTTGCCAATAGAAGAAAAAGAACACATGCCACCTAGGAGTAAGAAGCAACTTTCAGAAGACGAAACATCCTTACTAGAATGGTGGATCAATAAAGGCGCATCTTATGATGAAAAAATAGGATCGCTCAAACCAACTGAAAAAATCACATCTATACTTAAAAAATATACTCAACCAAATGACCATTATCTTAATATAAAAGTTGATAAGCCCTCTAAGCAAAAGATGACAGCACTTCTATCTGCTGGCATCATAGCCAACACTTTATCTAAAGAAAGTCCACTCGTAGATGTAAGTCTTTCTCATCGCAAGGACTTAACAAAATCTACAATTCAAAAACTAATAAATGTCAAACACCAACTATCTATCCTTGATTTAGGATTTTCTAATGTGACTGACAAGATGATGTCTCCAGTTTCTTCTTTTAAAAATCTGCGTAATCTAAAATTGCAAGGCACAAAGATCACAGATGAAACCATCAAGAGGTTATCCAACTTAAAGCATTTAGAAACACTCAATCTTTACAACACAGAAGTGACTGACGACATAATAGATATAATTGCAAAACTTCCGTCACTTAAGTCTGTTTATCTATGGCAGACCAAGTTAACAAAAGAAGGGGTTACCCAACTACAACAGAGGAAGCCGCTTCTTGAGATAACTCACCAGCAAGGAGAGGGCATATTTGATGATGCAACTTTAAGACCACCACTCATCGTGGCAGAAAAGGACATCTTCAAGGACTCTCTAGAAGTTGAGTTTGATTTAAACTTTAAAAGTGTAGAGTTCTATTATACACTTGACAATAGTGAACCAGATAGCTTATCTACCAAATATACAGGACCATTTAAAATTGCCAGCTCAACACTAGTCAAGGTCATAAGCACTAAAGAAGGATGGGAAAACAGTGAGGTTGCAGAGAAACAATTTGTACAAGCAAAGTATGCCATAGCTCATGTAGATTTAAAAACAAAACCTGCAGATAAATATAAAGGAGAAGGAGGTAAAACCATCACGGATTTTAAAAAAGGAACAAGTGCTTTTACAGATGGCAACTGGCTTGGATTTGAAGGGAAACACTTTAATGCGGTACTCGACTTAGGAGAAAAACAAGAAGTCTCGAGCGTCAGTGTGAGCGCTTTGGATGCTTTTGGCTCTTGGATATTTTATCCTACAGGTATTAGTATTTCGACTTCAACGGATGGAACAAACTATACCCTGCGTAAAAAGAACACTTACGAACAATTAGAGAAAGCACCAGCGCCATCTATGAAGAACTTCACTGAGCGCATCGACCCTATAGAAGCACGATACATTAAGCTACAGGTCTTGAGTCAATTAAAGAATCCAGACTGGCATCCCAATCCCGGAGGCAAGAGTTGGTTGTTTATAGATGAGGTACTCATCAACTGACCTAAGTCTTATTATTTAAATCTATTACCATGCATATTTCACAACGCAAGAGATTGAGTTATCTTAACATCATGATGTTTAGAGCGATACTACTTTCATGGACACTATTGTTAGTCATTGGATGCAAGAAAGACCTACCCTTCTTTGAAGATGCTACTTGCTTTACCAATATCTCGGTGATCGATCCTGAGCATGGACTGGCATCAGATCAAACAGTGATTATCAAAAACAACAAGATTATAAAAGTGGCTGATAGCAACAGCTTAGACCTATCACCAAAAAACAATATGGTCGATGGCACTGGCCAGTACATGATGCCTGGCCTCTGGGATGCTCATGTCCACTTTGCCTTTATGGAAGAATTAGCGCCTAGTATGTTTGATTTATTTTTGGCATATGGCATCACCAGCGTCAGAGATACAGGAGGTAAGATTGATTTTGTAAAGTCATATAAAGACAAATCTCTGCAAAACCCCGAAACAAGTCCAAGAGTCATGATTGCAGGGCCTTTACTCGATGGCATGCCCAATGTCTATGATGGAAGCGATGCCTCTCGACCTCCCTTGTCGGTAGGCTCTTCTAACATCGAGGAGTTAACCAAAAACATCAAAGATCTAATTGAAAAAGATGTTGATCTGCTTAAGGCATACGAGATGTTAACTCCAGAACAATTTGCAGTTCTAAATCAGTTAGCGCAAGAGAATGGTTTGAAAGTAACTGGACATGTGCCTCTTAGCATGGACGTCATCACAGCTTCTAACCTGGGCATGAAGAGCATGGAGCACATGCGCAACATTGAGCTGTCATGCGCATCTAATAGTACAGAACTTCTAGAACAAAGAAAGAACTTACTATATGATGGCAGAAACGACCAAGGAGGCATACTAAGATCTCGGATACATAGTGCTCAAAGGGCTAATGCTATAGAAAACTATAGCGAGAAAAAAGCAGATGAAGTATTGGATGCACTCTATAAGAACCAGACTTGGCAGATCCCGACTCTTGCCCTGAGCACTGGATTTACCAAGCGACCATTTGCGAAAGCGGAGTTTCAAGAAAGCTTCAAGTATCTACCTAGTTCTGTTGAAGAAAATTGGAAAAACAGAATAACTCAAACTATAAAGCAATCACCAACGGAGTTCCATCATCAGTACACTGATTGGATGTTTAAGATGGTCAAGAAGATTAACGACAAGGGCATCGGCATCATGGCAGGGACGGACTGTCCTATTTTCTATTTAACACCCGGCAGAAGCTTACATGAAGAGTTGTCAGTCTTAGTTAAAGCTGGACTAAGCCCACTTGAGGCCATAGAATCAGCTACCATTCGACCTGCAGAATATTTTGGGATTGAAAAAGAATTAGGCAATGTAAGAGAAGGCATGCTCGCCGACTTACTCATTTTAGATGCCAACCCTATCGATGATATCAACAACACATTGAAAATAAACTCGGTAATTAGAAACGGCAATCTCATTAATAGAGCTGCACTTGACAAATTACTCAACGATCTGGATACAAAGTAAGTGACCCGCACAATCATGCAGGTCACTACTAAGATTATAACACAACAACAATCTATCTTCTCCTGAATCTTAAGCGTCGCTTGCCATCATGACTTCTCCAACTCAGATAACGATCATTTAGATAGTACCGATTACCTCGACGATCTCGATAGTGATCACGGTAAGGCTCGTAGTAGGTCCAACGATTGTCGAACCGCACTCTAAAACCACGCCCACCAAAGGCCTCAACTCTGAGGTTCAACCCTCTGTCATTATTATACCAATCGCCATAGTACTGATTACGTCTATAGGAGCTGTTATAACTTGGGTTATATGATCTGCTTCTACTCGTAGAATAATCTCGGTCGTAGTTATCATATCTGCCATAGTCATTATATCGACTTAGGAGTATACTACGTCTGCGACCTTTGCGCCATTCGATTTGATCATAGCCTCGTGAGATGATCACCTTACCATCACAATCATCGTATAGACCACGCCCCATATAATTATAAGTGCGCCATCTACTAAAAAGACCTCCGTGATGTTTGACCTTTATGCCTTTACGGGTATACTTTATTTCTAATTTAGTGTTAGAGTAATTGTCATACCATAGGCCATAAAGTTCTTCTCCTCGGGTCTCCGAAGATTGTAAAAGTGTAGGTATCAAGGCTAGCAGAAAAACTAATTTAAGTGCATTCATAACTGCTAGATTTAATGGTTAATTAATAATTTTTTTGTTCAGCGATTCATCATCATGCAAGCTCAAAATCACTGCCTTTCATTTCATACTTCCAATCTCTACTTTATAGATGTTAAAGGGTCCTTCGAGCGAGTTAATATCTTGTCAAGAAGTGTTAACACCCTTGTTAAGGGTTTAACAATTATCTTAAATTGCAGAAAAAGGAAGCTATATGCGATTTATACTAGCGTTATTTATCTTCGGGCTTTCGCCAAATCTTGTCAGCGCGCAATCTCATATCAGGAGTCTAAGTGAAGGGATGTCTTCACCTTTGGCAACGGTAGAGCAGGTAGCATGGGTAGCTGGTCATTGGAAGGGTAAGGCATTTGGTGGTGATACTGAAGAGATCTGGTCTAAACCAACTGCTGGCTCGATGATGGGATCATTTAAGCTGAGTGAAGGAGAAGATGTGGTCTTCTATGAGTTATGCCTCTTTCGAAATGTGGATAAGACCATACTCTTTCAGCTGAAGCACTTTGGTGCTGACCTAAAAGGATGGGAGTCTCAAAACGAGACAGTTGATTTCCCACTTGTAAAAATGACTAAAGACGTGGCATATTTTGATGGAATCACCTTTGAACGCATATCTGACGACGAGATGCATGTATACGTAAGGATAGAAGAAGAAGGTAAAGTCGAAGATGTTCAGTTTGTATATCACAGAGAATCTAATAATTAAGCAACTACTACTTTATGAAGTACTATACACTTATCTTTTTCTTGATCATGGGGTTGACTAATCTCTCAGCTCAAGAGAGTCTGTTAACTCTTGCTGATGGTAACACTTCGTTTAAAAAAGTGGTGAAAACGGCTAAAAAAGAGAAGAAACCCATACTTACCGTTTTATATTCTACCGCTCAGCCTATCAGCCATACCAACTCTTTTGTCAATATCAAAGAGCTAATCAAGTCAGCTAACTACGAGATAGTTGTTTTGGATCCACTAAAATCTACTCGGAAAATGGTAAAAAAATTTGAAGGCCAAAGTAGTAATCCTACTTGGTTAACACTTCACCCAGAAGGTGAAGTGATCCTGCAAATAAACCCACGTATCACCACCAATGAAGAGCTTTCTACTTTTTTAAAAACCTCAACAACATTACACCATGAAGTTGATCAAAGCATATCAAAATACGAAAGTTCAAAAAAGCTCTCTGACCTGTTATCTCTAGCTGATATCTCTACGCAGACGGAAGACAAAGCCTATATGACAAAAACGTTAGACGAGTATCTAAAAAGGGTTGACCCAGAAAGAATCTCAGATAAGAACTATAAAAAAGTAATGGACATCGGTTCTAAAGTAGGGCCTTCTAATCGTTTGCAGTATTTGATATTAAAAGATAGAGAGAAGGCGATGAGGTTAGGTAATCCAAAAGACGTGCTCAATGTACAACAAGAGTACATCCTAACTGAACTTAGATCTAGTGATCTGCTTGAACCTTACTACGTCTGGAATAGATATGAAAAAGAGTTAGGTTATCATGCTGACAGCATGTATCGTCGATTCGCACTAGTATACTTCTCTTCTATTGTACCTGACAAAAAAGCCTTGTTTGACGAGTCATACGATTACATATCACTCTACCCTCGTACCGAATGGAAATTTCTTGACGGACTCTATGAAATCGCTGTAACAGGTACGGACAAAAAAGAAGAACTTGAAGAGATTTTGGATCTTTTATTTTTTCAAATATCTCGCGAAGAGGGATATAAACAACTGGACTACAAAGCCTTTGTCCTTTATAAACTGGGACAAAAAGAAAAAGCTTTGAATATGATTCAAAAAATCAACGAACTGGCGATGGAAAAAGGCGTCCGATACAAATCATTAATCTACTCTATAGCCTCTAAGTAGCCTATTTCAAATATTTATCAGGGATGGGAAACTCGTCTGTTTCACCTTGCCAAGTGATGTTAGCGACATACCAACGCCCCCGATCTTTCATCAGCTGGATACTATTGATCCCCCGTGCAAATGGCTTGGCGTCTTTACTCGAGTGATATGATTCATATGTGCTAAAGATCTGTACCAGATTACCAAAGGTCTCAGTGACTCTATGGATTTCTTTTTCAAAGAAACCTTGGCTTTCCAGGTAAGCCCCTGAGCGTTCTATATAGTCTGCTGGTGAGAGATATGTTGCATGGACCTTACCATGACGATCAGTTTGAAACGGTGTCAGCTGAGCTCCATCGGTAAACAGATATTGGAAGAGTCTCCAATCCCTTTTTTCTCCTTTATCTCCAGATATGACGTCATAGAGCGTTTCGACAGTACTATCTAATGTCTTTACTTTTTGGCGATACAAGCCATCATAAGATTGTGCCGAAAGAGTTACACTTACAAATAGGAGGAGTAGGATCTTCATCGCTATATAGTTTAGCCTTGAAAGATATACAATGTTCTACAATAGTCCAGTGATACTAAGGATCAATAGCCATTCATCGATGCAAAACGATCAACGTGATATGCATAACCGCCATACTGCTGTGATGCCACCCGAGCTCTCTTCATAAAAAATCCGATCTCTTCGTCATCAGTCATACCGATACCGCCAAACATCTGAACCCCTTCATTAGTAGCAAGTTGACTGACCTTTACGCATTTGGCTTTAGCCATACTACAAATCGCGGGGGCCATAAAGTCTTGTTCATCAATCGCATCGAGGGCTTTGACAGCCAGACTCTTAGCGATCTCTATCTCTCCATATAGATCCGCAGCTCTATGTTGCAATGCTTGAAAAGAACCTATCTCTTTATCAAACTGTCTTCGTTCTTTGAGATAATCTACCGTTCTGTCAAATGCTTCTGACATAACACCTACGAGTTCATTGGCTATAAGTGCATTGGCTATATTAGTGACGTCATTAGCCACCTTCTTTCCTTTACCAGCACTGCCTAATATGGATGAAGTAGGCACGGATACATTTTCTAATTTCAGTTTGCTATAGTATCTACTATCCATCATAAACTCCTTGTCAATAGACAGACCGTCAGTATCTTTTCCAATTAGAAAAGCAGTTACACCTTCGTCCGTATCGGCCGTTACAATATATGATGAAGCCGCGTGACCATCAGCAACCATGTCCTTTACACCAGAGATCGTATAGGTGTCACCATCCTTTTTAGCGACTATATCAGATTGCTCTGGTTTGTAAAAACTTCCCTCTTGAAGTGCTAAGGCTACCACAGTACCCTGCTCACAGATACTACTAAGTTGAGCTTTCTGTCCTTCAGTCCCATGCTTTTCAATTATCGCTGCAGAGACACCTACAGTCATCAACGGTGATGCTGATAGGCTTCTACCCGACTCTTCCATCAGAACGCCTAAGGCACGCATCCCAAAGTCCATACCTCCAGATGCTTCTGACACTACGATACCAGGATATCCCATCTCGACCATCTGTTGCCAGAGCTCTGTCGAGTACCCCTGCTCATCATCGCCATCTCTTAGATCACGGATCATAGCCACTGGTGCTTTTTTAAATAAATCTTTTGCACTATCTTTTAGAAATTGCTGTTCTTCTGTTAATACGTAGGACATAATTATAATTTAGAAATGTGGTATTAAGATGGTAAACCAAGGATGTGCTTAGATATAATGTTCAATTGTATCTCACTAGTCCCTCCTTCTATAGAGTTACCTTTTGTACGACAAAACTGTCTGGCGATTTTACCGCCCTGATACGCTTCTCCATCCCAAGCAAGGGCATCTCGACCTTGACAATCAAGACGTAGCTCATACTTACGCTTATTGAGCTCACTACCATAGTACTTCATGAATGATGACCTCGCTCCTATAGCTTGACCTGCTTTCATCTCCTCGTTGATACGATCTAGTGTAAACTTAAATCCAGCACCATCGATCTCCCATGCAGCAACTTCAGACCGTAACAAGCCGTCGCTCAGTTTACCATTTGTTAGACCGACTGACTTCTTAGCATAGTAAGACAAGGGTGTCATCATATCGCCATCCACAGCGCCGCTTATCGCCGAGCGCTCATGCGTCAGTAGGTACTTCGCAACTGTCCAACCAGCATTCTCTTGACCAACCACATTGGCCTTAGGCACTCTGACATTGTCAAAGAAAGTCTCGCAAAATGGGCTCTTACCACTGATCAACTTAATCGGTCGTGTGCTTACACCTTCTGTCTCCATATCTATCAACAGAAAGGTGATGCCGATCTGTTTCTTCCCAGAACCATCTGTTCTAACCAAAGCAAAGATCATATCCGCTTTGTCCGCATATGATGTCCATACTTTTTGACCATTGACTATATATTCGTCACCTGATGATAATGCCAATGTTTGTAGACTCGCAAGATCCGATCCAGCACCTGGTTCAGAGTAACCTTGGCACCATCTGATCTTACCTTTGATAATATCAGGTAGGTACTGCTCTCTTTGCTCCTCTGTACCAAACTGTAATAAAGCTGGCCCTAACATCCATATACCAAAACTAAGCAACGGTGGTCTGCAGCTCAGCGCTCTCATCTCTTGCTTTAATATCTTAGCTTCTGCCTTTGACAGGCCGCCTCCACCGTACTTCTTAGGCCATTCTGGAGTCGTCCATCCACGATCAGCCATCGCATTAAACCACTTTTCTTGATCTGCATTTTTAAAGGTTCCGTTTCTTCCTCCGAAGTATGTATCGGACTCCTCTGCGATAGGTTGCCTCATCGATTCTGGACAATTAGCCGCTAAGAATGCCTTTACCTCAGCTCTAAAGTCTTCCAATGAAGTCTCAGAAGGAGTTGTTGTTAGCGTTTCTGACATGATCTTAATATTTGTACGTAAGGTAATTTACTTTGAGCCAGAGGTGATGATCTAAATTGTGATTTATTGGCAGAAAGCTGATTTATTTCATCTTTCTTGAAATTCCAGCTTAGTCTACATTATATCGTAAGAGATCTAATTTAGAGTTAGGTCGCGCTATTCTTTTTTGCTATTCACTGTGGATTTTAATCTTCGATATTGAATAGAAAATGGATATGTACTCACCACTGTCCATGGACAACCTCAATACGCCATTAGATGCGTCAAAGTATTGATTGGATTAATACTGTTGCTATCTTGTTCACTCGCAAATCATCAAATCTTAACAAAAGTCCTTGAAGCTATTAAACGCTTCCCCAACTGAAACTTCAAAACATAAGTACCACTGGGCAGGTCACTCAAACTAAGTTGTGACTTCTTAAAACGAGCTGCAACATTTTTTTTCATAATAGCACGACCTCGTTCATCAAACAGAGACATAGAAAAGTCTTCATCAAACCCTTCACCAAGATCTACATCTATAATCTCAGTTGTTGGATTAGGATATAGATTTATATCTATCATTCTCTCTTTTATTTTATCGATACTTGTTGTGATGCTATTGATCTGCCATTCTACTTCTATAAAATGTATGCTCTGATGATTATCTACTCGCAGCATGTGCGATGTATCTTGCACGTTAACAATAACTTGATTAGCACCTGCAGGCAAGTCTGTATGAGCCAAAGCCAAGGAAGATACATTCTTATCAACTGCTTGGCCATTAAGCATCCATTCTATTTTAATGGTGTTTGGTGACGGCGCAATAACATCTATATTAAAACTGAAAGTATCTTGTTCTTCTAATGGATCAATATTAAAAGGTTGGTATGCCTCTACAGGTGACACCAGATCATGAATAGTCTCAACGATCGCCTCTTGACATACTGCACAAAATGGTACACCTAAAAATCTCATTTTACAATTTTCATGCGGCCTATACCAACTTGAGGCGTCTCCACTGCAACAGTGTTTATAAACGCCTACCCCATTATCTTGTAACCAGTTTTTCCATTTAATTGTGCTCGATTGATTTTCTTTGGTCATGTTAGCCGCTTCGAGTGCAAACACATCTCCGGGATAATACTCGTCTCTCAGTGCAGCAAAAGAATGCCCGATCTCATGAATGGCTATCTCTGCAGCATCCTCATGAGTTGACGACAAAGGGATCTGACCTCCACTACCACCATAGTATGGACTATTGGCTAAAACAAGTACCTGATCAAAAGAAGGAAAATTGATTGCCAAGACACTATTCACCAGACTTGTATTCTCCGCAACCAAAAGTCTGTGTATGTCAAAAGCATCAAACCGCGAACCGAAGATGTTATCTACTCCTTTAATCGGTGTCAATGGTTCAGTTACATCTGAGGCTGTACCTGGATGACTTGCACCACTTTCATTGGAAGGCACTTTGACAATTACAACATTGAAGTAAGATTGATACTCTCTAAATGGAGATACATCAAACAAACTATTCATGAAGTCATCGGCATCTTTTGAAAAGTCATCCAGTTCTTCTTCTTGATACCCATCTCCTAAGATAACAAGATTGATTCGCTTGCTAGTTGGACCCGACCATAACAAAGTATCCACGTCAAAACTCTGAGATGAAACGGAGCATACAATACAAACCAAGCTGAGTAACAGTAAATATTTCATAGGTCAATTATTGACATTACCTGTTACGAGTCATTGACTTTTGATAAAAGAATAAATCTTGCTTTAGGATCTAACTGTAGGCGTATGGATAAGTCCGCACTATCCACTTCGATTAGCTTTCTCCCAAGTTGACCTTCTTTATCAACATATTCTACATCCTTAAGAAGAGGATTGGTAAAATAATCTGTATGTAGAACTTCTTCTTTATGATCTAATTGTATGCACTGAAAGTACCTATTGTTTATGGTTGGGATTTTATTTCGATTGACCTTCATCTGACCAGCAACAATAAGCTTGTCAATTACTTCGACATACTCGAGATCATTTTGGGTTTTTGTGATTTTATAATTAACAAATATTAACTGAGGGCCAGATGGCTCTACCGTTTCTGCGATCGGTAGTTCTTTAGTCGTCTTGCATCCTATGATAAGGACAGTTAACAACAGCAGCATCGGCGGTACAATATATTTTGTTATGCTCACGTGTTTGATAAGTTCTTCCCTAAATTAACAACATTATCTCAGGCATTATTCAAAATTAATAACTAACTCTTTCAGCGCTCTTATTATTTCCGATGCATTACCAGCACTATAATCACGAGTATATACAGAAAGGTGAATCATATCATCTGATCGACTTTTTCTTTTCTGAGATATCTATCTGGATAGAGACACCTTACGCCTTATAGTCGATTTCAATGGCATAAGGAATTGATTCATTGGTTTCGATATCTGGATTGGCAAATCACGTTGAGTATTTTTATTTGTTTTCTTAGTCTCTTTGCCGATACAGCTCCCTCAAAACAAGCACTAGCCATAGCCTCTGGATAGCCTGAGCGAATCTGTTTTTCTAAAGACTGTATACTCATAGGAGCTGAGCCACTACCATAAAGACCATAATCAAAACTGAAGGTTATGGCTTCGTTGAAGATCTCACCTACATAAGAATCATAGCCTTGTAACTCCTTGAGCATGTAACCATCAGGAATGTATATTTCATAAGGTTTATGGCCAATACTTTCATGACCACTCCACGAATGATTGGTGCGATAATTCTTACAAGAAAGAAGTAGAATACAAACCAATACGATCCAATACTTCTTACTCTTTTTTAAGTTTAACATTAAGAGTCGTATGAGACATGTTATGCAACCAAAAGTGATGGTGATCCAATATGACTTTCTCAAGTCAATCAAACTATTCTCCCATTCTTTTCAACTCATCCTCAAAGTTCAACTGCCATCTTGCGATGTACTCTTCGATGGGTCCTAACCCTACAGTAGCCCTTCTTTTATTCACATTTGCTGGGTCTTCCATATCATACAACCCTTTAACTGTGATCTGAGTGCCGTAGACCTGCTTATGGCCATGAAACATCAAGAGCTGATCCTCCATCGCTGCTATCTTGCTTTTCTCGATCTTTCCTGCTTTGCTTAGTCTCTTTAGGTCAGTATAGAAGTAGGCCATGATATCGGAATCAGAGTGCTGAAGGACGAGCCAGATGGTACTCAAGTGGGCTTCTGTTAAACCACATTGGTTAAGGGCCGAAAGGACCTTTTGTTGACTCTCGATATCAACTCTTTGCATGTCATCTACATTGAGGCGACTTTGGTCATCTTTGCTTTGAATCTGACTATACATCTGATCAAGATCGTTACAGTCGATATTGATGGTAGCAAACCTGCCCAATGGATCAGTCGCAATCTTTATCCGCTGGATCTCTGTGAGCTTATCCGCCATCGTGATCGGTCTTACATATACCTTTTTGATCTCACCGGAAGCATCTTCAAAATAATCCTTACCCAACAGCCCTTTGTTGAGTTGATTCTTTTGCTCCTTGGTGATCGGTTCTCCATCAGCATTTACGAAAGTGGCGTAGTTATAGTTGAAGTTACCAGCCTTGACTCGGTCAGCTATCTGATCAGTCGGTATCATCTTGAGCCCTTTAAATGTCACCGTGCCACTTGGGGAACAACTAATGACGCAAAACAACAGCACTGCATAATATCTCATCAAGCAAATATACAATGACGAGTTGAACACTATAAAATCGTGGTCAAGTAAATATAAAACCTCATTTTTGCATGCTGATTACACACGGTCATTATGATAGATTATAAGTCGATAGAAAAGAAATGGAGACAGTACTGGGTTGACAACCAGACGTATAGAGTCGAAAGGGACGAAAACAAGCCAAAGTACTATGTGCTGGATATGTTCCCTTATCCATCGGGTGCAGGTCTACATGTTGGACATCCATTAGGATATATCGCTTCAGATATATTCACTCGGCACAAGCGGATGACTGGGTACAATGTGCTTCATCCTATGGGTTTTGATGCATTTGGCCTGCCGGCTGAAGAGTATGCCCTGCAGACTGGGATACACCCAGCCAAGTCGACTCAGGACAACATGGTACGGTATCGGGAGCAGCTGAGTAGTCTTGGTTTTTCGTTTGACTGGAGTCGTGAGGCGTATACTTGTGATCCTAATTATTACAAATGGACACAGTGGGTATTCACTCAACTTTTTGACCATTACTACTGCACGCAAGACCAAAAGGCAAAGCCCATATCTGAGTTAGTTGCTCACCTTGATGCACATGGCACAGACGGATTAACAGCTGCCAATAGCGACAAAGATGGTCTCGACCAACAGACATGGAGCGACTATAACAGTAAAGAGAAGAGCGACTTCTTGATGCACTATAGATTAGCATATAAGAAGATCGGATATGTTAACTGGTGTGAAGAATTGGGGACCGTTTTGGCCAATGACCAAGTAAAGGACGGATTGTCAGAGCGCGGTGGTCACCCTGTCATCCAGAGGGCCATGCCTCAATGGTGCTTGCGTACGACCGCGTATGCAGATCGCTTACTTTACGACTTGGACAAAGTGGATTGGTCCAATGCCTTGAAGACGATGCAGTCCAATTGGATCGGCAGATCTGAGGGAGCTGCGGTTTTCTTTCCTTTGGAAGGTCGTGAGGACAAGTTGGAAGTATTTACAACAAGGATAGACACAATTTACGGTGTGACTTATATGGTCTTGGCGCCAGAGCACGAGTTGGTAGCTGAGCTAACGACACCTGATCAGCAGCAAGATGTTGATGATTATCTCACTTACGTAAATGCTAAATCCGAAGTAGAACGGATGGCCGAAAAGTCGGTTACTGGAGCATTCATCGGCGCTTATGCCATCAACCCATTTAACAAAGAGCGCATACCTATCTGGATTGGAGAGTATGTACTAAAAGATTACGGTACAGGTGCCATCATGGCGGTACCAAGCGATGACGACAGAGATAAAGCTTTTGCAGAAAAGTTTGGATTGAAGATTATAGATGTTGTTGACAAATCTGACTTCCCAGGAGCAAGCCTCCATGACAAAGTTGGAAAAATCATCAACTCTGATTTTTTAAATGGCATGGATGTAAAAGATGCAATTGAAGCGGGCAGCAAATATGCAGAAGAACATGGTATCGGCAAGGTAGTCGCTAATTATAAAATGAGGGACGCCAACTTCAGTCGTCAACGATATTGGGGAGAACCTTTTCCAATTACATACGACAGCGATGGCGTAGCGCACACCGTAGCCTTAGAAGATCTACCGGTTGAGCTACCTGACACAGATGACTTTAAACCAACTGCCGGAGGTCAATCACCATTGGCACGCATCACTGACTTTGTGACCATGAGCAATGGTGATACTCGTGAGACGGATACGATGCCAGCAGTAGCAGGTAGCTCTTGGTACTACTTACGCTACATGGATCCTAACAATCCACATGCCTTGGCTTCTAAAGAAGACATCAACTACTGGCAGTCTGTAGATCTATACGTAGGTGGAGCGGAGCACGCAGTTGCTCACTTGTTGTATGCGAGATTCTGGCACAAGTTCTTGTTTGACAAAGGGATCGTACCGACCGATGAGCCTTTTAAAAAGTTGATCAATCAAGGGATGATCCAAGGGGTGATAGAGTTTATCTATTTGATAAAAGACGACTCTTCATCTGAGAAGGTATTTGTATCCAGAGACATGGCAACAGATGAGACGAAGAAGTATGTCAAGATTCCGGTACACATTGATTTTGTGAGTAATTATGGTTCTCAAGAATCACATCTTACTACAGAAGGAATTAAAAAATTCATTGAATGGCGACCTGCCTATGATAATGCCATTTTCAAATCAGATTCAGGAACTTTCCAAAATGGAGAAGGACCAGTAGATTTTAAAATGACAACCTTATCTGAAGTTGGAAAGATGTCAAAGTCAAAATTTAATGTCATCAATCCTGATACAGTCGTGGACAGATATGGCACCGACTGTTTTAGGATGTATGAGATGTTCTTAGGACCAATCGAACAATCTAAACCTTGGGACACCAATGGCATCGATGGTGTGAGCAAGTTCATCAGAAAATTTGTTGACCTTTTCCAAGTTGATGAAAAATTCAGCCTTTCAAAGGAAGCACCAACTCCGGAAGAAAACAAGATACTTCATGGCGTGATTAAAAAAGTAGGTCATGACATACAGAACTTCTCGTTCAACACTTCGATCAGCGCGATGATGATCGCTGTCAACGAACTTAGAAAGCTAAAGACTAACAAAAGAGCCATCCTCGAACCAATGGTTAGGATGATTGCTCCTTTTGCTCCTTTTTTAAGTGAAGAATTATGGTCACAATTAGGCAATGACACTTCTGTACACTTAGCACAGTTTCCAGAATACGACGAGGCATATCTTGTTGAAGATTCAGTTACTTACCCTATCTGCATCAATGGAAAGAAGAAAGGACTGGAAGAGTTTTCTGCAAGCTTATCTAAAGAAGAGATAGAAGCAGAAGTGAGAAAACTTGAAAACTTAGAAAAGTGGTTAGATGGCAAGACAATTAGAAAAGTGATTGTTGTACCTAATCGTATGGTTAACCTTGTGGTTGGATAATAATCACTGTGTTTGCAGCTCATAAAGAACCATTGACAAAATAAATGACAGCCCTAAGCGCCTACGCTTGGGGCTTTTATTTAAAACAACTCATCCAACTGTTGATCTAAGTCCTCTTTGATCTGCGCTGTGATTAATTTTTCAAGATTAGAAAACTCTTCCTTCTGATAAGTCTTTGTGATAACGCCGCCGGAGAGCAAGCTGATTTTATCACATATCGCTGTAAGCGCTGTGAGCATATGAGAACTCAGCAAGATAGTCTTTCCAGACTCTTTGAGTCTTAAGATGATCTCTTGAAACTTCACATTGGACTCGATGTCTACTCCACTGAGGGGTTCATCGAGTATAAGGACAGGTCTATCTTGAGCCAGTAAACCAAGCAAAGCCAATTTCTTTTTCATACCCGTAGAATATTCATCAGCAAGTTGATCGAGCGGTAGGTCAAAGATGGCATTCCAAGACTCAATATTATAATTTTCGTTTTTCATCTTTAGAAGGCCTAAGTACTCTTTGCCTTTCATATAAGGATAGAAATATGGATCTGTCTCTAAAAATCCAATATCATATCCCTCTAACTCATCATCTAAAAAAGTAGCAGTACCTTCGCTTTTAGATAGCCAATCATTAAGCACTCTAAACAAGGTTGTTTTGCCAGATCCATTGACACCCAAGATGCCATGTACTTCTCCGGTATGCGCAGTAAAGCATACACCTTTAAGCACATCTCCTTCGCCATATCCCGCTTTTATCTGATCAATCTTTAACATAGAATAGTATTTAAATTACTTAGTGCTTTTCTAAAGTAGACAACTAGGTAAAAAAGACATACAGGTGCAAAAAAAGGTACTAACGAACACATCGAAAATAGACCTACCGCCATCTCTCCATGCGCACTTTCTCTTGATGGATGATAACCTGTGTATTTATAAAATATAGCAAATGAATTAATGAGTATTCCAAACAGTGCTACTACTACAAACAAATACCACAGTTCACTATAATGTATAAGATAGGCCACACCAATAGGGAGAAAAAAAAGCAAGAGGTACTTTAATGACTTTATAATTTTAGACAATAAAAACTGGGTAGCTCTTTGTTGTAAGTCAATCATAGCAATAGGCTCAAAAGCCATATGCCAAGAAGTAGCAGTTATACTAATCATGATTACCGATACAATTGGAACGATCGGAGAACTGTAAGCAACTAAAGCGCCAAATGATATGAGCACCACCACCAACCATCCTGATATCCTCATCCCCGACCTATACTCAAAGTCTCGTAGGGGTATCCATGAAACTGGAAAAAACAATCTCTTCTTTATACCCGCCCAGCTAACGTTAGGAAGATGGGCAACGATCAGACTTGTAAGTGCCATCAACAAAAGATTAGAATAATTACCAACTAGCAGCCAGGTCATCATTCCTAAGAAAACAGCTATGATCAGATACTCTATCATACATACCAGCCGTGGTTGATAACCAAGCAATCTAAGATGGTTGTGATCTTTTCTATAATTGTGCAAACTGACTACACCCAGTCCAAACAACAAAGACATCGAGTACCCATCTGTCGATCGCTCAACCACACCCAATGATAAAACTGCAATCATCGGCACACCTAATATCAGCAACGGCCATCCTACAGAACGCAACATTCTGTAGCCTTGATGAGATCTTAATCTAAGTATTGTAGTGATACCAATCATAAAGATGACAAAATGAAGAAAGACTGCGAAGTATTATAACTAATTAGATCAATCTCCATCTCAAAAGGATAAACTGAAACTTCTAAGAGAAAGAAAAGTTTAGCGACTCTCAGTTACTGTCCCATCTCCACAGAAGTATGAGCGCGCTGGATATCGGCTTATCAAGCTCTCATCTGAGATCGCACAAAGGATAGAAGTCTTATTTTCTTTAGCTAAGCTGATAAAAAGAGACATTACTTCATCAGCGCTCTTTATATCAAGATGAACCATGGGATTATCTGCAAGCAACAACTTTGGTTTGTTGAGTACAGATCTTGCTATCGCTACTTTTTGGCGGAGGCCAGATGGTAGATCTCCGACCAGCTCACCCTGTAGATTGTTGAGACCCAACTGATCCAAGACTTCGTTGATGCGTTTTTCTCGTTCACTTGATACAGACCAATCAACCGCTTGCAAGATGAGATCGAAGTTTTTGAACACAGTCTGATCATTAAACAATGGGTAGCTATCTGAGATCAACCCAAGTTTTCTACGGTATGACTGGAGCGACTCCTTACTTAGATCTGAGAGATCTTGCCCCACAGCATAAACGCGAGCGCCTGAAAGTTTAAGAAGACCGTATAAACCATTGATTAAAGATGACTTACCAGACCCTGTTTCACCTTTGAGATAGCAAAACTCACCGCTGTTGATGACCATGTGAATATCACTCAATATCACTCTCTCTTTATAGACAACTGATGCACTATCTAAGTGTAAGACCTCTTTGTATTCACTCATATTACAAAATTGTTAATATTTGAGGAAGTAAAAGAATTTTGAGGAGAAGAAATGCTTAACCTAATAACTGTAAATGTTTGAACAGAAATTTAGTTGCATCTAACGTTGCCCCAAAAAAATGCTTAGGTTAGAAGCCTTCAGCAACAAGTGCTCTGGCGAGGGTTGTCAACAATATTAGTCCACTCCTCTCTTTTTATTTAGACAAAATCTAAAGACTTCTTGCATCACCCTAAAGGCCCGATATCCCTTAACTTTGTACACAGGATCTCGTTAGATAATCAACTATGAAAAAGACGCATATTATCGCACTGGTTATGATGGCAGCGGCTATTGTGATGCTTACGATGTCCTCTAAGGACTTGAGTACGTTTTCCACATTTGCGAAAGCAGAACTGGACGGAGAAAGAGTCAAAGTATCCGGACAATTATCCAAGTCAGATCCGATGGTCTACGATCCAGAAGTAGACGCTAACTACTTCAGCTTCTACATGATCGACGATAACGACGATAAGCGCAAGGTGGCGATCAGAGAATCCAAACGATATGACTTTGAGCGATCAGAGAAAATAGTCGTGACCGGTAAGATGAATGACGATGGCGTCTTTGAAGCATCAGAGATGTTACTCAAGTGTCCATCAAAGTATAAGGATGAAGAACTCGCACTAAGGAAACAAGCATCCGCCGTCGACTCGTAGATGGAGGAAGTATCATACATAGGCGAACACATATGGCTGGGTCAGCTCGGGCACTTTGCTCTCGTAGCGGCTTTTGTTAGCGCGATCTGTGCATCATGGGCCTACTATAAAAGTTTAAAGGGAGAAACCTCTTGGTTGTCGATAGGTAAGACGGCTTATATCACCCATGGCGTCAGCGTCTTTCTTGCGATCGGGCTCTTGCTTTATGCGATGGTCTCGCACTACTATGAGTACGACTATGTCTTTCGCACTGTATCGGACTCTTCACAGATGAAATATCTCTTGGCTGCCTTCTGGGCAGATCAAGAAGGCAGCTTCCTGCTATGGATGTTCTGGCATGTGATATTAGGATGGATTTTTATCGCTAAAGGGAAGTCATGGACGGCTCCAACGATGGTGACTCTTGCACTGATACAAGTCTTCTTGACTAGTATGCTACTGGGTGTATTTATGCCCTTTGTGGAAGGTGACTTTAAGATCGGGAGCAACCCTTTTATCTTAGTGAGGGATGTATATCTCAATTCTCCAATATTTACCAATGCTGACTACCTTACTCAGATAGAAGGTCGTGGCCTTAACCCATTACTGCAGAACTACTGGATGACGATACATCCTCCTGTTTTGTTTTTAGGATTTGCTAGTGTATCGATCCCGTTTAGCATGGCGATTGCAGGGTTATCATCAGATAGACACATCGAGATATTAAGCCCGATGCTCAAGTGGGGCTTATTTAGTGGATTTATATTAGGACTTGGGATATTGATGGGAGCGGCTTGGGCGTATGAAGCGTTGACTTTTGGCGGTTACTGGGCTTGGGATCCAGTAGAGAATACTTCTCTCGTACCATGGCTCATCATGATAGCAGGCATCCATACCAACCTCATCGCCAAGAGCACCAAGTACTCGATCAAGAGTACATATGCCTACTACCTATTGGCATTTATCATGATCCTATATTCTACTTTCTTAACAAGAAGTGGCATACTCGGCGATACATCTGTGCATGCTTTTACAACAATGGGACTGGAGACACAGCTGGCGGCATTTATCATTCTCTTTGCTGGGCTGGGCATATACATGTACATCACTCGACATAAGACGATACCGGTCAAGCCAAATGAAGAAAATATATACAGCCGTGAGTTTTGGATGTTTGTCGGAGCGCTGGTTTTGTTCTTTTCAGCGTTGCTAATGACAGGAAGCACCTCACTACCTGTCTACAATAAGATTGTAGAATTATTTGATCCATTTTATACGCCAATCGCCATCGATGACCCGATGGAACATCATAATAAGTTTCAGATATGGATCGGCATCTTCATGGGACTTTTGGCAGGTACGGCTATTCTACTAAGATACCACGCTGCTAACTGGGTCAACTACGAGTCCAAACTCAGCAAGTACTTGATCTCAATATCGACTATCTCCACAGTGCTCACCTTTTTGCTGAGTCAAGTGATCGATACTTACACCTGGCAACATTATGTATTTTTATTTGCTGGTCTGTTTACCATTATAGCTAATGGAACGTACATCGTTTCCTTTCTAAAAGGTAACTTAAAATCGTCGGGAGCAGCGTTCTCTCATATAGGATTTGGACTGCTGATACTGGGTATCATGTTCAGTGGTCTCAATCAAAAGACCATCACTGCAGCTCGTTTTTTACAAAGTGACTTTGCAGCTGGGCAAGCAGAAGATCGTGCCATTGTGCTTTTAAAAAACCAACCTTTCCCTACTACTGATTATTGGATCAATTATAAGGGAGATACCCTCATAGACAACTTGCGATACTACGAGTTGGCATTTTCTAAAGTCAATAGTGACAACGAGATCGTCGAAAGCTTTACATCATGGCCTTCATCTCTATACAACAAAGAGATGACTAAGATTGCCGCTGACAATCCGGGCAATAATCGCAACTGGACATATGATGTTTTTACTGCTGCATCACCTCCACCTCACGTAAGAGATCTAGAAGAACGAGATCGGCTTGAAGATTCCCTTAAGTACTTATCACACATTGTAAAAGTAGGCACGGTCATAGATGAAGAGAAGTATACCTATCAAGTACATCAGCCGATATATAATTATGATTTTACCGGAGGCGAACACAATGATTCTTCCAGTTATGACTTGACCGTTGGCATCCCTATGGATATCACCTTAAAGAGAACAGGCGAAGTCAAAAGAGTAGTCCCTGGGCTTGCTTTGAAAAATGCATTGGTATTTCAAATACCAGAAGTGATAGATGAACTCGGCATCAAGATCAAGGTACCTGATACAGCTTTTGCAAAGATTTTCACAGAAGAAGACCAGCTTGATTATCAAGATGTACAATTAGAAAACGGAGCATCCGCCAATTGGAATGGTTACCAAATCACGCTCGCCGGTTTTGACCGCAGCGGCAACTATGAAAACTATCAAGCACAAGAAGGAGATATCGCTATCGCTGGTATATTAAATATCAGCGCCCCTTCAGGAGATCAGATCACTCAGAAACCTGTATTCATCTTACGCAATGCGCAACAGTTTAGTCTCAAGGATTATGATGCTAAGTCTGGATTGCATATCCGGTTTTCCAATATCGATCCTGAGACGCAGAAGATGACGTTTAGGGTTGCACAAGATGATCGCAGCAACGATGAAGTAGAACTCTTGATCGCTAACGATGTCCCTCGCTCTGATATCCTCATCGTGGAGTCTAACATCTTTCCAGGCATCAACTTAGTGTGGTTGGGTTGCTTGATGATGTTAGGTGGATTGCTATTGAGTCTGATCTATAAGAAGCAACAGACTAAGGCATAAAGCTACTTTCGTAGCATTTGAGGGGTCTCTCGTATTAATTTTCACATCCCTGTGACAAAAGCTATCTAACTTGGTACTAACTCTATAGTGTCTGTCCACAATCCACAATAACGGATAGTACTTAGACAAGATAAGTGTTAATATATCATGTATAAAAGATCAGCAAAAGAATCAGCTTTTATAGAATTTGTCCAGTCATCAGCTGGCACAATCAACAGTCTATGCGCAGTCTTCTGCAGTGACCTTCATGAGAGAAAGGATGCGCGCCAAGATATAATGATACAGTTATGGCGGTCATATGAAAGCTTCTCTGGTTATTCATCTATATCTACTTGGGTCTATAAACTTAGCTTAAACACCTTGCTTAAAAGAAAGAGAGATCATCCAAGCATAAGCACAACTGGATTGGATGAAATAGTGGAGCGTCCACTATCTCAACATGCACTATATAGCGATGACGACATTCAAATGCTGTACAATATGATGGCATACTTAGAACCACTGGACAAAGGAATCATGATCCTCTATATCGAAGGATACAAGTACAATGAGATAGGTGACATCCTTTCTCTTACCACAACTAATGTAAGTTCTAAAATCAGCCGTATCAAAAAGCGGCTAACCAAGATTTATAAAAGTATAAAAGTATGAATCTCACAAAACTCAATACTAGTTGGAAAACTATAAAAATCTATAATCAACTCGACGGTATCAGCGAGCATGACATCCTTATAGCTATACAAGATGCGACACCGGTCACTACCGTTCAATCAAAACTACACCTCCCAATAACAGCACTTATCATACTGATCTTGCAAGTTGTCTGTTGCCAAGGCATATAACTCTGGATTAGAAAAACAAACTCTTATGATTACTTCAGTTCTATACTGGAGCATAGATCCCTATGTCTTCCATATAACTGAGACCGTCGGTCTGCGTTATTATAGTTTACTCTTTGGGTTGGGCATCTTTTTGAGTGGTCATTTTCTAACTATAGTTTTGGATGGCGATAAAAACTATAGTCACATCAAGTTAGAGACTTTGGCAGTTTATCTAGTCGCAGGCATCGTCATTGGAGCGCGATTAGGCCATTGTTTGCTTTATGATCCATCATATTATCTTAACCATCCGATTGAGATGTTCTTGCCTATCCAACAACAGCAAGATGGCTCTTGGTTGTTTACAGGATATCTTGGATTAGCGAGCCATGGCGGTGTCATAGGTATGCTGATCTCATTAGGTATTCTATCAATTAGAAAGGACTACTCTTTTATATCGCTTTTAGACTTGGTTGCATTAGTAGCTCCGTTGGCTGGATGCTCTATAAGGTTAGGTAACTTGTTCAACTCTGAGATCATAGGAGAGCCTACCGGTCAATCTTGGGGTGTTGTGTTTACAGCTGTTGATGACATAGCGAGGCATCCTTCTCAATTGTATGAGGCGATGGTTTATCTGATTATATTCTTTGTGATATATGGAAAGCGCAAGCGTCTTTTGCCATACAAAGGAAAGGTATTTGGGATTGTGGTGATACTTATTTTTGCAGCAAGATTCTTGATCGAGTTTACAAAAATTGATCAAGTAAGTTCGGAAGCTGGACGCTACCTTAATCTGGGACAGATATTGAGTGTGCCTTTTGTTATTTTAGGAGCTGTTTTCTTATTCTACTCAAATAAGAACATGCAAAACAACAATTAGAAAATCATGATAATCGGAAGTAAGACAATCTACTACTTCAACTGGAACTCTATGACAACGTTGCCACACTCCTTAGGATTAGAAGAAGAAGAAAACAAGTATTGCTTAGCTCCTTTTTCTGCTAAGCCGATCAGATAAGAGTCACTTGTCGTGCTGCCCATCATAGTATACTTAGATGATAAGACTTTACCATCTGAACCAACACAGATCTTAACGACTACCCTACCTTTCTTTTGAGACTTATCAGTGATCGAAGGTGATCGTAAGACCTTTCTATTGCCAAGTACACCTTGGATATTTTTGTTTTTACTACTTGAAGATGAAGTACCGGTTTTTACACCAGATACTTCCTCTCTCGTCTCGGGCTGATCAGTTTCAGCTGCAGTCTTATTTTTTGCTTTAGACAAAAGAGATGAAAAATGAGATCGCTTCTCTGCTTTCTTTTTTTCTCTTTCTGCCTTAGCTATGTCTTCTTTTGAAGGCTGAGGATCATTATGAGGAATTACCTTCTTAACTACGCTTGACTTTTCATCCAAGGCCTTAGATGTTTCTGCTGGTTTTTGGGATGTACGCAGGGTTTTCTTTGTGGCCTTAGAAGCTTTTGTCACAGCTTTACGAGCCTTCTGGGGGGATGGCGCTGCTGATCGTTGCTTCTTTGCTTTTTGAGCAGGACGTTTAGTCATTGACGCAGTTTCTTTCTTAGTCGTCTCTTGATTGCTAAAGTCAACCATGATCACTTGCTTCACCTCTTGTTGTGGTTTGTTCTTAATCGTCGTAAACGACAACCCTAACAAGAGTAGAAGTAATACTAAGTGTGTTGCGATGCTAAAAAGATAATTCCTCATGATAGATCGTGCATTCGAAAACCACGCTTTATTGAGTAGTTTTCATATTACGATTTATCTTAATACAAAAGGTGTGCCATAAGGCGAGGATGAAACTCTAAGGAGGTATTGCAGGAGAGAAATCTCAAGACTGTCTTGGCCTTGATATTCATTATATATCGGTAAAAACTCTACTTAAAGAGTAATGCTTTCACATGATATGTCATGTTGCACTACCTTAGAAATCGCTGTGCAAAAGCCTCCTTATATGTCCTACCCACAGGCAATGTGACATCACCAAGATAGACCTGACCTCCCGTCACCTTAGATACCGCCTGGATATTGATGATATAAGACTTATGTACTTGGCAAAACTGGTGACTGGGCAATATCTCCAACCAATACCTTAGCGGATGAGCGACCAAGTGCTTCTTATCTCTGAGATAGACCATAGTATAGTCTCCATCAGAATTGATATAGCTGATATGATCGAGATGTATATTGAGATATTCGCTCCCTGACTTGATAAATATATGTTTGGCGGAAGCTTCTATATCGGATTGTTTTTGTCCTCTTTCTACACCTATATTATAAGAAGCAATTAATGCGGTCGCCTTGGAAACAGCCTTGATAAATCGCTCAAAGGAGAAAGGTTTCAGTAGATAGTCAACAATATCCAGCTCGTAACCTTCCAACGCATAATCAGAGAATGCTGTAGTCAAGATGACCTTCGGATGCGGCTGTCTGTTAGATATCTTGAGAAACTCTATACCCGATAGCTTGGGCAAGTGAACATCAAGGAAGATAATATCCACATCTTCAGTCTTGAGAAACGCCAATGCCTTAATCGCATCTGAGAAGACAGCTAATAACTTGAGACTTCCCAAGTCTTTGATGTACTTCTCAAGCACGCGCTGAGCTGGTGGCTGATCTTCCACGATGATACAAGTCGTATCCATAAGTCTATGATACGATATTTATCTTTAGATCAACTGTATAGACATCTTCAGAATCATTGATCCTAAGCTTATGCTTATCTGGGTACATAAGTGCCAATCTTTTCTTCACGTTCTCAAGACCTATACCTTGTGCTAGATTGTTCGTATTGGATGATTTAGCGTGGGTATTTTGACATTTGAGATATACTACGTCATTATCAAGAGTTAGATCTATGGCAATTTTTATCTTATCACTTTGGCTAGAAGTACTGTGTTTAAAGCAGTTCTCTATAAACACAATCAAGATCAAAGGTGCGATCACCCGACCCTTAAAGTTACCACTCGAGGTAAATGTTACATCTCCCCTGTCTTCGATCTGAAGACTCTGGAGCTTGATAAAGTCATGGATATACTTTGCTTCCTTATCCAATGGCACATATGACTCACGACAGTCATAAAGCATGTAGCGCAAGAGAGAAGACAACTCAAGTATGATACCTGGTGTTTTCTCAGACTTTTCCAAAGCGTAAGAGTACAAGTTGTTAAGACTATTAAAGAGGAAGTGCGGATTAATCTGCGACTTCAAGAACTGAAGTTGGCTATCATTGATCGCCCCTTTAAGCTGAGCAAGCTCACGCTCTTTGCGCTGGGCGTCCCAAGCAAACTTAGATCCGACAAAGAGCATTATCATCGGGATCATCCTGATAAAGTTGAATAGTACACCGGTGAACCTCGACCCCCTTGTATCTGGAAAGAAGATCTTCTCTAAGACTAACTCCTCAATGAGAACACAGCCGATAATCACCACTACGATTCCAATTGCAAATTGAAGATACTTGCCTTTATAATAATATTTAGACAGCAAAACATAGTTGATCACCAGTGCTGCCATAAGATAATTGAACAAGAAGACAAGTCGAGTCCAGTTAAACTCATATCCCGCGCCATCCGTCTCAAATCCTCCTCTGGTCAACGAAGTACCAAAGAAAAATGCCAAGGCGATCAATACGAGGATGCCTATCTCTATCCATAGGCTTTGACTTAAAGGCTTTTCGATGCTTTGGACTCTGCTCATTATCTCAAAGATAATAATGTCTCAATGGACTTAATCTGTCGATCTGTCAAAGCCATATGAAGTACGTTCAACGACGATTCAGCCGGGTTCTTTGAGAATCTCCGCGTAGAACCGTTCTTTTATGTTGTTCACAGAAATATGCTGCTTCCCTGTCAACATAGGCTGAACTTTGCAGTTATAATACTCATACAAATTGTTTATGAACTTGACATTACCCCCATTGTATAGAAAGAGTGTTTTGATGCTTGCATTGGCACTATTCATTACATCGTTATCAGCGCAAAGAGGTGGACGTCCTGGAGGCCGTGCAGGAGCACCTGAGATCACTATCAAAGGAAAAGTCATAGATGCAGAGAACCAAGCACCACTTGAGTTTGCAACTATCTCTTTGTTTAACAAAAAAGACTCTTCACTGATTACCGGTGGGTTGACTGAACCTGATGGGACATTTGCTGTCAAAGCAAAGATCGGTCAGATGTATGCTATACTTGAGTATATCTCTTATGATCCACAGACTGTAGATGTTGTGATCGATAGGGACGCTATCAGATCAGGTAATCGAAGTATCGATCTTGGTATAATCGGACTCGCACTATCAGGCATAGCACTTGATAACATCGAGATTAGAGCAGAAAAAAGTGAGACACAGTTCTCTTTAGATAAAAGAGTATTTAATGTGGGTAAAGACCTAGCGAATCAAGGTGGCTCTGCTGAAGACATATTGGACAATGTTCCGTCTGTCACTGTTGATATAGAAGGCGCGGTAAGTCTAAGAGGTAGTGCAGGTGTTAGGATCCTTATAGATGGAAAGCCATCTGGTCTTGCCAACCAAGATAATGCCAATGGCCTGCGCTCTATCCCAGCTAATCTTATAGAGTCAGTAGAAGTGATCACTAATCCTTCTGCACGGTACGAAGCAGAAGGTATGGCTGGTATCATCAACATAGTACTTAAGAAGGATAAAGGAAGTGGATTTAACGGATCATTTGACGTATCTGCAGGGTTTCCTGAGCAAGCAGGGCTTGGAGCTAACCTCAACTATAGAAAAGATAAGGTTAACTGGTTTGCCAACTACGGACTCAGACGACGTACAGGCCCAGGTAGTGGCAAGTCATTCTTACAACAAGATAGAGGCACAGAGACTTTCTTCCAAGAGACATTTAGAACCAACGAGAGATCAAGCTTATCCAATAGTATAAGATTTGGGATCGACTATCTACCCAACGAAAAAGAAACCCTAACTGGCGCTTTTTTATATAGGAGATCGGATGAAGATAACTTTGGATCACTAACATATAATGACTACCTCAATACCTTCCCAGGAAATCTAACGTCAACAACACTGCGAACCGATGATGAACAAGAAGACGAAAGCAATCTAGAGTACAGTGTCAATTACAGAAAAGAATATAGTTCTCGCAAGCACACTTTAGAAGCTACGGTACAATATCAGGACAATATCGAGAGCGAAGGATCTGACTTCTTTGAGGAGAGCACCGTTTTTGTAGGAGATGCGATCGCCGACTTAGTGCAAAGATCCGACAATGATGAATCACAAAGGCAGTGGTTGTTTCAATTAGACTTTAACAAGCCTATCGGCAAAGATGGCAAGTTTGAATTAGGCGCTCGAAGTTCTTTAAGATCCATCAACAATGACTACGAAGTCTTGCAAGAAGAAGACGGCACATTACAAAAACTAATTGGGCTTTCTAATAATTTTAATTATGACGAAAATGTTCATGCTGTTTATTCCATATATGGAAACAAGGCAAGTAAGTTTAGCTATCAGTTAGGTTTACGAAGCGAATTCTCAGACATACTCACGGAGTTGTTAGAGACTAATGAAGTCAATCCACGTGATTATTTCAACTTCTTCCCGAGTGCATTTTTCAATTATGAGTTGTCTGAAGGAAGCACAATACAAACTAATTATAGTCGTCGCATCAGAAGACCCAGATTTTGGGATCTCAATCCTTTCTTTACATTTAGCGATAGTAGAAACACTTTTAGTGGCAATCCTAATCTTGACCCGGAGTTTACGGATTCTTATGAGATCAACTACATTAGCTATGCAGATGACTTAACCATTAGTGGAGGTCTTTTCTATAGGCATACAACAGATGTCATACAACGTATACTACAATTTAATGAAGATGGCACCACTAATCGTCTGCCTCAGAATCTCGCTACAGGAGATGACTACGGAGTAGAACTTACGTTACAATATAGCGGCTTAAAGTGGCTCAGACTTAATGGGAGTGCCAACTTCTTCCAGCAGCAGATCAATGGGCAAAACATCAATGATAGATTTGAAAGCAACACTTCAACTTGGAACACAAGGTGGACTTCAAGATTTACATTTTGGAAAGGTTCTGACTTACAACTTAGGTTTAACTATAGAGCTCCGAGAGAAACAGTTCAAGGGCGTTCTAACGGTATAGCAAGTCTTGACTTAGGATGGAGCAAGGACGTCATGGGCAAGTCTGGTACGCTAACACTTAGTGTAAGGGATGTATTTAACAGCAGAAGGAGACAAGGGACAACTGTTGGAGAGAACTTCTTTAGAGAAAGCGAGTTTCAATGGAGAGCTCGTACGGCGTCACTTTCATTTAACTATCGGATCAATCAGAAAAAGAAAAGAGGTGGCAGACCACAAGGTGGTGGCAACTTCGAAGGAGGCGGTGGAGAGTTTTAGCATACCGCTATCACCTCCCTTTACCTTGAAGTAGCACAAGGACGGTATAATACAGGATTCTAAAATCCAATAATATCGACATACGTTCTACGTACAACAGGTCATATCTGAACCTTTTGAACATCTCTGTTAGATCAGATGCATAACCAAACTTTATCTGCCCCCAAGAGGTGATGCCGGGCTTCACTTGCCAAAGGAGAGCGTATTTAGAATTGTGTTTTAATAGTTGGTCAGCGTAATATGCCCTTTCTGGTCTTGGGCCCACAAGAGACATATCACCTTTTATGACATTCCAAAATTGAGGTAGCTCATCTAAGCGCCAAGTTCGCATCCATTTGCCGAAAGATGTACATCTTTCATCCTCATCTTTCGCTAATGCCGGACCATCTTTCTCCGCATCGATGTACATGGATCGAAGTTTGAAAATAGAAAAAGGAATGCCGTGCTTACCTAATCGTTCTTGCTTAAAAAATGCAGGGCCTGGTGAAGACTTTTTCACTTTTAGATATAACCATATCAGTAAAGGACTCAAAAGGACTAACGCAATTGTAGAAACGAACACATCTATACAACGCTTGCTATTCTGTTGCCATGCCCACAATGGGTGCGTCTGCAAAGAAACATACTCATCATTAAGCCTCGGTGTACCTTTATAATTGTACTCTAGTAATTGAAAAGCACTTTCTTCAACAAAGACATCACTGCCCATCGAAGTCCCTACCAATAGAGGAGTGACTTCATTAATTATCTTGGTGTCTTGGGCTACCAGAACTAAAGAGTCAACATCTCTATTTTTAGTATTTCTTTGTAGTCCACTTGTACTCACGATTGATTCTAATCTCGTAAAACGCAGAGGTGATACTGACTCAATGACATCTTCCTTTATGACCATACTACTAAAGTTAATATGACCACGAGACAATTGAAATTTGAAAAATGATAGAAGTAAAATTCTAACTATCAAAAATCCACAGAGATGAATCAACAAAACAACAACAAATGATCGCAGATAAGTAATCAAAGACAAAGCTGAATCATCTCTTATGACCGTAAACAAAAGTCCAAGAGCCCCAAAAAATGTGCCTCCGACAGATAGATAAACAACTTGTAGTCTCGACTTCTGTAATACTCTCTTATACAAACCAAAGAACGCCCATAAGATAGTCCAAACAATAGGGATCACTATAAGACCTATTAAAAGTCTCTCATCTCCAATAATCTTTTCTAAGGTTATATCAGGCTCCTCTACCCTCTTGCGGTAACTAAAAAACAAGAACCATGAGATAATGGCCGTCACCCAGTCCATAAGAAGTAGTATTAGATCTGCTTTCTTCACACTATCTAAACTTCATCAAGAGATAACCTATGCTCAGGATAAGAAAGATCAGCACACTTGCCATAGTTACAGACCGTCTGATCAGCTGTACAAATCGGCGTATCTGCTCTTCATGTTGTGGATATCGTGATATGACTTCTGCTTCCATCTTTTCTTCATGTAAAAAGTGAGAAACGCCAAACTCGACTTTGTTTTGAACCAAATACTTATATACACCAAACACCTTAACTCGAAAGTAAATATTCAAAAAAAGCATCCCTACAAAGACAGCTATTATTGCAAAAAACAAGAAGTTAAACATAGAGGGCTAATGTAGTGATAATCAAAGTACAATGAAATAATGCGAGCCAGAAGGTCAGCACCATCTATCTCTTCACATATCTGGGAAAGCGACAAAAGAACAATATAATAGTCTGCAAAATGAGTGCATGGCAAATATTTTTAATATATTGGCTTAAACTAACAAAACAAATAACTATGCTCGCATTAATTATTCAATTACTAAGTGGCGCTGCAGGCGGTAATCTTGCTGGCTCATTAATGAAAGGAAGTTCCTTAGGAACACTATGGAACTCTGTCGCAGGTATCGCAGGTGGCGGTCTGGGTGGTCAAGTATTAGGTATGCTTGCTCCTAGTCTCGGTGCAGCTGCTGCAAGTGGCAGTATGGATATCACTAGTATCCTGGGATCAGTCGCTGGCGGAGGAGTTGGAGGCGGAATCGTAATGGCTATAATCGGTTTTATCAAAAAAGCGATGGCAAAATAACTTAGACAACTCTAATAAAAGCGGGCAATTCATGGTATTTGCTCGCTTTTTTTATGCCTCTATACTATCTATCAACTGCTGTAACTTCATGACGGCCGGCATAGCGTTATTCTTCATTCTTTTTATGATCGCCATATTCTCTTCATTGGTACGATCAGTGTCGGCAAGTAATTTGCTAAAGCCATCTAATCTATTGTTATAAAGCCACTTGCGCAGATCTTTCTCTTGACTCCATGTAAATTGATTCATCATCTGAGCTGCCATCATCTTTAACCAATCGGTATCATGATTAGGCAATGGCACGACTTTGCAGAGTTCGTTTTTCTTCTCTTCTGCTTGATACAGAACTTCTATGTGCGCTATAAATGCCGCACTAAATACTGGCTGATATGCTCTTACTGTCTGAGGTGTTATCATATCACCTGCAAAGACTGGCTTTATATCAAGGTTAGTTATGGCACTGGCAGAGCAGTCTACGTACAAGGCACCTTCTTTATGTGGTACCGTGCCCGTATCTAAGGTTATCCCTTCTTTTACATCGATACTCTGTACTCGTCCCATCCTGACTATATTCTTAAGTCTTCTTAGAGCTTCCAACTCAAGTGGGCTGATTGTGGCTCCATGAAACATGCTAGGCGTTATAGAGGGGTCGATCCTTAGCAGAACACCCGAAGATTCTAACTTAGAAAACAAGTCAGATATCGACTCCGCCTGCGCTAAAGCCTCAAACTGTGCTGCTTGGGCGCCCATCGACTTTGAAAAGTACTCAGGGGTAGGTTGCGTGTTTCGTCGATCCAATAGCCAAGCGTCACGCGATACGATCCACTGGATATCTTTGGGTTCAACACCCTGCTCTAACAACCAAAGACATGCATCTATGCCTGTCTTTCCTCCTCCTATGACAACGTAGCAAGAAGGAGTCGTGACTACCTTTGTTAGATCATTGAGTGGTACAAAATCAATACCTGCTCCAATATCAAAATTAGGAGTGTGAGTAGAAGGAACAGTCGTGTTGAGATATGTAGCATCCACTATTTTTTCATGGACAGTGACTTCATACTGCTTACCTGAAGTCATCGACTCGAAGCGCTTATCTCCAGTATAATTGCACATCGGATAATACTCAACCCTTCCCGATGGTAGAAACTGATGTCTCATCACATCATCGAAGTATGCACTTACCTCTGCACCTGACGCCAACTCACTTAAGCCTTTGTTGAGTCCTACCTGGTCTATCCGCCCATTGCTTAACTCCTTAGAGCTTACTCCATAAAATTGAGAAGGCTGATGAAGGGTCACGAATGGGTATGCTACATTCCAGTGTCCACCTGGCTTAGCATATCTGTCGACGATCACAATAGTGGCGTCAGATTCTTCTATAATCACATCGGCAAATGCCATACCTACTGCACCACTACCCACTATAAGATAGTCACATTCTAATTTCTCCATCGATCTAATTCTTTAAAACATCCAAGATAGACTTCAAAAGTCGGCTCTTCTGCTTAATGAGATGTCGTATTTGGCGAAAGCTTTAGTCAATATCAATAAATCAAGGTCTCGCAAAGCAATCCGCCCATAAGACCGAGACTGACCAACCAATAACCTGAATGAATCATGATATAAGACCACCCTCTTCTTTCAAATAATGCGTTGATCGCGATCAATGGAAAGACAAAAAAGACGGTAATAATCGCACCATGGACAGCACCATGCTTAAAATCTCTAAAGTTGCCCCCGTACTCAGCCATCAACTCTCCGAACTGTCCTTCAGCAGCACTCCCTGACTCCATCACCTCTGGCATCATCATCTGAAAGACGGCAGTCTGATGCACCACGATACCACTCAAGGCAAATGCAATAAACGCACTAAAGAGAAAAGAAAGCCCAAAGATTAATCCCATATTACCCTTTTTGAGATCCTCCTCGATGAAGCCATTGACCTTCATCCATTTTTTTCCAAATCCCATATTGCCATACAAGAAAAATCCTACAGCCAGCGGGATCAGAGCTGCAACAAAAAACATCCACCAATTTTCAGCCATAACAGTAGTTTTATGTAGTTAACCAATCTATCATGTCAAAGTAAGTATTTGATTTTGGATATCCTAAGCGCTCTATTATTGCTTGAACATTCATATCTTAAAGCCATAGATTAAAGTATGGAAAGAAGACAATTACTTAAGTATACAGCGTACATAACAGGTGCCGCCGTTGGAGCTCCTCTTATGGCTACGCTTATATCTGGTTGTAAGGCAGATACCATGACGGATGCTGTCGATCAATTATCATTTTTTTCTAAAGATGAGTTTACACTTCTAAAGAAGTTAATAGATACGATCATCCCTAAGACAGATAGCCCTTCGGCAACAGATGTGGGAGTGCATAACATCATCGACCAGATGGTCGGCAAGGTCTATACAAGTGAACAACAATCCTCTTATAGAAAAGGCTTTGAGACACTTTCTGCTCATATCAATGGTGGTGCTGACACACTGGAGTTTCTTAAGTTACTTGAGCAGGATCAAGCATCAAGCATGAAAGACGCAAAGGAAGCCTACCTCAATATCAAGCAGCAGGCAGTTGCATACTATCTATCAACAGAGGAGATCGGTACTAACTATCTAAACTATCTACCTATACCGGGTAATTATGAGTCTTGCATCTCCCTTGAGGAGGCAGGCGGAAAAGCATGGGCAATATGAATTTTACAATTAGAGGCGAAAACGAAAACGCATTTGATGCGATCGTTGTAGGATCAGGCATCAGTGGAGGATTTGCAGCTATGGAGCTGTGTAAGCTGGGATATAAAACCGTCGTCCTGGAGCGAGGGCCTATGCAAAAGCATGGCGACTATCCTACTGCGAGCATGGATCCATGGGAGCTTCCTAATCAGAACCTGGTGACAGCTGAAGAAATAGCAAAGCACTACTTCAAGCAAAACAGACTACACTGGTGGGTTAAAGAAGATCACAAGCACTTTATAGCCAAAGATGATGAGTACCCTTATGATGAGATCGAAAGGTTTGATTGGATCAGAGGACATCATGTCGGAGGCAGATCGATCATGTGGGGCAGACATTGTTATAGATGGAGTGACCTTGATTTTGAAGCTAACGCAAAAGAAGGTATAGCTGTAGATTGGCCGATCCGTTATAAGGATATAGCTCCATGGTATGATTATGCAGAGACATTTGTTGGTGTAAGCGGACAAGCAGAAGGACTTCATCAAGTGCCTGATGGCAAATTTCTACCGCCATTCAAGCTCAACTGTGTAGAACAGCATATGCGCGAGTCTGTCATGAAGAAGTACCCAAAACGCGTGATCACACCAGGTAGAGTCGCTAACTTAACAGCATACGATCCTGAGGTTCACAAAGGTACACGTGGACAATGCCAAAGTAGAAGTATGTGTGTCAGGGGATGTCCTTATGGCGCCTACTATAGCAGCCTATCGGCTTCCCTTCCAGTAGCAGAAGCTACTGGCAACTTAACGATTGTCCCAGATAGCATCGTCGCAGAGATTATCTATGACAAAGAAACCAATAGAGCGACTGGTGTAAGGGTGGTCAACGCAGTCACGGGCGTGGAAGAAGAGTTTACCTCAAGGATCATATTCTGTAATGCAAGTACAGTGGGAACAACCGCTATCCTCCTCAATAGTAGATCTGAGACCTTCCCCGACGGACTAGGTAACGGAAGTGGTGAGGTAGGTCATAACATGATGGATCATCATTATGGCATGGGTGTATCTGGGACAATGCCCGGATTCACGGATAAATACTATAAAGGAAGAAAACCTGGAGGATTCTATATCCCTCGATTTAGAAATATAGATAAAGAATCAAAACGTTCTGACTACCTCAGAGGTTTTGGTTATCAAGGCCAAGCAAGTCGCGGCCCTAATGTTGTAGCCGGTGCTGTAGGTACAGATCTAAAAGAGAAAATATTTGAGCCTGGACCATATCATGTTGCCATGACATGCTTTGGTGAGCTACTACCATATCATGAAAACCGCATGTTCTTAAACTTCGAGAAAAAGGATAAACATGGTATGCCGATCATCACTTTTGATGCAAAACTGAGAGACAACGAGCACGCCTTGCGCAAAGATGGCGTCACTTGTGCAGAAGAGATGTTAGAAGCAGCAGGTTGTACTAATATCCAGTCACATAACGAAGCGACAGCACCAGGAGCTGCTATCCATGAGATGGGCACTGCACGTATGGGTAGAGATCCAAAAACCAGTGTACTTAATAAGTGGAATCAGATGCATGAAGTACCCAATGTATTTATCACAGATGGGTCATGTATGACGAGTTCTGCAACACAAAATCCAAGTATCACCTACATGGCACTAACAGCAAGAGCAGTAGATCATGCTCATAAGTTAGTGAACGATGGCGTGCTGTAGGTCCAAAGTCATGACTGCCTCTCATAAATAGCAAAAGATCATCATGAGAAGGATCAAGAAAGAAGCAGTTGAGTACCTGGACGAAAGATTCAAGATCAGCGATGATTATGTATCCTTTGATCAAAAGAATGACATCTTCAATCGAGCAAGCTGGGATAACCAAGTCAATCCTAGGGAGTTCTTTAAGAGCTATGACATAGCTAACTATAAGCCGAAGAAAGCGAAAGGTTTTGACCATTGGGATTATGCTTTTCGCAATGCCAGTTGGCATCTGACGGATGTCGTAGGTGAGCAGAACTTTGACGAAACAGGACAGGTAGAAGGATTTACAGATTACTATACCATACAGACATCAGGTTCTATGGAGAAGGCTCCGCTGCATAGTACTCAAGACACAACTGCAAGGATCAAGCAAGCAGCTACTTTACTTGGAGCAGGCATGGTGGGTATCTGCTCATTGGACGAAAGATGGATATATAAGAGCAAGTACAATCGCAAGACAGATCAATCAGCCCCCATAGATCTCCCTAAGCACCTGAAGTACGTGATCATGCTGATCATCCCTCAGGATTATGAACTTGGAAAGACCTATCCAACTGCGCTTAGTGGTGCTGCTACAGGATTAGGCTATGGTGTTGGACTTAACTGTGCTAATGCCTTAGCACAGTTCATCACTAATCTGGGTTATGAAGCCATAGCCTCTCTCAATGACACTGGACAAAGTATCCCCATGGCGATCAGTGCAGGGCTTGGTGAGTACGGTAGACATGGTTTACTGATCACACCTAAGTATGGCCCTAATGTTAGGATTGCGAAAGTATTTACGGATCTTCCGCTGGAGATAGATCAACCGATAGAATTTGGCGTTCAGGCGTTCTGTAAGATCTGCAATAAGTGTGCAGATAACTGTCCTCCAAGAGCGATACCTAAAGGAACGCCTCAAAGCACGCCACCTAATTTTTCTAGTCTAAAAGGCATCACCAAGTGGACTGTCAATGCAGAAAAGTGTTTCAAGTTCTGGGTGGGCATGAACACTGATTGCGCTATCTGTATCCGTGTATGTCCTTACAATAAGGACTATACAAAGTGGTATAATCGCTTAGCCATAAAACTGGCTAATAGCCCGCTAAGAAAGCTAATGCTTAGACTTGATATGTGGATGAAGATGGGCGCACGTAAGACCAGTGATCTTTGGTGGCCTATCAGAAGTTAACCCAACAATGTCTTTAGTCTAAAACATCACGGTTAGAGCCACTATCATAACTCTTGGAGCCTCCCTTGTAACCTCCCCAAAGTGTGAGGGCTACAGTTACACCAAAGTAATTAGACTGGCCTTCTTTGAAAGTAAGGTTATATTGTCCTTGAAGCCTTATATGATTAAACTCGTACCCTACCCTTGGCGCTAAGCCAACACCAGTTGAGCCTTCTATAATTTCTTCCACATTATTGTTAACAACAGTTACTGTACCGGTAGAGTACAAGCCAATACCTACACCTGCAAAGGCTCTTTGACCAGAGGTGTTAGAGAAGTAATAATCTCCTAATAATAATGAAGCACCGGTTATCCCAAAATCAGTTTCTGATGCACCAATATCACCACCAAAAACAGCTCCATTTCCTCCTATACCTATTGAAAAGTTATCTGTTGCATTATATCTCAGTTCACCACCAAAGGCTAAACCTCCATCTGCCTCCCCTCCAAGCGGCAGGGCATATCCAAACCTAAATATATCCCATTCGAAGTCCACGTATGAAGGAGACTGGCTAAACATCAAGTTGAAACAAAAAAGCATCGTTACTGCGAGTGAAAGTCTTTTCATAATTGTATTTTAATACAAGATAAGGCTTATTGTCAATCTCCTAAATTCGAAAAATGAACGAATCAGGATAATTGACTCCTGTAGTGGTCATATCCTATGATCAATATTTTTCTTCTTTATCCTCACCAAAAAATATAACGTCATCTTAACGTGTTTGGCTTAACATAGTGAGTACGGATTATGTTGTTATGATGATAAATCAGTTAAATTTAATCATCCATACTACTCTTAACATAACTCAATCAACAAAGACACCCATGTACTTACCAAAAAGAGTAATCCTTGTTTTTCTGTCCACCTTAGTCTCAATTGCGCTCTTAGCGCAAAAGAAGAATTATTATGACGGTCCTTACATATTTGAAACGCAGGATAGTTTATTGATTCAATGGGTCGCAGCTGGAGTTGGAAGCGATACTACTATCCTAAAAAGTACAGCTACCCAGTTTAACGTGGACTCGTTACCCAAGATTGATCTACAACAACTTCGCTCATCTCAAACCAAGCAAGCAACATATGAGGGAGTAGATGAGATATTTGCCGTGAGCGATATCCATGGACAACATGATTTGTTTTTAAGGCTGCTTAAAGCAAATGAAATAATCGACGAAAATCAAAATTGGACTTTTGACAAAGGTCACCTCGTTATTGTGGGAGACAATTTTGATCGAGGAGAAAAAGTACTAGACCTTCTTTGGTTTTTGTTTAAGCTACAACAACAAGCGGAGACTGCTGGAGGCAAGGTCCATGTCATGTTAGGTAATCATGAGGTGATGGTGCTCAATAATGACTTGAGATATCTACATAAGAAGTATTACTACAGTTCTGCATCATTCACTACCCGTTATGATCAGTTTTTCAGATCTGGAAGCATACTGGGCGATTGGCTATCGAGCCACCCCGTAGTACTCTCTATCAATGGAAACCTCTTTGTACATGGAGGGATCTCTACTGCCGTTCTTGGATTAGAACAATCGTTAGAGGAGATCAATGAAACCTTTGTTGAGCACTTAATTAGAAAGGATAGGAATGAGATAGACTCAAAGTTTGATATCCTTACACAAGGAGATGGTCCATTATGGTATCGCGGATATTTTGATTCACTTGCAACTAATCAGTCAGGTCTTGAACAAATACTTGAAGCATTGGACCAATCTGCCATAGTCGTCGGTCATACATCTATGGATAAGATAACCTCACTGTACGAGGGTAAGTTGATTGCTATAGATTGTAGTATCAAATTAGGCTTAAAAGCTCAAGGCCTGAGTATAAAAAATAGGAAATACCATGTCACTGACACCAATGGAAAAAAGACGCGCATACAAGGACCAGAAGATACCGCTAAAGCAAGCCTCTTCAACTATCTCTATAATCTCCCCGAGCGAACAATGGTCACTATCGAAACTGACATAAAAACCCTCGTTAGAAAAAGCAACAAAGAAGAGTATCAAACTGCCAGTCTCTCAATCACAAGAGCAGACGACTCCGTTATGAGATTAGAGGGCAGAGCCCGTGCACGAGGAAATGTTAGAAAAAAAGTGTGTAAGTTTCCTCCTGTGAAATTTGATTTTTCAAAATCATACTTAGACTCATTAGGGTTTGTAAAAAATGATAAGCTTAAGCTTGTCTTCCCTTGCACCAGTCAAAGCTATGCTCAAAATAAACTATACAAAGAGTTCTTTTTGTATCAACTATATAACATCATAGACACTAATAGTTTAACAGCAAAGCTCTTGGACATCTCCATAGTATATGAAGGTGAAGAAAGAAACCAGTTCACTGGTTTTTTAGTAGAAGATGAAGAAGAGTACATGCACCGCAAGAATGCGCGGGTTATAGAAACCGGTCGGATAAATGTAAAACTCTTGGAGCGATCCTCTTTTTTAAAAATGCTCTTTTTCCAATATATGATCTGTAACACTGACTGGGCCGTATCGTCACGACACAACATGGAGTTAGTTAAACTTAAAAATATCGAAAGAGTTATTGCCCTACCTTATGATTTTGACTATTCTGGATATGTAGGCCAGCACTATGCGACGCCTCATAGTTCTCTACCTATAAAAGAAGTATCCGAACGATATTTCATGCCCTATAAAATTAGTGAGGCAGAGTTTGACGTGATGATTGACTACTACTTATCTATAGAGGATGATGTATATGCAGCATTGGATAGAGCTGATTATTTAGGAAAGAAAGAGCAGAAGCAATCAAAGTCGTATTTCGAGGATTTTTTCGATTTACTTCGCTATCCAAATCGTATCAAAGATAATATCATTAATAGGTATTAGCTCGTGGTTGATCAACCTTCATAATCTAATCGTTAAATAATTCTAAACAAAAGGCACACATCCCTTTTCTAACCGTTATGTAATAAAGGCTTGATTAAATCTACTTATGTCGATCACCTCAGTTGACTGGGATATTGATTAATGTTAACTATACTGCTATGAACAATATCGAGCAATCTCAAATTGTTCTAAATTCTATGAATTAGACATTTATATCTATATAAATATTCATTCCATCACCTGCCGAAATTAAATAAATGAAAAATCATCTCTTTCTTTTTGCAATCTTGATCTCCTTTTGTTTTCTTACTTCATGTGGTGACCAACTCTGCGAACAAGAAGTAACCTACACTAAAGCGACCGCTATCTACGCTGATCTGGATGATCTAAGAGTAGATAACTTAAATGAAAGCCCTAAACAACTTTCTAATGCCAACAAGATCTACCTCTCTAATGACCTGATCTTAATCAGTGAAAGAATGAAAGGCATACATGTTTTTGACAACAGCAATCCCCAAAACCCCATCGCCATTACTTTTTTAAATGTCCCAGGCAATAACGAGATGTTCATTGAAGGAGATATCATCTATGCTGATAGTTACTACGATATGTTGAAAATCGATATATCATCTCCACTACAAGCACAAGTTATATCAAGGTTAGAAAACGCCTTTACACCTCAGTATTTTAATGACAATGGCGACGCTCTTATCGGCTTCAATGAAGAAGTCGTAACCGAGCAACTTTCATGCGATGCTAATTTTAGACAAAACGACTTCATATACGTTGATTGGCAAAGCCAGAGGATTGATGGTTCTGCTATCCCTACAGCCTTTGTCTCTAATAGTAATGGAACACTTGGAACAGCTAATAGAATAACAAAGGTTGATGATCTCATTTTCATAATTGACAAAACTGATATCTATACTTTTGAAGACCTGGGACAATTGTCAGAAGCAGCATCATCTCAGACCATAGGATGGGCATTAGAGACTATTTATCCTGCGGATGAACATTTGTTCATAGGAAGTAACCAGGGTATGCAAATCTATAAAATCGACAACAAGAAAGTATCTTATCAAGGAGAGTTCTTTCATGCAACAGGTTGTGACCCAGTACTTCCTACTGATCAGAACGTGGCATATGTAACATTAAGGTCTGGCAACGACTGCCCTGGTGATGAAAATAACATCTCGGTTGTCAGTATCACTAATCTTAACAGTCCACGATTGCTAAGAGAAATAACAATGGATAGTCCTTACGGCATGACACTCCACAATGACAAACTCTATGTGGGAGAAGGAATTAATGGATTTAAAATATTTGATGCAAGCGAACAGAGCAACCTAAAGTTGATTGAAACTAATCGAAGTATAGAAACTTATGATATTATCGCCCATCCAACGGAGGACAACATTCTTTTATTTGCAAACCCCGATGGAATCTCTCAGTATATGACTGAGGGTCAAAATTATAATTTACTGAGCAGCATCACATACTAGTTGTACATGAAGTTATTCAGGACCGCCTTCTTAATTATAATAATCATTTCTACTAGCGGATCTATCTTATCACAAGGCACAGAAAAGATCTCAAAAGTTCACCTCAAAGATGGCAGTACCCTCGTTGGAGTCATCATAGAAAATAATGATTTCTTAGTTAGGTTAGCTACCCAGTCGATGGACACCTTAGAGTTGGGTCATAAGCTTATAGCTGGGATCGGTGAAAAGGTAAATGTCAGAAACTTCAAGGCAATTCCAATAAAAATAAAAGACAAAGGCATTTTTATTGCTGCGACTTTAGGGCTTTTCGAAGAAGGCAGAGGCAACTTTGAAGGATTCAGAGCGAGTCTTACGATAGGCAAGAGATTAAATAATCGTCTAAACCTTGGCTTTGAGGTTGGAAGTCAGGGACATACTTTTACCTCTAACTTTGCATGGGGTGACAGTAGGTTTATAACCACGGGTGCTTTTGTTAAGTACTTTTTAAATACAAAATCTAACAGGTGGTTTATAGATGGAGGCCTTGGTTATGGTTTTGGGCTGGAAGGAGAAGATTTTTTTGACTATTCTCATGATTATAATGGCGGTATAAATTCGCATTTAAATTTTGGAAGACAATGGAGTCTCAGCAAAACCACTAGTATCTTTTTCAAGGCAGGGATTGGTTATCAGCACGTAACTGGCGACATTTTCACTAATTGGAACGGACCAGTAGAAACATTTTACAGAAAAGAATTCATATACCCCTCACTTCTAATTGGAATAGAGTTTTAAGTCCTAATGGTTCTTACAAGAGAACATCTTTAAAATTGGTGTGGGACTCTAAATCTCATCTGCTTATCTGTAGACGGATGTTTAAGAGATATCGAGAAGGCATGCAACCACAATCTATCTTTCTTTTTACCATACAGGTCATCCCCTAAGATTGGAGCGTTCAATCCTAACGGATGTGCTGCATGAACCCTGAGTTGATGAGTGCGGCCAGTAACTGGAAAAAATCTAATCAAAGTTTGCTCACCTCTACTCTCGATCACTTCATATTTTGTTATTGCCTGTTTGCCATGTTCATGGTCGACAAGCTGGCATGGGCGATGATCAAGATCTACTCTTAGTGGTAGGTCGATACTACCTCTTTCTTCTTTAACTCGACCGTCAAGAAGCGCAACATACGATTTGCTAACACTTCTTTTTATAAACTGCTGTTGTAGATTTTTGTGCGCATCTTTAGTTTTTGCGATCAACATTATACCCGATGTAGACATGTCTAATCGATGTACAATTAATGGCCCGGTCGCTTCAGGGTATCTTAATTTCATTCGACTATACACTGAGTCATTTATATTCTTGCCAGGTACTGATAAAAACTCAAAAGGCTTGTTTACGGCCAACATAAATTCATCTTCATAAATAATCTCGATCTCTTTTCCTGCAGCTGGATTTGTCAACATAGGATTGGGCGCAACGTTTAAGCCTTTTAACATATGACCTAATATAGGTTCACATTTGCTTCTGCAAGATGGATAATAGGTGCCTTGCTTCCTGACTTGCGATGAAGGAGAACGCCCCCACCAAAACTCTGCCATACACAAGGGATACAGATTGTTTTTATACGCATACTGCAGTAACTTAGGCATGGCACAATCACCAGCACCAGAAGGAGGCAGATCGATATCCAACTGATTAAATATCTTAAGTACATTAGCTTTCTCCCCAGTAGCATTTAGAAAATCATATTGCTCGAAGAGCCAATTCTGAAGAACATTAGATTTCGCCTTCCTTTCTATCTTGTACTTTTCTAATTGCTCTTCTATTGGTCTAAGCTCTTCTTTTTTTTGATCGGCAGCTTGCTGCAAATAAATTTTATATTCACGATACAAAAACTTGTCATTCAGGCTTTCTTGATTATGCTTACTTAACAATGCAGCAAGTCCTTTATGATTTGACGTTCTTTCTTTCTTTCTGCGTTCTGCCCTTCTGATCCTTCGTCTTTCATTATTACGTGCTTTTTGGTCCTTGATCTTTTGAGCGTTCACTCTCGACACTTCATCAACTTCTTCCTTTAAGCGGAGGTACTCTTCATCTTTTTCGATGGACTCAATCTTGCGATTGAGCTCGTTGAGTGGTTCACAATTCTTAAAAAAATAACTGTTAGCTGCAAACTTATCGTGAAGTGGTGGAACAAACCGAGTATGAGCTGATCGTTCATAGATCTCCCCAGAGTATGCAGATAAGTAGCCTATCTCTCCTTCTCTATCTTTAACAACAAGTACACCGTACATCTTGCCATACGATGGCTCATTAGCTTTACCAAGACCATATTGGTTAAGGTTTTGGTGATGTAGTTTAAGATACTGTTGAAGCTCCTCCGATGCTCTGATAGCCAATACATGGGGTTCATAGTAGAATGGATAAGTGAACTGCAATGGCAACGCTATCCCATCAATTGAATCTTTAAACCTTGTAAAGCACTTATCCAGAGTACGATAGCTTAATATTAAAAAAATGACTTAGAGATCGCGAGGATATTTCTTTTTGTTGGGTTATGCAATAAAAGCACACTGACAATTAGATAAAATAATAATAGACCGTGATCAACTTAGTAATAGATATTACTTTCACACCTCCAAAACATAAAGCATGTCAGACAAGAAGGTAATCTTTGCAATGGAAGGAGTCACCAAGACTTTTCCTCCTAAGAAACAAGTACTTAAGAATATATGGCTCTCATTCTACTATGGAGCCAAGATAGGTGTACTCGGTCTTAATGGTTCTGGTAAGTCCAGCTTACTCAAGATCATAGCTGGACTAGATACCAACTTTGAAGGCAAAGTCACCTTTGACAAAGAATATAAGATCGGCTATCTCGCGCAGGAACCAGAACTCGATGAAACCAAGACCGTCAAAGAGATAGTTAAAGAAGGCGTACAACACATAGTAGATGTGGTGACAGCTTACGAAGACATCTCTGCCAAGCTCGCTGAGCCAATGGACGATGACGCGATGATGAAGCTAATCGAAGAGCAAGGTGAACTACTTGAAAAGATGGATCAACTGGGAGGATGGGAGCTTGATCATACCTTAGAGATGGCGATGGAAGCACTGCGTTGCCCACCAGATGATGCAGAGGTTAAGGTGCTGAGCGGTGGTGAGAGACGTCGTGTTGCACTTTGTAGATTGCTACTGAGCAAACCGGACATACTACTCTTAGATGAGCCTACTAACCACTTGGATGCAGAGAGTGTACACTGGCTAGAGCAATTCTTAAAGTCGTTTCCTGGTACTGTCATCGCAGTGACCCACGATAGGTACTTCTTAGATAATGTAGCGGGATGGATCTTAGAACTCGATAGAGGAGAAGGCATCCCTTGGGAAGGCAACTATAGCACTTGGCTGGATCAGAAATCAAAGCGTCTTGCCCAAGAAGAAAAGGAAGAATCGAAGCGACAGAAGATTTTGAAGAGAGAGCTCGAATGGTCTCGCATGAATGCAAAAGGAAGGCAATCGAAAGGGAAAGCCAGACTTAATGCTTATGATGCTATGACCAGCGTTGAAGCTAAAGAGAAAGAAGCTTCCTTAGAACTATATATCCCACCTGGACCAAGATTGGGTGACAAGGTGATCGAGATAGAAGGTGTAAGTAAGTCATATGATAATCGCGTCCTGATAGACAACCTATCTCTATCCATCCCAAAGAATGCTATTGTCGGAATCATAGGACCCAATGGTGTTGGAAAGTCAACCCTCTTCAGGATGATCATGGGCCAAGAGCAACCTGATAGCGGTAGTATCACAATTGGCGATACAGTTCAATTGGCATATGTTGATCAATCTCACGAAGACTTGATACCTGAAAAGACCATCTATGAGGTCGTAAGTGGTGGACATGACATCATAAAGATTGGCAATAAGGAGATGAATGCTCGTGCGTATGTAAGTAAGTTCAATTTTTCAGGTGGCGATCAACAAAAAAAAGTAGGCGTCTTGTCAGGAGGAGAACGAAACAGACTGCACCTCGCCATCACGCTCAAAGAAGGTGGCAACGTTATGCTTCTTGATGAGCCTACTAACGATATCGATGTCAATACTTTACGGGCACTGGAAGAAGCGATAGAAAACTTTGCCGGTTGCGTCTTAGTCATCTCTCACGATCGTTGGTTTATAGATAGATTAGCGACACACATACTCTCTTATGAAGATGACGGATCTGTAGTATTCTACGAAGGCAACTTTAGTGATTTTGAAGCAGCTAAGAAGGAAAGATTAGGTGATGTTGCACCAAAGAGACCTAGATTCAAGACGTTGCTTTAACAAGCTCTTTAGACCTTAAATAAACTCAATCATCATTTGAAAAAAGATTATGATTGTAAAGCTTGAAGTATGAGTTCTTTGAAAACTCCACTTTCAGGCTTTGGCATTTTATCTACAATTACTTTTCCGTTAATCCCGATAAGCATATATCTCGGTAGTGCAGTTACTGAAAAACGGTTTTTTATGTAATCAATATTATCAAGAGGAATGTGCCATTGTTTAATATTGGAATCTTCATAATTTGTAAAGTGATTTCTCCATTTCTCTAAATCTTCATCAATGGATACTTTTATAAAAAGGACATCGCAATTTTCAAGATTCGTAGCCAATTCTTCTAAATACGGTTGTTGGTCAACACATGGTCCACACCACGTTGCCCAGAAGTCCAATACGATAGTTTTATCAGCGTAATCACTTAGTGTTACATCTTTATCCCAATAGTCTTTCGCTTGAAAAAATGGAATTGGGTATTCTTCATCCAAGATATAATGCTTAGCGATAGCTGCATTAAGCATCGATGAGTATTTACTCTTAGGATAATCCTTTTCAAATTGTTCCCTTATATCCCGAAGGATTGTATTTTCTATCTGATATTTGTGATTAGGCCATGCACTTTTATGCTCAATCAAATCTTTAAGAAAAAATGCTTTTAGCTCATCGGATGAAAAAGAAGTATGAGTGCCAATAAATGAAACAAAATGAGGAAGGTTATAGAAGGCCTTAAATTTCTCTACGTATAACCCCTCAAGTCGTACCAACTCAGCTATATATACTTGTTCCTTCTGGCACAACGATGACGAGTTAAGAGAAGCTTCAGGCTTACTTTCACAAGAACAATACATGACCATCATTAAAGTGATCAATAACGCTAAAAACCTCTTTCCCATTAATAAGTTTAGATGCAATTTTTGTTCTAATGGTTGTAAGACTTTGCAAGAGTTTAGTTTAGGTTTCCACCGCCTAACTCATTAACCCATTAGCACATTAACTCATTAACTCATTAACCAACTAGCGTTACATTCTGATAAACGTAACCCCATCTCCACCTTGCTCATCTGCTGGATGATGGTAAGACTTAAAGTCTTTGTACTCCTTCATTTTGGAGATTACAAGATTGCGAAGTGTGCCCCTACCCTTTCCATGGACGATCTCGAGCGTCCTTACATTATTGAGAAGGGCTTTGTCAAAAAAGACCTCCAATGTGGCCGCTGCATCTGTGTGTTTGTATCCTCTGATATCCAACTTGGGACTGAAGTTAGATTCGAAAGCGACGCCTTTGACATTGATATACTTACTCTTATTAAAATCTAACTGTACGTTAGCGAGTGTTACATCTGATGCATCTACTTCCATCTGCATCAATCCAAATAGCACTTTAATCTTGCTGCCTTTTACTTCAATTACTTCTCCACTCATATCACCATCGATCATTTTTACATAATCGCCAGCATAGATCTTCTCGTCCTTTCTTTTTTCAGAAAGTATCTCTTTTTTTAACTCCACGATATCGCTGGACTCGCTGCTTCTCTTGGCGAGTACTTGCTCTTTTCGCTTTCTTGCTTTGTCGAGGTTCTTTTCTTTTTCTAATTTTGAGATGACTTGCTGCAGTGCTACACTCTCATCGTTGACATTTTTAAGCTCTATCTCTTTTGCTCTGATCTGGAGCTTTTTTCTTTTTACTTGAAACTCTTTAGAAAGTGTCTCATAGTTTTTAATAAGCTTATCCAGTTGAGCCCGCTCCTTATCTATCCATTGTAACTGCTCGTCTAAGATGGCTTTACCTTCTTGTAGATCAACCAGTAAATCTTCAACTTGATTCTCCTTCTTGCCTACTTTCTTACGAGCATATCTAATCGCGCGTTCATCAAGCTTCACCTTCTTCGCTACTTCAAATGCATATGAACTACCTGGTTTTCCAACTTTCAATTTGTAAGTTGGCCTCAGGTGCTCTTTGTCAAATAGCATAGCACCATTGACAATACCCTTTTGCTGAAAAGCGAAGATCTTAAGTTCAGAATAATGCGTCGTCACAATACCTGTACACTTTTTCACAATAAGTCCTTTTAGGATCCCTTCTGCTATAGCTCCACCAAGTTTAGGATCGGTTCCTGACCCTATCTCATCAAGGAGCACTAAAGTTTTGTCATCAGCTTGATCCAAAACTTTTTTCAAATTATATAGATGGGAGCTATAAGTGCTCAGACCTTCATCTATAGATTGTTGATCGCCGATATCTGTAAAGATCTTCTCAAAGATGCCCATCTTACTTTCTTCATGGATCGGTACTAACAAGCCGTGGTACAACATAAGATGTACTAAGCCAACGGCTTTTAGCGTAACAGACTTTCCTCCGGCATTAGGACCACTGATGAGCAACATTCTATTACTGCCTCTAAGGTCCACATCAAATGCAATTGTCTTATGCCCACCTTCTTGCTCATGCAATAACAACAATGGATGCCGCACATCTTTTAGACTAAGGACAGGTCTATCGATCAGCTCGGGCATAGAACCCTCTATCTTTGTTGAAAAGATCCCTTTTGCTCTGATACTATCTAATACGACTACTTTCTCATGGCACAGAGAGATCATCTCTCGATCTTCTCTGAGATCATCTGAGAGTGACTTCAGTACTCTATAGATCTCAGCTCTGAGATCATTTTGTAGGGAGTATAACTCATTGTTTAAAGTCATGAGATCCTGAGGTTCCATGTATACAGTCTTGCCTGTAGCCGACTGATCATGGATGACACCTGGTATCTTTCGCTTGTTCTCTACAGGAAGTATCAACACCTTCCTACCATTGCGTAGGGTCTCTTCAGTATCTGTGAGGAGATTAGCTTTCTTGTACTTGAGTAACAACTCATTAAACTTCCGATCTGACTCTCTCTTAGTACCTTCTATCTTCTTGTGTATCTTAACTAACTCAGGTGAGGCGTTTGGTCGCACGTTTCCTTCTTCATCAAACACCTTAAGTATCTTCTTTATCGGCTGATCTGAGTATTCTTCTATCTCTCCTATGTTATAGACGTTTCGATATTTGTTCTTTCTTCCTTTTGTGAAGTATTTGGTGTAACCGTTATAGTTGTTCAGGACCGTCAGTATACGATGGATCGACTCGATCTCGAGTACATAACCATTCTTTGAAAGTAAGAACAAGTCTTGTGTGACATCCTCGTAGTGTGCCAACTCAAAGAGCTCACTTTCTTCTATCATCAAGGTCACATCCTTGACCCTAAGCAGTTCTGATCTCAGTACGTCCAGGTGCGTTAGATCTCCCATCTGATTGATCAAGGTCCTTGCGCTTTGACCCATTGCATAACGAGATACGTGATCCAAGATTTTGGTCAGCTCAAGTTGATCGATAGTTTGTTGAGAGATATTCATGTTAGTACTCGTTCTGAGCAGGGCACAAAAGTATAATATTTAGGTTGGAGATATGGGTGATGAAGGCCACGAATTACATGGAAGAGATCATCACATAGATTCACAAAAAAGCCCGGATGATTTTACACATCCGGGCTTTATATATTTCAGCTATAGCTGCTTTGTCTTTCTATCTTAATTATTGACGAGGGATAAGAGCAAACTCAACACGTCTGTTAAGCGTTCTACCGCTGATGGTTTCGTTATTAGCAATCGGTCTTGCTTCTCCAAAACCGGTGTATGACATACGGCTTTCTTGCACCCCACTATTCAATAAGAAAGTGTAGCACGCCTTAGCCCTTTGCTCTGACAGTCTCTGGTTATCTACTGCTTGACCTTGATTATCGGTATGCCCTTCGATAGTAAGATCAAAATCAGGATATCTATTCATGATCTCAGCGATCTGTCTTAAGATATTGAATGACTCAGTCTTAATTGCATCAGAACCCGACTCATACTGTACAGATCTCATCGCTATCTGTAAGATACGACGATCACTTGCTGAGACCTCGGGACATCCCTGAGTATCAACTGGACCAGCACTATTAGGACATCTATCTCTACTGTCGTCGAGACCATCCCCATCAGAATCTGGACAACCATCATAGATGGCTAATCCTGGTCTACCTGGACATCTATCCTGAGCATCAACAACTCCATCTCCATCTGTATCTATATCCTGGAGTGCAGATCGATCAACTGTTGTCTCTCTAGGACATCCTTTGTTGGATGCTGGACCTGCTAAGTCAGGGCATGCATCTCGGCTATCATCGACTCCATCTCCATCCGTATCTGGACATCCTGCATAGAGCGCAGATCCTGCTCGGCCAGGACACTTATCTATATTGTCTGGTACTCCATCGCCATCGCTATCCACGTTGTCATCGGGACAACCATTGTTAGTAGGACTTCCCGGGACAGAAGGGCAGCTATCGTCACTATCTTTTACACCATCGTTATCTTGATCAGGACAACCTAAAGTTGACTTGGGACCTATAAAATTAGGGCACTCATCTACGTTATCCGGTGTACCGTCTCCATCTGTATCAGTCTCTGGACATCCACCATTTGAAGCAGGTCCCGCAACTGTTGGACATTTGTCAACGAGATTCGGTATACCATCACGATCGGCATCTTCATCATCAGGGCAACCATCGTTGGTGATACTTCCAGCAACATTGGGGCATTCATCATCTATATCTGATACGCCATCACCATCTGTATCAGGACATCCCTTTAAGGAGATAGTACCAAACTTCTCAGGACATAAATCTTTATAATCCGCTATACCATCTTCATCCGTATCAGGGCATCCATCTAGCGACTCCAACCCAGGTTCTTGTGGACAAAGGTCTAACTCATCTATGATGCCGTCACCATCAGAGTCAAGTTCCTCTTCCTCTTCTTTTTCCATCTCCTCCTCTTCTTCCATCTTCTTCTCCTCTTCGTCTCTTTCTCCAAAGAAGTAGGTCAATCCAAGACCATGTTGAAAGTTATTGCGATCATCTGCTAGGGCATATCTAAACTCTGATTGCCATGTCAAGAAGGCCCGATCATGCAATCTAAAGTTCAATCCAAAACCAACGGGGATTTGGATATTGCTCTCTCCAGGATTCTCATAGACGAAACCTGCACCTCCTAACACATATGGTACAATGGGTGAGTTATTATCTTTCAAGTGATAATTGATTCTTGCATCTATACCGACGAGGTACCTGTTAAAGCCATCCACCTCATTAACTTGCTGTACAACTCCTAACTTTAGGGGTACATTAAGATATACGCGGTCCTGAATCTTTTTGAAGAAACCAAGTTCAAATCCATGATGATAAGCTTGAAAAGCACTAAAATCACCTCCATTGAGGGTCTGATAATCTAATAAAAGCGCCTTTACAGTGATGCCCATCTCATCATTGGATGACTGGGCACTCAAGTCCGAGAGACCTAAGAACATCGCAAAAGTCAAAAACAAAATTAATTTGTTCATATAAGAATCTTTCTACAAAATGTTGATAATCAACTTACTGTACTGCACTACTTAAAGTAAACTGACATCTAATAATATGCTGTAATTTTCCAGCCCTTGTGATCTTCATATAGCCCTGTAAAACAATGCTATACTCAATGAGCAAATGTAATAAATCCATTACATAAAAAGATATATTAATATGTAAATGGCACGTAATTAACCTCTAACACATGAGCCTAAGACTTAATCTGAAAGTATCCAGTACTACGGTTTTTCTCTACCTCATTAACGTTAAAGTAGCGGCCATTCATACATACATAAACACCTGCTGGTAGTACTTGAGCAAATGCGATGGCTGCACCCAAGTTAAAGAACCCATCAGAAGAAGAGCCAAATGCGTATGGGATCATCGCTCCAGTCAACACTATGGTCTTATCATCTATATTTTGATCTAGCAAATACTGTCCTGTCTCTGTCATAGTATCTGTACCATGGGTGACCACAATGTTATCATGAGGTGACTGTCGACAGTTATAAGCGATTATGTGTCGCTCAGTATCGGAGATCTCGAGACTATCTACCATCATAAGAGTCTTGATGTCAGTAGGCAAGCTACATCGGCCACGATCCATCATATCATGCATATGCGTGTCCTTAAAGTATAGCTCTCCTGTTATAAAGTTGTACTCCTTATCAAAGGTCCCACCTGTGATAAACACTTGTATCGTCTCGCCTTCTTTATTACTCATAACACTTCTTTATACTTCCGTAAATGCATCTCTTACTACATGCCGCAAAGAAATTGAAATTTGCTGCAATAATTCATATTACACTTAAACTAATATTTACTTTTGTGCTGTCATAAAAAACATGAAAGGTATGTCTCACGAATCGTTACTGTCACAGACGGTACTTAACTTAAAGGAATCTGCCACACTCAAGATGTCTCAGATGGCTCGAGAGCTTAAAGCTAAAGGTCATGATGTCATCAGCTTGAGTATCGGTGAGCCTGATTTTGATACGCCAGCATTTATCAACGAAGCTGCCAAGCAAGCACTTGATGATGGTTACACACATTATACGCCAGTGCCTGGCTTGCTCGAACTTCGGGAAGCGGTCTGCACAAAGTTAAAACGAGATAACAACCTAAGCTTCGAACCAAAGAACATTGTAGTCTCCAATGGTGCTAAGCAAACCATCTACAACTTATGTCAAGCGCTCCTCAATCCGGGTGATGAAGTGATCATATTTACACCTTACTGGGTATCTTATATCGAGATAGTCAAGCTAGCAGGTGGTGTGCCTGTCTGTCTTTTTGCAGGAGTAGAAAGTGATTACAAGGTCGATCCAGAAGATGTCGCTGCAGCTATTACTGATAAGACAAAATTCATATTGTATTCTTCTCCCAGTAACCCAACTGGGTCAGTATATAACAAAAAAGAACTTGAAGCTTTAGCCAATGTCATAGCTCCTCACGAGCACGTGCATGTTGTCTCCGATGAGATATATGAGCACATCGTCTTTGATGGCGTGCATGAGAGCATTGCACAATTTGAAAATATAAGACCTCGCACCATTGTGGTCAATGGCATGTCAAAAGGCTTTGCTATGACAGGATGGAGATTAGGCTATATGGCTGCTCCAGAAGTCATCGCTAAAGCTTGTACCAAAATCCAAGGACAAGTCACCTCAGGCGCAAGCGCATTTGGCCAAAAGGCCGCTGCAACTGCCCTTCTGAAAGACCCTGAAGTAACGCAAGATATGATGCGCACCTTCTTAGGCAGACGTGAATTCGTTTTGGAACAATTAAAAACCATAGAAGGTCTGAAGTTGAGTATACCAGATGGAGCGTTTTATATATTTCCTGATTGTAGTAACTTCTTTGGCAAGTCTTATAAAGGAGAAGTAATAAAGGATTCTAATGACTTAGCAGCATCTATACTTAACAATGTCCATCTTGCTCTAGTAGCTGGTGCAGCATTTGGTGCACCCAATTGCCTGCGCATCTCTTATGCAGCCTCTCAAGAAAGCCTTGTAGCTGCATGTAACAGATTGAAAGAGTACTTTGACGATATGGTGTAGGTCAAGAAAGAATTACAATGCTTCACACAATAGCACTACGCTATCTGTCTGCCATATCTGCATAAAATAATTTACCAAAAAGATAAAGGTAGGCGTGATGAATACCCATGTCATTTGAACATTAAACTTTAATGTGGCTCCGAGCATACTAATTGTATCAAGCCACCTAGGCGAAAGAGGGCCCATGACAGGTTATGATCAGCAGTTAGGCGGTCTTTGTAGATGACATGTTCTACAAAGACATTCTACCCAACGAAAGCTACAAATAGAATCAGCACTATCCATTCGTTTGCTCGAGAGAATAATTGGAGTGTCTGTCCCCCAGCAACATGTCGCTACTTAGACTTTTATTTGACATTGACTAGTGTAAAGAACAGATAATGGACATTTCTAATGCCCGATAGATTACACTGAGAGCTCTTATATCGACATATTTCGCATATATACTTTGTTAATATGTAACATTTTCCTATTCTGACGTTTATATACAGTAATAGAATTTTATTAATAAAAAATTTAAGACAAGATGTTAGACAAAATTATGGAAATGGTAGGTGGTGATGCTCTTAATGAGATCACGAGCAAAGCTGGTATCAGCATGGATCAAGCAAAGGAGATGTTGCCTATGGCGCAGGATAGCTTACAAGAGGGCTTGATGTCTCAGTTAACAAGCGGTAACACAGATGGACTATTAGGGATGTTTAACAGTGTAGCAGGAGGTGGATTAGCCAGCAACGGTATATTTGGTTCTATCAAAAATATGTTTGCACAAAAAGTGATGACAAGCATGGGGCTACCGGCCTCAGTGGCAGGACTTGCTGCCGGAAGCGGATTAACAAGTATCATCGGAGGATTGTCTGGTATGCTTCAAGCAGATGGAGACAATGACGATATCGATGCGAGCAATATATTGAATGTTCTAGGTGGCGGAGATGCTGGAGGAGTACTGGGTGGTCTTCTTGGTGCTGTTACGGGCGGCGCTGGAGGTGTAGGTGACCTACTTGGCAAAGTAGCCGGAGGTGCAACTGATGGAGCAGGAGGCATAGCAGATATAGCAGGAGACCTTCTTGGTGGCGGCGGTGACGCAGCGAAAAAAGCAGGCGGCGGTCTGTTGGGTACGATCGGAAAGCTATTTGGTAAGTAGGAACTTACTTTATAAAAATCAAAAAGGCTAATCCAATTGGGTTAGCCTTTTTTATCTCTCCATTTTTATAATTCTTTTCCCAATTCTACTTTTCTCTTATCGACTTGATCAATGATAAAGTTTTCTCGACATCGTTTTTCAATTTAGAAAAATCTCGAGCGGCTAGGATATCTTTAGAAATTAGTTTTGAGCCCATACCTACACAAGTCACTCCAGCATCAAACCACGCTCTAAGATTAGACTCATCTGTGGTTACACCGCCTGTCGGCATGATGCTCGTCCAAGGTTGCGGCCCTTTGATCGCTTTTGCAAATCCAGGACCATAAGTAGAACCTGGAAAGAGTTTTACAATTTCGCATCCCAACTCCTCTGCTCTATTGATCTCTGTCAGCGTACCACATCCTGGAGACCAAAGGACTTTTCTTCTGTTGCAAACTATGGCAATATCTTCTCTAAGCGAGGGCGTAACTATAAAGTTAGCGCCCATCTGCATAAACAAAGAAGCTGCTGCGGCGTCAGTTATAGACCCAACGCCCATGATCATACCAGGTAGTTCTGCAAGTGCATATTTGTTAAGTGCCGAAAACACTTCAAAGGCAAAATCTCCACGCGCTGTAAACTCTAAAAGTCTCGAGCCACCGTCATAGCATGCCTTAAGTACTTCTTTACCTAACTCAATATCTGCATGATAAAACAAAGGAACCATGCCTGTATCATGCATCACTTGTGCGACTTCGTTTCTTGTGTATTTCGCCATTATTCTAATTTGTAATTGCTATATAATTCTATTATCTCGCTACTCTACCAGAAGCGTCGCCACCCATGAGTTTTTCAACCTCTGCGACTGTCACTAAGTTAGCGTCACCTTTGATCGTGTGCTTTAGACATGAGGCTGCTACTGCAAAGTTCAGCGCATTTTGATCATCATCAGGATAAGTCAACAAGCCATAGATCAATCCACCCATAAAAGAATCACCTCCTCCTACTCTATCTACGATATCAGTGATCTGATACTGAGGAGATTGAAACATCGTCGTCCCATCATACATCACACCTGCCCATGTATTGTGAGAGGCCGATATAGATCCCCGAAGCGTAGTGATGACCTTTTTTGCATTTGGAAACTTCTTCATCATTTGTTGACAAACAGATAAAAATGCTTCTGCTTTAACATGCTCTCCTTGAGTTGTGATATCAAGTCCCTCAGGCTTGATACCAAAGTGTTTTTCTGCATCTTCTTCATTACCCAATATGATATCACAGTAAGACGTCAGCTCGGTCATGATCGCTTCTGGTTCTACGCCATATTTCCAAAGCTTAGCTCTATAGTTAAGATCAGTTGAAATAGTTACACCCATCTCTCTGGCCACCTTAACTGCTTCAAGACATGCATCTGCCGCTCCTTGAGATATGGCTGGTGTGATACCCGTCCAGTGAAACCAACTACAACCGTCGAATACTTTTTTCCAGTCAACCATACCTGCCTTTATATCATAAATGGCAGAATGAGCACGATCATAAACGACCTTGCTTCCTCTCGATACTGCACCGGTCTCTAAAAAGTAAATACCCAATCTATCACCTCCATATATGATATGATCAGTACCAACACCTCTCTTTCTCATCTCCATGAGGGCACACTGTCCTATATCATTTTGCGGAAGACGCGTAACAAAGTCAACATTGACTCCATAATTAGCAAGAGAGACAGCTACGTTAGACTCTCCACCTCCATAAACTATGTCAAATGAAGAGGCTTGAGAAAACCTCAAATATCCCGGTGGTGAAAGCCTTAACATGATTTCGCCAAAAGTGACTACTCTATCCATTTTTTTTACAATTTTACATGTGTAATCGTCTCATCTAAGATCGGTAAATTAATGGCACATCTTTGGTCCAATAACGCTCCTGTCAAATCTTGCTATCACAAGTGACTGATCTATCGACTTCCGTCAAATGTAAACTTAGATATTCATCCCAACTACAAATTATCACACATTATCTGATACTATTTTTGCCCGAATAGGCCCATTCAGGGCCCTCAACCTTCCACAAGTATAACTAATTGGTTAATTTGCAAGGATGAAACTGCACTACGTAAGTCGAGATCAACTTAACAACAAGTCATTTTCAGTGACACACCATAAGATGAGTTCGCTTTTTAAGTTATGGCACTATCACCCAGAGCTTGAGTTAGTGCTCACGGTAAGTAGTCGAGGTACGCGTTTTGTGGGCGATAGTATAAAGAAGTTTGAAAGCGGTGATGTTGTACTGATAGGTAGAGATCTACCACATATGTGGCTCAATGATGATGACTACTTTAAGGAAGATTCTGACTTAATAGCTGAGGACTATGTCATCCACTTTAAAGAACACTTTTTAGGTAAAGAGTTCTTTTCTATTAATGAGATGAAGCCCATATATGATCTATTAAACCGGTCTCAATATGGTATCAAGTTTTTAAACTTGAATGATGAGCTGCGTGAAAAAATAAGAGACCTTATTAGCAAAAGCGACTTTGAGAGAATCGTATCATTACTGAGCATACTTCATGAACTTGCAAGACATGAAGACTATCAATTGTTGGCCAGCATAGGATACATCAACCCCTCTCATCAACCTACACATTCTAAATCATATAAGATCTACGAATTTATATTTCAAAACTTCTCTGCTCAGATAAATCAAGATGATGTAGCGCGTATAGCCAATATGAATACTGCTGCTTTTAGTAGATTTTTTAAACGTACCAACAATAAAACATTTTCCAAATACTTGAATGAGGTAAGAATAGGATATGCCTGTAAGCTGCTTTTGGAAAATAGCAAAAGCATATCTTCTATCTGTTACGAGTCAGGATTTAACAACATATCTAACTTTAATAGACAGTTCAAAAAAATTAAAAACCTATCTCCTTCTAATTATAAAAAGAAATTCATCTCTTCGATTCCTGACCCTCTATAACGCAGATCTTATCTATACTTTCTTCCACGCTATCAGTATGATTGCTACTAAAGCAAACCCACAGATAGCACATAATCATCCGCTGTCATATAGAGTCTTTTCTGATCTGTGGTCAAAGCACAGTTAGAAGTCAACTGACCAGTGTGAATTCTAGCGATCGGAGTGCCTCCAGGATTAAAAATCCATACACCATCAGGCCCTGTTGCAAACACGTAGCCAAGTCGATTAGCCTTAAGACCATCAGGTAACCCTTGTTGTCCTGGCTTACCGACTAAGTAAGTGACATCGTGATATATCTTCTTATTCGCGACTTCTCCTGGTTTTACCACATCATATCGATACCATACTGCATGTGATGGATCTGAGACTGCAACATAGAGGTGCTTTGCATCTGGAGACAATGTAACTCCATTAGGCCTAGAAAGCGAGTCGATCAATAGCAGGGAACCATCGTTTAAGAGACAATAAACACCTTGGAATCTCAACTCTTTGCTTGGGTCTTCCATTTGCTTAGGCAAACCATAAGGAGGGTCGGTAAAATACAAGTTGCCCTCTTCATCATATATACCATCATTGGGACTGTTAAACTTGAGGCCTTTATAATTGTCCGTAAGTGTGATATACTTTTCGTCAGGCTCGGCTAAAGGTGCATTCATCTTAGCGACTCGTCTATCGCCATGTTGCATCAGAACAAGTTGCCCTTGTCCATTAAGCAAAAGACCATTGGATCCTGGCTCAGCCCCTTCATGGTTTGCACCTGTATATCCAGAAGGATTGAGATATGTCGTTACCACTCCTTTATCATCTAACTTGTAGACTGTATTCTCGGGAATATCGGAAAACAAGAAGTAGCCATCTTCTTCATTGATCCAAAGCGGCCCTTCTACCCAATTAAACCCTTCTGCCATCACTTGTATCTCAGTTTTAGGATCAATGACATCAAGGGCTTCCTCATCCAATATTTCGATATGAAATGCAGAACGAACCCCTTCTGCTTGCGATATTATCGTCTTGTCATTGCTCATATGGTTCTGCTTGCATCCAGAAACCGTTAGGCATGCAAGGGTTATAATTATCAATACATTATCCATAGGTCAAACAGCTTTAGTCTAAGACTTCAAAGTTAGAATAATCCTAAACCTCTTAGCTTTCTGTGCGTTGATTAATCATAACTCAGTCTTATGTTCTCTATTCCATCTGTACTTAAGCGCACGCAAGTTCTTCCGATTACGATTGAAGAAGCATGGGACTTTTTCTCAAGTCCAAAAAACTTGAAAAAGATTACACCAGATTACATGGATTTCAAGGTGCACACACCAGAAGAAGAGTTAGAGTATATGTATCCAGGTCAGATGATCTCATATACAGTGCGTCCAGTTTTAGGGTTGCCGATCAAGTGGACTACCGAGATCACACATGTAGAAAAGCACAAGTTTTTTGTGGACGAACAGCGAGTGGGACCATATACGATGTGGCATCACCAACACCACTTTGAAGGATTGGACGAAGGCGTGTTGATGACGGATACCGTCCACTACATGCTTCCGTTTGGCCCATTGGGTTGGTTAATGCGCAAATTATTCGTCAAGAAACAACTCGAAGATATCTTTGACTTCAGGTATAAGGTGGTAGGTGAAGTATTTGGCGAAAGCCAAAAGGTCCCTCAGTAAATCAAACGCTTAGAAAGAGTTGACTATAGCAGAGAAGCTATCCGCCTTTAGGCTTGCTCCTCCTACAAGGCCTCCATCTACGTCAGGTTGACCAAATATCTCTTTGGCATTAGCAGGTTTCACCGACCCTCCATATAGGATGGATATACTGTCTGCCGTATCTGCTCCGTATGCATCTTTAAGATAATTACGTATAGCAGCGTGCATCTCTTGTGCTTGCTCAGGTGACGCCGTCTCACCAGTACCAATCGCCCATATCGGCTCATAAGCAATCACCAATTGAGCAACCTCTTCAGCCGTCAACAGTGCAAAAGACGCTTTTAACTGAGCCATCACATGCTCGACGTGGTTGCCAGCTTTTCTGATATCAAGTCCCTCTCCACAGCAAAATATAGGCGTAAGGCCATGTGATAAAGCCGCTTTTGCTTTTTCTCCTAGAAACTCATCCGTCTCTGCGAAATATGCCCTTCGCTCCGAATGCCCTACGACTGCATAAGTTGCTCCCGTAGACTTAAGCATAGGGCAACTGATCTCACCAGTAAAGGCCCCACTATCTTTAGTATATATGTTCTGTCCACCGATAGCTACATGCTCTGGTGTAGACAGTTGACTCAATGCATATAGATGGGTGGCCGGTGCGCATACTACGACTTGAGCTCCTTTATCAAGATCTTGAGCACATAGTTCGTTCATCAGTGCTACTCCCTCTTGGACAGTAGTATTCATCTTCCAATTAGCAGCTGCGATGTTTTTTCTTTTCATAATCTTCCTCTTTCTATGATGAACCGCGAAATTATACAATTGGTAGAACTATGTGGTCATATACAATGTGCATCCTCTTTTAATTAGTTTCTTTGTACTTAAGAATCACTAAGCAGGAGGATGGATACTGAGCAGCCCTTTATACAAAGAGATATTAGCTGGTTAGACTTTAACTATAGAGTCTTACAGGAGGCCAAGGACAAAAACTTGCCCCTTTTTGAGCGGCTCAAGTTTATGGCTATCTACTCTTCTAACCTTGATGAATTTTTTAGGGTACGAGTTGCCAATCATAGGAATCTGCATAGAACAGGAAAGAAAACCAGAAAGACGCTCGATTATAACCCAGCAGAACTGCTGAACGTTCTTCTTGATAAGGTCAATCAGCAACAGTTGGAGTTTAGTGCTATCTTCTTTAAGGATCTAATCCCTCGTTTTAAAAAACACGGCATCCATCTTATAAGACGTCAAGAGCTTACCGATAAACAGAAACTCTTTATCGATGAGTTCTTTGAAGAGAAGCTTCTGCCATTTGTACAGCCAGTACTGCTTATAGAAGACAAGATCAAGCCATTTTTAAACAATGGTTCTCTCTACCTGGCTCTTCACTTGAAAGACAAAAAGACCAAAGAAGTCCAGTACGCAACTGTAAAAGTGCCTTCTGATCACGTAGACCGCTTTGTCATCTTACCAAGTGAACTGTCAGATGAGCATTACGTAATCATGCTGGATGATGTTGTAAGATATAGTATACCCTTGATCTTTCCCGGTTATGAGATCCTCCAGACTTATTCTATAAAGCTCACTCGCGATGCTGAGTTATATATAGATGATGAGTTTGAAGGAGATCTACTTGAGAAGATTCGTAAGAGTCTCGCTAAGAGAGATATAGGACCTGCATCACGATTGGTTTATGATAGAGAGATGCCAAGAGAGATGCTGTCATATCTCATGGATGTTTTTGAGCTGAGCAAGTACGATCTACTACCCGAAGGAAGATATCACAACAATGCCGATTTTTTCTCTTTTCCTATATTTGGTCACAAGCATTTAAAAGAACCAAGCCTCGCTCCTATCCCGATGAATAACTTGGAGGATAGTAAAAACATATTTGATGCTATATCCAAAAGAGATTATCTCATACATCCACCCTATCACTCTTATGAAGCTGTCGTAAGATTTTTTGAAGAGGCAGCTATGGATCCTAATGTCTCTCACATCAAGATTGTACAATATAGAGTTGCCTCCAAAAGTAGGATCATGGAGGCTTTGATCAAGGCGGCAAAAAAAGGAAAACAAGTAACGGCCTTTATAGAAATCAAAGCGCGATTTGATGAGATAGCCAATATCAAGTGGGGAGAGAAATTACAAAAAGCAGGAGTCAAAGTACTCTATAGCATACCGGGTATCAAGGTACATGCCAAGATGGCTCTAGTCATCCGAAATGAAAAAGGTAAGAATAGCACTTATGCTTATCTAAGTACTGGCAACTTCCATGAGGGGACTGCAAATGTCTATTCTGATCTTGGTGTTTTCACAAAAGATATTAGGTTAACATTTGAGAGTGTAAAGCTTTTTAATTACTTGGAAAGCAAGAATAGAAAAGGGATTTCATTTCAGCATCTTGGTGTAGGCCTTTTCAATCTAAATGAGAAAATTATCGATTTAGTAAAATCCGAAGTTAAAAATGCCAAGGAGGGTAAAGAAGCTAAAATAACGCTCAAGCTCAACAGTCTTCAGGATCCTAAGATGATCAAGATACTTTATGAGGCCAGTCAAAAAGGAGTAATAATCAATCTGATTGTAAGAGGTATCTGCTCTCTAGTGCCTGGAGCAAAAGGTATCAGTGAAAACATAAAAGGCATCAGTATCGTCGATCGCTTCTTAGAGCATGCTCGTGTTGTCATCTTTCATAATAATGGTAAACCAAAATACTTCATCTCTTCTGCAGACTGGATGTATCGCAATCTAAATAGAAGAGTGGAGATATTTGTTCCCATCTATCAAGAAGACATAAAAAACCACTTGCAAATACTGATGGACCTTCAACTATCAGACAATGTAAAGGCAAGACAGCTCAATGAAGGCAAAGTCAACAAGTACGTAAAGGACAAGGACCATGTCTTGACCAGATCCCAGATGGATACATATCGTTATATATTAAGAAAAGAGAAAGAGGACTAATTATGATCAATGCCATATCTCCTATAGATGGCCGTTATAGCAAGAAGACAGAGAGCTTGCAAAAATACTTCTCAGAAGAAGCACTTATAAAATACCGCATCCTTGTAGAAGTTAAGTACTTGAGTCATCTCTCTTCGATTGGATTGATACAGCTAAGCGAAGCTGAACAAAGGCATATCAATGGATTAGTAGATGATTTTAATTCTGATGATGCCACTGCTGTAAAGAAGATAGAATCCGTCACCAATCATGATGTTAAGGCGGTCGAATACTTTATAAAAGAAAGATCAGAAGAACATGTTGCTAAGGCGCATATAGAGTTTGTTCATTTTGGATTAACATCTCAAGATATCAACAACACTGCTATACCACTGATGTTGATGTCAGGAGTCAATGAGGTGATACTACCTTATCTAAAAAAGGTAGGCGATGCGATTCATAACATGAGCAAGAGCTACATCCACATCCCACTTCTTGCCAGAACACATGGACAAGCAGCCTCTCCCACCTCGCTCGGCAAAGAGATGATGGTATACGTAGATAGACTACAAAAGCAATTAACCAAATTAGAAAACCATCCATACGAAGCAAAGTTTGGAGGAGCAACTGGAAACTTTAATGCTCATAAAATCGCATATCCAGATATCAATTGGCCTGCGTCTATCGATACCTTTATATCAGGGCTTGGATTGAGTAGACAACAGTACACCACGCAGATCGATCAATATGACAACATGGCTGAAGTGTTTCAGATCATGAGTCGGATCAATGTTATCTTGATTGATTTTGCACAAGACATATGGACTTATGTGTCACGAGACTACTTCAAACAAAAAGTGGTAGCCAACGAAGTCGGCAGCTCTGCTATGCCTCATAAAGTTAATCCTATAGACTTTGAAAATGCCGAAGGCAACTTGGGAGTTGCTAACGCACTATTAGAATACTTATCAAGAAAACTTCCTATCTCAAGATTGCAAAGAGACCTCACGGATAGCACCGTTACACGTAACATCGGTGTTCCATTGGCGCATATCCTCATTGCTTGTCATAGTCTGCTCAAAGGCATAAGCAAGTTAGAAGTCAACGAGCAAGTCATCCATGACGATCTTACAAAAGCTTGGGCTGTAGTTTCAGAAGGTATCCAAACTATACTAAGACGAGAAGGCTTTGACAAGCCATATGAACTACTCAAAGCTTTCTCTAGAGGAAAAGGAAAACTCGGTAAGGATGATTTTATACAATTTATAAAAGAGTTAGATGTCTCAGAATCTGTAAGAATGGAATTGCTAGAGATCACTCCACATAACTACATTGGTTATAGCGGGTCGTTTTTGTAATAACTCAGTTATCGAGACTTAAAACAATCTCCTATCAAATCTAAAACTCTCTTTTTGAGTGATCTTTATTAGATGAAACTCTTGATGTCTTGGGTTGATAAGATAGTTATAATCACCTTGAGTCACGACGGATGGAATCTTACAAATAGGAAACTGATTCTTCCAGACAAAATCATCTCCGATTTTTTGCGTTTTCAGTATTGCAGGAAACGAATTCCAGTTTTCAGGTAATTGTTCTTTGTTAATGATCTTTATGGGTAAAGGATCAGGACAATCTATCGTTAGCATCACATAATCATCTGGCATGGTTGCAATACTGAAATGCACGGCTATTTCAGCCATTGCTAAAGATCTATTCTCGGCAGTGTAGATCAGTTCTGTTCCTATGGAGTTCCACCTGCCACCTTTGATCGAAGCACCAACACCAGACAATACGGAAGAATACTTTTGTCTTGTTAATCGAAAGACTTTCACTTAGACAAATACTCCATGATCTATCCTCACTAGCTCAGATATGACTAAGTCTTTACCATACGAATCGCTTAATAGTGAGATAGGTTTTAGACTACCCAGTGCAAAGCTTGGGGTACTTAGCCAAAGCTTAAACTTCTGTAGATCTCCAAAGATGTCCAGCCCCAAATAGGTAACTTCTGTCAGCTCCAAAATCTTCTCTGACTGCAGCGGCTTAAAGGCCCGCCTCTCTCTCTTATATCTCTGTAGCGACTTAATGGACAAGCCTAAAAACTCAGACCAATCAGCTTCTGAAAATGGTGCATGCTCTTGTATGATGTCATACATATCATATGACAACCCTTGTTTGATAACGAGGGAAAGCAGCAACTTATCATCAAGCAACTCCCTGATACTATGCAGAATAATCTTCTTCTTAGATAGATATGGAGCAGAGGACTCCATAATAATGGAGCTTAATCCTCGGGATAACTCTTTATCTATTGACTCTTTTAGGAAACCCATGACTATAGACATTTAATCCAAATATAGCGCATTTGTCCTGAAAAGTCAACAATCGCATTGCACCTCTTTATCATCAGCTATCCACATACTTTAGTGCCTCGCGCTTGGCCAATCCGGTAAGGCCAACCTCTTGGACAAATGATTTGACCAAGGTAGGTTCTAACTTGCTGTACTGACGCAACGACCATCCGATAGCCTTCTGGATGAAAAACTCTTGATCATGCGACAGGGCTTTTATATAAGACTTCTGTTTTTCAAAATCAGTATCACGACCATACTTGAGCTGATAGATCAGGCAAGTTCTGTTGAGCCACATGTTTTCACTCGTTAGCCATGATTGGATATATTCTTTTTCTAATTGTGGATATTTATTTAGCAACTCTCCTACCATATGAGAAGCGAGAAAGTCAACGGTATCCCACCATGACTTTTGTATAATCCAGTTATGCAGATACTCCATATCAGATGGGATCAAACGCTTCTTGTTTTTAATTAAAATATCAACCGCTGCATGCTGACACTCTCTGGCATCCTCCTGCCATAATAGATCGACTTGCTCAATCATGGTGTCGTGATCCAACTTCTTTGAAAGAGCAAAATGTACTTTACAGACCGCTTTTCGATTGGGTGCAGAGACACCGTAAAACTCAAACTGTCCTCGCATGTAATCCATCATTGCGGGCGCTCTCTCTGGATCACCTGCTTCTTTGAGTAGCTCAATTATCTCTTGGGCAAAGCTCATCTAGTTTTGTCCATTTGCCTTCCTCTTAGCTTTCTTTATTGTCTTCTTCTTTTCTACAAAGACCCAAGCGACACCATTGTCTTGATTATTGATAAAGTGCATTGTTAATGTGGCTACAACAGCACAGACGATCGGACCAATCAAAACACCTAGGAAAGGTACATACAGCATGAGATTAAGCATACCTCCTACAACAAGAGCCACAGGTGCATAGTGCCAAGTAAATCTATGGCTCTGCTTTATAGACATATCGTATAGCTCATTGTAATTATCAATGATCGCAAATCCGAGATAGAAGCTTTGAATCAAAACCATAAATACAGGTTCTAAAGAATCAAAACCAAAGATACCTGAGAAGATAGACCAACCAAAGCCAAAAGCCTTCTCAAGACCAAAGGCTACAAAAATGACCGCGATCATCCTCTTTTCAGCTTTTACAAAAGTATCCCATGAAGTGTCAATCGGACGGCCAGTCACAATCATCATGGTACGACGCGTGAAGTGAAAGATGATCACTTCAACAACAGCTAGTAGGATATACTTCATACTTCCTCCAAAGAAGTCAGCTATCCCATCTAATGAAAAACTTGAAAAAGAGGCCATCAAAGAGTTTTGAGTGATACTCACATCTCCTGTGAACAAGTCAGCGATAAAGGATACAGTATACAATCCTGTTATCGCAGCTATAACAACTATGCCTTTAATCACCCATGAATAGTGCGCAAGTCCTTTCCATAGTTTATGCTTATCTATAAAATCGGGAGCCTCTTTTGCATATTTTAACACCACAGAGGTATCTCTTATCCATGTTCTTGGTGGTCTGATAGCTTTTTCGATAGCGTTATGCTTTATCTTTTGTTAATGCTTATGTATTGATGCTCTAATCTCTTCTAAATATATCTACTTATCTGACAAACTAAATACTGCTTCGACTGTTTTTACAATTGTGGCCGAAGAACGTAACTTTCTTATACATCCGCTGTATATAATCATCACATTGGTATTAGCCGGTGTTACGTCATTATTCGTAGGATTTTCAGTGGCATATATTTATTCGCGTGTTCAAAATGGATTACCTCCAGTCGAGCTGCCTCCCCTGTTTTTTATCAATACTGTATTCTTAGTTGCTGCAAGCATCTTGTTGGTACGCACCAAAAGAGCCTATCTTAATGATCAGACTCGGACTTACAAGGTTTTGCTTTGGGTTGTATTTGGCTTGACCATCATTTTCTTAATCTTTCAGATCATCGCATGGCAACAGATGTTAGAGATGAACATAGCTATCGCAGGGAGTAACCTCGGCTCATATCTATATGTGATCAGCGGGATTCACTTTTTGCACGTGATTGCAGGGATACCATTTTTAGGCTATTTTATCTATGATGCTCGTAAGCGATTAGTCGAGCCAGCCAGTGTTTTGGTGTATTTATCTGACCCCGATAAGAAGAGACGATTGACAGTACTAAGCGTTTACTGGCATTTTTTAGATGGTTTGTGGATTTTCTTGGTTTTATTCTTTTTGATCAATCGACTCGTATGACAATAGGCTCTTGTCCAATTGGATACATATCTTATCTAATCCAGATGTATGAAAATGATTAATTTTGCGTTTCTATATCGTTATTAGCAATAATCTTAGTCAGAACTTTATCATGAAGCAATTATCATACGTTCTCTTATTAGCAGTTGTTTTGTTAACGAGCTCTTGCCAGCAAGGTGCTTTCAATATCAACGGAGCCATTAGTGACGCTCAAAACTTATCAGTTTACTTCGATAAGGTAGAGCCCATCTCTAACACTAATAGTATCGTAGCAAGAGGCACTGCCGATGCGAGCGGCAACTTTTCGATATCACTTGAAGAGAAGCCTACAGTCGGTACTTATCGCGTAAGAATAGGAGCCAAGTCAGTCTTCTTGATCCTCAATGGAACAGAGACTGATATCAATATATCAGGAACCCTGAGCGATATATCTAAGTTTACTTATGGACTTACAGGTTCTCCTTTATCAGAAGCCTATACCGCTAAAATAAAAGACAATATCAATGGGTCGTTACCATTGGCTAGTCTCAAGACTTATGTACAAAATGAAGCAGATCCACTTGTGGCTATGATGATCGGTACGCAGCGTTTTACACAAATGACAGAAGCGCCACTTCATGAAAACATCAGCAAAAAATTAACTGCAGCCTACCCAGATCTTGATGTTTCTCCTCAGTATGAAGGATTTGCAGCCTCGATGACACGCGAGTTGGCTAAGCAACAAGCATTAGCTAAGGTGAGGGTTGGTGAAGAAGCGCCAGATATCGCACTCCCGAGCGTCAATGGAAAAGATATGAAGCTATCCGACCTCAAAGGTCAAGTTGTTCTGTTGGACTTCTGGGCTAGTTGGTGTGGACCATGCAGACGAGAGAATCCTAATGTAGTGCGTGTCTATGACAAGTATAAGCCAGAGGGATTTACAGTATATAGTGTATCACTTGATAGACAACGTGATAGATGGATAAAGGCAATCGAGAAGGATAACCTTAAGTGGGATTGGCATGTGAGTGACCTCAAATACTGGCAATCTCAAGCTGCCGCGACTTACGGCGTATCGAGCATACCTCGCACCTTCTTGTTAGATCGTGATGGTAAGATCGCTGCGATCAACCCAAGACGTAATCTTGAAGAGGCAGTTAAAGGACTTCTATAGCGATAGCTGCTATTCTTTTTTATCGAGGCTTTCGCCAAATATCATATGACTTAATATCCCGGATGCCACAGCAGCATTGAGGGACTCTGCTGTCCTATTAGAAGCTCCCACTATATGTATACGCTCATCTAAAGCAGACAGAACAGCTGTTGAGATGCCATGACCTTCGTTACCGATGACCAGACATAAGCGATCGGTCTTGATATGACTGTGAGTACGACCATTGAGGTCAGCACCAATCTTATGAAATGCTGATAGCTCAGTTCCAAAATCATCTTTGCTCATGGTCAATAATCGAACATGGCCTATACTCCCCATGGTAGCTTGCACCACCTTGGGGTTGTAAAAGTCTGCACTATCAACAGATCTAATCACACAGTCGACGCCATACCAATCCGCAATCCTTATGATTGATCCCATATTTCCCGGGTCTTGGACATCATCCAGATATATGACCTTCTTGGCCCCCGCGAGTTCGTCACCGCTATGCTCAGGTATCTTCCATAATGCCAAGGCATCAAGCGGATTAGTAAGCAGAGACAGCTTTTTTAACTCTTCTTTAGTACAAGATTGGACCAACCTAGGATTAACCCTAGTATCTATTGAATCCAACCATGATGATATTGCATATAGTTGATGAAGAGAAGAAGCATCTTGGCTTAATAAAGAGCGCACAGACTTCTCTCCTTCTACGACGAATAAGTTATACTTTTGTCTATACTTTTTCAGCTTAAGTGACTGAACGAACTTAATCGAAGACTTGGATACCATAAAGACTTATAATCAGTGGCGGTGGAACATGGTAAAGGTAGCATATATCTTAATTAGCGTGCTCATCATATCCAGTTGCGGATCGACCAAACACTTACAAGAAGAAGAGTTTGCTTTGATCAAGAACTTTTATAAAGTCAATACTAAAGATAAGCTCGTCAATAAAATCCTCCTTAAGAGCGACTTAAGAGGTCTACTAAAGCAAAAACCTGTAAAAAAGATATGGCTCAATCCTAGGACATGGGGCTCTCCCTTTACACTATATAAGCAAGTGCTTACAGAAGAGAGTGCATCTTCTATGGAGCAATACTTGAGAAACAGAAAAGGTTTCTATGAGGCCAAAGTCTCCTATGTTGAGAAGTTTAAAAAGAATAAAGTCGAGGTCACTTATATGATCGACTTAGGTGAGCGATATTATATCAGCTCTATCGAACTTGAGAGTCAAGATCCTGAGTTAGCAGAGTTGTTCTCACTCTACGATAACAACCGCAAGATCAATGTTGGAGACCCACTTGATGCTTCTACATTCGATATTGAAGAACGTCGACTTGTTGAGCTAGCTCAAAACAACGGATATGCAGAATTCAATCCTAACTTTATAGAATTCAGAGGGGATAGTTCTAGTCATCAAGTCCCAGTAAAAATCTATGTATACAATCCGCTCAATAGAGACAGCCACCAGCAATATCGAATCGGTGAGATCAATGTATATACAGAACATATAGCAGGTACAGATCCACAATTTGAAAGAGTGGACACTTCAGAAGATCGAAAGTATTATGCCAAGACTGAAGACTTTATAGTAGCACCAGCCAGTATAGAAAAAGTCTTATCGCTGAAAGAAGGAGAACTATACGCAAAGAGAAACCAACTGCTAACCAACAGAACACTTTCTAGACTTAGCCCTTATCGGTTTGTGCAGCTTGATCCAAAGAGAAGTGTTCTTGCTGATACGATCTACGATTTTGATATATATCTAACACCACTTAAGCACAAGTGGGCTTTTGATATGGGAGCTAACTTGTTTTACTCTTTGCTCAATCAAACGCCAAGTGTGCAATCTCAAGATCTGTTTGGATTTGGAGGTAACATAGGTTGGACTAATCGCAACTTTAAAAGAAAAGCAATCGCACATAGTTTTGGATTAGAGGGAACTTTTGAATTTCAGATTCCATCTTTTAGAGCCAACACGTTTAGTATACAAGCGAACAATTCATTTTCTATCCCGCACATCGTAGATATCATCAAGCTATCCCCTTTTCTCAATAAAGTAGGGCTCATCACTGACAAGTCATATAAGAATCTAAATCTTTATGGCAATACCGATGTAGAGTTTAGTTTTGGTGTTACAGATATATTTGCAGCTTACAGACTCAATACTGTGAATGCGGCATGGTCTTACAAGTTTCAACCAGATGAATACAATCGCTATATCTGGACACAGGTGGGCATCAATGTTTTGGACACTGAGATAGATCCTAACTTTCAAGGAAGCATACTCGACGACAACCCGCTATTAGAAAAAAGTTTTAGTGATTACTTGTTCACAGGTTTTATATTTAAAGAACTCAACATCTTTAGACAATCAAAGACCACTCCTCGAGGATCATACTTTGCCTTTATAGGCAACTTGGAAGTATCTGGATTAGAAAACTGGCTCTTAAATAAAAGTGTCAATCTTTTATCTAGCTACGATGATACATGGCGAATAGGTGGGCTCAACTTTGCCAACTTTGTAAGATTAGAAAGCGATATCCGATATTATAAAAAGATAAAAGATCGATCCACATTTGCAGCTCGATTCAATGTTGGGATTGCTATCCCATATGGCAACATCAACACTGGAGAAGACCAGGTAGTCCCATTTGTTAAGTCATTCTTTGTTGGAGGTCCCAATAGCCTGAGAGGATGGCAGCTCCGTGAGCTAGGGCCTGGCGCCTATAGCGACCTCGTTTTAAATCCCATCGACAATCAACCTTTCTTTCAGACAGGTGACTTTAAGTTAGAGATGAATCTCGAATATCGCTTTGACTTATTCTGGTTTTGGGAAGGCACTCTGTTTGCAGACGCAGGCAATGTATGGACACTTAGAAATGACCCTACCCGCATAGGCTCAAAACTCAGCAGTAGCTTTCTGGATGAGATAGCCATGAGCGTAGGCTATGGACTGAGAGCAGATTTTGATTACTTCTTATTGCGATTTGATTTTGGGTATAAACTTAGGAGTCCCTTTGCGGATCCGGAGACCAACTCACATATCATCTGGAACCAAAACAATCTGCTGGGCAATGTAAACTTTGCAATTAACTACCCGTTCTAACCATCCGGCCGAAACCTCTCTTCAAGATACTTTTTATAAATGGAATAATGATGGGCTTACTATCATTGAGTGCTCGCCAAGAAAGATAAACGGCAAATGGAATCAAAATAAGACATGGCAACCAAGCACCTGCCTCAGGAGAGAGGGCCCCACTGCCCATCAACTTCTTCCCAATGATATCTGACATTACAAAAGTGATATAAAAACCAATGGCAATTAGTAAAGGATATCCAAACCCACCTTTTTTAACAATGGCTCCAGCTGGTGCTCCTATAAATAGAAAAATAATACAAACTAACGCACGAGAATATATCTGATGTAGACTAAAGACGTATCTCGCCTTTGTCCTATCGATAACCGTTACTTCGTTTTTATTGTTTCCATTAAAACTTGATAGAGCATATGCATTCTTCTGACTAAGCTCCAGCAACTTCTTTTTGTTCTTTACGGTGATGACATCCATGATGGAAGATACCTCTTCTTTTATCCAATCAGTTTTTATTGAAATCAGAGAGTCCGGAGTAGAAAAATTATCTTTTTTGATCATTGGCTTTTTAGAAAATCTTTTCTTAAGTCCTTTTTTCTTAGCTGCCAACTCTATCTTTTTAGTGATGTTGTTAGACTCCGCTTTTGTCATCTCCAACATTTCTTCAGTTCGAGCTGTGGTATCTGTAAGTGGATTTTTAAGAATGTTAAAATTATGTCGATTCTTATCTCTCACTTCTTGGGCAGAGATACTCATAGAGTCAATGACAGTTAGGAGCTCTGAAGTATTCATCATATCGTACTCTTTATAAGAGATATTGACGATACTGTTGTCGAGCATTTCTGCGAGGTTAAAGACCTTACGCAGATTGGCAAACTTGATCCTCATCATCGGCCTTGCATAACTATTGAAACCCTTATGGTTTCTAACTGCAGATTGCCCTCTTACTTCTTTGACTTGATAGCCATCTTTGAGGTCCATGACGAGATATTTGCGATCAGAGGAGGTGTACATCTCTCCATGCTTAGCTCTTGTCATATGATACACACTATTATCTTGATCAGTATGATCATATATCATGATGTCATCCAACGTTCTCCCATCGTCATACTTCTTGCCTACCCTAATCGAAAAGTCCTTGAACTCTCTGTTGAATATCTTTTCATCAAAGGCAAATGTGAGGCTGTTGGTCTTCATATCCCTCATCTTTTTCTCAAAGCTCCGATTGACTGAAGGCTTTATAACATTTGACGCAAGTATCGAAAAGAAAAATACGCCTGTAGCTACAACAAACCCTGGCATCAATAAGCGGATAAAAGATATCCCAGCTGACTTAGCACTGGAGAGCTCATACTTCTCTGCCATGTCACCATAGACCATCACACTGCTCAGCAGTATAGTCAGCGGTAATGCCAGTGGTATCATCACTAAAGAAAAGTAATACATCAGCTCCACAAAATCCAATGGACCATAACCCTTACCCAGGATCTTATCTATCTCTTTCCACAGCCGCTGCATCATCAATACGAACTCGACGATAAAGAACGCCAAGACGCATGGACCTATAAAACCCTTAAAAAATAATCGATCTAGTACCTTAAATCTCAATCTGTCCTCTGATATTTGAGTTATTGTGTAACAAAGTAACGCATATCTGCGTCTGCAATATATAATACGTTAAAAAGTGCTGGAAGCTGTATTACCCATAAAGGACAAATTATATCGATATGCGCTACGTATCGTCGGTAACAAGATGGCAGCAGAAGATGTCATCCAAGAAGTCCTTATAAAGGTATGGCAGAAGAAAGAGCATCTGGAAAAGGTAGAGAATAAGGAAGCATGGTGTATGACCGTCACGCGAAACCTGTCTCTGGATAAACTCAGAAAGAAGAAAGTGATCCTGGATGATGTAGATGATCACCGTAATATCTCTGACGATCAGATGACTCCGTATAGAGCGCTACAAAGCGATGACACTATGCAGATAATCAAAGAGGCAATCAATGAACTACCAGAGGCGCAACAGCAGGTGATACACCTGAGAGATGTAGAGGGATATACGTATCAAGAGATAGCAGATATCACGGGCTTCAGCAATGACAAAGTAAAGGTATACTTACATAGAGCGAGAATAACATTAAGACATAAACTGACAAGCATATACGCATGAAAGAAGTAAAAAACATAGCTTCTCTGACCGAGAAATACTGGGCAGGAGCAACCACGCTGAAGGAAGAACAGATCCTCAGAGATCACTATAGCTCAAAGCGTGATATCAGCTCACCAGAGTCAGCACTATTCTCTTTCATGAAGCAAGAGCAAACTGTAACTTACAGTAAGACAGTCCAGATGCCTCAAGCTAGTAAGAATAGATGGACCATGAAATTGCTATCGATAGCAGCAGTTGGTCTTGTATTAATGGTATCGTGGTTTGGCATGAACCAAATGAATAAGGCTAATAACGAAGTCGTTATAGATGACCCAGAATTAGCTATGGAAATTACAAAAGAAGCATTTGCACTACTCAATGGTAAGATGGGAAAGAGCAAAGCAGTTATAAGAGAAAACATTGCACATCTTGATAAAACATTCATTTTTAAAAATTAATAATCACCAAGACAATTAATAGTTATGAAAAAGTTCAGTATAATTTTAGCGATATCTTTTTTAGCATTCTCGATGCAGGCGCAGAACATAGCCAGCTTCTTAGAAAAGCTAGAAGATGGAGACGACTACGGAGTTATCACCATCAATAGAGAGATGTTTAAGATGTTCGCATCATTTGATGTGGATCTCGGAGATGATGAGAGAGCGATCAAAGACTTGATCAGCAACATCAACAAGGTAAAAGTCTATATCAATGAGGATAGCGGCACTTATGAAGAGTATAAAGAGATCAAAGGTCTAGCAAGTAGTACCTCTATGGAGAACCTCATCTCTGTCAAAGATGGAGGCGAAAGAGTGGATCTGTTTACTAATCCAACTTCTGAAGATGGAGTAGTCAATGGCTTACTACTGATCGTAAGAGAGGATACACAAAATGTGTTTATCCATATGGACGGCAAAATCAACCTTAAAGATCTTGCTAAGCTCACCGAGCAACTTAATATAGATGGCTTAGATCACCTTAAGAAGATCAATAAAGGATAATCAAGAGAAGATTTGTTAGATACAAGGCAGGGCTCTACTTCGCAAGAAGTAGGGCCCTGCTTAATATACCATCTATTGTATAGATCAATGATATCTTTGCAAGCTTCAACCATCACTTACTAAATCATATAAATGATCACCATAGGCATCGTTATAATCACATGTGCAATCTCATACTTTGCGCTCAATCAACCACAGTTGCTCAACAAGCTATGTCATCATCCATTCTTAGAGCGCAATCACGGTGAGTATCATCGCTTAGTCAGTGCGGGTTTTGTACATGGCAGCTTTCCTCATCTGGCTATTAATATGTTTGTACTTTTCCAATTTGGACAGATTGTGGAGGAGCTGCTCACTCATCTATATGGCACATTTATAGGTAACATGATCTATGTAGTATTCTACCTTACAGCAATTGTCGTTGCCAATATGGGAACCTTCTTCAAGCATGGCGACAACAGTAGATTCAGTAGTGTAGGTGCTTCAGGGGTGACCTCTGCTATCGTCTTCATTTATGCCTTTTTAGATCCTTGGCAAATGTTTTTATGGCCACCTCTACCAGCGATCATTATGGCCGTCTTATACATAGGATACAGCTCTTGGGCGAGCAACAAAGGACGTGATAACATCGACCATCTTGCACATCTATATGGAGCCCTCTATGGTATCTTTTTTATACTCATAGCATATCCAGAGAGTCTCAACATCTTCCTCACACGGCTATTATCCTTCTCTGGATTTTAGAAAGGCGTCTTCTCTATGACATGAAAATGTTACGCAATACTTAAGAAACAGCTTTGAAAGTTGGGAAGGTCTAATATTGAGATATGAGAAAAATCATCATAACCACAATCCTACTTTCTTTTTGCTCTCTCCTCTTAGCTCAATACTCAGAAGCCAAGGTTTTAGATGAGTTATACCAATTGATCAGCGTAGACGATCAAGTCGCCGATAAAGCCGAACAACATGTACGTTCTAATTGGAATGACACCAACATCGCACCGCTGATTGAGTTGATGCTCGCAGCGAGATCTCCAAAAAAGAGAAAACGTATCGTCGATATATTAGAAGATAAGACAGGACAAAACATCGGATCCAACCCATATGAATGGTGGCAATGGGTTTGGACCATGGAGCCCAACTACCCTCCTGAGTATTCTGATTTCAAAGCGCGGTTATTGAAAAACTTAGATACTCGGTTTAGCCGATACTTTAAGAATCGAGGAGACAATGTAAAGATAAGGTTAGACGAAGTCTTGTGGGGTGGCGTAGAACAAGATGGCATCCCTCCTCTTAGAGATCCCTTTATGTTAGAAGCTGCAGAAGCAACCTATATGGCCGAGAATGATCTCGTATTTGGCATAGTGATCAATGGCGAAGCGAGAGCTTATCCACAACGGATATTAGCATGGCATGAGATGGTAGTAGACAATATCGGAGGCAAGCGGATCGCAGGTGTCTACTGTACACTTTGTGGTACGGTCATCGCATATGATACTGAGTACAATGGTGTCTCACATGACTTAGGTACATCTGGTTTCTTATATCGATCTAATAAACTAATGTATGATAAAGCCACTCAGTCTCTATGGAACACTATAGAAGGCCAACCAGTCATCGGCCCACTAGTTGATAAAGGCATCACACTCAACACCTACCCAGTGATCACATCTACTTGGAAAGAATGGAGGCAATCACATCCTGAGACTCTAGTCTTAAGTCTACGTACTGGACATCGTCGAGACTATTCGACGGGGGCTGCTTATCGAGATTACTATGCAACTGATGAACTCATGTTTCCAGTCCCACTCAATGATCGTAGACTGGCAAACAAACAAGAGGTATTTATCATCAGAAGTACAGATTATAAAAATGATCCTCTGGCTATATCCACTAAGTTTTTAAAAAAGAACAGTTTGTATCAAGATCAGATCGGCAGTGAACAATTTGTAATTATAACGGATAGTAAAGGAGGGTCGCGCGCTTATAAAAACGATGGCCGCTCATTCAAAAGTTATAAAAAGAAAGTATTGACAGACAGTAGTGGACATGTATGGAATGTCCATGAGGATTATATATCACTAGATGATGGCACACAATTAGAGCGTGCTTCTACACACAATGTGTTTTGGTTCGCATGGTTCAACACCTACCCAGAGACGCGACTGGTCAAGTAGCGCGACTTTACTTGATTGGAGTGGTCATGATATAGTACATCGTCTTGACACCATCGATGTAGTTGCCCAATCTGACATTTTCATTGGGACTGTGCTGGTTGTTATCTCTGTTGGCCATAGGTACGGAGACAGCAGGCACTCCTAACGTTTCCACAAATGGAGATATCGGAATCGAACCTCCAGAAGTACGGTGTCTAATCGGAGTCTCACCAAAAGCCCGCTCCATGGCGTGCGTTAGCCAGCGGCCTATATCTGAGTCAAAGTCTGTTCGAAAGGCATTGTAAGCCACTGAGGATTCTAATCTACAGATATGTGGATGCGTAAGTCGCTCACGTTGTGTTGGCTTAGCATCTGTGATAAAGTACCCTCTACCTTCTATGTGCTTGGTTATCAGATCTATGAGTCTGTGAGGATCACTTTCTTTCACCAATCTTAAGTCTATCTCTGCAGTGGCAGTAGCTGGCACTATAGTTCTTGCATCTTGACCGACCCAGCCTGATGCCATGCCTCTGATATTGAGTGACGGATATTGTAAGGCTTTCTGATAAGAATCAGATACTTTGTCAGTAGTCGCAATCCCTAACTTGGCTTGGATGACTCTCTCGTCATCTGGGACTTGATCTAAGATAGCTTGTGTCGCTGCATCGATAGTGATACCATCATAATAGCCAGGGATCGTCACACGGCCTTCATCATCTTTCATAGATGCTAGGAGCTTACTCAACTTTAGTGCGGGATTAGGCGCATAGTTGCCATAGTGTCCGCTGTGCTGAGCAAAGACGGGTCCATAAGTCGTCAAGGTCATGGTAGCGATACCGCGAGCTCCAAATGATAATGTAGGCCGATTACTGATGTGTCTCGGTCCGTCAAAGATCACGAGCATATCTGCAGCCAGTTTTTCTTTGTAAGTTATCACGGTTGTTCGTAGACTGGGAGAGCTCCGCTCTTCTTCAAAGTCTAAAATCATTTTTAAGTTATATGGTAGTTTTCCATCCTCTCCTTTAATCAAATCAAGAGCCGCTAACAAAGTTGAAAAGTTGTTTTTAGAATCAGAAGCAGAACGCGCGAAGATGTACCAGTCTGGATCATAAGTATCAACACTCAACTCTGACCAATCTAAGTCAACCCAACCTTCTCCTTCTACCCTCTCTTTCAGGACGGCTTTATAAGGATCATCTTGATACCAATATTGTGGATCGACTGATTGTCCATCGAGATGAAAGTAAAATAGAACAGTTGGTAAAGCTTCGTCCCAAGAATTAGATTGAGCATACAATGCAGGGACAGTGGCAGTTGAGAGCATCTCTGTTTTGAAGTTCCTTTCTTGAAGTGCTGCAGTACACCAAGTTATGTTTTTATCAATATCATCTTTATTGATTGCATCATTTGGCAAGGCGAGTAAAGCTCTATATTGATCTACTGATTGTATCGCCGCTTTCGTTATCTCTTGATCAGATAATTGTGCAAATGATGTCTTGCAACTGATCATCTGAAATGCACAAAGTGCAAGGATTAAAAACCTCATGTCTACTTGAATTTCGTTAGTTCAAGCTCAAGTTACATTTAATATTCTATGATCTATTTTGAGATCAGCGACCTTTTTGATCTTTATCTTTTTATAATCCTTGTGTGCAGGATTGAGCAGGAGGTTGTTTTCTTGAGACAGAACTGCGGATGGCACCCAGAGTCCCAAAGAATCATTTGCCTTGAGCCAACCATCTCCCATTCTAAGCGTATCAGAGTGATATCTGGGATTGTTCCAACCTACAGGCAAATCTTCTGGAGTGAACTTATCCAAGATCAAGTCATCAGGCACAACAATGGAGATGTAACTATAACCCTTTGAGACATGTCGCCATACTTGATTAGCTAATAGCTCTAATACAGATAAAGACAAAAATGCTGAAGTATAAAGAACAGGTCTTCCTTCACTATTCCATCTTCCGCCATAAAGCTCTGCTCCTTTGCCTGATAAGTCTTCAATATACTTATCCTTAGCGATCCTGTAGACAATCATATCAGTATACTCCGTGCTCGATCCGACCCAATATCTTAAGTAACATGGTCACGCCAAATGAAGTATCTAAATATGAAATAGGCATCTGACCATCTAAACCAGGCAACTCAGTATGTAGCCAAACCTTAAGATCTGCCTCAGTCTCCATCACCTCTATACCTCGCCTGATCAGCTCTGCAATGGCAATGACTTGCTCTGACACATGCACACTCATACGCTCCTTCTTCTTCTTGCGCTGGATAGTCCTATACGAGATATGTAAAAGGTGGCTGAGCCCCTCTAAGCTTACACCCAGATAGCCAGCAACTATATCCAAGCTCTCGCGAGTTACACCTGTGCGCGACAATCTTATCTTATCGACCTCACTAGCCAAACCACCACCAATAACGACTTGTAGGTCAATAGATGACTGCTTCGCTTTGTAAGCTACTGCTACTTCTTCTACGATATATGAACCTTGCACCTTAGCCATGCTTGTGTATTTGTCGCTAATTTACTGACATTTGTCGTATCAATCAAGTCTTCTTTCCCATTTGTCAACTTTGGCTATCTTGGCTGACGGTCGTTGCATTAAATAATCAATATGAAAAAACCTCGTCTATCCTTTGCGGAGATTGTCAATATGAGTGTCGGATTTTTGGGCATCCAAATGGGCTTTGCCCTTCAAAATGCCAATGCCAGTAGGATTCTCCAATCATTTGGAGCAGACGTCCATCACTTGTCATGGTTTTGGCTAGTTGCTCCATTGACCGGTATGATTGTACAACCGATCATCGGTCATTATAGTGATAACACTTGGACGAGACTGGGCAGGCGAAGACCCTACTTTTTATTTGGTGCTATCATCGCATCCATAGGCTTAGTGTTAATGCCTAATGCTGATATGTTCGTAGCAGTCATGCCTGCCATATGGGTGGGCGCAGGTATGTTGATGATTATGGATGCTTCGTTCAATATAGCGATGGAGCCATTCAGAGCCCTTGTCGCAGACAAACTCCCATCCGAACAAAGAACTACCGGTTTCTCTATCCAAACGGTCTTAATAGGTATCGGTGCCGTGGTCGGTTCTTGGCTACCATATATTCTAGCTGAATTCTTTGGCATAAGCAAAGACTCAGTTGGAAGTGCAGTACCTGCTAACGTCATTTGGTCATTTGTGATTGGAGCTATCTGTCTATTGGTCACCATCATATGGACGGTCACTAAGACATCAGAATATTCACCGGAAGAGGTGGCTGCCTTTGATGAAGAAGCAGAAGAGGTGCCAGTAGAAGAGCAGAAAGGTATCATGCAGATCTTTACTGACTTTTCTAATATGCCCAAGACCATGATGCAACTTGGATTGGTTCAATTTTTCTCTTGGTTCGCACTCTTTCTAATGTGGGTCTTTTCTACTCCTGCCATAGCACAGCATGTTTATGGTTTGGACTATGGCGACTCTTCATCAAGTGCTTTTCAAGATGCAGGAAACTGGGTCGGAATCATCTTTGGTGTTTATAATTTGGTGTCAGCAATTTTTGCATTTTTTCTACCTAGGATCGCCGATAAGGTAGGCCGTAAAAGAACACACGCTATTTGCCTATTTTTAGGTGGACTCGGATTGATGTCGGTTTATCTATGCAGTGCACCTTGGATGCTCATCCTTTCCATGGTTGGTGTGGGGATAGCTTGGGCTAGTATCTTGGCGATGCCATATGCGATACTTGCAGGATCTCTACCACTAAAGAAGATGGGGATCTATATGGGCATCTTTAACTTCTTCATCACGCTTCCGCAAATCATTAGCGCGCTCATCGGAGGACCAATTGTGAAATATCTTTTTAACAATCATGCGATCTATGCGATAGTATTGGCAGGTATATTTATGATCTTAGCTTCTCTATCTGTTTCTATAGTTGAAGACAAGGACGATCTTGTAATTGCAAAAGGATAATCCATCATGAACATATCCTTTTTGTGGCTTGGAAAAAGCAAAAACAAACACTACAACAACATCATAGATGATTATAAAAAGAGGCTGAAGCATTACACCTCTTTCTCCGTCAAGGAGCTCAAAGACCCAAAGCAAAAATCTAAGAAAAAAGAAGACATTACAAAAGTCGAAGCTCAGCTTATACTTTCTAAAATCTCTTCTTCTGACTATGTGGTTTTACTTGATGAGTTAGGCAAGCATAAGACTTCAGAAGAACTCAGCAAATGGATACAACACAAGCTCAACATATCAATCAGCAATGTTGTCTTCATCATCGCAGGTGCTTATGGTGCACATCCGATACTCAAAGAAAGAGCTGACTATACCCTCTCGTTATCGCATCTCACCTTGACGCATGATATGGCCCGCATGTTTATCATAGAACAAGTGTATCGAGCTTTCACAATTATAAAAGGTGAGAAATACCATAATAGTTAAAGCCGTAATTCACTCCTGAAGTTGATTATAATTATCATCGATGTGTTTTTGAGCTAGACGAGAAAGCATTATGACTTTATCCGTTGCAAAAGGGACTTCTAACTCCTTGACAGACTGCTTTATCGCTCTCAAGACTGCTACACTACTAAAAGTAGAATCACGAGCTTCATGCAGATACTTCATCAATCTAAACGCGTCAAACCATTGAAAGAAGGCCTTTCGAAAAGTTCTTAGAGATCGAGCGTTAGATTTCAATTTGACGATTACGGTTTCAAAATCCTGACCTTTCAAATATGTAGCAACTGCATCGGGATATCTATCTAAGTTTGTCTCTTCTTGGTAGAGTCGATCTACATCATTTACGAGAGCTGATAAATCATAAAAACTCTGCGGATGATATGTTTTGTAAGGCATATCATTTGAGAGTATATCAGCGACGGCTTTGCCTGTACCAAAATGAACCCTAAAAGATGAACGGCTCGATGGATAGACTATTACGTTGTTAAGATCTGCAACTGTGCCCTTCTTTGTAAACTTATGAATATAGTAAAAATCTTCTCCCGCCTTTCGAGTATTCATGCGACCCATCTGAACATAGACACCAGCGCGTACTACAAAAGCACTACCGATGGTCTGGCATGCATAAGGCAAGCCTAACCATCTCTGCATCCCAATGAAGTAGCGCAAGTGAAGTTCATAGTCCAATATCGCATCTTTTGCTTTGTCGTTAAGTGCAGTTGAAAGATCGTGCTCGATATGGATATTGGCAAGATCGACTTGATCTTGATCATCCATGAACGATCGGATCCCAGCGAGATAATTAGAAGAAACAGTGCAGTCCGCGTCAAGGTTAACGATCAGTCCATCATGATTTCTACCCAATGATAACAGTCTTTTAGCCGCTTCATCCATAGCCAATCTCCGAGCCAAACCGACCCCTGCTTTCTTCTGTGGACAATCGTATATATAGATCACATGCAGACATAAGTCTCGACTGTCATATCCTATGGCTGATTGAAAAGATCTTTCATTGATAGAGGCCATATCTGGATCAACTCCTTCCGATTGGTTGATGAGAAGGATGACCTCTAGCCTACTCGATCTCACGTCTTCTTTAGACCAAGAAGCAAGAGAAAATTGTAAGGAATCAAGCGTCGTTAATACATCTTCCTCGGCATAAGCAGGAATGATGACGATACAATCAAGATCATGACTTGGATCAATATCGATCAGTCGATCCAATATATCGTCAAAACTTATCTTAGCATAGCTTGCTGGCATATTGTAATATTGCATCTCATGGATAGTATCTTGATAGAGACAATGTGCTTACCGCCCATCCCAGTGATGTCTGCAATAGTAAGACATTCTACTCTTTTGGTTGAAGCACATGAGCACTATCAAAAGAGAAGTTTTCGTAACCGTATACACCTCAATGGACCTCAAGGTAAGATGAGTTTTTCTATACCCTTACGCAGTGGCAAGAATAGTCAGATGCCGATCCAAGACGTACGGATATCTTATGAGACGCCTTGGCATCAGATATTAATGAAGCAGATCAGTACGAACTATGGATCTGCACCTTTCTTCGAGCATCTGAAAGACGACCTTTATAAGATCCTTGATCAACAATGGCCGTTCTTGTGGGATCTAAATCTGGCCCTTTACAATTGGGTAAATGCTGAACTTGGAGAGCCGGTAACCATCAAGCTAAGCGAGACTTACAAAAAAGCTTATCAAGACACCACTGTAGACAAAAGGAATCACTATCATCTCAAAAGTATGTCTCAAACAGATATGCCTACTGTGGTCTATGAACAAGTGTTTAGTCATGAACATGGCTTTGTAAGGGATCTTAGCATATTGGATATATTGATGTCATGTGGCCCAGAAAGTATATTAAAATTAAAAGGGATTAATTGATCATATTTGTATTCTTCAAAGCATAAGCAATTGCCACTTTTACAAATAATTCATTCTCTTGGATCGATCCAACGAAAACTCTAAAAGTCTCAACAAGTACATCAGCGAGACAGGTGTGTGCTCTAGAAGAGAAGCGGACAAAATAATCAAAGCTGGAAGGGTTAAAATCAATAGTCAAGTCGCTGTGCTTGGTAATCGCGTATTTGAAGGCGACACCGTGAGCATAGATAACAAGCCGCTCTCTGAGAAGCCCAAAGTTGTTTACATAGCGTTTAATAAACCACGCGGCATCGTCTGCACTACAGATCTCAAAGAGAAGAATAACATCATAGACTACATCGGTTATCCAGAGCGATTGTTTCCGATAGGAAGATTAGACAAACCTTCTGAAGGGCTTATCTTTTTGACAAATGACGGAGACATTGTCAATAAGATACTTAGAGCCGGTAATAATCATGAAAAAGAGTATATCGTAACGACTGACTTGCCGATCTCCGATCGCTTTATAAAAAGAATGGCCGGAGGCATCCCAATCTTAGGTACGACAACTAAAAAGTGTAAAGTGTCAAAGGTGGATAAAACAACTTTTAAAATCATCTTAACCCAAGGACTCAATCGACAGATCAGAAGGATGTGTGGCTTTCTGGGTTATGAGGTTCTGAGTTTGAAACGTTCGCGTATCATGAATGTCTCATTACATGGTATCGCCAAAGGAAAGTGGCGAGCCTTAACCGAAGGGGAAATAAATGATATCAATCAATTAATCGTAGGTTCTTCAAAGACTGAAGAAGCTTCAATTGATAAGAATAGAAATAAAAGAAAATAGAAAGTTCTAACTAAAACTCTATGCCAAAACCTACATGTGGTATCAGGTACTCTTTACTATATGTACTTTCAAAGGTTGTAACTGGATTGTCAATAGTTACAATCTCACCCGAAGTTTCACTGTAAGTAACACCTCCTTTAACAATCAAGGATAAAGGGCCATTTGTAGCGAATTGGACTCCGCCCCCGAGAGATGCTTGTACTCCGCCATTATAATCACTTCTTATAGTACAACACTGTGTTCCACTATTGGTACTTACAGAATAACCAAGCGTAGCATCAGTAAAAAAGCGAGCCTTCTTCTCTAACCAGTATTGTCTCAGATAAGCTCCACCATATCCAAAGTCGGGAGTTATGTAGATAGCGCCTACAAACTCATCATGTCGCCTAAAGCGCGCTTGTACACCAATGGAAGTCTTCTTATTCAAGCGCTTACCAACTGTAACAGACAAATCAAAAGGAGCATCATTGTGTATATATTGATTTAGGCTGAGCTCTACAAACAATCCATCATAGTCATGCTCTGCTTTTGTGCGTTGATGCCACTGGCGGTTTTGGTCGATCCCTGCTATATTTTTATATCCGATCGTCAAGGTATCTCTAGTCTCTATCACCAAGATGATGTGATAATCTGTATCCTCAATGATGACGCCATTGAGCAAGCTGCCATCTTTAAGTTCTACCCTACTTTTTTTGGATTGGTTTTGAGCTATAAGTAGCATTTGCGAAAGCATAAAGCTGACCAAAAGAACAGACTTAAGAGTAAAGGGCTTCATAGGACTATATACGCATAAGCATTCTAAAAGGTTGGGTCGACAACCTAATAATACTAAAACTCTATGGCCAATGCTATATACGGGTAAGCATCGCTGAAAGAAACTTTCTCAGGCTCACTGGATGATGGTATTAAAGTTCCATTCATGTCTGCTTCATAGTCCACTTTTAATAGCCCGCTTTGGCTATATGTCAAACCACCTTTAAGGATGAACGACCAATTATAAGTTGACAATATCTGAAAGCCCATACCCAAGGATCCTTGCAAACCTCCGGTTCTCCTATCTAAACCATAGTTACTTTGGGATTTCAAAAAAGGAGCACTTAAACCCAATGAGCTTTCAACAAAACTTCTAAATTCCGAGTTTGTATAGTAATATCTCGAATAAAATCCTGCATAGATATCAAGGGCCTTAACATATGTATATCTACCACGGGTTTTATGCTTTCTCAATCGCAAATTGACTCCGAAAGAAACCCTCTTATTGATTCTTTTGCCTACAAGTAATGACAACTCTAAAGGTAATTTGTCGTTGGGGTAATGATTGTACCCTAAAGAGAAAAATGCTCCATCAAAATGATGTGATACATTCGTTTGTATGGGCCTAACTAGATTGCGTTTGATATATGCGATGCTATAATAATCAATGGCCAGAGTATCTCCTGACTCAAGTACTATTGCAATATGATCATCTTCCTCTATTAGAATACCTGAAAGATGAGTACCATCTTTTAGTTCTAGAGTCCCTTCCTTAGATACTTTTTGAGCTATAAGATATGTTTGTACGGTAATGAGCAACACAAAAAGCATAGCCCTTTTATAGAAGTGATATAGTGATGCGGTTGCCATTATGCACTATAACTGTCGATACAGGGTCAATTATTACATCACTTAAGGATTAACTTAGGATGATAACTATACACAGCGTCTCTCTTGACTTTTTCGAGGTCCAATGTCATCGGCTTTAGCTCCTGATCAGCAAAGAGTTGCATCTGATCTGTGAAGTGCTCAGAGTCCTCCTCAGCCGAGCTACCATAAGCATTGATACTCTCTATGATCGGCCCTTTCTCAGGGTCAAATCTCACCATCTGTATATAAGTCTCACCGACGTATGCTTTATACTTTCCATCTTTATCAGGTCGACTATACATAGCTGCTATCACATCTGCTCCTCCGCCTATCGGGATATCTACATCTCCCCTTCTATGTCTTTGAAAATCACCAAGTGGCACTTCTATCTTCCCATAGGCTTTCATGAGTTGATGTGTCGCAGTATCTATGGCGTTGATATAATCTATATCTTGTACGGCATCATGCTTTCTGTAATGTTGATATAGAGCATCTTTGGCCAATAAAAACAGAACGGCTACTTCACTTTCCTTTCTGGTATTCCTATCCCAATTGTTAAGCAGACGGATCGATTTTTCTAATTTCGTATATTGACCAGGATCTTGATTGAGCAACTTCTCTTCATCATATGGCAAAGAACGAAGCGGAGTTGGATAGGTTCTGTCATACTTGATATCTAAAAACTCATCGTATGAAAGTGAAGTTACCGTATCCATTAATTCTTGAAATCTCAAAGAACGGTTGTTCTCTTCGTCTGAAGATTGGAAACTCATCGTCTCCTGCACTTTTTTATAATGAGGATCATCACCTTCTCCTGATGATGAGTATGGCGTGTTGTTCGTATTGAAGACAAAGCCTGATGATGGATTAAGAACATGAGGTAAGCTATCTATCGGATAATATTGGTCAGGCCATAAACTCCTTGATGACTGACCATCAATTATACTCGTCCAGTCAATACTACTACTTCTGATCGGTTGACGCGCATTGCTGACATAGTATATATTATCTTCTTTGTCAGCATATACTATGTTAGTGCATGGGATGCCTTTGAGTTCAAGTGCAGCTTTCCATTCTTCCCACGATGTTGCTTTGTTCATCTTGTACCATTGTTCGATTGCTTTGACTGATTCTCCGGCTTGGTAACGCCATGCAAAAAACTGATCATCTACTTTAAAGGTGATACCATGCGCACTTTTGTAAATCTCTCTGGTAATTGGAATCTTTATCGGGCCCGCTAACTTTACCCATGCCTTGATGACTTTCTTTTCGAGTGGTAACCACTCATCATCTAACTTATAATAGAAAGGTTTATCTGGATGCATCGTTAATTGGTAAACATCTGAGAAGTCAGCATGATTAACTGTATGTGCCCAACCAAGATGCTCATTGGTCCCATGAAATATAGTAGCTGCTCCTGGAAATGTGCCGCCTAATATATTCATCCCTTCATCGCTGATCAAGTGCGCTTCATACCAAGAGTACCAACCTTCCATCGGTTGATGGGAGTTGATCGCTAAGAAGGTCTGTCCTTGGTCAGTTTTGTTGGCACTTATGGCAATCGCATTGGACCCTCGCTCTTCACTTTTCAATTGTCTAACTATGGAGCCATCAGCTAGCTTAGTAAGATCTTGGGCTGCTCCCGAGATCTCTACAAGCCCTAACATATAGCCTGCAACTAAATCAACATCAGAAGTTGGAAACAGGTCTGAGAGAAGCAATTCTTCTGGGTGCAATGCTGCATAAGCATTAACGCCGTCAACATATCCTTTTATCACTTTCAGAGTTGCTGGATCTAACTCATCCATATGTCTCCTGGCATAATCGCGTATACCCATAAAGTGTATAGCAAAGTCAGCTATGATACCATCCATACCGCGTACTTCTCCGTAACGGCCTTTGATAGCCAACATCTGTTCTTGCAATGTTTTAAAATCATCCTCGCACCCTGCCCAAGCTAAACCATATGCCACATTTTGATCAGTGCTTCCATGGATATGTGGCACGCCCCATTTGTCTCTGTAGATAGTACAGTCTTCATAATCCTGAGACTGAATAACAGCATCAGAACAGGATTGGCATAGTGACATCAGACCAATTATCAAAACAAAGATTTTTGTAATCCTCATCGGATAAACATAATCAAATTGAAATAAACTCTAAGTAATCATCACTATACAATAGTGCAGTTCAATTCGTGTACCACGAAACAACTATTAAGTATGGCTTCTATTAGATAGCTAATGATTGTAATTTTCATGTCTTTTTTAGCCAAAATCAGATGAACCGTTAAAGTCATCATAACATGATCACAACTCCACTTGACGCCCCGTTTAGATGAGTAGAGACTCATATCTCAAAAAGCTGCAAAATGAAGGATTATAAAACAGGGTTTTACTGCTATTGGAGAATATCGATCTTGGCAGTCATTGCATCGACTCTTACCACTGGATCACTGGATGCCCAGTATATGGTCCCTTCTGGAAAATCCAAATTGATTGTTGGATCTTACTTGTATGACTATAATGAAAGTCAACACTTCTTTAATGAGATACCTGCCAGCTTAGAAGCTTATCAAAAAAGTATAAAAAAGTATAAAACTGGAAAAGACTTTGGATACACCAGTCTAGGTGCTCTTGGAGTCGGAACAGCTCTTTTGTTCATCGATCAACACCAAGGCTCTTGCGAATTTATCTGTTTAACAACTGGACAAGTCATTGGTATATTCTCAATATTTGTAGTCTTTCCTCTTACCGGCACTATAGGTATCCTTACAACCTTGGCTGGCAAAGGCGATATGAGAAATGCAGCACAGATCTATAATGACTATCATGGTTTTAACCAACCAAAAAAAGATGAGATCAGTCTATCCTTTGGTATGACCCAAGGAGGTCTTGGATTTGTTATTAATTTTTAAAACTGTTAAGTATGAGATGGGCAGCGCTAAAGTTAAGTGATGGTGGCGCTTAAATATCATACTTGTCTGAACGCTTTGCAAAGTATGTGCTGACAGCTCATCGATGAGCATATAAGGATAGGTCAATAGTCTAACTTAATATCAGACAAAACTTACTTTTTACACACCTTAGAACACTAAGAAGAATAACATCGTAGTTTTACTAGCATGAAAGTCAGATACCCTCGATATATACTGCTATCCATCGCGCTACTTGTTTTTTTCTCTTGTTCTGAAGATGGTGATAATGGAAGAACATTAGAACTCGATCCAAGTGTCGCTTATGAAGAAAGAGATGTTGCATATGGATCCGATCCGCTGCAGACATATGATATATTTCTTCCTGCTAATCGTACGGAGTCCGATACTCATGTCATACTTCTGATCCATGGCGGTGCTTGGGTGAGTGGCGACAAAGCGGACATACAAGGCATCGTAGATCTCTTACAACCACTGATGCCTAACTTTGCGATCATCAATATGAACTATAGACTGACCACTAAACCAGACAATCCATTTGTCGATCAATTAGAAGATGTTGAGCTAGCCCTTAGAGAGTTGGATATCCAAAGCAATACTTACAACATCAGTGACAGTTATGCCCTGGCAGGCGTTAGCGCGGGCGGACATATGGCCATGCAGCATAGTTATACAAAGAACTCAGACGATAAGATAAAAGTAGTCGGTAGTATCGTCGGTCCAACGTACTTTCTTGATCCTGCATATACCATGGCTACTGAACCATCATTTCAGATCTTAGCTGCTCAGATCGTTGGTATCACAGGAGTGGCGTATACAGAGACAGCATTTTACGAAAGTATAAGTCCTCTTAGTGCTGTAAGTAGAGAGACACCGCCGACGATACAATTTCACGGGACAGAAGATCCTCTGATACCGAGCAGCCAAGGCCCGTTACTCAAGGATAGACTCGATGAGTTTAACATCACCAATGAGCTGATCATCTATGAAGGTGAAGGACACGGCTGGATGGATCCTAATAACTGGACAGATACAGGTGATCGGTTTAAGGCATTCGTCGAGCGATTTATAGACGACTAATATAGCCAGCACATGGATAATATATGTGACATCAACTACATGGAGCGCTGTATAGAACTCGGTCTCATAGCCAAGTCCAATGGAGAATCACCAGTCGGATGCATCCTCGTATATAAAGGGAAGGTCATCGCTGAGGGTATCGAGACAGTCAAGTCCAATAATGACATAACGGGCCATGCAGAGATGTTAGCCATCAAAGATGCTATCAAAAATGGACACGCAGATCATCTACACGAAGCGACGATGTACACTACTCATGAACCTTGCTGGATGTGCAGTTACGCCATAAGAAGTTATAAACTACACAAGGTCGTATATGCTATCTCTATCCCTTCTATCGGCGGGGACTCTTCTCCTTACAAGGTACTCCATACTGATGCAGTAGATCGATGGTCCAACGGACCTATCATCGTGAGAGGATTTAAGGAGGAGCTCTGTCAGAAGACCTTGTATGCTGACTAGGCAGATGACTTCAGACACTTTTTTCTAAATCTCTATATGCGTCTTTTTCTTATGTCTTACGACAAATATCTATCGTAGAAAAAGGTCTTGGTGTAGGGAAATGAGCGGTCTACAGACCTTTATATCAATATTGTGCTGGTCGATAACAAGGTGGCTTGGCCGCTTTAACAACATCATGCAGACTAATCATCCACCACCATTCGTTTTACTATCATCTCCCGTTACAACTAATAGAAAGAACATCACCATGGGCTATTCATAATCATTAGTTAACCGCTGCAACAATCAATATCAAAACTCGATTATTATGAAATACTTAGCTTTCTCTCTCTTCCTTCTTGCGATCATATCTACTTCTTGCAACACCGAGGACGAATGTCGTAGATGCACGGGCATCGTGACCAATACAGGCGACATGGCAGACTGGACAGTATGTGATAACGATGGTAATATCATCAGAACAAACAACATCACCGACTTATCAGAAACATCGACTAATACGCTACCCGAGGCAGTTGCTTTTCTTCAGTCTATAGGGTTGGAGTGCAGATAGGGGTAGCTGTTTGATATGTATCATGATTGATTGTCGTTTTAAAAGGCTTGGCGACAGAGATCTTAGAGGATGGACAAAGACACAGTTGCAAGAACATTGCTATAGCCTAAAAAAACTACTTCACGACAATGAAAAAAGAAACAATAGTATTTGTTCATGGCGCATGGCATGGCAAGTGGTGTTGGGAAAAATACTTCAAGCCTACCTTCTCAAGTCATGGTTATGATGTTGTCACCTTCAATCTACCTGGTCACGATAGATCAGGGAAAGTAAAAGGCATCAACAAACTAAGTATAGGAGACTATGTAAGGGCATTAGAAAAAGAAGTACAAAAGCTTGACGCTCCTCCTATCATCATCGGTCACTCGATGGGCGGACTGATCGTCCAAAAGTTTCTTGAAAAGAACAGTTGTAAGAAAGCTGTGTTGTTAGCATCTGTACCACAGTATGGCGTTATAAAAACAACATTACGGTTTTTAAAAAAGCCACATGCCTACCCTGCACTATTAGGCTTCAATCTTTATGGCTTGGTAGACTCTTTAGAAAAAAGTAGAGAAGCCTTCTTTAGCAAAGGTCTGTCGGATGCAGACTTAAAAGAATATACAAACCAGCTTTGTGCGGAGTCATACTTGGCCTTCCTTAATATGTTGTTGCCCAGCATCAAAATCAACCATCACCTCAACATCCCTATGCTTGTCATCGGCGGAAAGAAAGATACCATCTTCTTAGAAAGCGAAGTTAGAGATACGGCTAAGCATTATCAGGCGGACCTCATCATCGTAGATGATATAGCCCATGACATGATGCTGGACGTCAATCACAAAAAGGTATCTCAAGAGATCATCAAGTGGTTAGAACAAAAGCCACCAACCGCATGACATAGGGGCTTATAATCGATACTTTCTCTTATCTTAACAGCAAGATGAAACGCTTATAAACGAAAAGATGGATATCAAAAGCAAAGAGAAAATAGGTAATGGCCTTTATATCGTAGCGATAGTGTTACTGTTGATACAATGTTTTCAGATGGGTGCAGATATAGAAAACAGTCTCGTAAGCTATGCTGGATGGGCAATGCTACTAATAGCAGGATCCTATCACTTTTGGTTATCCAAAGAAAAAAAGAAGATAAGCAATATAGAATCAGAAAACTAACAGTAATATCCAACATCACCACTAAGCAAACACCTATGGTCATCACAACCACAGAATCTATCCCAGGCAAAGAAATCGAACAAATCTTAGGCATAGCCAGAGGAAGCACCGTCAGAGCCAAGAACATAGGTAGAGACATATTCGCAGGACTTAAAAACATAGTAGGCGGTGAGATTAGCGAATACACAAAGCTTCAAGCAGAGTCACGAGAACAAGCCTTACAGAGAATGATACAAGATGCAGCCAGCCTCAATGCAGATGCTGTCATTAACGTCAGACTCACCACCGCCATGATCATGCAAGGCACTGCAGAGATATTAGCTTATGGTACTGCTGTTAAACTAAAAGGAGATGGCGGTGAACTTTCATAACTTACTCATCAGTGCATATAGTTTAATTTGGATAGGTCTGCTTGTACTGCTGATCTATTTTGCCTATAGGCGCATCCAGGCGAAGCAAACTGAGGACTTTGAGAAGCGGGATAATTGATCCTCAGATCAGTCAGATATACACTTATAACCTCCATGTAAAACACCATTGATTAAGACAAATCAACGGTTCTTCACATTTTTATCATAATATGTTCTTAATAATAGATACTTTCTATTACCTTAATAATACTGTGGAAAAATCATGCATCATACGCGCTGCTCCTAACATGTCAAGCATAAGTATATCATAATATACTTAGCACTAATAGATGACAATATAGTTGTCATGCACGACATATCCGATGGCAGTTGAAGGAGATGGTCTTGTGTTCACACTTAACACATCTATTATGTTATAGATATGCTGTGCTCAAAATGGTCTAAAAAAGGTTTCCCATGGGATATGATAGAAAGGATATCATATGTATGTGTAAATCAACAAGGCGGTAAAAACTAGTCAAAAGGACTAGATTTAACAGGATATATACGAGTTACCTTCCATTAGAAAAAAGAAAAAGCACTCAATATGAAAAACAAGCTATTTTTAATTTTAGTAATCGGAATAATCATTTTTGTTGGATTCAAGAAGTATGCAAAAAGTGTAAAAGATAACCATTGTTTGACAACTCAAATTTCATCAAGAATTTTCGATTTCAATACTTTTGAAATTGAAGTAGGAAATGGACTCAATAAAAATGATTTCAAAGTAGTTAATAAAAATAGCGGAAATACTATTTTCCAAAATGGTAAGAGTAGAAAGGGAATTAAGAATGACTATGGACATCGGTTATTTGATGTATTCTACAAAGAAGAAAAGATATTCGAAACAGGGCATTTTATTACCAATAATTGGATAACAAATGATTACGTTTTGAAATTAGAAATCAAAAATGGTGAAG
>CALDEM010000060.1 GCA_937942435.1 uncultured Saprospiraceae bacterium
CGCAGATTGTAGTAGGTCAAGACTTTGATTTAGCATTAGAAAAGGAAGTTGCAGATCCGAGCATATTAAGCTATGCTTCAGGAGATACAGTTACATTTGATATAACAGTCTACAATCAAGGGACGTTAGATGCGACGGCTATTGAAGTCACAGACTACGTCCCAAGTGGCATGACCAATGTTGATATTGATTGGATCGGAAATGTCTTTGTGATAGACACATTATTAGCTGGCGCGTCTACGACAATTGAAATCGACTTGGCAATCGATCCTGCCTTTACGGGTACATTGATTACCAACAATGCTGAGATTACATCAGCTGTGGGTGGTATAGATGAAGATGGAGATTTATCAATTATAGATGGTGCAACAGATGATACCTCAGAAGTTGCAACAGACGGCGATGTAGATGATGAAGCACCCGGCACACCGGGCGTATCCGACAATCCAGCAGACGCCGATGATTATGATCCAGCTCAGATAGCAGTAGGTCAAGACTTTGATTTAGCATTAGAAAAGGAAGTTGCAGATCCGAGCATATTAAGCTACGCTGCAGGAGATACAGTTACATTTGATATAACAGTCTACAATCAAGGGACGTTAGATGCGATGGCTATTGAAGTTACAGACTACGTCCCAAGTGGCATGACCAATGTTGATATCGATTGGATCGGAAATGTCTTTGTAATTGATACATTATTAGCTGGCACATCTACGACAATTGAAATCGACTTAGCGATCGATCCTGCCTTTACCGGTACATTGATTACCAACAACGCTGAGATTACATCAGCCATGGGTGGTATAGATGAAGATGGGGATTTATCAATTATAGATGGTGCAACAGATGATACCTCAGAAGTTACAACAGATGGCGATGTAGATGATGAAGCACCCGGCACACCGGGTGTATCCGACAATCCAGCAGACGCCGATGATTATGATCCTGCGCAGATAGCAGTAGGTCAAGACTTTGATTTAGCATTAGAAAAGGAAGTTGCAGATCCGAGTATATTAAGCTATGCTGCAGGAGATACGGTTACATTTGAGATAACAGTCTACAATCAAGGGACGTTAGATGCGACAGCTATTGAAGTCACAGACTACGTGCCAAGTGGCATGACCAATGTTGATATCGATTGGATCGGAAATGTCTTTGTGATAGACACATTATTAGCTGGCGCGTCTACGACAATTGAAATCGACTTAGCGATCGATCCTACCTTTACCGGTACATTGATTACCAACAACGCTGAGATAACATCAGCTATGGGTGGTATAGATGAAGATGGAGATTTATCAATTATAGATGGTGCAACAGATGATACCTCAGAAGTTGCAACAGATGGCGATGTAGATGATGAAGCACCCGGCACACCGGGTGTATCCGACAATCCAGCAGATGCTGATGATTATGACCCTGCGCAGATAACGGTTGATCAAGATTTTGATCTCGCTTTGACGAAAGATGTAGCAGATCCTTCAATTATAACTTACAATTTAGGAGATACAGTTACCTATTCAATAACAGTGTATAACCAAGGCTCTCTCGATGCTACGGCTATTGAAATCAAAGAATATATCCCTTCAGGTATGACTAATATCGATACCGATTGGATAGGCGATACTTTTGTGATTGATAGCTTGGGCTCAGGACAAGAAACTACTATTGAAATTACTCTGGTTATTGATACTGATTTTGCAGGTACTTCTTTAGTCAACAACGCCGAGATCACAGGTGCTCAAGGTGGAGTTGATGAAGATGGAGATCTTACTATTGTAAATGGTTTTATAGATGATACTTCTGAGGTGTCTACTGATGGGGAGTTCAATGATGAAGCTCCGGGTACACCAGGAGTTGTGGACAATCCTCTGGATGCAGATGACTATGATCCGGCGGTTATATCTATCAATCAGATATATGATCTCGCTGTCACTAAATCTATTTTCGGTAATGGTCCTTTTGAGCCCGGTGCTCCGGTTAGCTATCGTTTGACGATCGAGAATCAAGGTACACTTCCGGCTTCTGGAATCAGAATACAAGACATTGCAGATTTAGGATTGACGTACCTTGGAAGTGATGCGGAAGCAAGACCAAATGTCGTAGAGATTTCTAACTTGCTTTTTGAAATAGGAAGCCTTGCACCACTTGCGACTCAAGATGTTGTTGCTACATTTAGAATACCAGCAGGATTTCAAGATACGGTGATTGTTAACGATGTGATGATTGTGCAAGATGATGGTGATGATATAGATAGTGATCCATCGACTGACAACACAATTGATGAAGATGGTGATGGGATAGGAGATGATGATGATGAAGACAGATTGACATTGTCCATTCAACAAGAATATGACTTAGCGATTGATAAAAACTTAGTAGTGGCTGGCAATGCACTACCGGGAGACTTCATAGAATTTGAAATTATAATTACAAATGAAGGAACGATAGATGCTAACAATATCATAGCTGAAGATAGCCCATCAGCCGGATTGGTGTTTGTAAGTAGTGATGTGTCTACTAACTCTAATGTTACTCAGCTTACTGATGCAACCTATCAGATTGCTTCTTTAAGAGTCGGAGGATCAGAGTCATTTATAGTAACATATCAAGTAGACCCTAATTTTGAAGGAACTACAGTTATTAATGATGTACAGATCATAGCCGATGATGGTGATGATATAGATAGTGATCCATCAACTGACAATACTTTTGATGAAGACAGCAATGGATTAGGTGATGATGATGACGAAGATCAGGTGGTTATACCGATATCTCAATCATTTGATCTCGCTTTAGAAAAATCTATAGTATCTACAGGACCATATTTGCCTGGTGATGAAGTCGTTTTCGAGATTACAGTGACTAATGAAGGGTCTTTATCAGCCATTGAAACATACTTTAGAGATATTTCGCCTTCAGATCTTATTTACGTAAGTGATAATGCCTCTGAAGATGTTAATATCACCCACCTCAATGATGAAATATTCCTTATAGAATCATTGTTGCCTGAAGAATCACAAAGCGTTCAGATCACTTACAGGATTGCTAGTGGTTTTGCAGGTACGAGCATCGACAATGCTGCTGAAATCATTACAGATTCGGGTGATGATGTCGACAGTGATCCGTTTTCAGATGATTCGGTAGATGAAGATAATGATGGACTCGGTGATGATGATGATGAAGATATGGTAACTGTAATCGTCGAAGCTAATTATGATCTGGCTATCGAAAAGATAAGCATGGCAACTGAGCCATTACAATTTGGAGGCATGACAGCTTTTATGATTGTAGTTACTAATCAAGGAGGTGTCACGGCTAACAATGTAGAAGTAACTGATATGCCAGATCCGTCCTTGCTTTATAATGGCAGTGATGTTGGGCAAAATAGTAATGTCCAAGAGATAGATGAGATGGTGTTTTCTATCAACACACTTACTCCAGGGCAAAGTGACACTATTGTAGTTGTCTTCGAATTAGTAGAAGGTTTCCAAGACTCGATTATTAGTAATCGAGTCCAGATAACGGGCGATGATGGCAATGATCTTGATAGTGACCCAAGTATCGGATTTGATATAGATGAAAACAATGATGGAGTAACACAAGATGATGATGAAGCAGAGGCAACAGTTGAAGTGTTCCAAGTATTTGATCTTGCATTGGTCCAGACACTTTCATCTGTAGGGCCATTTAGTCCAGGTGATTCTGTGACCTTTGATATTACAATTATAAATCAAGGTACACTCAATGCCACTAATATTGAATTAGCAGATTATATACCAGATGGCTTGACTTTGAGTGATGAAGAGTGGTTGGCATTAGATAGTATCGCTACTTTGATATTCTCGATTGATTCTCTCAATGCTGGAGATACCACAATGATCAATATCACATTTACAATTGATCTTGACTTTGTAGGATCAGAGATTATAAATAATGTTGAGATTAGCTCAGCAGATGGAGGAGTAGATATCGACTCCACACCGGATCAGACTAATGATGATGTATTTGGTGGTGATGATGTAACAGACAATATGAATGGAGATGAGGATGACGCAGATCCAGAGCCAATTACAATTATAATGTGTGATGGCATGACCATGCCTACGTTTGATCCATCGTGTAATCGAGTCATATCAAGTGATGTCATATTCGTTATAGATAACTCACAGAGTATCGATAGCTTGGAGTATGATCAGTTTGAAGATATTATAGTTTCAAGTATTCAGAAAGTTCAGTGTGATTGTCCACTTGCGCGTGTTGCAGTGATGCATTATGGTGGTGCTTTTGGTGCAGAGACGTTCCTTGAGTTTAACTTTAATAATGGCGGTATAACCAGGGTGGAAAGACAGTTCTGTACTGAGAGAAACTCAAGTGGCAATTGTAACGAAGGTGGAGATGATCTTAATGCAGCGATGGGTGATCTATTGGGTTATCTTAATGATGGCACCTTGTCTACTGATCCGATGAATAATCTTTCAATAGTTCTATTCACTGACGCCTTTGGTTTTGAAGACGAATGTAATTTTGTTAACTGCTCTGTCATTAGACCATTTGACAATATTGACATGTTGAAAGAAGACTTTGATGCGAGTGTCACAGTGATAGGCGCTTCATCACAAGCGGAAGAGATATTGTTGTCGCTTTATGCGTCGCCTGGAGGCTCTTACAATGGTGGAGTATTTAGTCAAGATTGTGCAGATACTTTTGATGGTTGCGAACTGCCAAGAAAATACGTCGGCGTTGAGTTCAACAGTGATCCGCAGACCATCGCAGATAGTGTCTTCTCATGTGTGTCATGTACTCCTTTCATTATGTCCAATGTATTGGTAGAAGCAATCGAGGATGAAGAGATTTGCTTCAACCTGGGTGAGTCAGTTACATTAGGGGCTTCGATATCGATGGGGCAACCTCCTTTCGTTTATCGTTGGAGCGATGGTCTTGGTAATGATCCGACACCTACAGTTATGCCGTCTTCTAATATGACTTACTTTGTAACCGTAACAGATGCAAACGGTTGTGAAGGGATAGATTCAGTTAACATCTTAGTTGAGGAATGCAGAATATGTTTTGCTGAGTCGGGTACACCTAAGGGACCTGTCGAATCTTGTTTTGATGTTGAGAGTGGTGTTGGACGAATTGAGACCGAAAGAAACGATGACGTCTTTATACCGATAGGTTATGATGAAATATTTATACTTACGGATTCTTCCTTAACTATTATAGATTACTCCATAGGTGCAACGACATTTACAGTGGACCGTCCGGGTAATTATAGAGTACATACGCTCATAGCAGATGTCAATCATCCAGAAAGTCCAGATCACTTAGATCTAAGCATTATAATACCAGGTACTTCTGGGTTGTTTATAGTTGCTAATTGTATCAATGATCATGGTGTCTGTGCATCCTTTGATTTCAAGGGACGGTTTCATACTATTTTGGATGAAAATCACATGCTTTGTATGCCTGTCGAAAACACAGTCTTCCTTTGTTGGGATGGATTGGATAACGATGGTGATGGATTGATTGATTGTTTTGATGAAGACTGCCAGAGCTTTATAGTCTGTCAAGAGAACACAGTTGTTGCGTGTAATGACCTTGTCGATAATGATAAGGATGGACTCGTAGATTGCTTCGATCCTGATTGTTTTGCCTTTGCTATTTGTGCAGAGATTAAAGAGAAGTGTGATGATGGTATAGACAATGATGGTGATGGACTCATCGATTGTATGGATGATAGTTGTACAGGAGATGTCTCTTGTCGTGAGGATAGTCCATTTACATGTGCTGATGGTCGAGACAATGATGGTGACGGCCTTATAGATTGTCAAGAAGCAAGTTGTCGACAATTTTTGGTCTGTGCAGAATACTCAGCTGCAGCTTGTAGTGATGGGATAGACAATGACGGAGATGGACTCATCGATTGTGAAGACGGTGACTGTAAAGAGATCTTTAGTGAAGTTTGTACTGAAGAAGAAAATACAGAAGCCCTTTGTAATGACGGATTGGATAACAACGGTGATGGATTAGTTGATTGTGAGGATGGTTCATGTTCTGCATTCTGGCCATGCAATGTGACAAATACCAAGTCAAGTTCAAAACTTCAGTTGCGAGTCATGCTTCAAGGAGCTTATGATGCCGCTACACGATCTATGAGAACTGATCTAAACACATTAGGATATTTGCCAGGTCAGCAGCCGACTACTTTGATGGGACAGAACAGACACAATGAGTTGCCGTATGAGGGAGGTCCTTGGTTCTTCTTTGATAAGCAAGTCGATAAGCAGATTAGATCTAAGAGCAGTGGTCTTTATACGGAGCAATCAGTGGATTGGGTTGTTATTAGCATGAGAAGTAATCTCATAGGACAAGATGTGATCTGGAGAGGTCTTGGTATAGTCGACACATACGGATACATAGATGTTAAGTCTCCACTAGACATAAAACAAGGCGACTATTATGTGATGATAGAGCATCGTAATCATATGCCCGTTATATCAGCAACTAAAGTAGTATATGCAGAAGGAGGTTGGTCTTATGACTTTACGTCAAATGATAGCTACCGCAGCGGTGTTACACAAGGTCAGTACTTGTCGCAACAAGGTGACTATATGATGATAGGCGCCAATGGAGATTACATTGTTAATTCTTCATCTTATAACGATATCAATATCCTCGATCTTAATGAATGGAGATTTAACAATGGTCAAAATAGTGGCTACTTCATTGAAGATTATGATATGAATGGTGATGTTAATGTGAAAGACAGAATTCTTTGGCAAACGAACAATGGTAGGTTTGTTTATCTGCCTAATGAAGATTAAAGAATCTTCAGACTAATAATTTTTAAAAGCCGGATGGATTAATTTCCATTCGGCTTTTCGTTGTTGTCACACCAATAACATATAGAAAATTAACACTTTATCTATATATTTTTAATTTGACAATATCTTGCCAAAATTATATCTTAAGTATTATCATTTAGCTCTTTATATATGTTTGTTTAAAACATATTTTTTATTCTTAAAGTGTAAAAAAACACTCCTCTTCTATACGGGTGCACCACCTACTTCTATTCCTATATTCACTTCTTAATAGCTCATTATCAACACTTTATGCCTAATTGCAGGTATAGAAAACATAAAGTTTAATGATGATGTGTAAGGGGTTGTAACAGAAAATTGAAGATTATTGAATGGTGCGATACGATGATACTTGTAGTAAAATCAATATTTATAAAAATCTGTTTAGTCTTACCAGAACTTCGGTAGTAAGTAGAATTTTATTTATTGTTTTATTAGGTCTTTTCTCTGCCCAGAGTGCTAAGGCAGATCACTTCTGGTATGTAAACAGTTTGACCTTGGTAGAGGATCCAGTCAATTCTGGGATATATAGGATAGATTATGCATTCACGGTTAATTTTCAAACTGTAAAACGCTTCTATTGGGAGGTCTTTGTAGTAGAGTCTGGCTGTAATGCTTCCGAAGGTTTTACAGAGAGTTTTAGTGGTTGTACGCTTCAAGGTGACCTTGCGGATGGTGACTATACAGGCACATTGGCCACGGGTATACTCTTATGTCCTGGTAAAACATATGATGCCATCATGTATACGCGTAGAAGAGGCGATTGTCTATCGGATAATACTAGTGGATCAGGAGGCCCCAATACACCTAATTGTGGTGCAGGTTGTGGAGATGCAAGCTGTGGATGTCCTGAAGATAGAGCTTCTGCTGCAACACCTCTTGGATTGCTAACCAAGTTTCCAGCGGTAAGCGCCGGAGATCCTGCTAACATCTGGGCAGGTGCACCTTTAAACACCCTTGGTGACACACCGGGCTTTGATGGTAACTGGGCTTATATAAGAACAACTTTATCTGGTACTGGTCTCCCAGACTACGACTTCAGTGTAGATATTACGCTGGATGATTGCTTTGGTAACTTTAATGAGTCTGCTGCTTTTGATGAAACTGATGGTCAAGTTGTAGTGGAGGATTTTGGAGGAGCGACCGCACAGATAAGATGTGGTACGCCACTCAATGTCGAATATAATGCTGTCAATAGTTGCGGTGTTGGATTTGCAGGCAACACTTTTGAGGTGATAGACAACTCCACTATCGGTGGTGTGTCTATTGGATCAAACAATTCTAATATTCCTATGGGGCCTGATGTTAATGTAGATGGGAGATTTGAAGAACTAATTGGACAGATAGCCTTAGGCAATGTTTGTCAATCAGGACAAATCAATCTTAATATGATCAATGCAACATGTTCTGCAGAATCAGAGACTGATGTCACCATTATTTATGATATCGAAGTGCTATATCCCACATCTAATTTTGCAGCGCCTATGCGGGTCAACTGTTCGGATGCATGTGGAGAAGATTTGATTCTTTCAGGTGGTCCTCAATGGAATAATACAGGACTCAACATGGGATCCTCAACAACGCTCCCTGTTACTGATGATGATACTGACATCCTTAATTTTGATTGGACTGGGCAGATATGTGCACCAAGTGTAAGTGCTATAGATTGTGATGAAGGTACAGGATCTGTGAATGTCGATAACTGTGCATCTTGTGGTGTATATGATATAACATATGCGATTACAAATGATGAGTGTCCAAGTTGTAATACTACTACTACTAAGCAAGTAGAGATTGTCTCTCCAGTTATAACTAATGAATCTACTGATGTAGTAGAATGTAGCGCTTTTACACCTGCTATCACATTTGATGTTGTAGAGTGTAATCCAGCTAGTGGAGCAGCTACTTCTGTTGCTTATACAGGATCAGGAGATAGAATGTGGGAGCGATCAGATAACCCAGGTGTCATGATTCCTTTTGCTTCTCCTGGTGCAGTTGCTGCCGGTGAAACGGTTATATTTACTCCACATTGGGTATTTGATGGTTGTGCTTCGTGTAATGCAGAAGGAAGCCCCATCACAGTTACTTCCTTAGGTCAACTAGAGGTTACTTGTCCTACAATAACAGATTTAGGAGATTTTGACTGTAGTGACCTTGCTACCATACCCGCGTTGCCTACAACTCAAGCAGCTGCAGAAGGTGCACCATATAATATTGTCATAGGTACTGATCCTGATCCTTGTGGGACTATAGTAGTGTCAGCCTCAGATGACGCAACCCCAGACGTTTGCACTGCAGTAACTCAAGTGATAACCCGTACAGTGACGATACTCGATGATCAAAATGGAAACGGCGTCCAAGATGGTACAGAAGTAGAGATGTCATGTGATTTTACGTACGACATACTTGCAGCGTTTGTCCCACCAGCTATTGTGGGGATGCCTGGTGACGTAAGCATCACTTGTGATGCGCCACCTACAACGACTACGCTTAACTTTACTAACAATGGTGTCAATGCATGTCTGTCTTCAGGAACAGTAACATCGACCTTGACTGCGTATCCAGGTATATGTGGAGGTCCCATGACTGAAACATGGACGATCCTCTCTGCCGATAACTGTGACAATGGAGACATTGTCTCCTCGAGAACCATAACGGTGTTGCCGCCAGATCCTCCTACCGTTATTTGCCCGTCAAACGCGACAGTTGCTTGTCTGGATGATATTGTGATCGGTACACCTACAGTGACCACAAACTGTGGAGCAACCTCAACAACTACTACCTCTGGGCCAACACTGATCAGTGGAGATCCCGACTGTCCAGGTGCGATCTATCATATAGTCTATACTGTAACTGATGAGTGTAGCAATGTTGTAAACTGTACACAAGTGTTTACAATTGCTAATAGTGCACCAACCATTACTGCACCAGAAGATGAAATTGTTGAATGCTTAAGTAATGTTATCGCAGGTACGCCAACAACATCAACAAGTTGTTCGCTGGGAGAAACTATAACTGTAGTGGGACCAACATTAACCAGCGGTATGGACAATTGCAATGACGCTACATATACCATCATCTACACCATTGAAGATGCTTGTGGTAGGATGGCAAGTGATACACAGACATTTACCTTGAGTAATGCTGGCCCCACTATAACTTGTCCTGCAGACGTAACAGTAGAGTGTCTATCTGAGATCAGTATCGGTACACCAACAGTTACAACTACTTGTGGTTTGGGATCTACAGTTACAACCATGGGGCCAACTTTGGCGTCCGGTATGGCAGACTGTCCGGGAGCTACATATGAGATTATTTATACAGTAACAGATGATTGTGGCCGTATAGCTACTTGTACCCAGACATTTACGATAGCTAACCCTGTACCAACTATTACAGCTCCAGACAATGTTACGGTTGAATGTCTTTCTGATATATCAGCTGGGGTTGCATCTGGCACGACCAGTTGTTCTCTTGGCTTTATGATCACTAATTCAGCTCCTGTACTTGCATCTGGTATGGCTGATTGTGATGGAGCAACATATGAGATCACTTACACCATAGAAGATGATTGTGGTAGAATGGCTGAAGCTGTTCAGACCTTTACAATAAGCAATGATCCACCCATTATAATCCCTCCATCAGACGCCATAGTAGAGTGCTTTGATGATATAGTAGTGGGTACACCCACAACATCGACAAGTTGTACACTTGGAGAGACGGTTACAACAGTTGGACCAACACTTGTATCTGGCGATGCAGATTGCCCAGGTGCATCTTACTCCATCACATACTCGGTTACTGATGCCTGTAATAGAGCAGTCTCAGCTACTCAGTTTTTTACAATAGCCAATGACCCTCCAACGATCACTTGTCCTATAAACGAAGTAGTAGAATGTGCTGCAGATATTACTATCGGTACTCCTACGGTTATGACCAGCTGTGACCTCGGACATACAGTGACTACCGTTGGTCCGACCTTGATGAGCGGCGATGCTGATTGTGATGGAAGCATCTATATAGTTGTTTATACTGCTAAAGATGATTGTGACAGAGAAGTCTCTTGTACACAAACATTTACAATTAGCAATGCTGGACCGACGATACAAGCACTAAATCCGATGACAGTAAGTTGTCTTTCAGATATAGCAGCTGGTGCTCCAACTACCTCAGCAAGTTGTACGTTGGGGTTAACAACTGTAACATCTGTTGGCCCAACGCTTAAGTCTGGTATGAACAATTGTAATGGATCAATTTACGATATCGTATATACTGTAATGGATGATTGTGGTCGCAGTGCTTCGTCAACACAAGAGTTTACATTAGATAATAACGGGCCAGTAATTACTACATGCCCTGCAGATCAAACAGTCGTTTGTCAGGCTGATATCATGGCTAACATAGGAGATGTAGTATATACTACAGATTGTGGAGTAACAGCTACAGTTACGGCAGGCTCTATAGTACCTGCGGCAACTAACACCGCATGCGGTGAGTTCGACGGTGACTCCTATACGATAACCTATACAGTAGAAGATGAGTGTGGTAGGATGACTACCTGTGTGCAGACCTTTTCGATCGACAGTAGCGATCCTGATATCACATGTGCAGATGATATCCTCGTTGTTGGTTGTGATGCTTCTGCAGCACCAGCACCAGACCCTTCTTTGATATTTGGTTCAGATGGTTGTGGTATGGTTACGGTCGAGTTTGTCTCTGATACGCCTATGGGTAACGTCTGTGATACCCTTGTGATCGCAAGAACATATAGGGTGACTAACGCTTGTGAGGTGACTTCAGACTGTGTTCAGTTGATAAAGATATACGATGATATTGCTCCTTCGATAACGACAGATGCCGGAGTATTAACGGTAGGGTGTGATGAAGAGCCACCACTGCCTAATGTGACTGTGAGTGATAACTGTTCGGCTGTGTCAGATATAACTGTGGACTTTAGAGAAGATACGCTCGCGATGACTTGTCCTGGTGACTTGATGATTATAAGAACTTGGATCGCCACAGATGTCTGTGGTAACCAAGATTCTGTAAAGCAATCGATTGGCGTTTTTGACGAGAGTAGCCCAATCTTTTTAAGTGCTCCGACTGACACAACGATATCTTGTACAGACGTGGTGCCGGCTTCAGTGCCTCCTATATTTGACGCAAGTTGTGGTTTGAGCGATATAACCATGACAGAGACTACAACAGCCGGTATGTGCCCAGGTGAGATGATCATTTTACGGACATGGGCAGCTGAAGATAGTTGTATGCGCATGGTTTCATTTACGCAGACCATCACGGTCAATGATACAGTTAAGCCAACGATCATATGTCCGGCCGATATGATGATCGTAGGATGTGGCCTTGGTGATGTGCCCGCTGCTACGCCGGGTTCTATAGTGGCTATGGATGGTTGTAGTAACGTTACTGTGACCCACGAAGGAGATATTCAATTAGGAGTTGGATGTATCGGAGACACGCTGGTAGTTAGTCGTATATATAGAGCGACGGATGAGTGTGGCAACTTTACAGAGTGCATACAACGCTTCAGAATCGTAGATAACGTATCGCCAGTGATTACATCCTGTCCTGCAGATGTGGTCATCATAGGATGTAGTGCCAGTGATGCGCCTGTTGTCGATCCTTCACTACTTACTGCAACGGATAATTGTACAACACCTATATTTAGCCATGTTAGTGATACACCGAGTGGTACTGTTTGTATCGGTGACACCTTGGTCATTACCAGAATCTATAGAGCTACAGATGATTGCGGTAACTTTACAGATTGCACGCAGATCATAAAGATTGTAGACAATGTAAATCCTGTGATCACTTCTTGTCCACCTGCGATAAGTGTTCAGTGTTTTGCTGAGATACCAGCACCTATGCCTGAGGCCGTAATTGCTTCAGATAATTGTGGTGTCGCGAACCCTGCAACTACGTTATCTATAGTTAATAATGGAGGTGCTGGTTGCCCTGGAGATCCATATACAGTGACTTATACTTATCAGGTCACCGACGCATGCAATAACTCGACGACATGTACACAGATCATCACAGTGATTGATGACACTGACCCTTTGATAACAAATGGACCAGCTGATCAAACAATAGAGTGTATAGAAGACCTACCGGATCCAGACCTAACGGCTATTGTTTCGTTGGATAATTGTGGTATCGAGATCGTGGCTGTCATAGATACGGTTAACACCAGTGCCCCTGACTGTTCTGTCAATCCATATACAGTGACTTATACTTATCAAGTAGTAGATAGCTGTGGTAATTCTGATACATATGAGCAAGTCATAACAGTTGAAGACGTCACTCCTCCATTACTAAGCGCCACGCCCGGTATGATTATGGTTTCATGTATCGCCGATGTGCCTGGTGCTCAAGGGATTACTGCTACTGACAATTGTATGGGTGTGATGACAGTTATGTTTCAGCAGACCGCTGCTGGTTCTTGCCCCGGAGATGACATGATTACTAATACTTGGACGGTAACCGATTGTGTGGGTAATATAACTACTCATGAGCAGCTCGTGATTGTAGATGATAACATAGCTCCTGTATTTAATATGGAGCCTTTAGATATGACTGTCACTTGCTTAAGTGATGTACCAGGAGACCCCGCCGTTACAGCAACTGACAATTGTGGGGAGGTACTCACTGTCATGTACGTCCAGTCAGCCGCAGGAGCATGTCCTGGAGATGATACAATAACCAACACTTGGACCACAGAGGACTGTGCTGGTAATGTCAAAACGCATACACAGACTATTACGATCGACGATAACACACCTCCTGTCTTAAGTAGCCTGCCGGCAAATATGACGGTTGCTTGTCGTAGTCTTGTGCCTGGAGATCCAGGCATCGTTGCAATTGATAATTGTGGAGCACCAGTCACGGTGATTTACAGTCAATCTTCACCAGGTACCTGTGTTGGAGATGATACAATAATTAATACATGGACAGTTACTGATTGTGCGGGAAATAGGACGTCGCATACACAGACGATCATAGTAGATGACAATGTTCTGCCTCTCCTAAGTGCTCAACCTGCGGATATGACAGTACAGTGTTATAGTCAAGTACCCGGGAATCCAAATATAACAGCGACTGATAACTGCGGAGAATCACTAATCGTAGACTATGTGCAATCCATGATTCCTGCTTGTGTAGGCAACGGTACAGTAACTAATACTTGGACAGTTACCGACTGTGCTGGTAATAAAGCAACTCATACACAGACAGTTACTATCATGGATGTTACTCCTCCAGTCTTTAATGCCATGCCTACTGATATCACAGTTAGTTGTCGAGCAGATGTGCCAGGAGATCCTGCTATAACAGCAACTGACAATTGTGGAGAGGCGCTAATGGTTAGTTACGTTCAGTCAGCATCACCGGCATGTGTTGGTTCTGGAGTAATGACTAATACATGGACTGTCACCGATTGTGCAGGCCTTGTTACAACTCATACCCAGACAGTAACTATCGATGATAAGATAGCTCCTACTTTAAGTCAGATGCCAAGCGATACTATCGTGACCTGTATAACAGATATACCAGGTGACCCTGGTGTCACCGCCAAAGATAATTGTGGAGAGGCGCTCTCTGTTACTTATACACAGTCAGCGAAGGGTACTTGCCCAGGAGATGATACCATCATGAACACTTGGACAGTAACCGATTGTGCTGGCAATGTCACAACGCATGTTCAAAATGTAATCGTTAGAGATACCATTGATCCTGTCTTCAGTAGTATGCCTGCTGACATAACAGTAGCGTGTCTTTCTGCAGTACCTGGAGATCCTGGCGTCATGGCTACAGATAATTGTGGAGAATCCCTAACTGTAAGCTTTAATCAATCGACTGCAGGTATGTGCCCAGGAGATGATGTGATTACTAATACTTGGACAGTACAAGATTGTGCTGGCAATGTAACAACCCACATCCAGACTGTGACTGTAGATGATTCAACCAGACCCGTACTATCTGCAATGCCAGGAGATATAACAGTGCAATGTTTTTCTCAGGTACCAGGTGCCCAGGGAGTAACAGCAACTGACAATTGTGGAGAGTCTCTAACAGTAGGATTTGCGCAATCTCTTCAAGGTGCTTGCGTAGGTGTGGGTATGATCACTAATACTTGGACGGTCACAGATTGTAATAATAATACCACAACACACAGCCAGATAATTACTTTGGATGACACTACAGCTCCAATGCTTAGTGCTACTCCTACAAATATAACCGTTCAATGTTTTATGGACGTGCCCGGTGACCCAGGTGTTACCGCCACCGACAATTGTGGCGAGGTGCTGACAGTCATTTTTGCCCAATCGGCAAGAGGGTCATGTGAGGGAGAGGATGTGATTACTAATACATGGACAGTGATGGACTGCGCTGGCAATCCCACATCGCATGTACAGACCATAACTATCACCGATACGACAGATCCGATAGCTCCTGGGGATGAAGGATCAATGGTAACATGCTTATCAGAAGCGATCCAACCTGGAGCCCCGATTTCAATAGTTGATAATTGTGGTGCGACTATCATACCTGTTGGTCCTGTAGAAGGTCCTGATCCTGTATGTGTTGGGACAGGTACTAAGTCATATGTATGGACTTATACTGATTGCGCAGGTAATATGGATACTTATACGTATACATATACGATCGTAGATGACGCAAGCCCTGTGCTTGATGTGACCCCAGCTGACATAACGATCAACTGTCAAGACCCAATACCAGTTGCTCCAATGGTCAATGGTATAGATGCTTGTCAAGGAGTACTGCCTACTATGATGTCAGAAGTTATAGACGGTAACATGGATGCTTGTCCATTTGACTATACAATCACAAGGACATGGACGGTATCAGATTGTGCTGGCAACCCAGTATCACACACGCAAGTCATCACAGTTCAGGATGTTGAAGACCCAGTTATCACATGTCCAGCTGACACTATAATTATCGGATGTAATATATCTTTTGCACCACCTGTAGACATAACAACTGTGGTTGCTACGGATAATTGTGGTACGCCGACTGTTACTCATATGGGGGATTCATCTTCTGGGAGTGCATGTATCGGTGACACACTTGTGATAGAAAGAACTTATAGGGCGACTGATGTCTGTGGACACTTCGTTGATTGTATCCAGATTATAAAAATCGTAGATGATGTGCCTCCGGTAGTGACAGGAGTGGCGGATCTAGTCGTTGATTGTAATGCCGATGTTCGAGGATTATTTGCTAATTGGATCGCTAACAATGGGGGAGGTACTGCAACTGACAATTGTGATGTTTTCTCTTGGTCCACGATCCCTGCCAATCCAGTTATCACAAGTATGTCTGGGGAAACCTGTGTGACCTTCGTTGCCACAGACAAGTGTGGTAACGTTACAACGAGAGAGGCATGCTTTAATATCAATTGCTCTTCGATCGATAAGACGCTTGTTAATAATCTTGATATGGATAACAGTGGAGACCCGAGTGTGGGTGATTCACTATTCTATTCTATCGTTTTCACAAATGAAGGATCCACAGTACTCACTAATGTTACCGTCACAGATAACTTGATCATGCCGAGCTCCAGAACATGCGCTTCTCTTGCACCTGGAGCGACTTGTATCCTTAACGGATATCATGTTGTTTCTGAAGGAGATATTGTAGCAGGCTCTATTGTTAACGTCGCATCAGGACAAAGTGACCAGACAGGGCTGATCACCGATGATGTTACAATAGCCGTACCTACGCCAAGTATAACCTTGCAAAAGAATATGCCAACGCTCCTCAATGATTTTGATGGAAGTGGAGACATGAGTGTCGGGGATCAATTAGAATATGTGATTATAGCAACAAACAATGGAACGGCTAATCTCACAGATGTCATTATATCTGATCTTTTGATTAAGCCATCCTTTGATACTTGTTTGATTCTTTTACCTATGGAGATGTGTACACTTGTAGGTACGTACATAATCACTGTCGACGATCTCGTAAATGGTTTTGTCGATAATGAAGCAAGCGTAGATAGTGATCAGACGGATCCTATAGATGATGACGTAAGCGTAGAGCTGCCATCGCCGCTGATTGAAATTGTAAAGGGCCAACCTGTCAATGGAGATGAAGATGGAAGTAATGATATAAGCCTAGGTGATGTATTGACCTATACGATCACTGTATTTAACACAGGTGCTGCGGCCCTTACTAATGTTACGATTACAGATAACACAATTACAAAAGTAGGTGGAACAGAACCATGTACGGTTGTCTTGCCTGGAGAGACATGTACTTTCATAGGAGAGTATGTCATCCAAGAATCTGACATATCCGGCTCAACTATAAATCAAATAACAAATATCGCCATAGCTAATAGTGAACAGACGGGTGAGGTGATTGATTCTACAACCATCATGATTCCTAATCCAAGTATGGAGATTAACAAGTTTGGGGCTGAACTTACTGGGGATTTTGACTCGAGCCAAGACGTCAGTCTCAATGATGAAGTGACGTATATAGTAGTTTTAACTAACAATGGTAACGCTAACTTGCTTAACGTTCAGATCGATGATCCTTCTTTGACACCAAGTATGATGAATTGTGGCACCTTATTGATGGGCCAGAGTTGTGAGCTAATAGGCACACACATTATCACGGCAGCAGATCTCGCCGCTGGTATATATCAAAACACGGTAACTGGAACCTCCGAAGTTCCGTTTATAGAAGTTTCTGATACGTCATCAGTCGTTATACCGCAGCCATCTCACATTATGGCTAAATCTACGCCTGTGATTCTTGAAGATAATGATGGTAGTGATGATCCGAGTGCAGGTGATATACTCAGCTATACAATAACAGTAACTAATAATGGTTCTGCCAATCTAACAAATGTTGTTATCCAGGATAATCTAATCACGCCAGCTACTCAAACTTGTGCTTTGCTCAAGCCAGGAGAAGACTGTGTGCTCACGGGTACGTATGAGTTGCAGGTATCTGACCTTGGTACCACTTTAGATAACAAAGCCACAAGTAACACTGATCAGACGGAGATGTTGATGGATTCAGCAGATCTCGTCATACCAACGCCGATGATAGATCTTGAAAAATCCCAAGGGGCATTATTTGCAGACCTTGATCAAAACGGTCTAAGGTCAACAGGTGATACACTTCTTTATACCATCACAGCGACTAACTCTGGTACGGCCAACTTAACTAATGTCACCATTACAGACAACATAGTAGACCCTTCTTCTATCGTTTGTGCATTTTTGGAGCCAGGTGATCAGTGTCAACTAATTGGAAAATATGTCATATTGCAAGGAGATATGGATGCCGGTCAGTTGGTTAACACAGCTGATGTAGATGCAGATCAGCCAAGCATAGATAATGAAACCGCTACAACCATATTGCCTTTTATTCCAGAATTAGAAATTGAAAAAAGTGTCGCTTCTATTTCGACAGACATGGGAGTTACATCTGACCTTATAGATCCAGGAGATGTTATCACCTATAATTATGTAGTTACTAATACGGGCTTAGTAACCATGAGCGACATAGCAATTAATGATGTTGGCCCTTCTTTTGGAGGACTTCCGGGGACTAATAGTTTGTCTATTATCACTTGTGATGTACTGACATTACTCCCAAATGAAGTATCCAATTGTTCGGCAACTTATGTAATCAGTGAGGCTGATTTTGATAATGCCTTGGGTGTTGAAAATGGAATTTTTAATATTGCCAATACCACTGGTGTTGATCCACGTGGAGATACCTTTACATCCACTAATGATATCGCTCAAGATAGTATCCCAGATGTGCCCAAAGTTGAAATCTTGAAAACGGCAAGTGATATAGCAGATATCAACGGAGATGGTATCCTGTGGGTTGATGATCAAGTGATCTACACTTTTGTCATTAACAATACGGGTAACTCAAGATTAGAAAATCTCGTCGTTACTGATAACAATATAACCAATCCGATCATATGCACTGGTACCGCCTTAGATCCTGGTGAGTCATTTACTTGTACAGCAACCTATATCTTAACAGAGGAAGATGGCGAAGCAGGGCGAGTAGTTAATACAGCGTCAGTCATTGGTATGAGTCCTACAGGGAAGATTGCTTCGGATATATCTGATGATCCAACTGATCCGACTACTTCTACGTCAGATCCAACAATTGTAGTTATACCATGTCCGTCTATCGCATGTGTGGCACGTATTAACCTGTCTTTGGACGCTAATGATCCTTTTGTAGTAACTCCTGCTGTTGTGGGTCTTCCATCGGGTTTTAGAGTTGAGCTAACAGATGAGTTCGGTAGGGTGATAGAAGATAATATCATAGATTGTTCATATGCAGGTAAAGACATAACATATAACATATTTCACCCTTGTAGAACTTCGCCATGTTGGGGGACACTTAATATCGAAACCAAAGGTCTACCTGAGATGAGTTCCAGCTATGATGTGGTGCTCTGTGGAACTAATTATTCTAATCTCATTTCAGAATCAGACCTGATTGATTCGATACATGCCGATGGGTGTTATGCGCCATTGACAGAAGTCAATTCTCGATTCGAGTCTGAGGGAGATATATGTGATAGTGTAACAACGATCAGGACTGTTATTGCCAATGCTGGCTTGGATGGGACTAAAATAGAAGTTGAGTTAAGAAGAGATACCATTGTAGAAAAGCCAATAACTCTCGATGATGTGATGTGCCCAGACTCAGATGAGTTTGTCAATAGCTTAAATATTGTTTGTAGACAGTTCAACAAGTTTGACAATGATCTATCACCTGACAATGTATTTGCGATGACCCGACAGGTCAATAAGGCATATCCATATTTAGATACTGGAGAAGAGGAAGTATTCTTTGATACAACTAAAATAAGAACACCTAACAACCGTCTTGTAGAAGATACTACAATTGTATTGGATGGATATCACGTTGTAACTGATGTGGTTGTTCATGATACAATATTTTCCGAAAGGATAGTTAGAGGATCTCGCAGGGTGCTGACACCGATCACTTCGGATGGGCTTTGTAATCTATCTGTAAAATATGATGATGTTGTTTTTGATGGCTGTCTTGGCCCTGAGACAAAGACGGTTAGAACATGGTCTATCTTAAACTGGTGTACAGGAGAAGTCAAGACTTGTGTCCAGTGGATTATAATTATAGACGATACGCCTCCTACCTTAGAAGAGCCTATCGATGATGCAGCCATCTCGATAGAACCGTGGACTTGCATAGCTAACTATACCTTGCCAGATCCAGTTGGAGTGGCTGATGATTGTACGACATTTGAATATCGATGGTTATCTGACAAGGGCATAATAGAAGATGGAGTGATTAAAAACCTCACCGTGCATGATAGTCCAGCCTTGTTTATACTTGAGTTGGAAGATAACTGTGGTAATGTAAGACGCGATAGCTCATTCTTGTACATAGTAGATGGTAATGCGCCTGTTGCTATAGCTGTTGATGAACTCAATGTTTCTTTGACAAAAGATCCTGTGTCGTTAGAAGGTGTTGCTAAGGTTTATGTTGAAGATATCAATCAAGAAAGCCATGATGCTGGTTGTGGAGATGTTGCGGCTTGCGTGTTGAAGGAAGAAGAACTGGACAATCCAATTATACGAGATGGGGTGCATCTTATAAATGAAGACGGCGCACTGATGTATGAGCCTGCGCAGTGTGAGTTTGATGGTGTCTTTATATATGAGTCAAGAGATGATAAAGAGACTGTGTTTGAAGAGATTCCATATGTTGTTTGTAAAGATTTTGTAAAGTTCTGTTGCTCTGATTTGGGTGCTCAACGGGTAGCTTTAGTGGTTTCAGATGTTTCTCCATATTCTCCAGATGGGATAAGTTGGACCATTGTAACTGTAGAAGATAAGAGCGAAGCGATACTAGAATGCCAAGACGTAATTGTACAGTGTGGTGATGACTATGGTCCAGAGGTTATAGGTTATCCAACTGTTTATGATCCTGTCTGTGGGACGGGTGTACTGACTTATCAGGACGACAGTGATGTTTCTAATTGTGGGTCAGGAACTATCATGAGAACATGGTTATATAATGAAGTTATAGCTTGTGTCCAACAGATAATAGTAGAGTCTGAGTCAACTTTTGATCCTTATACTATAAAGTGGCCAAAGCACTATACATCAGAGGTCGTAGATGGAATCAGAAGAGAGTGTGAGTTATGGTTGGGTGAAGACGGTGAACCAGTGCTCATAAATGATGTAGAACAATATCGCATAATCGAATACGAAGATGAAGTTAAGATGGGCGAATCTTTTATCTGTAGTTCAGAAGAAGATCTTGGTAGCCCTACGTGGTGCGTCGAGAGCTGTGAGCTTATCGTTGCTAACTTTGAGACTATAGAGCTGGAAGCTTCTGATGCATGTAAAAAGATAATTAGAAGATGGACAGTAGTGGATTGGTGTGTATGGGAAGAGAATAGTGATAATGTGGATGATGACAATGATACAAATCTTGATGAGTTTCAAGCTATAGATGACTTATGGTTAGATGAAGATGATCCTGAGAAAGCAGGTTTGTGGAACGCTTCTTATGAGGAGAGATTAGAGCCAGCAGTTTTCAATTATCCAGACAATGGTAGAGTGACACAATTAGAATGTAAGCATTGTGCTAAATCAAACAATCCAGCTGATCACGTCTATTTTAGATATACTAATGTGGATATAGATGGCTATTATACTTTTGATCAAGTTATAAAAGTTATAGACAACACAGAGCCGACCATACAAGTAGACAATAGTATTGTAGTTGAGATACTCGGTGGTGCGGGTAGCAAGGATGAAGGATTAGAAAACTGTACAGGTATCACAGAGGTGACGGCAGTTGCATCGGACTTCTGCAACAATGAGTTGTTGAGCGATGATCCATTATCCTGGACAGTCTATGTGTTAGACGCGGCAGGTCAGACGATAGAAGGACCGATATCAGGATTTGGTGATTCGATGACTGTATCGACGGGTTATGGTAGTTCAGGTGATGATCGCTTTATCGCGTGGTCGGTCACTGATGGATGCAATAACAGTGCGATCTCCACCTCTTCAATTACATACAAAGATGTGAAGCTGCCTACTCCAGTGTGCATAGAAGACTTGAGTGTCGCAACTATGAATAGTAATGGTACAGCAGTTATATGGGCGCAGGATTATGATAGAGGAAGTTTTGATAATTGTGGCACAGTTGAGATCATGTTTAGAGATGAAGATGGATCATTTACATCGGCCTTAGATATTAGGTGTAGTGATCTTGCTAATGGTTCGAGCCACACATTTGCACTTGAGTTGTATGTGATTGATGAAGCAGGAAACTACGACTTCTGCAATGTTACCCTGAGAGTAGATGACAATAGTGATATATGCCCTGATCAAAACTCTGGGGCTGTCGCAACTATATCAGGATCCATTTATACACCAGGAGGAGATATGATAGAAGGCGTAGAAGTTAGAGATGGCGTTGCAGCTTCCATGATAACCAATATCGATGGTCTCTATGCTTTTGCAAATCTTCCGATGTATCAAGATTATAAAATATCTGGTAAGAAGAATGATGACCTTAATAGTGGATTAACAAGTTCTGATCTAGTGTTGATACAACAGCATATACTGGGACAAAGACAGTTGACAACAGCATATCAAATCATCGCTGCTGATGTTAATAACGATCAGCGTATCAGTGCGCTTGACTTAATAGAGCTCCGTAGAGTAATCTTAGGTGTGTCAGATGGATTTAGAGACAATGAAAGTTGGAGATTTATAGATGCTAATCAGACATTTGACAATCCTATAAAACCGTGGCCGCTACAAGAAGAAGTACTCGTTAACTTCCTATCTGAGGATATGACAGATGAGCACCTGATAGGTATTAAGATCGGTGATGTTAACGGAAGCGTTGTCGCTAACAGTGCGCTACTATCTGGTGGAAGATCAGATGAACATGCCATATTTAGTACAGTTAATCAGACATTTGAAAAAGGAGATCTTGTTAATCTGACTGTTCAAAAACCTTCGGATCTAGATGTAGATGCCTTTCAGTTTACCCTAGAATTGGATGGTTTAGAGCTGGTTGATATATCCTCTGATATCGGTTTGTCGATCGATGATGTAGGTGTCCATGGGGCTGGTATATTTACCATAGTGGCATATGACTTTATAAAAGATATAGATGAATCTTTATTTACTATGTCGCTCAAAGCAACTAAAACCGGATCGATAGATAAACATGTAGCGATGACCTCCTCGGTAACAAGTGCGAAGACTTATGATCGTAATCTCAAAGAGTATGAACTATCTCTTATGGTCGGGCAAAGTGAAGCGATTGAAGGTGTAGCTTATATGTTACAGAATGAACCTAATCCGTTTAAAGATGAAACCGCGATAGAGTTTTACTTACCTAAGAGTAGTAGTGCTGAGTTGTCTTTTTATGACGCTGCAGGGAGGTTATTATATAAAGTTAAAGACTACTATGATGCTGGGGTTAATTCGGTCATGGTTGTGTCAGAAGACATACAAGTGACAGGAGTAGTCTACTATCAGTTGATAGTAGAAGATGTCTATCTCCAGAAGCGTATGATTATACTTGATTAAGAAGATAAAAGACAACTCATAGCTATCCTAAAAGTCAGATGAGATTGCTGTTATAACATCGATAGACTCAAGACCAGAAAAAGAGGTCCTAACTCATATATGAGTTAGGACCTCTTTTGGTTTTATTCCTAACTACTTCATAATGAATAAAGAACGTATAACGAATCAGTTATATGTTAAAATTTTATATATATTGAAATTTATAATATATGTTAATTAAATTTACATTGGCTCCGTAGCCCGTGAAGACAACCTAATTATTGTGCTTATCCCTTTTGCGGAAAGAGATAGGTGCGCAATCTGAGTTTATGAAAAGAACCTTTTTCTCAAAAAGGGGACCGGTCGTAAGTGTTAGTGTGAGTATCGTTACTTGTCTCATCTTTGTAGTATTCGCTGCTTCGCCATTGGTTAGTGCTTCAACCTCAATTGGTGATACTACTGGAGAAGAGCTCTACACTGGTTGTGAAGGCGATGGGTATTCTGTAACCGTTGGCACCAGTACATATGACGAGGCCACTCCAACTGGAGTCGATACACTACAGACATTTGACGATTGTGATAGTGTTGTAACAACTACATTGACATTTTTACCTAATGCGACTGGTGTTGAAACGTACAATGGATGTCAGGGTGACGGCTATAGTGTTACAGTGGGTACTTCAACATATGACGAGTCCAACCCTACAGGTACGGACATTTTAACAGCTGCCAATGGCTGCGATAGTGTCGTGACGACAACTTTGATTTTTGCTCCTGTAGCCTTCGTGACGGCCTCTTCGCCTAATGTCATAGACAATGCTATAGGTCAGTCGTTTAGCATCACTACAACTGTGTCTAATACGGAAACCACAGATTCTGAGATTATCTACTATTGTGTCACAGACATAGCTAACGCTAATCTCACTTCTCTTGTAGCTGGAGGGATGACCATCTCACCCGATCCTGCATCACCCAGTGGTCAGATTTGTTTTGAGTTGGGCGTGATAGCCGCTGCAACTGATCTGATCATTGTAGAAAATTGGGAGGGTATAACTTGTATGCCAGCCGATGAGGTCATATCAAGAACGACTAACTGTGGTTGTGATGCAACCCTCACATGTGATGTTACTGATGATGCTGGTTTTGACACTGGCGTAAATGCGAATGTCAATGATCCCGCACTTGATCTGTCTATAACTAATCCACCAGGATCGCCACTAGCATTAGTAGGAACAATCTGTGGAGGAAAGCTTACTTTTTCTTTTAATGTTACGAATGTTTTTAGGGATGGCTTGACGCTACAAAATGTTAGAGCATTTTTAAATTTACCGGCGGGGTTCCAGTTTAGTAATCCAACAGCTGGTGTGTCATTCAATGCGTCAGGGGATTCTATCATATTTGGAAGTATAGCTTTTAATGAATCGGTGGATTTCATGATGGATTTGACGCTGACTTGTGATGCTGTTCCATCAGTTGGAGGAAGTTTTGAGTTGATATATACTTATGATGAGCTATGTGAAGGAGTGGTGCCAGGGATCGGCATAGAAGGTGACGTTATCACCCCGCAAAATGTCGTTCTCAACATTGTTACGCCCAATATTCAGGGTAACCTACAGCCTACTAAAAATGTATTTGATGCTATCTTGGGTGAAGTAGATACACTTAAGGTGCCTTTGACTCAAGGAGGTCCAGGAGCGATCGATTCATTTCTCTATTATGTGATCAATCCACCATCTGTTACTAATGTAGGTGTCCTCGTCGGAGGGGTTTCTCTTTCTATTGCTATGACAAGTGGTGATACAGTATTTTACTGGGTAGATCCAGCTGCAATCATGAATGCCACAGGCGCAGGTACTAATCCATCTTTTTTAGAAGAAAATGAAACATTGATCTTCTGCGAACTGTGGGAAGGTACGATGTGCGAGTTAGGAACAGTCGACCCGATAATAGGAAGAGGGGCCAGATATGGATGCAAAGGGGAGATATGTTATGAGAGTCCATTGTCATCTACTGGGGTTGATTATGGATTTGCGTCTCCCATCTTAGAAGTCTCTCGTTATGATGATTTGACAGATCGCCCAGCATGTTATGCGACAGACGCTACAACTCTTGCCCTTAAAATCTTGAATACAGGAAATTCCATTGCCAAAGATATTTTGATAGACATCACAGAAGGAGGTAGTCCGGGTTCTATAGTTGGGAGCTCACTCATGTATTCTATCAATAGTGATGCTGGCCCGTTTACAACTGTTTCATTTGAAGATCCTACAAACGCTACAGGAACTATCGGGTCTTCAGGACAGTGTGTGCTTGGTGATGGTGTCTACTTTAGATCCTTGACTGCAGCACTAGAAGATGTCGACTTGATGGCAGGTGATAGTCTGTTTTTTACGTATCAATTAGAATATGGGTGTGATTGTAGAGCATGCTCTATTGATGACATATACTTTTCAAGGATTAACAAAGTATCATGGTCTAATCCTTGTGATGTGGTCTTGGTTGAGAATGATGATATAGAGTTTCCACGATTTGATGCAAGATTGCAAGGCTTTTTTGAAGGAGAGTCTTTTGCGACACCAACAGGTTGTTTTGATTATCAGATTACATCAGGGAGTTCTACGTGGATGAGTTCTACTAATTCTTCAGATTATCCGGATGCCTACTTTGAGTCTGTAATTATAGCTGAGACTGGGATGGACATAACTTCTGTGACTCATTTTAATGCCAACGGCACTGCTTCGACCGCGACTTCTATCTTCAGTCAAGTAGATGGGCAAGCCTTATCAAGTGACACAATCGTAGCGCGAACAGATCGTAATGTCAGTGGGACTATCCAGATCTGTTATAGTTTAGATTGTGCTGAGAATCCTGGAGGATGTCTACAGACCTCTCAAGTTACTATACAGAACTACTTCGTTGCAGATGATGCTTGTAGGTCATCTTGCATAGCCAATGTCTCTTGCCAATCCAATATAACTTTCACTTATGGTTGTCCTGGTTGTAATCCATGCGAAGGATTGAGCATCTTAGATCTTGATATCAACCGAACGAATTATTGTTTTCTTGATGCAGACAATGATTTTATCCCTGATGATGGAAGTATGGCAGATGCAAGTACTGCTAAAGGAAAAAGATTTGTTCAAGGCGATAGTCTAGAGGCAGTGATGGTAGGTATCGTCAATGATACGACGCCACTAAATCCTAAAGATTTTGCATTTTTAGAATTAGATGTCCAGACTAGTAATTTTTCTATTTTGGGTGGAGAGTTCTCTGTTTATGACGCTACCGATGGATCAATAAAAACTTGTAATTCTCTCCCTCAACAAGCTTTAGGATCCTTATATATTACAGATTTGTCACCTGCGACCTTGGTGGCACTTGGATGTAGTGATTTTGTAGGATTTCAATATGAAGATGGAGACTCGCTTTTTTTAACTGTACGGTTTGCTCCTAAAGAAGAATTGAGTGATCAGTCTGTTCCTGTGATTTATCAACCTAATTGGTATCTCAGTGATGCAGCATATGGATTGGGTTCAGAATTTGATTGTAATTTTCTCATCGAAACGCTTAACCAAGTTGGGATTCGTCAAGATGAAATTGTAACAATAGAGGGTCGAGACTTTGGTGGGTGCGAGGTATCTCCGTTTGTTGTACGTGAGATTTTGAATTACGGTAATTTAGGTTTTGATGAATTTTGCAATGAGATAAGAAGCCCAGGTATACCAGAGAAGTTCACTTTCGTAAAGCCTTCTGAATTTGAATATAGCAATGAAGACTTTGGGTTTGTGCTCTGGCAAAGGTTAGGCACGGATCAAAGAATAGTCAATGATCAAAATGGTGGTATCCCGTCTAACTTTTTAATTGAGAATGGTGATACGCTTTGTTTTCTTGTTAAAGATTACATCAATTCTTTAGGTCTTCCTGAGATTACTGATAAAGGGATAGATGGTGGTTTCGATGCTTACTTTTATCCAGGTATAAGAGGCAACTGCGAAAGTGTGGTAGACGGATATGAAGCGTCATCTTCCTTTATAGCTGATGTCGATGATGTTGTTTTTTGCCAGGACAAATTTGAAACCACATTTACAACAGAAGATTGGGACTATACAGGTGGTCCCATACTTGAAGTAAGTACCTCAACCCCAACGGTTGATATTTTTGAGCCAATGGCTTGTGTCACCATTGAGCTAACTAATATAACTAATATAGATGCGCCATTTTCATGGCTTAACGTACAAAGCCTAACAGGTGGATTGACTGTTCTGACTATTACGGAAGTTGGCGGGTCTGGCCTTATAGCTCCTACACCGTTTGGTATTTATGAGTTGGGCACAACACCTGAGCTGTCAACTAGAGAATTTGAAATATGTGTTAACATTAGCAATTGTGACCCGCAGACATTGAGCTTTGATGCAGGTTGGGATTGTAGTGATTATCCTGCAACTGTAGTTGAAGCAACGTGCTCTAATCCATCCACTGTTGACTTTATGACTATAAAAGGAGATATCGCCGCACAAATTATAAAACCAGGAGGAAATATAGAATTTGGCTTATGTGATACCATCTGTTTTGTACATAGATTCTCAAGTGTTCAACTTGGAAGTATCAGTGATATAGACTTTAGTTTTGGATTACCTGAAGGGATGAATTACATTCCTGGATCCTTTGAGATTGGTTATCCGATTCCATTCTCAGGGGATACGATGTGGAACCATATTGTTGATCCAACTAACACGTTTGCTAACGATTATCAGATCAACGTAACGTCACTTAATCCCGAGTTGGACTCATCTGGCTTAGTGGGTGTACTCGGTGCTGGGACCAATGCGAATGTAGTCCTTGTAAGATGGAATACTATAACCGATTGTTCATATGCTTCAGGTGCACGGGCAAGATTTAGAACTGATTCTAAAGACGCATGTGATGATCCTTTAGATCCAATTATAAGTCGCGGGCCTCGTATGTTTATACAAAACGCCGTGCCTCAGTATGATGTAGATATAGCCCTTGATGACATTACCTTAAATCCATGTAACAGTGATCAAGCCACTGTACAGATTAATATGGAGATTGACGCACCATTTGGCGTACAGACAGGTGTTGGAGATTCTATAAAAATAATTTTACCACAAGGGATCAACTATGTAGCTTCAAGTTATTCTTCGATACAAAACGCGTCATCAAGTGCTCCGACATTCACTACCTCCAATGGTCAATCGATCTTAACTTGGCCAACAAACTCAGGACTAGTCGATGGAAATATTATCGTATTTGAATTAGATATCATCTCTACAGATGTGGGCCAATCATGTGGCCCTGTGGATATGATTATTCAGACATTTTCTAAAATGAATGTAGAATGTGCAACAGGCGGAAATTGTGATATTAGTGTCTTGAGTGGCGAAGATCAAATTGTAATTAATGTTGAAAAACCAGAACTATCTGTAGTTGATCTTGACTTACAATTAATGACGATACCACCTAATAGTGGAAGTCTTATTTACACCATGAAAGTGATGAATAATGGAACGGTCAGCCAAGATCCCTCTAATGATCTGGTGATCGAATTATGGGAAGATTCTGATGAAAATGGTCTGATTGATACGACAATCGACATGAAGGTGACGGCGATAGTTGAGAGTACAAGTATCCCGCCGGGAGGTATGTCAGTTGTGACTGGTTCTATACCGCTGCCACCGGCTGGTTTATGTAAGGTGCTTGCAGTTATAAATCCTACAGCCACTTGTGCATGCGGCTTAGATGCTTCTAATCAATCAAATGTTGAAGTAATCAATAATTTTGTAGAAGACATAGAGGTATGTAGCGGAGAGTTAATAGAGGTAGGACCAGGAGCCATCGCCGATTATGATTATCAATGGATCAGTATAAATGGTTCTAATCTCGGTGCTTTATCAAGTACTACATCAACTCCAGTAGATTTTTCATTTGATAATACCACAGCTACAGATATTGTTTGGGATTTTGCATTGAGAACTTCGTTTGGGAGTTGCTTTACTTTCGATACAGTGCAAGTCACAGTTTTTCCTGAGACCATGGATGAAGTGACAATAGCAGGATGTGAAGGCGAATCAATAATGTTACCAGGGCCACCGACAGGTAGCGACTTTTCTTGGTCACCAGGAGTAGACTTGAGTGATTCTACAGATGCATTTGCATTATTGTCTCCTATACCTGCCGGATCACAAGTCTACACACTTTCTTATGTAGATGAAGATGGATGTAATGCTTCCAAAATTGTAAATATTAATGCCATACAATGTTCGCCCAATACTGCAATTGGAGATACGGTATGGTTTGATTTCAATGAAAATGGAATCCAAGACATGGGAGCAGAAATTGGAATCCCTAATGTGACTATACTTCTTTATAATGCTAACAATACATCTACAGGCAATCACATCGCAGTTGAAATGACAGATGCTGATGGTTACTATGCTTTCGAAGGACTAGCCAGTGGTAATTACGCTATAGAGTTTATATATCCACCAGGATTCATACCCACTACAGATAACGTAGGTGCAGATGGAGATGACAATGATGCAGATCCTGGCACTGGACTTACAGGTCCATATTTTCTTCCTAATGGTGTTTTTAATCAGACTGTAGATGCAGGGTTTATACCTGATTGTTCTTTAGATGTTTTTATAAGTGATGTAGGAGAGTGTCAACCAGTAGCGGGGGGCGGACAAGAGCGTGAGATCAAAGTGGATATAACTTGGACCAATGCTGTTTATACAAGTGCTTTCTTAGGAGGAACAGATACGATCACTTTAGATATACTTGGTCAGTCTTTTGAATATGCCATCTCGGACTTGTCCGGTGATACATGTCAAGTTGTAATCTTCGATGACCTTGTAACGACGGATATTATCGCAGAGGTTGGTTTGACTTTAGATCCAGACTGTGTAGATACGGATACAATTATGGATGTCACTGCATGTATCTTTGATCTAGCTTTGATCAAAGATCTACCAGTATTTGGAACAGTCAAGTATGGTGATACACTTCCTTTTGAAATTACGGTTGAAAACCAAGGTGCTCAACCCCTGACCAATATTAAAATAAATGACTTCTTGCCATCAGGATTTGGCTTCTCGATGGCACCAGGGTTTAATGATGGTTGGTTAGAGTCTGCTGTCGATACCTTGATGTATGTGATAACAGATACGCTTTCGCCAAATGAGAGTATCGTTATCCCATTGCAATTAGAATTGCTCATGGCCTCTGGCCCCGATGCTTGGCTCAACAAGGCTGAGATTTTCTCAATGACAGATACACTTGGAGTTGATCGTTCTGATGAAGATATCGACTCTACTCCTGATGCAGATCCGGACAATGATGCTGGTGGAGTAGCCAATAGTGGCTCAGATGATGCACTCAATGGTACTGGTACTGGACCACTTGACAGTACTAATCCCAACACTGATGAAGATGATGAAGATCCAGAACTTGTAACCGTAGTGGACATGGCGCTTATCAAAACGATAGTAACGCCAGGTCCATATGATTTTGGAGATATTATAACTTTCCAAATTAAAGTAACCAATCAAGGTGGCGTTACTACTCAAAATATAAAAGTCAATGACTATATACCAGCAGGATTCTCTTGGTTGACATCTAATGAGCCCAACTGGATGGAATCAGGAAGTGTGGCTATGGATACCATTCCAGGTCCATTAGCGCCAGGTGCTTCAGCAACAACGACAATTGATCTTAGATTAGAAATGGCGGCACCTTCAGAATATATAAATGTTGCAGAGATAGCATACTTCGAAGATGAAGATGGAAATGATATCAGCGATGATGATATAGATAGTACACCCGATAGTGACCCCAATAATGATGCAGGAGGCGCAGAGGAGTCAGCAGCAGACAATACTAACTCAGGAGATGGCACAGGAGCAATCGGTGATGGAGATCCACTCGGAGATGAAGATGATGCTGATCCTGCATATGTCTCGGTACCGATGATCGATATCGAAAAAACGACGACCGATATAGTTCCAGCAACGAGTGGGGTAGATGGTAATTTTGATGCAACCTTTGAAATGGTAATTACAAACCCAGGCAATCAAAAGTTGAACATGATACTACTTCAAGATGATCTTACAGAACAGCTTGGAGCTAACTTCGTAGGTATAACAAGTCCGCCAGCTTTAGTTACATTGTCTGATGCTACAACCTTGCCGGGAGTTATCAGTGGATATAATGGTGGTGTTATCGACACGATATTTAGTGGTATGGAAGGTTGCTTAGAGCCGGGCCAGACAATCACAGTTGAGATGGTAGTAGAGGTCACAGGCATGGGCGGCCCTATTCCAATTATAAATGAAGCACTTGTTACTGGTAAGGATTCTACAGGGATTGTGGTTACGGATATGGATACAGCGCTGGTGTCCGCGCCAGATTGTTTCTTGTCAGTGGTTTGCCCAAATCCTAATCAGGGAACATTCGCATGTATAGAAGATGTGCCGCGCGGCGCGACTACTGAAAATGCATTTAACTCGATTGATGGTTTCAGTGCTATAGACAACTCTTGTGGTACGCTGATGATTACATTTACGGATAGTGATAATGGAGGGAATGGATGTATCGGAGACACCTTAATTATAACGCGACAATATATCATAGTAGATAGTGGAGAGGCTCCGATTGGAGAAGAAAGAGATACTTGTGAAGTGGTTTATACCATCGTCGATGATATGAAACCAATTATAATGATACCTCCTTCGGATCTGACAATTGACTGTTCTATGGCAGGTTCAGAAGCTCAGATTACAAATTGGATAAATTCTCGAGGGGGTACTCAGTCAGTTGATAATTGCAGCGGGGCCTTAACAGAAACTTTTTTACCAACGGGTACATTGATAGTAGAATGTGGAGGAGCGTTTACACAAGAATACACTTACACAGCAGTTGATGCCTGTGGCAATAGTATAAGCGAGAAAGCCTACTTGCATAACATTGGGGAAGAGACTCCTTATCCACAATTTGATATACCAAGTGCTATATGCTGGGATGGTATAGCTGGGTCACTTACGATTACACCTTCATATACTGCATCATCTGGCGTTACAAGTGAGTTTACATTTAGTAGTGCAAGTACCAATGTCTTAATTGCAACTTCTGGAGTGATGACTGTTACTGAAGCTGGCACTTTTGAAATATGTTTAACAGAGACTTTGACCTATGATGCATGTGTCACAGCAGATGCAGGGACTTGTGTGAGATCAGTCTGTAGGACAATTTCAATTGTAGATGAGACTACTGTTGATCCGAGCTGGACGCCTATTGGGCCACTTTGCAATGACAATGGTCAGGTTGATCTTGATGCTCTTATTACTGGTACAGCTGGCGGTTCTTTTACAGGTGTCGGAGTATCAGGCACACATCCTAATTATAATTTCGACCCAGCTCTATCTGGTCCAGGTATTCATAATATATGTTATTCTATTATAACGGCAGAAGGCTGTACGGCGATACAATGTGTCAATATCGAAGTTGGAGATAATGCAGATGCAACTATACAGGACTTAGCTTTAGAATGCAATATTAGTCCAGCAGGACAGATAAGTTTAGATGGCCTTTTTGGACCTTCCACTACTCCGGGAGGTACATTTTCTATAGCATCCTCTGCTTCATTTACCACTCCTTGGATTAATGAGATCGGATATGATGATCCAGGTGGAGATAACATGGAGTTTATAGAAGTTGCTGGCCCTGCCGGGTTTAACCTTAGTGGATGTACGTTGTCATTTTATAATGGTGGCGATCAGATGATTTATAATACTTTCAATCTCTCTGGTGTTATACCTAATGAAGTAGGTGGGGTAGGAGCACTTGCATTTATGCTTCCTTTTGACATGCAAAATGCTTTAGAAGGAGTCTCGCTCGATTGTGGTGGAACATTAGTTGAGTTTTTAACTTATGAGGGAACATTTATGGCTATTGGTGGTCCCGCAGATGGTCTAATGGGGATTCCAATAGGTAGGGATAGAGGAGGAGATGGTATAGAAAGAACATTGCAAAATACGGGTTCTTCGAGTGCCGGACCTTGGCAACAAAATGCACCCGAATCACCAGGCTCTTTAAATACTGCAATTGGACAAGGGTTTGGTTCAGCCGGAGCAGACGCTAATGTAGTAGGTGGCAATGTGTTGCAATACAATGAGCCGGGATGTTACGAAGTAACCTACTCTGTCAGTAGCTTTGATGCAGCAGGAGGTGCTTGTATAGATATGGCCAACGCGTTTATTTCAATTCCGGAGATGCCGTTGCCAGATTTTGATATACAACAAGACATATGTCTAAGCGCTGGATCTTCTGATGCAACGCTTACTGCTTCCTTAAACAGTCCCACTTACGTAAATAGTATAGATCGTAATTGGACAATAAATCCAAACACTCTTTCTAATGCTTCTGCCACTGTGTCTACTTCAGGTGAGGTGACTGTCTCGCCTACAGGAGGAGATGTATCTGGATCATTTTATGTGATTTTAGAAGAGTCTATCATGAACCCAGCTTGTGGCACCTCACCGGCAAAAGTTTGTTCTGCAAAAGATAGCTTGCTTGTGGTAGTAGAAGATGGAACGGCCTTAGATGCCTGTTTTACAATTAGTGATGAACAGCCATGTATGGGTGACGCAGTTGTGTTAACGGCAAATACTAATGGCGGAGTCTTCAGCGGACCAGGCGTCATCGATGATGGTAATGGATCTACAGCAACACTTACCATGACAACATGTGGTCCGGTCACCGTTGCTTATACGCTTACATCTCTCAATGGATGCACAAGTACTTGTAGCGCTTCAATTACGGCGGATGACACACCTCCTATCATAACCATGCCGGCAGATACAATATTAGAGTGTGATGGATCTGGTAATGAAGCTGATATCAATCTTTGGCTAAGCCAGATAGCTGTCTCAACTACATGTGGTAGTCCTCTTGTTTCAACAACTTTATTCAATACGATAAGTGATTGCGGTAACGGCCAATCTCTCGTTTATCAAGTGCGAGCAGTAGATGAATGTAGAAACGAATCGATAAGCTATGGCACAATTATGATCATAGATATTGAAGCGCCGACTCTAACTATACCTGCGGATCTTACACTTACGTGCTCTGAGATATCTGCAACTTCGAGTCCCGGGGCGATTATAAAGAGTTGGTGCGATGAAGCATCAGCTTCGGATGTTTGTGGCGGTGATATAAAGTTGACACACAATTTTACAGATACGACATTAGATGTTTGTGCGGCGGACGACTACGAGATAGAAGTAGTTTTTACTGCGGAAGACGAATGTGGTAACATTACAATTGATACTGCATCTGTTTTTGTTGAAGTTGATAATACTGCTCCTACACTTACTCCTCCTGCTAATCTAACACTTGATTGTGGAAACATTAGTGCAGCAACAGATGTGAGCGTTTTGATAAGTGAGTTTTTGGATGGCGCACGTGTGACAGATAATTGTGATAGCGATATAATTATAACTTACAGTGGTGCAGAACAACTAGATGCTTGTCTTGCCAGCGTTACAACTATAACTTGGCGAGCAGAAGACAATTGTAATAATGTCAGTACAGCGACTGCGACGATTACTGTTATTCCTGATACAGAAGCACCCGTACTAACTGTTCCTGCTGACTTAGTATTGGATTGTAGTAGTATTAGTGCCACAACAGATGCTAGTGCACTTATTGCACAATTTTTGAATGGTGCAACTGCAACTGATAATTGTGATAGCTCGATAGTCATTACATCCTCTGGAGCTGAAGTGCTGGACGTATGCACAGCAAGTGAAACTACAATAACATGGACTGCAGAAGATGGATGTGGTAATATAGGCATGGCTACTGCTAGAATTATTGTGATACCGGATACGGAAGCTCCAATTCTAATTGTACCCGATGATATCACAATTGATTGTAGTAGTTTAGGTACTGCAGATGCGAGCTTTATGATTGACAGTTTGATAGCGAGTGCAAGTGTGTCTGATAACTGCGATAGCAATATCATCTTGAATAGTAGTTACAATACCGATCAATTAGACTTGTGTGCGGCATCTACGTATGATATAGTGATCACGTTCACCGCAGAAGATAGATGTGGCAACCAAGCAGTTGCAGAGACAACAACGATCACAATTGTCCCAGATACGCAGATCCCAGTGATTACGGCTCCTGGTGATATAACAATTGATTGTAGTAGTTTAGGCACAGCAGATGCGAGCTTTATGATAGACAGTTTGGTAGCGAGTGCAAGTGTGTCTGATAACTGCGATGGCAGTATCATTTTGAATAGTAGTTACAATACAGACCAATTAGACTTATGTGCTGTTGCTACGTATGATATAGTGATCATGTTCACGGCAGAAGATAGATGTGGTAACCAAGCGGTAACAGAGACGACAACAATTACAATTGTCCCAGATACACAGATTCCAGTGATTACTGCCCCCGGCAATATCACAATTGATTGTAGCAGTTTAGGCACTGCAGATGCGAGCTTTATGATTGACAGTTTGGTGGCGAGTGCAAGTGTATCTGATAACTGCGATGGCAGTATCATTTTGAATAGTAGTTACAATACCGACCAATTAGACTTGTGTGCGGCATCTACTTATGATATAGTGATCACGTTCACGGCAGAAGATAGATGTGGTAACCAAGCGGTAACAGAGACAACAACAATTACAATTGTCCCGGATACACAGATTCCAGTGATTACGGCCCCCGGCGATATCACAATCGATTGTAGTAGTTTAGGTACTGCAGATGCGAGCTTTATGATTGACAGTTTGATAGCGAGTGCCAGTGTGTCTGATAACTGCGATAGCAATATCATCTTGAATAGTAGTTACAATACCGATCAATTAGACTTGTGTGCGGCATCTACGTATGATATAGTGATCACGTTCACCGCAGAAGATAGATGTGGCAACCAAGCAGTTGC
>CALDEM010000061.1 GCA_937942435.1 uncultured Saprospiraceae bacterium
GGGGATTGGAATTTTATTGGATTTTAATAAGTTATTTGTATACATTTTATCATCAAAAACATCAACTGATTTTGGTGTTTGCCCTACAAATTCTATATTCCTGTCGAAGAACTTTTCTATTGGGTGATTTTCATACAGAACTGTATTTAGCCAAAAGGTATTTGCTCCCTTTTTTAGGGCTATCTCAATTCCATCTTTTGTGTCTGGAAAAACCCAAGCTTTATCATTATTGGGGTTTGGATTCTTGAGAGGTGTTATTACTTCAACATTTTGTGCCATTAGTTGAGATGCAATATCTGCTCCGCTATCAGAGTAGCCTCCTGGCTTCATTGGTTTCTGAATGCCATCTTTTTCTGGTGGAAGTTTTGCTTGATATAAAATTGCAACTTTATTATTCATTTCATTATTTTTGCTTGCAGGTAACACAAAGGAACTCAAATACCGTTGCAGCCAAAGCCTAAACATTACCACTATTTTTTCCAACGGTATTTGAGTTTCAGTTGGATATCTGCGGTACTATATGGAAACGCTTGATTCGAAGCCCCTTCTATCTACTACCAATTTAGGAAAATTGATCCAAACGATACGGCTGTTGATTAAGGATCTTTAGTCCTAAGAGGTGTAGGTTGGATACCTGTAGGTTGATGAACACAAAAAATGTACTTATTTCGATAAAGAGAGCATAGCAATGCTGTATCATAAAAGGGTAATTTATAATAAAAGAGGAGATACTGATATGTAATTGCTGTTTCATGGTGATCTGTTTTTAGGAATTGTGAGAAATGTATTGATATAATTGCGATCTGGCAGTATAAGTGTTATGTCAAAGTGTTCATGTTGACACTTGGAGCATTGTAGCTTGGGAGATTTGAGTAGGTGAGTTATAATTTCGTATACGGTTCTGATTGTTGCACCATTGTTTCTAAGAAGAGATTGGATGGTATATTGATATTTTTTCTTAGATGCAGCGGCATGGATACCATAGCTTCGAGATTTTTGAAAATATGGTGGTAGTGCATGCATCAGATATTGATGTATAAAAGTAAGTGGATCGAATGGAGTGATATTTTTGGGTGCCGCCCGTCCTTCTACCTGATTTTTATAATCGTTATGAACCAGGCGCACTTCTTTTGTAGCTTTGAGATATGTTAGTCGCGAATTTGTAACGGCTATTCGATTTATATATCTGGCGAGATACATCTCTATAGTTTGTGTGGACATCGATGGCTTCGTTACATGGTAAGACCATCTTTTATCTTCCAATATTGCTAATGAAGTTAAGTGATGGTTTTCTAATTTAAGCTTCCCAGATGCATCCGCTTTACGTACTCCTGATATGAAATTATCTCTAAATGCATTTCTAAAATCTACATGTTTACATAGTTTCTTTTTGTCTTTTGTATATCGCCATACTCCCTCTTTATCTATGCCTCCAAATGTCATAAGACTATGGACATGAACGTGATACTTCATATCTGCGCCAAATGTGTGGAGGATACTTATCAACCCTGGTTTGGCGCCAAGGTGTTTTGTTTGTGCTGCAAATTGAAATACGGTGTCGCGAGTTGTTCTGAATAAAATATTATACATTTCATAGGGATATGCCCGTGCTAAACTATTGAGTTGGTGTGGCATAGTTGTGATGAGATGTACGTATGGGACATCCAGTAATTGCTTTTGTAATTTATCGATCCATTGTTCGCGCTTTACAGATTGGCAGATGCTACATCGGCTATTACCACACCCAAAGTAGACGTAGTGGTTATGTTTGCAGTTTTTGCAAGTGTAGTTTTTACCTCCAAGTGCTGGAGTCTTGCAAACCCGAATGGATCTAATCAATTTGATATGTTGTAGCGGAGGCCGGTATTGTTTTATATAGGCTTCTCCATAATCACGAAAGATATCGCCTAACGGGTTTTGGGAGGCCGGTACTGGATCGAGATGACATCCAGTGGATGTTTGATATGTCTGTATCTCTCTATGCACAATCGGATATACTTGGCTGTAGTCTTCAGATGTTTGTGTCCCATCTGTTCTTGTAAATACACCAAGTCTGTGCCAAGTTCGAGATGGTGGGTAGCATAACAATTGCGCAGGGTATGAATAGAACACTTTTTTGTAATGCCGGCCAGATCCCTTGCTCTTCTCACTGTCCATTGGCCAGCACTGGTCGAATAGGGAGTCCCTTTAATGCGACCGTTAAACAAATAGGTCTGTGGTTTATAGACTTTGAAGTATTGTCGGAGTATTTCAAGTAGTGCATGTGGGAGCAGGAGATATCTGTCTTTTCCGCCCTTACCTTGGCTGATCCGAATCTGCATCCGATTAGAATCTATGTCTTCAATTTTCACATGACAAGCTTCTGATAATCGAGCACCTGTGGCATATAAGAAAGTTAGAAATACTTGATATTTGTAATTAGGGGCAGCATTAATGAGTCTGGCGACATCTTCTTTTGAAAGTAAAGAAGGCAACCTTTTATCCTTCTTGGGTCTCGGCAACTTCTTGAGACTCCAGGGGTAGTCCTTTATTATTTTGAAATACTTCCGCAGTGATGAGTAGTCTGCATTAATTGTAGACCATGACTTTCCATTTTCTAATCTTTTTAATAAGTAAGTCTGCACATGATCCTGAGTTGGATCTTTTGCGTTGTAATTTGTACTTACAAATTGAAAGAAATGATACAAGGTTCTGCAATAGGCATTTACCGTTGAAGACTTATAATTACCTAAAGTGAGATAAGCTCTATAAGATTGTATCTCTTTACTACTATCTATCATAATTGAAAGTTTTGAGAGGTTATATAATCCACTCAAAATTACAATTAGAACTACCTAATCATCTGTTTTTCAGTATTTTAGCTCGGAGTAAAAGCGATAGCGGATGTTCAACGGATGATGATATCGATCGTATCTCTGAGGCACGAAGAGATATGATCTGATATCTATTGTGTGTGCCTGGCATGCGTGTTAATTCCATATGAAGATATGGATAAATCTAGAGAGTGAAAGTCTCTCATGGGCGGGATTGATACCTCGAACCATTAGTAAGTCGCAAGGGTGTTAACCGTGAGGTTAGATCTGAAGGAAGCGAGACTACAAAAGTTGGTACCGACGAACAGGAATCGGATACAGAGGCTATATAGATTGGGTAAGGTGACACATCATACTAACGCCCAAAAGTATTAAGAATCTATATAGTAGATCCGGCGGGGATTGACAGAAAGATTACACGCTTACCCAGGGAGATCTGTTATTGCTAATAGAGACGAAGGTACGAGAGAGTGCCAGAGAGAAATTACAATTACAGAAGTCAGCAGACGTCATAGTACTCAGTGATAACGAGCGAGACAAATTAGAAAACGTCTCGAAGGACTCACACTGAGGAAGGACTGAACGGGATACCGTTTCGAAATTCGGTATGGAATCTCACGATAGCCATATCTTAAATTAGAGACTACGCAGCGAAGGTGCAAAGAGCTTTGCGGTTTATGGAATCCCGAACCGCCGTATACGAGACCCGTACGTACGGTGGTGTGAGAGGCGCACCCCATCAGTTAGATCTGGTGGGGCCGTCTACTCGATGTGTGCCTGGCATGCGTGTTAATTCCATATGAAGATATGGATAAATCTAGAGAGTGAAAGTCTCTCATGGGCGGGATTGATACCTCGAACCATTAGTAAGTCGCAAGGGTGCTAACCGTGAGGTTAGATCTGAAGGAAGCGGGACTACAAAAGTCGGTACCCAAGCGTGGCTTGCGAGAGCAAAGAGCGTAAAATCGGATACAGAGGCTATATAGATTGGGTAAGGTGACACATCATACTAACGCCCAAAAGTATTAAGAATCTATATAGTAGA
>CALDEM010000062.1 GCA_937942435.1 uncultured Saprospiraceae bacterium
TCTTTATGACGACTCTTTCTTCATATTTGATGAAAATGGAAACTCTGTACAACAAGGCAACACGACCGATTTTACAGCTTTGCCAGAAGGTGTCTACAGTGCATACTCAGTCAATATGATCAGTATTCAAGCAGATACAGCATTGGCTGGATTAGGAGCATTGACTAGAGACGAGTTGATAGATACAGTGGCATTCATCGGAGGGACACTTTGCATGGATATAAGTGATCCGATATACGTGAGCATCACAGACCCTATACTAGAAGCGCTCCCTATTCGCAATCTTTGCTTCGGAGAGTCAGTGAGCTTTGGTGGGCAAACCATTACAAGTAGTGGAGTCTACATGGATACTGTAGGTCTTTGTGATACTATCAAAACGTTAACAGTTGTAAGTACTGATCTTCAAGCGTCATTCAGTAGTAGTTCGATTATAACAGATTGTATGACTGGTATGGTGACATTTGGTGCGGACGTAAGTGGTGCTGTTGGTTCGGTCATTTATGAGTGGAGCGAAAGTGGTAACCCAGCTGTTCTCACTGATTCTGCAGTTACTTTTGCCACCAGCTCCCAGTGGCAACTGATCGTACGAGATGATGTCTGTGAGGTCATCTTAGACTTAGCGGTAGAAGAAGCTGGCGTCAACTTCTCTGTTCTTTTAGAAGCTGACCCACGCAGTTTTAATTGTCAAGATATAGAGTCACAAGTCAGGTATATACCAAGTATACCTGTCGATAGTGTGCTTTGGTTTAGAGATGGCATTTTCTTGACGAGAGGAGATCCTTTTATTGTGGTCAATGATGAATCCCAATACGTCGTCCAAGTCTTTGGGGACAATGGGTGTGTGCGTTATGATACCCTAAGCTTAACTGCGGATTTTACGCGCCCCAGTGCTGAAGTAATTGTTGGGGAGATAACGTGCTTTGACTTAAATGCTTTGGCGACTTTGACCGCTACATCTGACATCGACCAATCTATATGGATTAATGCACAAGATGATACAATCGGCAGAGGTCTTGATGTGGCTATATCTACGCCGGGAGATTATGAGCTTTTGCTCGTAGGAGACAATCAATGCGATACAACAATAAGATTTGAAGTAATCTCAAATGCTGATCTACCACAGATCGAAGGTGTGCCAGAAGGTGATTTTACCTTGACATGTGAGACTACGTCTTTGGATATCAGTCCAGTCATTGACTCTGATGTACTTGACAATTTTTGGATCATCGGAGTTGAGGATACGTTGCGAGGTATGACTGATCTAACGATTACCGAAGCCAATCTTTACAGGTTTAGGGTGTTGGGGGCCAATGGATGCCCAGGCGAGCGGAGGTTAGAGGTGTTTGTGGATACAGTCGCGCCTACTTTTACAATCATTTCAGATTCTATAACATGTCAACGATCTGAAGCTACCATTATGGTTCAAGGTCTTTCAGATATAGAGGTGGCATCATTTAGCGGAGACCACATCATATCACAGACTGATACTTCTGTAACAGTCGATGCTATAGGAGATGTTGATATCACTGTCGTAAATACTGAAAACCAATGCTCCGAGGATACGACTGTCACGGTAAGGCAAAATGGAGACATGCCAAGTGTTACCCTTGGTGGTACGAGAGTCATCTCCTGCGCTCAGCCTGAAGTTGATCTCACTAGCACTTTTGATGGATTACCGCCGAGTTCCTTCTACTGGTTAGCTCCAGATGGAGACACGCTACGTGATCAGTCAGTTGTGGTCAGGGATACCGGTGTATACTTTTTTGAAGCTTTTGGAGCCAATGGTTGTCCATTCTCTGAGTCGCTTCGCGTCACTCAGTCGTTTGATATACCGACGATAGAGGTAGCGACGTCTTATCTGACTACATGCGACAATGATAGATTGGATATTTCTATTGATGATTTGACATCGATAGATAGCGTCTTTTGGATTTTGTCAGGAGATACTATTGGAGGCCCTGAGCTCGATGTTTTAACACGGGAGCGAAGTGTAGAAGTTATCGTGATAGGAAACAATGGCTGCTCTAACGGTCAGGTTGTAGATATCCTTTATGATACCATCATGCCAGTTTTTAACCTCATTGCCGATGTTATAGATTGTAGTCAAGAGCAAGTTGAGATCACAACTGATGTAGCGTTAGATGATCATACTTTCATCTGGGCAGGCGATGGAGTGGCCAGTGAAACCACGCCATCGGTGTTGGTTACAGAACCAGGAGCTTATGCATTAAGTGCCATGGATAACGAGACTGGATGCATAGGACTCATGACGATAGATGTGATGTCGGACTTTGCGGAGCCTGATTTTTCAACCATTGTACCGGATACGCTCACTTGTAATCGCACAAGTGTTAATGTCTCCTTATCTACTGACTTTTCCAATCTTGTTTCTTGGACGACTAGTGATGGGAGAGAGATAGAAGAACCATCGATATTAGCCACTAGAAGTGGACAGCAACGGTTTATAGTAACAGGTGCTAACGGATGTACTGTAGATGGCAGCGTAGAAGTGTTTTCTAACCTTGAGGAACCAGAAGTTGATGTAGCCACCAACTATGAGCTGAGCTGTGTTATTGATAACATTGTTATCAATCCTGATTATATAGATCCTGTCAGTTCTGTTATGTGGTCTTTTAGCGATGGTAGCGTAACTAGTAGTTTAACTGAAGTGATTACTGATGACAGATTAGAAACGCTGACTGTGGTCGGATTGAATGGCTGTGAAGAAGTAGTCAACTTTGATATAACCTTGGCCAATGATATACCACAAGCAGATATAGTAAACTCAGATACATTGGTATGTTCAGGTGATGTTATTGATATATCTTCATCAGCGCTAGTATCTGACTCACATAGGCCGATCTGGTTTAGGGATGATGTTTTTGTTACACAAGACGAGGTCTCTGTGCCGGCCTTAACTTCTGGAGATTATATCCTCCAAGTGATTGATACCATAAGCGGATGTGAGAGTTCTGATACTATAGAAGTTATAGTCAATCCTAGGCCTCTTGAACGATTAGATTTTATTGTGATGGATGAGTCATGCGAGGGAGCCATGGATGGTTTTATCAATGTTACTAATTTAGAAGGTGGAGATGCTGCTGCTATAATTTCACTAGAAGGAGCTATTATAGATTTGAATGATCAAAATAATGTAGAACCGGGATCATATACTCTTATGGTAGAGGATGATTTTGGCTGTACCATAGATACAAGCGCAGTAGTACAAGCCGGTCGATTTATAGATGTGGAGATCGGATCTAATCTAAGAGTGGAAAGAGGAGAGAAGGCGACTATTATACCTGAGTATCTTGGAGATACTCCGGCAAGTGTGTCTTGGTCGGGCAGTCAAGGATTGTCATCCACTGCAGTTGATAGCCTTTGCTTCACACCACTGATAGATGAGACGATCTTTATAACAGTGACTAACGAATCAGGGTGCGAAGCAACCGATAGTTTAGAAATTACAGTCTTTGTGGATGTTAGTAAAATCCGAGCCTATATACCGAACATACTTAGCCAGTCCAATAGTCAAGGCAACAATGAAGTAAGACTTGGCTTACCGCCAGATGTAGTTGAGCTTACAGACTTTTCTATTTTTGATCGATGGGGCCAACGAGTGGCTCATTTTCCGCGCATCATAGGTGGAGATGATATATTAGTTTGGGATGGTCGCTTCAATAGTACACCAGTTGCTCAAGGCGTCTATATCTACTCTTATCAGATGTTAACCATATACGATAACAGAATCAGAAGTAGAAAAGGTGATATCACCGTCATAGACTAGAATGCATACTCCGTTGATAAGGATGTCTTAGTTTATAACCTCTCACAGTATCAACCTATCACTTCTTTGATGCTGGATAAGATCATCTCTATACCTATCGCCATAACTATAAAGCCCATGATCCGCGATACCGCCTTGATCCCCGCCACTCCGAGAAACTTAAATATCAAAGGTGAGGTTCTTAAGACTATATATACAACGAGACCAACAGTTAATAAAGAGACGATAACAACAGCTCTGTCCATCCAAGCCTCATAATTAGAAAAGTAACCGATCATCAGTGATATCGAGCCTGGCCCTGACAATAATGGCATGGCTAATGGAGTGAAGCTTATATCTTCTTTCTCAAGCGCTTCTTCTTTTACCTTGTTATTGATGGCTCTACTCTTAGCCATATGACCACCTAACAGCTGTGCACCAGAACCAAAGATGATGATACCACCTGCGATTCTTAGTGCCGTTAAGGATATCCCAAAGAAGCTCAGTATGATACTGCCTGCTAGAAAAAACACGAGCAGGATGATTATAAAATATACACTTGCATGAAGGGCAGTTTCTTTACGCTCTTCAATTGTAAAAGAAGGAGACATTGCCAAGTATACAGGGATAGCGCCAAGCGGATTAACTACTGAGAAGAGTGCTGCAAAGACTGTAAAGAATATCTCAAACATCTTCTTATGCAGTTTGGCTATGGATGATCTTAACTGCTTCTGCAAGCATACGACCTTGATCTAAGCTACCAGTATCTAAAAAAATAGCATCCTCAGCTTGTATGAGCGGGCTATCTTCTCTATTACTATCTATGTGATCACGCTTGGCTAGATTTTTTGCCACTTCTTCTTTAGTTATATTAACTCCTTTATCAAGAAGTTCTTGGTATCTGCGCTCTGTTCTAATCTCTAATGATGCACTTACAAATATTTTTACATTAGCATCGGGTAAGACTACAGATCCAATATCCCTTCCATCCATGATCACACTATCCGAAGCAGCCATCTTGCGTTGTAGATGTACCAGATGACTCCTCACCGCAGAGATCGCAGAAACATCACTGACGTGATCTGATACACGCATGGTTCTGATCTGTTCTTCTACTTTTTTGCCATTGAGTATTGTGATGCACTTGTCCTGCTCTCGCTGAAATGATATATCAATCTCATCAAGCACAGATGAGACTTTGTCTTTATCTGTGATGTCGATATCATTGTTGAGTAGATATAGTGTAACCGCTCGGTACATAGCACCTGTATCGATGTGATTGAGACTAAGTAATTGAGCTAAGTTGTGAGCAAGTGTAGACTTACCACTTGAAGAATGGCCATCAAGGGCGATGACCAGTTTATGTTTTCGTATTTTTTCTAATTCGTGTTTTAATAGACTAATGCCTATCCCAACACCTTGCGGTATGTTATACAATCAATATTCGTCTTCATTGAACAAGAAGTCATCCTTGCGCGGGAAGTCAGGCCAGATCTCAACGATACTTTCATACATCTCTCCTTCGTCCTCTATCTGTTGAAGATTTTCGACCACCTCAAGAGGGGATCCTGATCTAATTGCGTAGTCTATAAGCTCATCCCTCGAAGCAGGCCACGGTGCATCCTCTAAATGATGTGCTAATTCTAATGTCCAATACATGTACTAAAAAATTTAAAAAAAAACTAAGAACAATTCTTACTACGAATATTAGGAACGGTTTGTTCCCAAGCCGCTCTTAAAATTTCGGCAAATGTATAATTTTTGAACAGCTTTCCAAATATCAAGAATTATTTAATATGAGAAGGCTGGTCTTATAGGATCAACATGGCATCACCATAGCTGAAAAACCTATACTTTTCTTTAACAGCTTCATTGTACGCATCTAGTGTAAGTTCAGTCCCTGCAAATGCAGCTATCATAATCAACAAGCTGGACTTCGGTAAGTGCATATTGGTGATCATACAATTAGCGATGTTAAAGTCATACTTAGGAAAGATAAACTTGTTGGTCCATCCTTCTGCTGGCTTTAACTGCCCAGTAGCATTTACTGCTGACTCTATCGAACGCATACTTGTTGTACCGATAGCACACACCTTACGTCCTCTTTTCTTATCTGTCTTATTGACTATATCGGCAGCCTCTTGAGTTACCTTAAAGTACTCGGCGTCCATCTTATGCTTTGATAGATCCTCTACATCTATGCTTCTAAATGTACCCAAACCTATGTGTAGCGTGAGCTCAGCAAAGTTGATCCCTTTGATTTCTAACCGCTTCATCAACTCTTTACTAAAGTGAAGTCCAGCGGTAGGTGCCGCGACAGCTCCTATCTCCTTAGCATATATCGTCTGAAATCTTTCGAGATCAATATCCTCAGCTTCTCTTTTGATGTATTTCGGTAACGGTGTATGTCCTAACTCTTGTAAGATCGCTCTAAACTCATCTGTGGTTCCCTCAAAGTAGAATCTGATCGTGCGCCCTCTGCTCGTGGTGTTATCCACTACCTCAGCAATTAGCTTGTTTTCTCCAGCTCTATTTTTAAAGAACAACTTGTTGCCAACACGTATCTTTCTTGCAGGGTCCACAAGCACGTCCCACAAGAAGTTTTCCGCGTTAAGTTCTCTAAGCAAGAAAACCTCGATATTAGCTTCTGTTTTCTCCTTGATACCAAACATCCTTGCTGGAAATACTCTGGTATTATTGAAGATGAAAGTATCACCATCATCAAAATAGTCAATAACATCTTTGAAGATCTTATGCTCTATCTTACCGCTATCTCTATGGACGACCATAAGGCGAGACTCGTCTCTATTGTCTGCTGGATATTCTGCTATTAGCTCTTCTGGGAGCTCGTAATTAAACTGTGATAACTTAGCTTTCATTAAGGTGCTTTCTTGAAAATTTGCGCAAATTTAAAATAATTCTCGTCCCACCTTGCTTATCAGTCCTTTATTCGTGTAAGACAGGCGTATTAATCGCATATAGCTGACTTTAGACCTTGGATATGGGCGTATCGACTGATTTATAAGGCTTTTATGGATAGAAAGGTTTCATTAATCTAAATAGATTTTGATTTCCACTCATTATTCTGTCCTTTGAACAGTAATATTGCATTTATGATCATATTTAAGATTATCCGAGAGAGCCTGCGCATGGCTGCTGGCCAATTGTGGAGTAACAAGCTTAGGACTTTTTTATCCTTGTTAGGCATCTCGATTGGTATCTTTTGTATCATCTCTGTCCTATCTGCTGTCGACTCCTTGGAGAAGAACATACTCAATGGGTTTTCTGAGCTTGGTTCTGATGTAGTCTATGTGGAGAAGCAGCCGTGGACTGAGGATCCAGGAGAGAACTTCTGGAAGTATCTCAAGAGGCCTGATCCAGATCTTAATGATTTTGAAGCGATCAAGAAGCGATCCAAGCTGACTAAGAGAGCCGCTTATTGTTACTTTGCAGGTGGATCTACCCTTAAGTACAAGAACAATAGTGTTGAAGGTGGCTTCATGATGGGCACTACCCCTGACTACGCTGATATACAAGAGATAGAGCTATCTGAAGGTCGATTTCTTACGCAGTACGAGTATCAGAATGCCACCGACTTAGTTATCATAGGTCATACCATCAAGACAGAACTTTTTGGCGAGTTGGAAGCGACGGGCAAGGAGATTAAGATGCTTGGCAGGAAGTTTAAGGTGATTGGTGTTATCAAAGAAGAAGGGGAGAACTTCTTCAACTTTATACAATTTGATGAAGTAGCTTGGGTAGGGCTTAAGGCGATGAGCAAGTTTTATCAAGTCGGTCGCCCTTACGGAAATAGAAACGGAGGGCAACTCCTCATGGCGCAAGTGGTGGATGGCCATACTTTAGACGAACTTAAAGATGAGCTCACAGGTATCATCAGAGGTGCACGGAGGATTAGACCATTTGAAGAAAAGAACTTTGATCTCAATGAGATCACGATGCTTGGGGATGCAATTGCACCTGTAATCAATGTCCTCAATATCGCAGGGATTGTCATCGGTATTTTTTCACTGATCGTCGGCATGATTAGCGTCGCTAATATCATGTTTGTATCCGTAAAAGAAAGAACTAGCCTTATTGGTGTCAAGAAGGCTTTGGGCGCGCGTAAGTTCTTCATTATGATGGAGTTCTTGTTAGAGTCAATCTTTCTCTGTCTCGTTGGCGGCGCGATCGGTATCTTTTTGGTTTACTTGATCGTCGCAGGTATATCCGCAGCAACACCTTTTCAGATGTGGTTATCTCCTTTAAATATCATCATCGGGGCTACAGTCTCTATAACGGTTGGTATTCTGTCAGGTGTGATACCTGCTTACAATGCCAGCAGACTGGACCCAGTCGTTGCGATGAGAGGATAGTCTTAACGTTGCCACAAAAGAAAACCCCTCGATGAATCATCGAAGGGTCCTAATATATTTCGTTTTGAGTCAGTCTTCTTAGACTGCGGCTTTCACTATCTCACTAAATGACTCCGGGTGGTTCATAGCAAGATCTGCTAACACCTTTCTGTTCAACTTAATGTCTTTGTTGGACAGGCCATGAATCAACTGGCCATATGTAGTACCATTGGCTCTTGCACCTGCATTGATTCTTGTGATCCAAAGCTTACGAAACTCAGTCTTCTTTCTCTTACGATCTCTGTAAGCATATGTAAGACCTTTCTCGACAGCGTTCTTTGCAACTGTATAGACATTACTTCTTGCTCCAAAATAACCTCTGGCAGCTTTAAGTATCTTTTTTCTTCTTCTCCGTGATGCTACGGAATTTACTGAACGTGGCATTTGTTACTTTTTAATTTATACCTAATAGTGCCTTGATTCTCTTAGTGTCAGCTTTTGACACCAAAGTAGAGTCTCTGAGATTCAATTTAGCTTTCTTCGTCTTGTTACGCATCATGTGTGATGTCTTCGCTTGAAATCTCTTTATCTTTCCAGAACCAGTGAGTTTAAATCTCTTCTTAGCGCTGGAGTGTGTTTTAACTTTAGGCATAATCTTGCTTTATCAAAATGGTGCGCAAAGGTATAATTTAATGAGGTAGTGGGCAAGATGAGGGTCAATTTTATTGAGCGGGAGGCAAAAATATATCTTGATTATTTGAATATGAAGTGTAAATGATTAATTATCAATAGGTTATCTGGTGTCGTTATAAGTGCTTGAGTGTTCATAGGCATACCAAAAGACTTGTAGATATCTCAGAACTCAGGTTTGTAGCGTTAAAACATTATGTCTTTCGACTTGATTTCAAAAGCCGTCCGGCAATGTGATACTGATCATACAACGTCAAGATCAGTCGGTCAATGGTAAAGTGGCCTAATATTAATAGATCAAAATCTTAACGCTTGGTAAAATACAATTGTCTGTTAAACCTTTGATAATATTATGACTTCTTCGCCTGCCATTCCTTAGTTTTGATCTTGATGAAGTGGAGTGTTAGATATGTCTCGGTGATATTGTTCTCGATATGCCTTTGGGTACTAAGTGAATCATTGGCAGCTCAACATATAGAGCATTTTGATTCTTTTGTTGCAGCTAACTATCCTCAGATGGGCCATCGATCAGCCAATCATTGGATGATCCCGCAAGAACTTCGTAATTTAAGAGGACCTGTCCAGCAACTTACACAGTATGCCTATGGTGAGCGAGATAGACTCATCACCTATGATGGTGTCACACGCACAGATAGCTACTCTTATATCTTTGATGAAGAAAAGAAAATCATAGAGGTATGGATGTTCTTAGATCATGACGTGCCAGCTTTTAAGGAGTTCTATTATGACTTTAAAGAAGCGCGCCCTCAGTACCACATGAAGTTTTATGCACCGCTAAAGATGACTTTCTCTAAGACCTTTCAGTATAACAACAGATATATACCGATAGGCAAGAAAACAACATCTGGTGAAGATCTAGCATTAGAGCGTTATCAACTTGACTTAATAAAAGATACGATTGTAGTTTATGCCAATGACTTCAACAAAGAATTTCTGGGCAATCTTCTTGTCAAGACCTTTGATAAAAGAACTGGGCAATTAGAAGAATTAACTTACCATGATAATGGAAGTATCCATGAATGTCTCATCTATGATAAAGATATTCTATCCGAAGCTTTTGAATACGATACTTTGGGTAGAGTAATAGAGCGTCAGCTTTTTAAGACTAAGCCAGTGTTAAGCCAAGATGGAGAATCTTCAAAACCGTTAGGCTATGGCAAGCTGGTCATATACGAATATAATCAGGATGAGCTTTTGCAATCAGAAGAACATCGCTTTATAGATACGACTGGGGCAGATTATAATGTGTCGTACCACTATGATGACCAAAAAAGATTAGAGAGTAGGCAGTTTGTAAGAGGAGAGCGGGTTGTAAAAACAGATGTCTTTAATTACAACGATCATGAAGATCGCGTTCTCTTAAAAGAAGGAGATAGCTCTCAACCGATGATTGAGTATTCTAATTACGATGAGCATGGCAACTGGACCAAGAGGATAGTCCATACCAAAGATGGCAGACGTAGGTTCGTTAGAAGAATCGAATACTTTAAATGATTTGACTTCGGCTACCTTTAGTATTGCGGATTTGGTATCTGCAGCCTGGATGCCGTTTGCTGATTGAGCATAGCCGAAATCAGAATGGGGATACTGGAAACACATAAGGACTTAAACAGTAAAGAGTATGGGCTTTTAAGCACTTGTTTTGACAGTTGCCTCCGCCTCAATCTCTACCTTATATCCATCACCGATCAGACCAGCTTGAACCATCGTGTTTGCCGGTCGTATATCTTTAAACCTTTCTCCATGAGCACGAGCTACCGGCTCCCAATCATCCATGTTATGAATCATGATCTTTGTTCGGTCTACATCGTCTAATGTGCCACCAAGACTTTCTATCGAGGCTTGTATTTTATCAATTATAAAATGAGTTTGTGCTGCTGGATCATCACCTCCAATTAGCCTATCACCATGAGTGGCGGTAGTCCCTGATACCAAGATTCTGTTTCCTCTTTTGACAGCTCTGGAGTAGCCTGCTAAGTCCTCCCATACCGTTCCAGAATGAATCTTGGTCCGCCTATCATCATGCGTAGTTTTATAGACTGGTTCTAAGCCATCTAAGTGGTCGCTCAAGTCTCCGGCAGCAGTTAGGAAAGGAGGTGTGCGGTATTCGTCTCCACAGTTGCCAGGGATAGAAGAAAGAGTGCTGATCGCATTTTCAATTGTCTCGTTCTCTTCCTTCGATAATTGTAACTGAAATATTGCCTTGTTTTCTTCGATATGATTGCTTACACCAAGACGAGCACCTAAGATGATACCTGCGACATGATCTTGATTGAGCATGTATCTACTTGAGATATTGGCGATGGTGCTATTATGTTTTTGTGCTATGCCATTAACAACTGAGAGTACCTTTTGATAAGCAGACCATCCGCCAGCTTCATCGATGAATCGTTTGTATTTGTTCTGAGACCACGTTTCTAATTCTTCTTGTTGGGGTTCAGGTGTATGGAGCCATCGTTCACTTAGAAAGCCTCCAGCCAATGTTCCGTAAGCAAGTAATTGAACACCGTACTTTTTGCAAACAGAAGACATCTGGTGTTTTGCTCTTTGGTCAATCAAAGAGTAGCTGATTTGATTAGTAATGATATCGATACCACTTGCAATAGCAATTTGGAGATGAGGCGCATCAAAATTAGTAACACCGATGTGTTTTATAATTCCTTCTTCTTTTAATTCTTGCAGCCAAAACATGCTGTCCAGCCATTCTGGATCACAATAATTCCAAGCATGATATTGGAGTAAGTCCAATTGATCGATCTGCATTCTATCTAAGGAGCGGCTGATCGCTGTTCTAACCTGCTCTTTAGATGTAACTTTTGGAGTAGGCACCCACTTTGTGAAGAGTTGGATTTTTGATCCAAGCGGATCGCTATTCTTAAATGTCCCTGTTATGATTTCTGCCGATCCATAGTGATCAGCCATATCAAAAGATGTAAAACCCGCTTCAACATACGGTTTTAGGTACGTAGACGTCTTTTTTGGATCAAGGGTTTTATTATCTCTTTCTAAATCTGCTATTTGCCAAAGACCAGTTAGTACCCTTGATATAGATAAGTTATCGGCAAGGTTATATCGTTCTATCACGGATTACTCTTTTGGAAGTTTTTTAAAAAGAAGGGTAGTGTCCACTTCTTGCTTTTTCATTGATCTTAGTTGAATAAAATATAATAAGCTACCTAAGGTCATTACAATTAGCCAGATCCATGTCGAGTGAAAATACCACGCATCCACATCGCTGCTCAAGTCTTTGGCAGTATGTATTATTAAAAAGAAAAACAGAATGATTGCGCCTGCCCAGCCGATCAAAAGTTGATAGCCTCTCGTCTTTCCAACTTTTACTTCTTTTGATAGGTCAGGATTTATAATTGGAAGTGATATGAGGGTGATACACATCAATAAGAAGTTGACCATCATGGCGGTAACCATGATGTCAATGCCTAAGAAAAAGTCTCCTGCAAAATGGCTACCCAATACACCAACGCTTGCAATCACACCACTCGTCATCAAAGCCATGTGAGGTGTATGAAACTTACTATGTACTTTAGAAACAAACTTAGGGAAGACGCCATCCTGAGCCCAAGCAAACATCAATCTTGAAACAGAAAGTAACATGGCAGGTAGGTCATTGATTAAAGCAATAACTGCACCTACTAGAATGGCTACGGATAGCCCAGTCGGTAGCAAGTAACTCAACATACCAGGAGCAGATATATCTCTTACAACGGCCTCTTGAGCAATAAATGACCAAGGCACAGCATGGTAAACTGCTGATGTAAATAGAAAATAGAATGTGCCTACAATTACGATAGCAAGACAGATTGCTATCGGTAATGACCTCGATGGATTTTTTGCTTCACCACCAGCTTGCGCGATTGAATCAAATCCTATAAAACTTGAAAACAATAAGGCTGCAGCACTTAAAAAGGTTCTCCAATTAAAATTTACGGAAGTATCACTTACTATTTCTCGGCTTTCATTTTCTAAGATGGCAGTCGCAAAGTCAGTCTGATCAAAATAGAAACCCGCCATGATAACTATGCTACCCAAAGCAAACATCAAAAACATCATCGGTATCAAGGTGCGCTCATACGCCTTGGCTCCTCTTATATTGACATAAACGAATACCCAGATTAATATCAACGCAAGTGATACTCGTATCCATCCGACTTCTAAAGTCGTAGACATCCCTATCCAATCTAACGCAATGGCTACATCCCTTATGAAAGGAACTATGATATATGCGATCACCCCTATAACTATGGAGAGCCCAAACCACTGAGAGAAGCTGGCTATAAATCCAAGATATGGATTGAGTCCTCTACTGGCATAGATATAGCTGCCGCCAGCACGTGGCATCGCAGAAGCCAGTATGCTATATGCAAATGCTGCTAACAAAGCCGGTATAGATGCTAATAAAAAAGCTGGTAACACATAAGGGCCAATCGCTTCAACATTACGCTGTATCATAAAAGGCACCACATTGATAGATGCACCCAGCATAGAGCAGATACCCGTTGCAGCCAGGCCTAATATCCCTAAGCGTCTGATGAGACGAGGTTGAGACGTGTTATGTTCAGAGGGATTCATGCTTGTGCCAAGATAGGGAAGCAATCGGAGATTGAATCAAAATGAGAATCAAAGAGGTCAATAAAGCTTCCCGACGCTATACCTCCTATAAATCGGGATCTCCATTACACTTCGACAAGTATCAAGGTGAAGTATAAAGATCAAGAGGAGAAACGGCCTGTTTAGAATTAAGAACAAAAGTACTTAGGAACACAAGAACACAAGAACACAAGAACAAATGAAATCAGATTTGCAAGATCCTATTAGATCCATAAAACCTCTAAAACCTATAAAACGCAATTTACAATTGCACTACTTTCCCCGTCTTAAACGCCTCATCAGCTGCCAGTACTACTTTAAGACTATTGACTGCATCACGCATATGTGCTGATAAGTCAAGATCCTCTTTGATTGCTTTAAGCAGATACTCCTGCTCGAGGTGACAAAGTTCATCGTGAGTCGGCTCACCTTTCGTGCTGATCAGTTCGTCTTTCTTCGTGAAGTTGCCGTCAGCATCTTTATCACTATGATGGAGTAGGAGACCGCCTGTCTGTGTGTGTTCATCGATATTGTCAGAATCTCCCTCTTTGTCTATAATGCTAACACATCCTTTTGGTCCGATTACGTCTTTAACGAAGAATGCCGTCTCGCTCATCATAGGTCCCCATCCTGCTTCATACCATCCTACTGATCCATCGTCAAATGTCACTTGTAGTTGTCCATAGTTGTACATGTCTTCAGCGATCTCATCAGAGAGGCGTGCTCCGATTGCAGATACTCTAACAGGGCTTGCACCAGTCATCAGGCACATGACATCAACATAATGTACTCCGCAGTCGACTATCGGAGACATTGAGTTCATGAGTTGCTTATGAGTAGCCCATTGTGCTCCACTACTTTGCTGGTTGAGGTTCATACGCATGACAAGAGGCTTGCCTAAGTTACTTGCTATATCGATGAACTTTGCCCACGCTGGATGAACTCTTAAGATATATCCGATGACCATTTTTTTGCCCTTGGCTGTTGCTAGGTCGACTAACTCTTGTGCTTCTTCTACAGTATTGGCCAGTGGTTTTTCAACAAATACATGAGCACCACTATTTAGCGCAAGCTTAACATAAGAAGAATGAGTATCTGGATACGTGTTGATAGATACCACATCTGGGCTTGTTTCTTTAAGCGCTTCTTCATATGAACTAAAGCAGGGATATCCGCCCAGTTCTTTTGATAAGGCCTCGCGGCTCTCTGGACCTCTACTGACCAGACCTACGATATCAAAATCTTCTAACGCGTGATATGCTCTTGCATGAGACTTACCCATGTTGCCGCATCCTGCAACGAGTACCTTTAGTTTTGTTGACATGTCTTTGTATTATAATCCGTAAGGTAAGAAGCCTATACTACTCTTGTTGCGAAACGAACTTTAGATCTTTAGAATTATCTAAAAAGGATAATGCTTGACCTACCACCAAGACGATGATACAGCCTATAAGGTTGAGCCATAGATAAGCTATCTCGATATATCCAAAATGGTCTAAGCCAAATATAGTAATGACTAGGAGCTCACCGATGAGAGCTGCTACAAATGCTGCTTTGGCTCCCACTTTTCTAAAGAAGAATGCCAAAATGAAAATGCCAAGAATAGTACCGTAGAACAAGGAGCCGATGATATTGACGAACTCGATTAAGTTCTCATACATAGATGCGAAGCTCGCAAAAAGTAAAGCAGCTAATCCCCACACCAAGGTGAATAACTTAGTGGCATTAAGGTAATGCTTGTCGCTTTTCGTATCGCCATATCTACGTTTGTAAAAATCAACCGTTGTACAACTCGCTAGTGAGTTGAGCTCTGAGGCTGTGGAAGACATGGCTGCTGAAAAAATCACAGCCAGCAATAATCCAATTAATCCTCTTGGCAAGTGCTCCATCACAAATGTAATAAAGACAAAGTCAGAATCGTCCTGATCAATCTTCGGGACTTCACTAGCATACTTATCACCAAATGATAGGAGTAAGCTATCAACACCGCTTCTAAGCTGTTTGTCCTTTTGGTTAAGTGCGATGAGTCTTTGTTGACTTGAGGATATAGTCGACTCATCATCAGCATCGATAGCTGACATCATACTTTGTATCTCAACCTGCTTAAGATCAAATACTTCGTCAAAAGCTTTTTGATAAGTATCAAGGCTATCCTTGTACTCTACCTTAGAGTTAAGGTAGGACATATTGCTTGGATTAAAATGGATAGGTGGTTTTGTAAATTGATAAAACATAAAAACCATAAGTCCTACAAACAGTATCCCAAACTGCATCGGAACTTTGAAGATACCGTTGAACAATAGTCCTAATCTACTTTCAGTAAGACTCTTGCCTGATAGATATCTTGATACTTGGCTTTGATCAGTACCGAAGTATGACAGAAAAAGGAAAGTGCCACCAAATAGGGCAGTCCAGATATTATATCGATTAGAAGGATCAAACTCAAGATCTACAATTTCTAATTTGCCCATCTTGCCAGCTACATTTAGAGCATCCCCAATAGATACGTCAACTGGAAACTTAGAAACTAAAACTACAAACGCAATAATAAGACCACCCATGATGATGATCATCTGTTGCTTCTGCGTTTGGCTGACGGCTGTCGTTCCACCAAACATGGTATATGCGATGACAACCATACCTAAGAAGACGATGGTCCACCATAGATTCCAACCTAGGATTATAGAAAGTATAATCGCCGGCGCATAGATCGTTATCCCTGCCGCAAGACCACGTCCGAGTAAAAATAGAAAAGCGGTAAACTGCCTAACTTTTATATCGAATCGCTGCTCAAGGTATTCATAAGCTGTATAGACTTTTAGTCTATAATATATCGGTAAGACAAAAACACATAAAAGCACCATGGCAATCGGAAGTCCAAAATAAAACTGCGCGAATCCCATGCCGTCATCAAACGCCTGACCGGGAGTAGATAAAAAAGTAATAGCACTGGCCTGTGTAGCCATGATTGATAAGCCTATCGTATACCACTTGAGGTCCCTATCTCCTAATATGAAGCTCTCGGCACTTGAGACATTTCTGGTCTTAAATATACCATAGGCTACAATTAGAAATAACGTCCCTAACATCACCATCCAATCTATACCACTCATATTATTGGAAGGTTTTTCTAATTATTATTATAGAGCTGAAAATGATGCAATAAGATTTCAAATTACGAATAGCTAATGGTCATGAGGTAAAATGCAAAGATCAACACAATATGTAGTGCCAACACAAAGATGTATAGCTGGTTCCAAGTTTTAAAAATAGGAGGCAGCTTTTCGGTACCTTCATTTGTAACCTTTGTTTCATTATGGTTACTCATCTCTTCCTGTGGATTGAGATTGAGATACATTGTTCTTTCCGATAGAGAGCATATTGGCAAATAATCTAAATGCACCAGGAACCCCGGCCGGAAGTTCTCTAAACCAAGAGTAGCCAGTATAGATGAAGTGTCCTTTGCCAACTTCTGCTACTAACATGCCGCCTCTTCTTGCCGGTTCGTCCTTGTCATGACATGATAGAGGTGCGGCATATTTGTCATCCCATTTATTAGGGAAGTAGAGGCCACGCTCCTGTACCCATCCTTCAAAATCTTTAGAAGTGATTTTGTTTGGATAGTTCAGTAGCTCATGATCAGGTTCTTCAAATGTTACTTCTGCAGTCTCATCTGTAACCCTCTCTCTTGACAGCTCCATAGGGTAAGGCCCGATGTCGTCACCTTTGATTCTTCTGCTCGTATTATACTGGACGATAACTGTGCCGCCCTCGTTCATATAGTCTAAGATTGTGTTTCTCTTTAAGAGCAACTCTTTAGAAGTGTTATAAGCTCTAATGCCTACAACAAGAGCATCGTAGTTTTTTAAATTAGAAATTGAAACATCAGCTGCTTCTATCTCTGTTACATCATAACCGATCTGACGCAAACTCTTTGGGATAGCATCGCCGGCTCCTTGGATGTAAGCTATATTATGTCCTTTAGTTTTTAGGCTTATTCTTTCGAACTTAGAGGCAGCAGGCTTTAACAACAATTGTGCAGGTATATGATCATAGTTGATCTCTGTGATAGCCTTCTTGATACTTATACCATCTTGAGTTTTAAGCTCCAGAGACATCACTGCAGACTCTTGTCCTGCCGGGCCAGTAACGGAGAAAGTTATAGTTTGCTCACCTCCTTTCTTTTCAATTGCGATATCCTGCATAGCAGGTGTAACCGTCCATGAGTCCGGATGCATGAGTTGCAATGAACCATTGAGATTGTCAGTATAAGATTTGACAACGATGCTAATTTCTTTAGCTGTGTTATCAGGGAATATATATACAGGATCCGTAAATGAAACTGACGCCTTAGGCGTTATATAAAAAGGGGCATACACCTCACCATCTACGGGGTCATTTCTTTTAAAGATGACATCTCTGTCGATACTGATTTTTTTGCCTTCTATAGTCAAGTCAAACGTAGCTTGGTAAGCGGCTTTTGATATTGGATTGCCTATGAGCATCTGGTCTTCTACATGATACATACCCATGGTGCCAGGCTGATCTAACCAGTAAGGATTAGAATGTGGCGTCTCTCCTGTAATATCCAATTGTGTTTGTATGTTATGTCTTTCATTTGGCGAAAGCGATACAGATCCAGTCGTAGCCATTGAGCCGTTTGATAAGGTAACTTTATCTAATGTAGCAGATGTCATCGATCTATTGACTGCTTCTATGTTGATCTCTACAGACTCTCCTCTCGTGGCAGTCTGCTGTGCGCTGCGAGCTTCAAGGTACAAGCCAGAACAAGCGACTATTATATCTTCTAATTCCGCTAATTTTATATGCCGCCAATGATCATCTGATATTTTAGAAACATCGTCGTAGATCTCTAAAAGTGCTGGTATGTTTTTAGAGGGAGAAGTGAAGTTGAAATTAGAAAGAAGTTGATCGACCTTCTTTTCTATTGGAGCACCACCTGCTACTCGGTTCCATGAGATATCAATACCACTAAGTGGATCCTCTTTGCTGGTTGGCCTGCTTCCTTTTACTAGTTCGACATATTCCATCTCAGAACCACGTGTGCCAGTGGAGCCAAAACCTTGGCTCTTGTGCATGGATCTACTTCTTGCCGCTATCTCAGTGTTGGAGATACCGCGCTGATCATAATATACACCTGCATCAACTGCAAACAAATTAGACTTGTCCGCTTTTTCAAAGTTGTCTCTACTGCCATAGAACCACCACGATGTATTGAAAAATACGCGTTCAGGTTGCCAAGCTTGTAAATGAGAAAGACGATCTGAAAGATAAGACTCGTCGCCAGCTATATCAAATGCCTCAACAGAGAGCATAGCAGAACTGGTATGATGACCATGGGTCCTGCCTGGTGTCCGATGATCAAATCGATTAACAATGATATCTGGTTTGAACTGTCTGATCACCTTGATGATGTCATGCATGACTTCGTCTTTATTCCAGAAAGCCAATGTCTCATCTGGATGCTTGGAGTAACCGAAGTCATTAGCTCTACTAAAGAACTGCTGTCCGCCATCAACACCTCTTGCTTGGACGAGCTCATTTGTACGGATCAAACCTAGCTTCTCCCAGATCTGAGTGCCGATTAAGTTTTGTCCGCCATCTCCACGTGTAAGTGATAGATAAGCTGTCCGTGTCTTGCGTTCGTTAGCAAAGTATGAGATCATACGTGTGTTCTCATCATCTGGGTGGGCAGCAAGGTATAGCACTGTTCCTAAGACATTGAGCTTTTCTACTTTGTTGTATATGTCTACACTGTTGTACTCAGCTGGTCGCTGCGCTTCAATAGACTGTATGTATCCAAGGCTGCAAACTGCGAGGATCGTAAATATCAATCGGATCATAATTGTATTGTTATAAACTGGGAGATTAAGCTTTAGCTACTTCAGGCATCTGACATTGTTCTTCAGGCTTCTTGCCGCATAGGCTGCATTCGCCAAGATTCTTCTTGATCATTGGGTTGTTAGTAGCACATGTACCTCTAAACTCTTTACCTGTTACAATGTGTCTGATATTAATCATCATGAATGAAACGCCAAAGACGACGAAGATGATCAACAACATGGATAAGAACTGGCTCATATTACAGTTTTGTGTGTTACAAAAGTATCCTTATCTGCTTAAAACAACCGCTTCTAAGGTCTATTAAGTTTACTTTAGCATTTTCAACACTATAAAACAGTGAATGTTGCCATATCAGGATAAAATGAAATCTTTTGGTCGCCTGCTCAAAATCATGGATGAACTGCGCGAGCAGTGCCCTTGGGATCGAAAGCAAACGATGGAGTCTCTGTCATCGTTGACTGTCGAGGAGACCTATGAATTGATGGATGGGATAGAGTCTAATGATCTTCAGAATGTAAAAGAAGAGCTGGGTGATATCATGCTGCATATGGTTTTCTACGCTAAGATCGGTGATGAGAAAGGAGCTTTTGACATAAAGGACTCCTTGGATGCTGTATGTGATAAACTGGTCCGTCGGCATCCGCACATCTATGGCGATGTCAATGTCCGTGATGATGAAGAGGTCAAAAAGAACTGGGAACTCATCAAGATGTCAGAAGGAAAGAAGAGTGTGCTTCAAGGTGTCCCAAATGCTCTTCCAGGCCTGATCAAAGCGCAACGCATGCAAGAGAAGGCTGCGCAAGTTGGATTTGAATGGGACCGTGTGGATCAAGTATGGGAAAAAGTAGAGGAGGAGATGATGGAACTGAAAGAAGCCATCGACGAGAATGATCAAGAAAAGAAGACTGAAGAGTTTGGGGACTTGCTCTTTGCATTGATCAACTACGCTCGTTACATAGATGTCGATGCTAACCGTGCTCTGGACTTAACCAATCGTAAGTTTAAGAAGCGCATAGAATACATAGAAGCTAATAGCGATAAGCCGCTCTCTGATATGACATTAGGAGAGATGGATAAGTTGTGGGATGAAGCGAAGGTTAATTAGTTAA
>CALDEM010000063.1 GCA_937942435.1 uncultured Saprospiraceae bacterium
TAGATATGACCTTGTATCCCATGGTTTGTTTTTAAGTCTGTTAGGTAATAATGCGCTGCTTCTGTAGTAGCAAAATTACCGATTAAGACTCTGTAGATGATACTTCCACCTTTATAGTCATGAAGGATCACCACTGGCTCATCTAATTTAGAAGCCACTTTGTTGTAAAAGCCAAGTGTCTTCTCATATGAGTTATAGACACCCAGTTGGATTTTATATTTAGCCATAGCAGGCTGGTGAGCCTCCATGCTTTTCTTAGTAACACTAGTCTTTGGAGAGACATTGGCTGGTCTTACCTTAGGTTTATGAGTTGCCAAGTTTTTCTCTAAGATATTCATCATACCTGTTGGAGACAATGTTTCTTCTATGCGTTCGATTACCTTGCCATCACTACTAAAGATGATGAAGGTAGGGAGGACTTTGACATCAAAATGCTCTTTAAGAGCATAGCCGTCAAAATCATCTATATTGATCTTAACAGGCACAAACTTTTCATTGAGTACCGCAGATACGTTAGGGTCTTGAAAGGTTGTACTTTCCATAAATCTGCATGGAGCGCACCATGAGGCATAGAAGTCAAGCAGAAGCATCTTACCTTCTGTCTCAGCCTTGACTCTGGCATCTTCAAAGTTAGAATCAATAAATTTTGTCGAACTAAAGGCGCTTATTGTTGTCAATAACAGTATCGCGCACACGATAAAGCGGATTTTGCTCATGGGTCAGTTTCTTTAACAGTTTAAAAATGACAGCTATGTGTATCATGCTGTCGTGGTTTGCATTACATATTACAATTTTAGTGCCAACGTTCTTCTACGGTTTTTAGGTAACGTAGTTAATAGCTCGTAGGACATCTATTTTTTGATACCTTTGCCACGCTTTAATAGCGACATATGACAAATGCTATAATCACAGCCGTTGGAGGATATGTTCCAGATCAAGTATTAGCCAATAGCGATCTCGAAAAAATGATGGATACCAACGATGAGTGGATCACGAGTCGGACCGGTATCAGAGAAAGAAGAGTTATGCCTGACGGTCAGGCAGTTACGCGGATAGGTATCGAATCTGTAAAACAAATCTTAGCTAAGACTAACCTTAATCCAACCGATATTGATATGGTGATCTGTGCCACGTGTACAGGTGATTATATCATACCGGACTGCGCTAATAGTATATGCTATCAAAGCGGCCTAACTAAAGCCTTTGGTTTTGATGTCAATGCTGCTTGTAGTGGATTTGTCTTTGCCTTGTATACAGCATCTCAATTTATCAAAACAGGCACTTACAAGCGTATCATAGTGATCGGCGCTGAGAAGTTAACTTCCTATATGAATTATAATGACCGAACCACAAGCATCATCTTTGGTGATGGAGGTGGTGGTGTGTTGTTGGAAGCATCAAAAGAAGAAGGGCTTGGTATCATAGATGCAGATCTGGCTGGTGATGGATCAGGAAAAGACTTTCTAAGGATTAATGCAGGCGGAAGTCTTAATCCAATAAATGCGGAGCGAATAGCTGGAGAAGAGCAATTTGTATCACAAGATGGTAAGCGCATCTTTAAGAGAGCGGTAACAGGTATGTCTACCTCTATGCAGACTGTCATGCAACGCAACGATCTGACAAGTGATGATCTAAGATGGATTGTACCTCATCAAGCAAACTTGAGGATAATATCTTCAGTTGCATCTCAGTTAAACTTTCCCATGGAAAGAGTTATGGTCAATATTGAAAAATATGGCAATACTTCAGCTGGCACCATACCTCTTTGTCTTTGGGATTTTGAGGATCAGTTAAGTAAAGGAGATGGTGTTATGTTAACCGCTTTTGGAGGAGGCTTTACTTGGGGATCTTTATTTTTAAGGTGGGCATATTAAAGAACTATATTTGGCGAAAGCCAGAAGAGTAGAATAGAACAATAAAAGATTATAAAGTACAATAAATAGTTATGGCTAATACGAGTGAGATCCGCAATGGACTATGTCTTGAACACAACAACGATATCTGGTCAGTAGTCGAGTTTTTACATGTAAAACCAGGTAAAGGTCCGGCATTCGTTAGGACTAAGTTGAAGAGTCTGACCAATGGTAAAGTTGTTGATAACACTTGGCCATCAAGTCATAAAATAACTGTTGTTAGAATAGAACGTAAGGTCTTTCAATATCTCTATAAAGATGACATGGGTTATAACTTCATGGATATGGAGACCTTTGACCAGATCAGTCTTGATGAAAAGATATTAGACAATCCACAGTTTCTAAAAGAGAGTATGGAGATCGATATTTTATATCACGCAGATAAGGGTATCCCACTTACAACTGAGATGCCTCAGCATGTTGTTATGGAGATCACCTATACGGAACCAGGAGAACGAGGTAACACGGCCAATAATGTTACAAAGCCAGCAACTGTAGAAAGTGGAGCAGAGATAAAAGTTCCTATATTTATCAACGAGGGCGATAAAGTGAAGATTGAAACAAAAACGGGATCATACATCGAAAGAGTGAAATCATAAGCATGACTAATAAAGAAATAAAAGAGCTACTCAAGCTCGTCAGCGAACTTGATCTGAAGGAAGTCAACATCAAGAACAAGGAGTTTCAGATCAAGATAAGAACAGATAAGGATCAGCCTATACAGATGGTGAGTGGAGCGGCTCCAGTGATGGCACAAACGACACCAGTGGTTAGCTCGGCAGCAGCACCTGTGTCAGCGTCAGCGTCAGCTGCTCAAGAATCAAGTGCAGAAGAAGGAGGCAACTACATAGAGATTAAGTCTCCTATGGTAGGAACATTTTATCGGTCTTCTTCTCCAGATAAGCCACCTTTTGTACAAGTGGGAGATACTATCGGTAAGGGTGATGTTGTATGTATCATCGAGGCTATGAAACTCTTTAATGAGATAGAAAGCGAAATCTCAGGAAAGATCGTAAAAGTGCTCATAGATGATAGTACGCCTGTGGAATATGATCAAGTATTATTCTTAGTAGAACCAGCTTAGCAAAGACGCTTATCTAAAGTCAGCCTATGTTTAAGAAAATCCTTATTGCAAATAGAGGTGAAATAGCCTTGCGTATCATTAGGACATGCAAGGAGATGGGTATCAAAACCGTCGCAGTTTATTCGACGGCGGATCGAGATGGCCTACACGTCCGATTTGCAGATGAAGCCGTTTGTATCGGTCCTGCAAGCTCAACAGACTCATATCTCAATGTTCCAGCCATCATGGCGGCTGTAGAGATTACTAACGCAGACGCGATACATCCTGGATATGGATTCCTTGCGGAAAATGCTGACTTCGCTGAGATCTGTGAAGAGTATAATATCAAGTTTATAGGTCCTTCTGCAGCTATGATCCGCTCTATGGGAGATAAGGTGACCGCTAAGGATACTATGATCAAAGCTGGGGTGCCAGTGGTGCCTGGTTCTGACGGACTTGTTAAGACTATCGCTCAAGGCAAAAAGATCTCGGGAGACATCGGTTATCCAGTCATGATCAAAGCCACTGCTGGAGGTGGAGGTAAAGGGATGAGGATTGTAGCCAATGAAGAAGAGTTTGAAGACCAATGGAATAAGGCTCGTAATGAAGCTAAGGCATCTTTTGGTAATGATGCTGTCTACATAGAAAAGTTTGTAGAAGAGCCAAGACATATAGAGATCCAAATCATCGGAGATCAACATGGTACAGTAGTCCACCTATCCGAAAGAGACTGCTCTATCCAGAGACGTCATCAGAAGTTGATAGAAGAAGCACCTTCTCCTTTTATGACAAAGGACTTGCGCAAGAGAATGGGTGAAGCCGCTATATTAGCGGGTAAGAGTATAAACTACGAAGGAGTAGGTACGGTTGAGTTTTTAGTAGATAAGCATCGCGACTTCTACTTTATGGAGATGAATACGCGTATACAAGTAGAGCACCCTGTAACGGAAGAAGTAATCGATCGAGATCTAATCAAAGAACAGATCAGAGTGGCTGTGGGTGACAAACTTGGAGGAAAGAACTATGTGCCTAAGCTTCACTGTATAGAGTGCCGTATCAATGCCGAAGATCCGTACAATGACTTCAGACCATCACCTGGATATATCGAACACTTCCATAGCCCTAAAGGACATGGAGTCAGAGTCGATACGCACGCCTATGCTGGGTATACTGTGCCTCCATATTACGATAGTATGATCGCCAAGTTGATCTGCAAGGCAGAGACTCGCGAAGAGTGCATCACTAAGATGCGCCGTGCACTAGGAGAGTTTGTCATCGAAGGCATTAAGACAACTATTCCATTTCACCTACAACTGATGGACAATGAAGATTTCAAAAAAGGAAACTTCAATACTGGCTTCATGAATACTTTTGAAATAGAGTAAAAGGAGACGTATGATGTCTCCGTTTTTCAAGTTGCTAAGCTCTGTATGGGATTATAAAAACTATACGTTACTCGGTATCTTCTTTCATATCCTGACAGCTATACTAACTGTGATTAGTATACCTTTAGTCATTCCATTTTTTCAAATTCTCTTTGGTATCAGTCCATCTAATTATAGAGCACCTGAAAGTCTATGGGATCTTGAAAATGTACTTAACTACGGGTTCTCAAGATTGATAGCTATATCTGACCCCTTTGTCGCCCTATGGGTAGTCTGTATAGCTGTCGTAGTGATCTTCTTTTTAAAAAATCTCTGTCGTTTTCTAATCAGCTACTTCATGGTTTATGTCCGTAACGGACTGTTACGAGATCTGAGACAAAAGATATGGAGAGGATATGAACGCCTTAGTCTTACACAGAGATATGAAAAGCGCCAAGGGTATCTGATGTCTCTGATTACCAATGACCTAGCTGAGGTTGATCATGGTATACTGAAGGTGTTTGAGTTATTGTTTAAGACACCTCTTGTGATCTTAGGGAGTTTGATTTTTATGATTTGGTTGAGCCCAAAGCTTACGATCATCGCATTTGCACTGATCATCTTTACCCTTATCGTGATCGGTGGGGTTAGTCATATCTTAAAGCGTGCTTCTGCGGAAGCTCAAGAATCTCTCTCTGGTATCACCATACTTGTTGATCAGTATCTTTCTGCGACTAAGATGATCAGAACACATCACGCTGATGGCTTCTTTAGCACGCGTTTTGATGAGGAGAACAATCGATACTTTAAGATCTCCAATAGAATCTTAAGACGGCGCGATCTTGCATCACCCCTGGCAGAGTTCTTGGGTGTGGTGACCATAGTAGTCTTGTTGTTTTATGGGTCGCATGCTGTCTTTAACGATGACATGGAGCCTGCTACTTTTTTTGCATTCATATTTGCTTTCTACAACATCATCGATCCAGCAAAGAGCTTCTCTAGAGAATACGCCAATGTTCAAAAAGGAATGGCAGCATTAGAAAGGATAAATGGCTTTGAAGCAGAAGTCAATCAAGAAGAGCTCATATTTAAAGGAAGAAAGTCTGCTTCGTTTGAAGATACAGTATCACTTGATGAAGTATCCTTCTCTTATGGCCCTAAAGAACCTATACTTGAATCACTCACATTAAGTGTGAGCAAAGGAGAGAAAGTAGGCATTGTAGGAGAAAGTGGTGTTGGAAAGACCACAGTCGTTGATCTTCTCCTGGGCTTCTTTTCTCCAAGTAGTGGTGTAATCAAGATGGACGATGTATCTATATCGGATATGGATGAAGCCTCCTATCGCAAGTTGTTTGGATTGGTGACTCAGAGATCACAATTGTTCTTTGGTAGTGTAGCCGAGAATATCGTAATGGACTTAGCTGTAGATAGTACTAAGCTCCACGATATGTGCTCAAAGGTTGGTATAGAGATATCATCAATTGCAGATCGCGTGGGAGATCACTCAAGCCAGGTCAGTGGGGGAGAATCACAGCGCATAAGTCTAGCAAGAGCATTGTACCGAGACCCTGAGATATTAATATTAGATGAGCCAACGTCACAGTTAGACCTTAAAAGTTCTCAGTCACTGATAGATCATATCACTGCTAGTACTTTAGATAAGACAGTCATCATGATAACTCATCAAGTAGGGCTCTTAAAGAGAATGGACCGTATAATCTTCATGAAAGATGGGAAGATTATGGACGAAGGACAATATCATGCTATCTACCATCGTAATGAAGACTTTAGAAGTCTTATAAGCGATGAAATAACGAAAAATTAAGATAAACCCCTTTCTAAAGTAGTTTTTGACATTGAAGAATCACTTACTTTTGTATTAACCCATGAGGCAAGTTCTACTATTAGTTTACATGTTGTTCTATATCGGCTTAGGGGCTCAGATAGGCCCTTGTTCGCTTGTAGGTGACAATGGAGATAAAGAACTATATGTAAAGGTTGATAAGATGCCTGACCAAGTGGATTTAGGAACCAAAGGCGCTGATAACCAATGGGTGTTTTCAGGTCTTCAAGCTCCTCGGACTAATACCTATAAACTAACTGAAGCATCGACCGGCAAGTATAGCTTTCATTTTAGCGGTGCACAGAAGGTGCTCAAGGAACCTCTTGGCAAAGAGATATACTATACTCAGAGATCTGGTAAGTGGTTTGCCATAGGAGAGGCTTACTTAAAGCCCGAAAGTATACTCCCTGAGGTGATTATGTATGAGATCCCTTTAAACGCCTGTCCACCAACGAGCGTATCGAAACCAAGAATCATCAGTACTCGTTATATGGTTGATTCTGTACCATCAGAGATCAATCTGCGAGAGGTAACCGACGCGTCTGGTGTCTTATATCTGCCTGATGGGATTTATGATGTAGATAGAACAGAGCGTACTGCAACTATTAATGTCGGAGGTAGCACTGTGACCAAGACTTCTTATGTATTCACTGATGAGATGACTGGTGACTTCTTATTAGAAGCAGTAATCAATGATGAAGCCGAGTTGACGAAAGTCAGATACAAATCAAAAGAAAAGTCAGGAACTCAAAGAGTCAATAGTGCAGATGGTTCTTTAAGAAGGGACTTTCTATTGTACCCAAATAAAGGATTTGGTGAGATTAGATTAGACTTTAAAAACTTTGAACGGGGGAGATATATGCTAGTTGTTAAAAGCATTGTAGGAAAGAAGATCTGGATGAGTAGCTATGATGTGGATGGTGATACTTTGATCAAAGAAGATTTGAGTTTTCTTCCAAGAGCAGTCTATACATATAGTATCTTAGATGATGAACAGAATATCATCGTCACTCGTCGTTTCGCTATTATAAAATCATGATGCAGTGCTCCATAAGATAGAGCAACATCTTCTACTCCCTACGCCCGTTTCTCAGATCAGTCACACTCTTTATAATCAAAAAGAGATATCGGTTTCCATAAAAAGAGATGAGCTCATTCATCCGGATATTTGTGGTAACAAGTGGCGGAAACTCAAGTACAATCTTAAAGAAGCAATTAAAAAAAACAGCCCTGGTATAATCACTTATGGAGGGATGTTTTCTAATCATCTGGTAGCAGTGGCGGCAGCAGGTTACTATGCCGGACTTGCCACTCGCGGTATCGTAAGATCTTATAATCCTGATATTGAGAATCCAACGATACAAAAGCTCCTTAGCTTAGGGATGCAATTAGAGTATGTAAGTCCTATTGATTATAAAGGAAAAGAAGAAAGTAAAATTATAAATGAGATCATCAGAAGGCACAAAGACTTCTTTGTGATCCCAGAAGGTGGTACTAATGAGTTGTCACTAAATGGTGTTACAGAATCCATCACTGAAATAAAGGATTATAACTTTAGTCATATAGTCGTTGGTTTAGGGACGGGAGGTACAATGGCAGGCGTGTTAAGAGCAACAAGAGATTACAAGACTAAGGTTATTGCTGTTTCACCTTTTAAAGGAGCGATCACTGATATAGAAGGGTTTAGTCGCATAAGTGATGATGATCACAAAAGACTTGAAGTTGTGCCATCATGTTTAGATGTTAG
>CALDEM010000064.1 GCA_937942435.1 uncultured Saprospiraceae bacterium
ACATCTGGGCGCTCCTCTCTATCGACCTTGATTGGAAGAAAGTGTTCATTCATCAACGCAGCAACTGTACTGTCCTCAAAAGACTCGTGCTCCATCACATGACACCAATGACAAGCTGCATAACCGATGCTGACGATAAGCAACTTGTTTTCATCCTTGGCCTTTTGTAAAGCTTCTGCTCCCCATGGATGCCAATCAACGGGATTGTAAGCATGTTGAAGTAGGTAAGGGCTGCTCTCATTGATAAGTTGATTAGCCTTTTTTTGCCCTTGAACTTCGCTCATATTGTTACAACTCGTGACACCAATTACGGAAAATATTATGATCTGCCAGAATAATTTCATCTTGCTAAGTTAGGCTTGTTGAGAGGTCATTCCTAAGATAATTGCTGTTATGATGTGCTAAAGATGTCGTAAAAGCCTAATTTGATAGAGAATGAGTGATTATTAAACCACAACATCTGTAAAATGATAAAGTCTGAGGAGAAGCAATGGCGCCGCCTTAACGGTAACAAGTTAACAGGGAGCCTCTTGTCTAACGTGGAGAACGCTATCATAAGAGAGCGTGAAGCTGGACATAAACTTAAGTTGTGTGTTGGTACTGATTCTCAAGTGCGAGGAGAGACAGCTGAGTTTGCAACGGTCATCGTCTTCTTAAGAGAGAAGAAGGGAGGCTTTATGTTTATCCACAATTCTAAGATGCTCAACAAGATGTCTCTTAAAGAAAGGATGATCACAGAAGTGGCTCAAAGCGTAGAGGTGGCATATGGGCTGTGCGATCTCTTAGATCGCTATAATGTCGAGTTAGAGGTCCATGCTGACATCAATACTGACCCTAATTTTAAGTCCAACACGGCGCTTAAGGAGGCCATGGGCTATATCCTTGGGATGGGGTTTGTCTTCAAGGCTAAACCAGATGCTTTTGCTAGCTCGAGTTGTGCTGATAAGGTGGTTTAGTGCGATATAGGTTTAGTCCAACTTAAACCCGAATAAAGATGCTTCTCCAGCAAATGTTTTTTCTGCCGTAATCCAATACTCGCCTTTTTTTGACCATGCAATGGCCTCTACTTGTCTCTTGCTTTCTAAGTTGTTGCGACGGGCAGCTCCAGTAAAAATATTTCCATTTTTAAAATTAGAAAACTCCCATACGAATGGAGAAAATGCACGAGTAGCTTTATTAAAGTTATATCCTACTAAAGTGACAACAGTTTCTTTATTGTTAGCGGTAGCTCCAGTGACGACACCTTTTGTATCAAAGGATCCTTGTCTGCGAGCAGGGTAGGAGCCTGGTTGCTTTGGGAGTGTATAGATCACGCACTCTTGATTGAGCCAGTTCTTAGTAAAGATATAGAGGCTGTCGCCAAATGATAAAAAGGCTTCTGCGTCAAAGTTGTGATCGTATGTGCCTGGAAATGAATCTTGCTGAGGATAATGAAACTCTATAGAATCAATTTGTAAGTTTTGTTTGGTTATAATCTGTGACTTTGAGATTTTATAAATAGAAAGGTTTTTACGCAAACCTAAGTTATTGCCAAATTCTCCAATGTAGATATAATCATCATCATGCGTGATGCTCTCCCAGTCTTGGTTAGTCACACCCTTTAGGTTGACGCTGTCTTGGATCGATCCATCGGTTGGGTTTAGCTTATAAATAGCGGGTGTTGAACCGCCGTCATTGATAGTCCAAAGCGCCTCATCCCAAGAGATTAGTCCTGATGATTCTTTGAGTGTCTTGCTGAGGTTGGGTTGTATGTCTGAAGGAGTGATTTTCTGATCGCTTATCGTTATTGATGATCGTGTCACCTTACATCCATACCATAATAAGGCTGTAAAGAATACCCAACAAAGAAGGTTACAATTTTTGCTCCACATATCTTTATACCTCTGTTTTAAAACGATCGTGTCGCAAGTTAATCACTATAAGCAAAAAGTAAAGTAAGGGCCTCATCTGTCTTTCCATCGTCAAGTAGGGTATGGACTTGTAGGTGGACGAGTGCTTTGTCAGCATTGGATTCGTTGGCTAACTTTTCCTTTGCTTTTCTAATTGCGTTGTCATCTGGTAACGCTGAGATGTTGCCTAAGCGGCCAAGATCATTGCCGGTAAGGATCTTGCTGTTGCGAGCATGCTCTGGAAGTGCGTCTACTCCTATGCCTTTGTCGCGCAGTGGCTTAGGTATCTGAAAGAGAGCATTGCCACTGGCCTTGGTATACCACATACCACCCATGCGAGCGACGAGGTCCATCTTTTCTGTATCGATCTGCTTGTCATCATCTAAAACGGATGTGTCGATGTGCATCTTTACAACTCGGCAGATGACTAGGTTGCCTGCGCCACCTTGATCTCCAAGAGCGATGACATCATCTACTTTACACTCAAATGCAACGGGACTTTCAGCTACTCTTGGAGGTGCGACAAGGTCTGAGGGGATTTCAGTTAGGCCTGATTTTATAAATTCATTGACGCCTTTTGCATAAGCAGTACTGGACAAGGACATCTGCTCTACGATAGGGTAGTTTACGATATTGATCACTACCTCGGGTACGTCGAGCACATTGTGGTGCGTATCTTTTGTTGTGTTGTCCGTTCCTTTTCTTGCAGGCGAAAAGATCATGATGGGCGGATTAGAACTAAAGACATTAAAGAAGCTAAATGGGCTTAAGTTAACACGACCTTCTTTATCTATAGTGCTTGCAAAAGCTATAGGCCTTGGCGCCACGGCAGACAATAGATATCCATGTCGTTCTCTTTGAGTGAGGTCCATCGGATCGAGTGTGATGTATCGTCGTTCTTTCATATGAGTTTTGCTTTTGCAAATAGGATATTCTAATTATAAAGCAGGTAGCTAATTATAAAGCGGGCAGCACTTGCGTACGCACTTCGCCAAAACCTACTCGCTTGCCATCTTTCTCTGCGTGACCATACATAGTGATGGTGTCGTAGTCGGCGATAAACTTGCGTTCTTCTCCACCTTTTAATTGTATAGTCTTAGAGCCTGCCCATGACAACTCTAGCATACAACCGAACATGCCTGCTTCTGGGCCACTGATTGTGCCAGAAGCCATCATGTCTCCGATGTTGACATTACATCCATTAGAGGTATGGTGGGCGAGCTGCTGCGACATATTCCAGTACATGTACTTGAAGTTAGAGCCACATATGATTGTCTCTTGTCCATCTTGCGAAGTAAGTCCGACATCTAGCTTTATGTCGAAGTTGTGCGGACCTTCATATTGCAAATATGGAAGGACTGCAGGTTCTTGTTTTTGACCTTGGACCTTTGCAAACTCTAAAGCTTCCATGGTCACAACCCATGGAGATATAGAGCTTGCAAAGCTTTTTGCAAGGAATGGACCGAGCGGTATATACTCCCATTTTTGGATATCTCTTGCCGACCAATCATTAAACAGTACCATACCAAAGATGTGATCCATAGCATCAGCTGTGCTTATGCTTTGTCCAATCTTTGTTTGCTTGCCTACTACAAATGCCATCTCCAACTCAAAGTCTAATAGTCTACAAGGCCCATATACAGGATCTGAATCCGTAGGTTTCATCTGTCCCTTGGGGCGATGGATATTAGTGCCACTGGGTATAATAGAAGAAGCGCGTCCATGATATCCAACCGGTAGGTGTTTCCAATTAGGTAGGAGTGCATTGTCTTTGTCTCGGAACATCATGCCAACATTGGTCGCATGATCTATGCTGCTATAGAAGTCCGTGTAGTCTTTAACTTCCACAGGCATGTGCATCTGTACATCTGATGCTTTTATAAAAGCGGTTGTAAGATTTTTCAAATCTGAAGACTCATCTTGAAGGGCTGCTTGAATAGCTGTCCTAACGCCATTGGTTTTGGATTTGCCGAGAGCGATAAAATTGTTCAAAGATGAATTAGAGAAAACTTCTTTGCCAATACCCAGTTTGTCAAAGAGGCCTGCAGCCGCCAAAGCATGTAAGTCCACAACATGATCTCCAACCCTCGTGCCTAACCTGAGTCCACTATCACCATGTGAGAAAATCCCAAAAGGTATATTATAAATGCTAAAATCAGAATCTTTATCTATGTCTAACCAAGTTTTCATGCCTGTATATTGAATGAATGAATGAGTTGTTGAATGAATGAGTTATAGAATGATTTAATAATTGAGATGTTGAATTAGTGAGTGTTTGAATGAATTAGTGAATGACTCATGTTTGCAAGCATTAGCTAATTAGCACATTAAAAAATTAGCTAATTAACCAAGCCAGCTTTTATAATACTTACCATCATCAATCTTCATTGCTTCTTCTGTAAGTTTTAAGGGTTTGAAAGTATCGATCATCACTGCATACTCTTCAGTGCCTTTCTTTCCTATGCTTCCTTCGTATGTGCCAGGATGAGGTCCATGAGGTATGCCGCCTGGATGAAGTGTCATATAACCGGGGCCGATATCTTTGCGACTCATGAAGTCTCCTTCTACATAGTAGATCATCTCATCGCTGTCGATATTAGAATGATTGTATGGTGCAGGTATGGCTTGTGGATGATAGTCGTATAACCTTGGACAGAAAGAGCAAATCACAAAAGCACTGGTCTCAAAAGTCTGATGGACTGGTGGTGGCTGATGTACACGTCCTGTGATAGGCTCAAAGTTTTTTATAGAAAAGCCATATGGGAAGTTGTAGCCATCCCAGCCCACAACATCAAATGGATGACTGTTATAAACCAGCTCATGAAGCATGCCTTCTTTCTTGATCTTTATGACAAACTCTCCTTTTTCATCATGTGTCTCAAGATCTTCTGGAAGTATATAATCACGCTCGCAGAAAGGAGAATGCTCCAGTAATTGCCCAAACCAATTGCGATAGCGCTTTGGTGAGTAGATGGGATGGAAGCTCTCTGCAAATAAGATCTTATTGTCCGTCGTATCAAAGTCAATCTGATAAATGATACCCCGTGGAATGATGATGTAGTCGCCAAACTCAAATCGGATATTGCCAAACATCGTACGCAGATTACCGGTGCCTCTTTGGATGAACAGCATCTCATCGGCATCAGCATTCTTATAAAAGTAAGAAGTCAGAGATTGTGATGGAGCTGCGACACCGATATGGACATCATTATTGACCATGAGTGTCACTCTGCTATCTAAGAAGTCTGACTTGGACATGATGTCGTAAGAAGTGAGCTTACGGGCAGTCATATTTTTTTCAATAGCGATCTTAGGAGATACGTCTATAGCACTCTTGATCTCAGAAACTGCAGTTGGCGGATTGATGTGATAGAGTAGAGAGGACATACCATCAAAACCTATGGTGCCAAAGAGCTGCTCGTGATACAGCGAACCATCTGCCTGTCGGAACTGTGTATGTCGCTTAGCAGGAAACTTCCCTTGTTTGTGATATAATGGCATAGTAAAACTTTAGATCAACATTTGTTGATGTAAATATAAGTATCTATTTTATAAGAATGCTATATTTGAGCCATAATAAAGGGTATAATGGCTACAGATCGGCGTCTACAGTTTTTTGAAGAGAGTCTTCAGCTTATACATCATCAAGGGTATAAAGGGACAACGATGCGAGACATCGCTACTAAGCTCAAGTGCGATGTAGCCAATCTGTACAACTTTGTAAAGTCAAAAGAAGAGATCTTGGATATCTCATTATTCAGCATAAACGAAGAGTTTCATGATGGCATAGACGCTATCATAGAAAGCAAGCATACGCCGGTTGGTAAGCTTCGGTTGATTACTCAGTTGTACGTCAGGCTCACTCATGAAAAACCCTATGAGATCTCTCTCTTGGTTAACAGCTGGCGACATCTATCTCACAAAAAGAAAAAGAAGTTTCTCGCAGAGCGTACAGCATACGAACAGAAAGTACAACGGGTGATCCAAGAGGGTGTGGATGTAGGAGAGATGAAGGCATTGGATCCTGTGCTGGCTACTAATATGGTATTATCCGCTATGCGCTGGTTGTTTGATAGCTTTGCTGACCAGAAGTCTGATTGGAATCCTGTCGAAGTAGAGAGACAAATTAATGAGTTTGTTGTTTCTGGTCTGGGTGTTTAGTCTTTTTTTTAGTCTAAGCGCGGCAATGGATGATTTGTGGGGCGACCATGCTGGCACAGGCTAAGAAAGTTGACATAGTCCACTCTCACTTCTCCGTTACCATGAAAGAGCAAAACCAGGAGAAAAGCATCACTCATGAGCCACTTTTTTACTGCGCTCTAAATCTGACGCACGCATTCGCTTTTCTCTCACTTAGAGTGTTGTTAACTCTACTTCGATGAAGATCGTTCGTTCATGCTCAACTTTTTTAAAAAGTTGAAAAATGAAAAGTAAAATGGTTATTGACTTTATTGATATTAAGAGAGCTAAGTAAAAATAAGGGTTAATAGTCTTTGCGAAAGGACTTCTCCGCTTCGTTGAACGGTGGTCGAGGTGACTAAAAAAGAGGTTATCCTTTCTTCCGATACAACTCTTCTAATCCCTTACCATCCTCAATCATTGGGATAATAGTACTCAACCTTTTTTCAACTGTAGACTCTCTTTTAGCGCTGGCAATGTACTCGGCGTAGTCTCTTTGACGTCCTGGTGTGAGACCTTGAAATGCTTTAGCGGCTTTCTTATTGGTTTCAAATACGAGGGCCAAGCGTCTGGGCATGGTCATCGGTGGCTTTTTTGACATAGCAACACGTCTACCAGCCTTTTCATTTTCTATTGCCTCTTGGATGTAGGCCAATAGTTGGTCATCGTCAATCTCTCTTACGTCTTTAAACTTCCAATGGCGCATGGCTTTTGTCTTGCCTTCTTGTGCGTTGTGAAGAACTTTGAGTGGATCATCTAACAGTGCGCCATGATGAAACCAAAGACCAGCATGATTTTTAAAAGCACACATGCTGATGACATTCTTATTTTTGATGGTATAAGTGGGCATGTACCACTTGATGGTCTCTTCCAGATCGGTTTGTTGAAGGATGCCCCTTATATGATGTAGCATGTCTTCATAATGGGCATTGTGTATGATATAGTCATCAACGTCTACGGGCTTATACATCTTGCGGTTTTCTCATATTGTAAAATGTATATCCCAACAATGCTCCAGGTATATATACCAAGAAGTCTGCGATCATAAACCATGTGGGATGAGGTATCATGAAGAGGTTGATTACACCCATGATCAATAAGAATACACCGATACCTATTGATATCTTACGCTCATTACTTTGTGCGACAATAGATGCAACCCAAGCGCCTCCGATCGCTCCTAAGAGATGGGCCAAGATCACCACTATAAATGCCAATGCGGGTAATGTCTTCATATGCTCTTTCATACCGTCCATATCCGTAAGGTCTAATCCTGGCGGTAATGGATGAAGATTATGATTAGCCATTTCTATGGTCCAGACGATAGCGCCTGCAACGGTTAGACCTATGATTACTGCTACAAAGTTTCTAGCCATGATGATGGTTATTTTGCCTGCTCAAAATACAAAAGATACAGGCGGTTAAGAAAT
>CALDEM010000065.1 GCA_937942435.1 uncultured Saprospiraceae bacterium
TACAGTCAGCATTGGTCACCGCTTAGCTGTAAGAGGCTCTTCTTCTGACATTAAAGAATCCAATTCGGGTTTTTTGATGTCATTACATGGGATCTCGATGGCATAAACTCGTTTCTCATGTTTGATGATGCCAAGGCAAATACCCTTTTTGAGTTGATTGCTGATACACTTGCCGACTTTAAGCCCTTTGCCATTACAAAGGATCTTGTCTGGATCGAGGTACTCGGGGATTTTGCCTCCATCCATTACAAGCTCATCAGGAAATTCAAACATGCCTTGGGAAGCAACTGAAGAGTCAGAAGAGTTACATGCGAATGCAAATACCGCAAGCGTAAGAAAGAATGCATATGTCTTGATCTTCGCCATAACTATGTACAGTCTGTGATTATCTGGATACATAACTGAATATACAGATCTATGTTATCCGAGTCAATGTATGTTCTATGAATGAAGGGTAAAACTCGTCTAATTATTTTTCAGATCATATATCTGATTCTGATTAGTTTAGCCTCTATGAAGAAAGTACTGACTTATAAGGGAGCAGTGATGACTTGGGAGTGTGATAGCAATCGACACATGAATGTGATGTACTACATCAATAAGTTTGAACACGCTGGTCACAATACCAATCTCGAACTAGAAATAGAGGATTTTGACGATGACTTTGGCATGGTAGTCTTAGAACAAGTGATCAATTATCATAGAGAGTTATTTGAAGATGACTTGATATATATAGAGTCTACTCTTTTAGATATAGGTAACAAAGCATTTACAATCCTTCATGAGATGTACAATGGTAAGACGAAAGAGCTTTCGGCTACTATGAAAATTGTAGGGGTCCTTTTTGATAAAGTCAATAGAAAAGCTTTACCGTTTCCTGCTGATAAAAGAGAGGTATTGCTGAAGAGGATAGGGAAGGTGAAATGGGCTTATTGAGTTCTATATTTGTATTTATCTGCTTAATAGACCTACATAAATACAGATATGAAATTTATATTTGTATTTATCTATTTTAAAAGTTCATATAAATACGGATTTTTTAAACCTTCGACATCCGTACCCTGACATTCTTATGATAAGGAGTCTTTGCCAATGGATCACAATGATCTGTAGAGGTAAGCAGATTAGCCATTGCACCGACTGTCTCATGATTATCTTGGTCATAGTATTTGAGGCCATGTCCATGTGGCATAGATAAAACACCTGATGGCACTTCATCACTGATCATTGATATAATTTTGACACTTCCTGTACTACTTTCTAATTGTACAGCATCTCCATCATTAATGCCATGAGCAGCGGCGTCACTTGGGTTGATTTTGAGTTTTCCAGCTGCATCTTTTTTACGCCATTCAGGATTCCTGATGATGGTATTGGCATTGTAAGTTCTGCGCTCACCTGCTATGAGATTAAAAGGAAAGTCTATCTCTGATTGCTTGATATGTTCTAAAGTCAAAGGTAAGTCATCAAGCCATTGTAGTAGTTCTGGTATGAAGAGTTGGACCTTGTTGTCTTTGTGTTTTACTAATGCCCAGTGGTTCTCGTATGCGCGCTCACTCACTTTTATACCGGATGGGTTATCTAATATCGCTTTAAATAGATTCTCTCCGAGTTCTGCACTGTTGCCTTCTATACCTGCTCTTTTTATTGCTTCAGGGTATTTGTTGGCATACATCTGTGCGGTCATCCAGATGGGGCCTGCAGCTTCCATACCCTTCGGTAAAGTCTCGCCTATAGATTCTTTGAGTGCGATAACACCATGTCTTTTGACGGATGGCTCTGTAAAGGCGACCTTCATGAATGACTGTTGAAAGTGTCCTTTTTTGTTTTCTGTTTTTTCTAATTGTGCAGCTTCTTTTAATTCTGAGAAAGAAGCGGGGACGGCGTTCATGGCACGGACAATCCGACTGTAGATCTCGGGTTCAGTTAAGGTTCCTTCGAGTGGTTCAAGGACGGGCTGTCTTAGATGGAAGAAGTTTTCTTGAAAGAAAGTAGATTCTACTTTTTCATATTGGCTGGCAGCAGGCAAGACATAATGTGCTTCTTTGGCAGTCTCTGTCATCGCGACATCGATGACTACCATTAAGTCAAGTGTCTTATATGCTTTGATCTGTGCCTGCGTATCCGCCCAACTACTGACGGGGTTAGCACTGTCAACTATAAGTCCTCTTATGTGCTTTGGATGATCGCTGTCTATCTCAAGTGGAAGGATATTAGGAGGGAATAACTTTCCTATTCCTCTGGTCTTGGTTACAGCTGTTGTAAGCCCTCCTTCTTCTGGATCTTTAGAATGTCCAAGCAATGGAAAAAACCAAGTGGTTAAGTGATTGGTTCCATGTTTTCCAAAATGTCCTGTAATTAGAAAAATTAGTCGAGCTAGATAAGCATTCAGCGTACTATTATAACTCATCTCAATGCCAAGATCGGACCTGAGAGACATTGTCTTTGCACTGGCGATGCCATGGGCGACTTGTTCTATTTGCGAAAGCGGAATACCAGAGATCGCAGCATACTCAGCAATTGGTATCTTCATCAAGTGAGTGAGAAGTTCAGCATAACCATTGGTATGTTCTTGGATAAAGCTATGGTTGACCAAGTCTTTTTGTGCCAAGAAGCCAAGGATAGCCGCCATGAGCCATGCATCTTTACCTGGCTTCACCTGTAAGAATAGATCAGCTTTTTTTGCAGTCTCAGTCTCTCTTGGGTCTATGACAACTAGCGTGCGATTAGGATCGCGAGAAAGTTCTCCAATCACCCTACGCGCTTTTTGTATGCCGTGTGATTGCATAGGATTGGCTCCGATGATTAGCACATACTCCGCATCTTCAACTGGTTCGGCATACATAGTATTTTGTCTGCCAAACATCTTGCCGTGTACCCAAAAATTGCCGGTCTTTTCTTGGGCGAGAGATGAGTAAATATATGGTGTCTTACAAGCTGCTCTAAGCGAAGCGGCATAGATGCCTCCGAGGTGATTACCTTGTCCTCCACCTCCTGCATATGCTATTGTTTCTCCTCCATGAGTATCTCTTATGGATACTAATTGGTCCGCGATCTCTTGAATTGCCACATCCCATGAGATCTCCTTAAATGAGCCGTCATTTTGCTTCTTGAGAGGAGCGGTTAGTCTTTGCTTGTGGTTCTGATAATAGTTTATTCTCGTAGCCTTTTGGCAAATGTAACCTTGCGATAAAGGATGCTCTTTGTCACCTGTTATTTTAACAAATTCTCTTGTCTCTGGATTGAGTTCTATCTCTATGCCACAATTAAGTGAGCAAAGATTGCAAGCGGATTTATGCAGAGTTGTTGTAGACATAATTAGAGGCTTTGCAATTAAGATACAACACTATGATAAGATACTGGGATTATAAATTGGCAATACTTTATTGCATATATTGCTTTCTATGAAGAAGAAAACTGTATTCACTTTTATTCTTATGCTAGCTCTTGGCGGTATAGTGGGTTATGGTTTGGGTAATTCTGGAATGATAGAAGAATTCTTGACCTAAAAAGAGATTGGAAAATTACCATTAGATGAAGTTTAAAATCAAGGTATACGCATTCTTGAAATTTCACACTCTGCTGGGAGCATGCCTTGGCTTCGTATGTGGCACGATTTATTCATTAGGAGGATTGGTGGTGGATGGTTTAGTGAGTATGAATTGGATAGAATCAGCAGAGACTCCAGGACTGTCTATCGGCACTCTATTGGCATTTGGAGCTTTAATCGGTATGCCTGTTATTTTTGCTGTAGGAGGCTTGTTATTGGGTCTTGTCGAGTTAGTTCTTTATCAATTATTGTATAGATGGTTGCCGGGCATTGATCTTGATTTCCTAGAAAAGGATTGACGTCTTAGAGGACCCTTTTTTCCTTTATCTTGCAACCCATGAATGAAGTGGAGATACGCACAGTAGATGTAGTACAGTATAGGCAGCCTCTGCGAGAGGGGGGATCACTTCCTGCTATCGTCTTAGGAAGTGATGACTTTCAGTATGTACTTAAGTTTAGAGGTGCGGGGCAAGGCACGAAAGCGCTGATTGCAGAATTGATTGGCGGAGAATTGGCGAGAGCGATTGGGCTCAATATGCCTGAGCTTGTGTTTATGCATCTCGAAGATACATTTGGTCAAACAGAAGGAGATGAAGAGATCCAAGATCTATTGAAGTTTAGCGTGGGATTAAATCTTGGGCTTCATTTTCTGTCAGGTTCTATCACTTATGACCCATTGGTTTCGATTGCTGATCCAATGTCTGCTTCAAAAGTAGTTTTGTTAGATAGCTTGATCACCAATATCGATCGGACAGCCAAGAACACCAACTTACTTAATTGGAACAAAGAGCTATGGTTGATTGATCATGGGGCCAGTCTTTACTTTCATCACAATTGGAATAATTGGAATGGGTATGAGTACAAACCATTTCCAATGATCAAGGATCATGTTTTGTTAGAACGTGCTACGATGATTAATGAAGCCGCGGAAGAACTAAAGGCTATTCTTAAGCCAACGTTGATAGAGCATATTGTTTCTCTGATACCTGAAGATTGGCTAATAGATGAGTCTACCTCATTGTCCTCTGACTCTAAGAGAGAAGCATACAAGGATTTTTTGAATATTCGGATTTCTAATCTCAATCTTATCGTTAAAGAAGTTGCCGATGTACAAAACTGAAGTATACGAATATGCTGTCATCAGGGTTCTTCCTAAAGTAGAGCGTGAGGAGTTTCTCAACGTTGGGGTGATCCTGTATTCTAAGCGTAAGAACTTTCTTGAGATGAGGGTTCATCTGGATGAAAAGCGAATTAAGGGTTTTTCTAAAGATTTGGATATTGATATGATCAAGGAGTATCTTGATGCTTGGGACTTGGTTTGCAAAGGCACTAAAGATAGTGGACCTATCGGGCAACTTGAGATGCATCTGCGATTCCGTTGGTTGACAGCTAATAGAAGTACAATCATACAAAGTTCTAAAGTACATCCCGGTCAATGCTCAAATCCAGCAGCTATGTTGGATCAATTGTTTCAACAATTAGTTCTTCAGTAGAAAGAATATAATGTCTCATTCCATAAGACCATATAAGCCAGCAGATCGAGCTAAATTGATTGAAGTATTTATGCTGAATGTTCCTAAGCACTTTGACCCCAAAGAGGTAAATGACCTTGAAGGTTATTTGGATAAGTTGCCGGAGACCTACTACACTATAGAAGTAGATGGGACAATTGTCGGTGGTGTAGGGTGTGTTGTAGAGCAAGACCTATCTGGTAGTATCACTTGGATATTTATGCATCCAGACTATGCTGGTCAAGGGTTAGGTAGGGCAGCTGTAGAGCACTGTTTATCAATTTTAAAGAACGACGAACGTGTCAATGTCTTCAAAGCCAGGACCTCTCAAACTGCCTATCGGTTTTTTGAAAAGATGGGTTTTCAAGTTAAAGCTATACAGAAGGATTATTGGGCTGAAGGGCTTGATCTTTATGTTGTGGAGATGGGAAGATAGAGTTTAATTCCACTTCACTCCTGTATAGTCCATTTCGTCCGAAATGGCTTTAGTCTATAGCTATATCATAAGATCTTTATGGTAAATTCAGATTGTTATGAAGTATTTAGTTGGAGCTATACTAATATGCACAGCCATTCTCTACATTCCATTTCACTTAGACAGTGTTCAAGAGAAAAACGAATATGGCATTCCGATTGGAACAAAAATGAAACATATAGTTGAGTTTAAAAAAAATCTGGAAGAACTTGCTGTAAATGATTTAGTAGTATTTAATACTCAACCACCTCATTTTGCTAAAGTTGGAAAACAAGTTAATGGTGTTCAAAGAAGCTTGCATATTCTGGAAGATTCGATTGTAAAAGGTAAAATAGGCGCTTATTGGGCAAAAGAATATCTCTGGGAAGGCGATGACTTAGAATGGCATAATTCTGGACGTACAATAAGACCGGATATTCATTTCATGTTTGTTAGTGGAGAGGTTAATAGTGTATTTAGAAATGTTCCATCTCGCTTCTCTTACTTTGAACAAGTAGGTAGTATCCGTATTGAATCTTTTTTGTTTTCGTTCTTTATCATTTGGCTCTTATTGAGATTTACAGGTAGCAGAGTTTTTATTGTAGCTGGACTTTTTGTTGCTCTATATTTTATATATGATTATATTATAACTGATGAGGTGAACAGTTATGAGTTGTACCCATATGGTAATATCGCCTTTAAGATTCGAGCGATTCTCGATATTATATTTTTAATATTTTTCGGTACAAGCGCCTATAAATGGATTGGAAGGCTTAATGATTTCAATATTGAAGCACCTTTAAAATTCATTTTTATCGTCTTGCTTTTTCCTGTTTCTTCGATTATATCATATAGCTTAGTGTTCGCTTTTCACCCTGAGATATCAATGACATTTCCATATCATGAGGGAGTGTTTGGAAAAATCCCAATATGGGGTAGCTTTATAAATGGATATGTTTTTGCCATCACGGGTGTTTTAGTTCTTGGAGTTGAAAATTATAGAAAAGAAAAAGACGAAAGGAGGAAAGCTGTTTTATCACAACAGTCCACAACCGCCCAACTCAACAGCCTCCAAGCCAGACTCAACCCACACTTTCTATATAATTCACTCAACTCTATTACTAGCCTAATTAAATCTGAGCCGGATAAAGCAGAAGAGATGACATTAAGTGTTTCCAGATTTTTAAAGCACTTTTCTAATCGCGAATCAGACCATATGACCTTGCTCACGGAGGAAGTAAAGATGATAAAAGAGTACTTGGCCATTGAAAAAATTAGATTTGGTGAAAGCTTAACATATGAAATCAATATCACAGCCAAAGCTTATGATCAGTTGGTGGCGCGCTCATTGCTACAACCACTCGTCGAAAATGCCATCAAGTATGGTTACAGTACAGACCACAACTCTGTCCACATTAGTATAGATGTCACTATGCAGGAACATCAGATGATCATGAGTATATCGGATAGCGGATCAGCTTGGGATGAGAATCTTCAGAAGGGATATGGCTTGTCCAGTGTCTACAATAAGTTATCGTTGATCTATGGAGATGATTATGATGTCAGCTTTGTCAATGACCCAGTGAAGAAGATTGTGATTATCATTGCAACAGATAAAGTGAAGGCTTATGATTGAAGTGGCTATCATCGAAGATGAACGACCTGCAGTAGATCGATTAAAGAAGATGTTATCAGGCTTATCTGAGCCGGTAGATATTGTTGCCGTGGCGATGACAGGCCGTGAAGCCATCTCTCAATGCGAGCAAGCTAAACCAGAATTGATCTTGCTTGATATCCACTTACCTGATATGCGAGGCTTTGAAGTGATCAAGCAGTTGTCTTATGAGCCTTATGTGATCTTTACAACTGCATATGCTGAGTATGCATTGGAAGCTTTTAGGACAAGAGCGATTGATTACTTGCTAAAACCGTTTGATCAACAACAATTACAAACGGCCATAGAGAAATACAAATCCATTAGCTCAGAGCAAAGACCTAACGTTGACTGGGAAGAGATGTCTTCGTTGTTTGATGCAAGAAAAGAGCGTACCAGTTTAGCAGTAAAGAACGGTGATAAAATCAAACTGGTAGATCTTGATCAGATTGTAATAGTACAAGCTGATGATAAGTATGCACAGCTTACTTTACAAGATGGCACTACCATGTTTTGTGATCAATTGTTAAAAGACATAGAGAGTCGACTGAACTCAGATTTTGTAAGAATCCATAGATCCATCATCATAAACACTTCTTTGATCCGAGAGATATCTAGAGGGTTTAAGTCACGTTATAGTTTTCATTTCAAAAGCAGTAGAGTTGAGTCGGTTCGATCAAGTGCCACTTATTGTGATAAAATAAAAGAAGTGTTTAATCTCTAAGAGCAATTAAGGTGTTTTGTGACTTATGCCCGCTCATTAGATATGAAACCAATACTTCTTAATTGGTTCTTTTATATTTGCTTCTTTACAAAATCTATGAAATCAACTGATTGGTCTATGAAATATTTACTTTACTTATTATTCGCAACATTCTTTTATAGTTGTCATCAGGCCGATCAAAAAGTAATGGATGAGGCCAGGTCTGAGATCAACGGGCCTTACTTTGGATTAACTGCGAGTGAACAAGCACAGATGTTCGCAGAAGGTATTGTCTCTAGAGAGTTTCAAGAATTGAATGCTGTCTTTCATCCTAATGGTAAAGAGTTTTACTTTACTATAGCTGATGCTCAGAGAACATACTATGTGATCATGCAATATACCATGGATGATACTGGGATTTGGGATGGGCCTCATGTTGCTTCTTTCTCTGGACAATATGCTGATGCAGATCCCTATATAACATCAGATGGGTCTGCTTTATACTATATTTCTCGTCGTCCGATAGATATAACAAGCTCTTCTTCTAAGGACTTTGATATTTGGAAAGTAGAACGAGAAGGTGATGATTGGGGAGATCCACAGAGACTCCCCGAAGTCATTAATACTGATCAAAATGAATTTTATGTATCGGCTATCGACAATGGCTCTATTTTCTTTTCTTCTAGAAGAGAGGGTGGTCTTGGTGGTGGGGATATTTATGAAGCAAGACCTGTTGACGGAAGCTACGTTGTTGAGAATCTTGGTCCAGCTATCAATACTAACGTAGGTGAAGGAGACCCTTATGTTTCACCGGATGGAAACATGATCATTTTCTTTAGTGGCGGTAGAGAAGATGATTTGGGTAGAGGGGATTTGTACATAAGTTTTAAAAAAGATGGAGAGTGGCAGACTGCCAAGAATCTTGGCAAACAAATTAATTCTGATCAATTTGAATATTGTCCTATGCTTAGCCCAGATGGGAAGTACTTCTTTTGGACAAGCTATAAAGCAAGTAACTTAGATAACCCCAGAAGATATGACTATGACTCATATATAGATCGGCTCAGTCAAGCTGACAATGGTATGGGCAATGTATATTGGATCGACGCCAAAGTGTTGGAGCAATATCGATAGACAATTAATTTTTCAAAATGTATCTCAATTAAACAATGTTCAATCAATCTGATGATCACCTCGTTTGTTAATATAAAATTATTTGTAAGGCTTCTTGGCGCTGCTTATTCGCTTTTAATAATTTGTTCTTGTCAGTCGAAGATATCTGCTGATAAAAATGTAGATAGTGTTTTGGTGAGTGAACAACTTATAGATTCACTTCGAGGCCATACATCTCTTCCAAGTATATACTTTGACAAATACTCAACAGCAAGAGAAGAGTTCAATAAAAGCCATGATGATGCAGATGCCTTAATATGGTACGGAAGAAGAACTGCTTATCTGGGCTTATACAAAGAAGCTATAGACGTATTTACTGAAGGTGTGGATCGCTTTCCAGAAGACGCTAGGATGTATCGTCATCGCGGGCACAGATTAATATCACTTAGAAGATATGATGAGGCTATTGAAGATTTTAAAAGCGCTGTTTCTTTGATAGATGGAAAAGACGATCAGGTAGAACCAGATGGACTTCCCAATGATAAGAATATACCATTAAGCACTTTGCATGGTAATATATGGTACCACTTGGGACTGGCTTATTATTTGAAAAATGATCTTCATCATGCCTTGCAAGCATTTAGTAATAGAGCAGTTACTGAAAGGTATGATGACAACATTGTATCAGGTGGTCATTGGCTTTATATGATTAATAGAAGACTGGGACAAAACGAGGCTGCAAGAATAATCCTTGAGCCCATCACAAATGATATGGATATTATCGAGAATGGCAGCTATTATAAAATGTGTCAATTTTACAAAGGACTTATCGAAGAAGAGGCCCTACAACCTGAAGGCTTCAGGTCATCTTCAGATGACGTTTTAAAATATGGTTTGGCAAACTGGAATCTTTATCATCTTCAGGATACTGCAAAAGCAGAACTTATTCTTGATGATCTTCTTGAAAATGGAAATAAATTCTCATTTGCTTATATCGCAGCAGAAGCGGATAGGAAAAGAATGCTCCAAACACAAGAATCAAACTAACTATTTGATCTTGTCATAACTCCCATAAAACCAAAGCCTTGGCATAAGCTTAGTGTCATCTCTATCATAGTAGCCATAGCCGATGATCTCATAAGTATCATTGGAGATGGACTCATAGAAGTATTCTACTTTGAGTGGCTTGTCTTGTTGTGATTGCCAGATGATAGTGTTAGGTCCGTCTGTGCTGCCTTCATGAATGACGGTGCCTGATGGTTTGTGTACGACGCACCACATCTCGCCATTTTGGATTTTATTGACACCGTGGCTGACTTCTGTTTCTTTAGTTTTGGGATTATAATCTGTGATCTTCACTCTTTGGAAGTATGGGCTCTCGGAAGTGTATACTTGAGTGACATTGATCTCGTATGATTTTTTAAATCGTTTGTTGGTCGCTTGCTCTTTGGTGAGTTTTATTAATTGGTCTTTGTTAACCTTCTTAGGTTTAGGATCTTCGTATATAGAAAACACACCTTGCCACGTACCATCCAAGGGTTCATAAACATTTGCGAAAGCTTTATCTGCTTCCACTACTGCAGGAGCTGTCTTGATATTATTAATCTCATGGACTTGTGCGCAGATGTTAGTGCTTAAGCTGAGATATAGGAAGACGTAGACGTAGATCGACTTCATTGTATGGTTTAGTTTATTCTAATTAGCACGATAGTCAAGAGGGGCGTCTCGGTCACCCAGTAGCGCTTCGTACTTAAAGTCTGCGCCTTGTCTTTTTTCTAATTCTTTCTTTGCTTCTACAATGACAGATGGATCATTGTAGAGATCTATTGCTGCAAGTGCCATTGTCTTAGCTGCTACCATCATACCTTTGTGGCCGATGCTCATGCCACCAGCAGCTACTGCTTGCCAGCTATGCGCAGATGTTCCGGGCACCCAAGTAGCAGCGCTCATCCCAGCTGTAGGCACAAGCCAGCTTACATCTCCGACATCTGTAGAGAATGGTGCTGAGTATTCTGATATTCTAAATGGACTGATAGAAGCGGCATCCTCCGGTGAGACCTTCATCTCAGGATATGACTTGATGATCTCTTTTGCAAATTCTAATTCCGCTGCATCATAAGTGACACCACCTACTAATTGTAAATTATCATTCATGACCTTAGACAGTGCTCCATTGGGTAGGAGGTTATAAGCGCCACCGATGACTTCATAATCCATAGTTGTCTCGGTTCCTAATGCTGCACCTTCTGCACACTTTACTAATCTTTCAAATATCGACTTGACATCACGCATCTGAGGATGTCTGATGTAGTAGTACACTTCGGCTTCTGCAGGAACGACATTAGGTGCTTGTCCACCTTTTGTAATTACATAGTGTATGCGTGTCTCTTGTGGTACGTGCTCGCGCATCATATTGGCCATGTCATTCATCGCTTCTACGCCGTCGAGCGCACTACGTCCTCGATGTGGTGCGCCAGCGGCATGTGCTGAGTTGCCGTAAAACCTAAACTTAGCAGACTTGATCGCCAAGCAAGAACCCGCACTTGCATTGTTGCCACTGCCGGGATGCCAGTTGAGCATAGCGTCTACTTCATCGAAGAGACCTGCTCGTGACATATATACTTTACCACTTCCTCCTTCTTCTGCTGGTGTGCCAAATACTTGTATCGTCCCACTCTGACCACTGGATTGTAACCATTCTTTTATAGCCAGGGCAGATGCCACTGACGCAGTGCCAAATAAGTGATGACCACAGGCATGTCCTGCTTCGCTTCCTGCTCTAACTGATTTGAAAGGGACAGCTTCTTGGCTTAGCCCAGGCAAAGCATCAAACTCTGCTAAGATGCCTATGACTGGATCACCACTACCATAGCTGCCTACAAAAGCTGTAGGTATCTCAGCCACTCCAGCTTGTACATTAAAGCCTGCTTGTTTTAAAGTGTTTTGCAAAAGAGCACTGCTCTTTTCTTCAAGATATCCGAGTTCTGCATAATCCCATATCTGATGGGCTACGCTGGCTAAGTCATCCTTTTTTTGATCCAAAGAAGTTAGAACAGCTTGCTTCTCTTTTGAGATCGCCTGGCCATGTACTAATGTTGAAATTAGAAAAATGGAAAGCAGAAGTGTAGTGGATATCTTTAACATAGTTTCTAATTATAAATTATGCAAAGACAATCTTCTTTAGATAGTCAGCTCCCGCTTGGGCACAACCCATCGGAGTTGTATCGTCATATCGCTCTTGCTCCATGATGTAATATTGCATACCATTTTCTTGAGCAACTTTTAGGATACTTGGGAAGTCTATGATACCTGTACCTAATGTACATGTAGCAGCTCTTTCATCGCCAGCATTCTTCATGCGATCTTTCACATGACAAAGTCTAAATCTATTTGGATATTTTTTCAAATATTCGATTGGATCAGCACCACCTGTTACTACCCAATAGATGTCCATCTCATGATCGACTGTATCTGGATCTGTATTGTCCATGATGAAGTCATGCGGGATCTGACCAGAGAATGCCTCAAACGAATATGCATGATTGTGATATGCAAATCGGATGCCTTCTTTCTTACAGATGGCACCGCACTCGTTAAACCTATCAGTGACTTTCTTCCAGTCATCCATACTTTTCTGTGGACCGATATAAGGACAGATGAGATACTTCATGCCGATCTCCGCTGCTTGACCTGCTTTTTCTTCAAAGTTTTCTCTGATGTTACAATGACTTGAAACCATATCGAGTCCGAGATCATCGAGGTACGTCTTAAAATTTTTGTGCCCCATATCCCAGAACATACCTTGCTCGCCATCATAGCCCTCGATCTGCTTAAAGCCCATATCGGCCACTTTCTTCAGTGTGCCTTGTGGATCGCTTGGTATGACGTCTCTTAGGGTATATAGCTGTATGCCAAATGCATCAAGACTGGGCTTTGCCATATCAACAGCAGCTTTGGTAACATCAGCGCCTTTTTTGATAGCAGCTGCGCCATCTGATTTGCAAGCTATTTGCGGAAGCATAAGAGAGCCGACTGATGCGACTCCTGCCATTCTAATAAATGTTCTTCTTGTGTTTTTCATGATTCTGACTTCTGTTAGTAGTAGATAAATGTAGATAATTATTTGAGATTAAGAGAGCGACTGATTTTGATCTTATCTGATAACAATCATTATCTTACCATCTTTGGACAATAGCCTAATCATGAGATATAAGTGCCTTACTAAATCCCTGTTCTGTATCCTCGTTTTTCTAACCGTGATATCGTGTAGCTCTAAGACGATACAACTCTATAATGGCAGAGATCTCTCAGGTTGGCACGTGGATGTACCTGACCATGATATCAATCCCGATACGGTGCCTTCCTTCATCGTTCGTGATGGTAGGTTGGTCAGTATGGGTGTGCCTGAGGGGCATCTCATCACCGATGCGTCATATAGCGATTATAGACTGGAAGTGAGATATAGATTCGTTGGAGAGCCGGGTAATTGCGGTGTCCTGGTGCATGCTTCTACTCCAAGAGCTCTTTATGAGATGTTTCCTAAGTCGATAGAAGTGCAGATGTATCATCAGAATGCTGGCGACTTCTGGTGTATCGTCCAAGATATCAAAGTGGACAACATGGTCGAGCGCCGAGGTCCAAAAGAAGAGTGGGGCATCACCGAAGGAAAGAAGAGAAGGATACTCAATCTTACAGATGGTACCGAGCGACCACTTGGCCAATGGAATGATATGAAGATAGAGTGCCTCGGTGACCAGATCAAAGTATGGCTTAATGACACTTACGTAAATGAAGGCTACGAATGTACTACCCAGAGTGGTCAGATCGCTCTGCAAGCAGAAGGAGCTGAAGTAGAGTTTGAATATGTAAAGCTAACGCCGATTACAAAACTTTCTAATTAGAATGACGAAGTCATCTGATTCTAATGGCATATGGGAGTGGGATATTGTAAAATATGTCACCATAGCCTCATTACTTCTTTTTACGGGCTTACTGCTTATGTATGGATATACTGAAGTAGGAGTTAGACAGAACATCAGATGGTCAGCGCGGATTAGTTTTACCTTATTTGTTTTAGCTTTTGGTGCGGCTGGACTACACGGTTATTTTAAAAACTCTCTAACTTGGTGGCTTCGGATGAATCGGAAGTACCTGGGGATCTCCTTTGCTATTATTCATCTGGTACATCTTGGTTTTATAGGGTCCTTGCAACTATCGTTTGACCCTGTGTTTAATCAATTGGACATTATATCATTGTTAGGAGGAGGTATAGCATATATATTTGTAGTTCTGATGCTGTTGACTTCTTTTGAGTCAGTTTCTAATTATCTATCAAAATTACAATGGAAGCTTTTACATACTATAGGAGGCTATTGGATATCGATCATTTTTTTTGCTCAGTACTTTGGGAAAAGAAATGAACCCGTGTATTGGATATTTATAATTATACTTTTAGTGATACACTTCTTTAGGGTTAAAGATTACATCAAGAAAAAATATTCAACTGCATGAGTAACTTAGTAAAAGGAAGAGGGGAGTTTAGTAGAGGATGGAAAGTGCTGCTGGGTTCCTTCATCGGGATGGGTGTATGTATAGTTTCTCTGACTTATTACTCCGGTGGTATATGGGTTAAGCCATGGCAAGAAGCATTTGGTTGGAGTCGTACCGAGATCGGTACGGGCCAATCACTTTCTACTTTAGTGATTGTGCTAACAGCGCCGTTTGCAGGGCGACTTATCGATCGTTATGGTTTAAGATCTGTAGCTTCTATATCACTTCTGTTATACGGACTGGTTTTATGGGCTACGAGTCATATGACGGGTAGCTTGATTATGTTTTATGGCTTGATGATCTTGACCACTTTAGTTGGTGTGGCTTCATCTCCGATAGCATTTACCAGAGCCATCAATGGTTGGTTCAGTAAGCATCGCGGACTGGCCTTGGGCCTTAGTCTTACGTCTACTGGTGTTGCGGCTTTCTTGATACCAAAGTATCTTACGCCATATGTAGCAGAGCATGGTTGGCGGGCTGGCTTCTTTGTGATGTTCTGTATAGTTATGATTGCACTACCTATTGTTTGGCTTCTCATTAGAGAGCAACCAGAAGAAGATCAAAAGAGTGCTGCAGATTCTAAGCTTGCATTGACTGGAGCTACTTTTAAGGAGGCGACTAACACCAGAACATTCTGGACGATGTCTATTTTGTTTTTTCTAATTGCGTTTGCTGTCTTAGGCCTGATACCGAGTTTTATACCACTACTACAAGATGCAGGATTTACACCGGCTAAGGCAGGAGCCATGGCGGGTATCATGGGTCTCTCAGTTATGATTGGTAGGATCATTACTGGCTTGTTGGTGGATCGCATCTTTGCACCATATGTGACGGCTGCTATTTTTACTTTAGTTGCTTTGGGCTGCTTGTCGTTAGGACTTGGTGGTATCGCATACGCTCTACCTGCGGCAATTGCATTGGGTATGGCGATTGGTGCAGAAGCTGATCTAATTGGCTTCTTTACAGCTCGGTATTTTGGATTGAAGAATTATGGAGCTATCTATGGATTTCAATATAGCATGTTTAGCCTTGGGGCTGCGACGAGTCCGATAGTGGCTGGGTATATCTGGGATACGACAGGTAATTATGATGTTGCACTGATTGGGGCGAGCGTCTTGTTGGGAGTATCAGTTATTATTGCGTTGACTCTACCTCGGTTTAAGAATGAAGGGGGTGCTCCTTAATTATAATTCTAGTAAACAGGTACCAACTTAAGGATCATGCCTGGTGACTCTACGCCAACATATATGTATCCGTCAGGTCCAACTTCTACTACTCTAAGTCTACCTATATTTTCTAATAACTTTTCTTGATGGACGATCTTGTTATTTTTGATAACGGCTCGTTCGAGATATTTGAATCTCAGTGATCCGGAGAGCACATTGTTTTCCCAACCTTGGTATCTATCAGATGTAACGAAGGTCATACCACATACACCGATAGATGGTAGCCAATACATCACTGGCTCTTCCATGCCAGCTTGCTGCGTCTTTTCTGTAAATGTTGTGCCGTTATAATTGATACCATAGGAGATGACTGGCCATCCATAGTTCTTTCCTTTGTGTATGATGTTAATCTCATCGCCTCCTCGAGGTCCATGTTCATTGGACCATATCGATCCATCTATAGGGTTAAGTGCAACTCCTTGGGGGTTGCGATTGCCATATGCATATATCGTAGGCATAGCACCTGGCGTATCCACAAATGGATTGTCCTTTGGTATAGAGCCATCAGGATGGATCCGATGTATCTTACCACAATGATTGTCTAAACTCTGTGGGTTGTTGTTGCGATCTCCGCGATCACCTACAGAAAAGAAAAGATAGCCGTCATTGTCAAACTCCATCCTCACACCATAATGATGATTGCGAGAAGAGTAGGGTAGCGCTTCAAATAACTCTTCTTGATCTACAAATGCTCCTGACTGATTGATCCGTCCCCTGACGATAGCGGTTGTTGCTTCATTGCCAGAAGGTTTTGGCTTTGAGTATGCAAGGTATATCCAACCGTTGTTTTTATAATCTGGATCCACTTCTATATCCATCAGTCCACCTTGTCCTCTTGACTTTACTGTGGGGGTGCCTGATATGGACTTTAATGCCCCATCAACAGTTTTTTTATAAAGCGTACCGCCTTGCTCTGCGATCAGCATGCTGCCATCATCGAGTATGGTTAAGCCCCATGGGATATCGAACCCTTGAGCCACCGTGTCAAGTCTAATTATAAGTTCTTCAGTTTTAATTGTTGAAGAAGCATCGGCAGATTCAAAACTATATTGATCAACATTGGCGATACCTGCTTGTATGTAGTCAACAAGTTCTTGGATCTCTTTATCACTAAAGGTCTCAGCAAATCCAGGCATGCCATCATCATCATAGCCTATCTTGATGGCTTTTATCAAGTCAGCATCTGTACTTCCATACTTCCATCGTCGATCTACAAAAGCATCCATCTTGATACCATGACAAGAGGCACAATATGCCGCATAATTTTGTTCTGGATCAGATACCTCATCAGAAGCTATGTTTGCACTCTGATACACCAATGTGAAGGCGAAGGAGATGATAAGTAATAATGATTTCATAGAGTGTTAATCTGATATTCTAATTAGAATTTTGA
>CALDEM010000066.1 GCA_937942435.1 uncultured Saprospiraceae bacterium
TGAAGCATCAAAACCAGGTGATCCATATCCATATCAAGGTGAGGTCAATCCTTTTCTAAACTTATTAGAAGGATGGGATAACAACCCGACCTCTTCGTTAGATGGACCAAAAGAAGAGCTTACAGATGAGTTTCCAGTTGATGATGTCTTCTATACTGGTACAACATCTATCCAAGCAGCGGATGCCGATGGTTGGGTAGTCTCTATCACACCGAGTGGTGGTTGGGTCCCTGCGGTCATCGCTGGCAACACCGGAGTTGGGTTGAGTCAGAGGATGCAAAGCTTTGTCTTAAGACCAGAAGAAAATCCATACAATGTTGTCGCTCCAGGAAAAAGACCACGAGCTACTTTAACGCCAAGTATGGCTTTAAAAGATGGACGCCCATATGTTTCATTTGCAGTTCAAGGGGGAGATAGTCAAGATCAGAACTCGTTACAGTTCTTCTTGAATATGGTAGAGTTTGACATGAATGTACAAGAAGCAGTCGAGGCTGCAAATATGAATAGCTTTCAGATGCGCGGATCATTTGGTCAGCATGAGGTAGCGATCGGCAAGATGTTACTTCATAATTCTACACCTTACTGGACGCGCAAGGAATTGAAAAAGATGGGCTACAAATTAGAATTTCATGATCGGACTTCTGGGCCGCTCAATGCTATCTACTTTGATTGGAAAAATGGTAGTATGTGGGGAGGCAGCAGCAACCATGGAGAAGACTATGGGATCGGTTGGTAGAATTGACTTGGTTAACTAGCAGTTAAAATTATAAAAAGAAAAAATTGACAAAAGAGGTAGATATCCTATTGATAGGAGGAGGAATCATGAGCGCGACGCTCGGTGTGCTGTTGAGAAAGTTGATGCCCGAAGCAACAATAACCATCTGCGAACGATTAGAAAAAGTAGCAGCTGAAAGTTCCGATTGTTGGAACAATGCGGGAACAGGTCATTCTGCATTTTGTGAGTTAAACTATACACCACTTAGAGAAAATGGATCAGTAGACATAACCAAAGCGTTAAGGATCGCAGAGCAGTTTGAAGTTTCAAAACAACTATGGACTTATCTCAAAGAAAATGACCATCTACCAAAGTCCGAAGCATTTATCAATGACATCCCGCACATGAGTTTTGTCTGGGGACAAGACAACGTGGACTTTCTAAATACTCGATACAATGAGATGGTAAAGCACCCCATCTTCGATGGCATGCAATATACCACCGATCATGAGCAGATCACTGAGTGGGTACCACTCATGATGAATGGCAGAGTCCATGAACATCCGATCGCTGTAACGCATATGGACATCGGAACAGATGTCAACTTTGGGGCAATCACAAGAAGCATGATTAAGTCTCTGGAGCAAAGTGACAATATAGAATTATACCTAGGTCATGAAGTCAAAGATCTGACCAAACAAAAAGATGGTCGGTGGTATGTCGACATAGTGGATCGTAATACACATGAAGACAAAAACCTTATATGTGATTATGTATTCATAGGAGCTGGCGGTGGATCATTAACGCTTCTTGAGCAGTCGGACATTGAAGAAGGTAGAGGTTATGGCGGCTTCCCAGTAAGTGGTCACTTTCTAGCCTGTGACAACGAAGAAGTTATTATGCAACATGAGGCCAAAGTATATGGCAAGGCAGCTGTAGGATCACCTCCGATGTCAGTGCCACACTTAGACACTCGCTGGATCAATGGTAAGAGAAGTTTATTGTTTGGGCCGTATGCTGGATTCTCTACTAAGTTTTTAAAACAAGGATCTTACTTGGATTTGTTTTTATCTATAGAGATGCACAATGTATGGCCGATGCTATCAGCAGGTATTGATAACATCCCTTTAACCAAGTACTTGGTCAACCAAGTGATGCAATCACCTGAAGATAGATTTGAATCACTTCAGGCATATTATCCAGAAGCTCGCTTTGAAGACTGGGATCTTAAGATCGCAGGACAAAGAGTACAGATTATAAAAAAGGGTGCAGACGGCAAAGGCAGATTACAATTTGGCACTGAGATCGTAAGTGCTGCGGATGGCAAGTTGGCCGCGCTCTTGGGCGCATCCCCAGGCGCTTCGACTTCTGTATCTATCATGCTCAATGTACTTCAAAGGATGTTTCCAAATCAGTTAAAATCAACGGCATGGCAATCAAAGTTAAAAGAGATGATACCAAGCTATGGTGAGTCACTGGTTTCTAACAAAGAGTTATGTCATACAACACGAGATAGAACGAACGCCGTTTTAAAATTAGACGATTAGTTGAACTACTAAAATTTCAATTTTATAAAGATGACCAGGTTTATATTTTTTATCATTATCACTTTTTCAAGTATCAGTTTGTCAGCGCAGACTGCTGAAGACTTTCGTCAAGCGGCACATCAAGCTTTAGAGGCATTTGATACACCAGGATTCTCAGTTGGGATTATAAAGGATGGCAAGGCCATCTTGTCGGAAGGATATGGCACACGGACTATCAACAAATCAGAGTCAGTTGATGGACAGACCATCTATGCCATAGCTTCTAATAGCAAAGCATTTATCTCTACTGCAATAGCAAAGCTTCATGTAGAAGGAAAATTAAATCTTGATGCTCCCGTACAAGACTACCTACCCTACTTCAAGTTATATGATGAATATGTAAGTCAGCACACAACAGTCAGAGATCTACTTTGTCACAGAGTAGGACTCGGCACTTATAGTGGTGATGTTATCTGGTACAAAAGTGAAAAGAGCGCTGAGCAAATCATCAGACAGATCCAACACTTACCGCAAGCATATGAATGGCGTGGAGGGTATGGCTATACTAACCTGATGTTTATCACAGCAGGTGAAGTTATAAAAGCGGTAACGGGTCAAAGTTGGAGTGACTATGTGAAAGAAAACTTTCTTAGCCCGCTCGATATGAACAGAACACAGACCAGTGTTTTGGACTTAAAAAGATTAGAAAATATAGCCACACCTCATATCACTCATCGTGGCAACCTGCCTATAAAGATGGCTCCATGGGAAGCGTCTGGAGCAGCGGGAGGCATACTCTCTTGTACAGATGATATGCTAAAATGGATGAACGCTCAACTACATCCAGAACAAGCAGAACAGAAAGGTCTCTTTCCAAAAGCAGCTCGCGATCAATGTATGAAACCGCACAACCCTATCCGTAGTAATAACTTCTATAGTGCAGGCCTCGGTTGGTTTGTATATAGCCGAGAAGGTCAAAAGATAGTAACACATGGTGGCGGTTATGATGGTATGTACTCAAGAGTAATCATGATACCAGAGATGAAAGTTGGGATTGTAGTCCTTACCAATAGCATGACAGGTTTGTCTTCTGCAGTGGCTAACTACATAAGAGATACTTACTTAGGCATGTCTACTGAAGATTGGCTAAAGAAAGCAGTAGACGATGAAGCAAAGTCGAGAAAAAAATGGGGCAATAAGTTCATCGAACCTATGCAGACAAGAGCGATAAAATCTAAGCCAAGTATACTGAGAAGGTCAATGACAGGAGATTATCATGACCCTCTATATGGTCACATCACAATAGAAGAAGAGTCGAATGGCTCGCTATACATACATTTCGAAGGAGCACCTGCCCTTTCGGCAGAATTGACCCATTGGCATTATGACACATGGAAGATCAACTGGGCAGAAGAGCATGCCTGGTTCTACTTTGGCACGGTACAGTTTCTACTTGACAATAATCAAAATGTTATGGGATTACAATTTGATGTGCCTAATGATGATATCTTTTTTGAGGAGATAGATATGGTAAAGGATAGGAAGATGTGATCCTTATACCTCGACAACCACCTTCCCCACAGTCGATCCACCTTGAAACAACTTGATAGCTTTTGGCATCTCTTCAAATTTGAAAGTGTGTCCAATGATGGGTTTGCCTAAGTCAAGCAACTTCAGTTCTTGCAACAACTCGTGCATGATGGAGACATTGTCAAAAAGATATATAAGGTTAAAGGCTAAGACACCTTTGTTGTGCTTGATCATATTTTGTGGATCAAGTCGAGGCCTTGAGAGGTATTTTGGGATAAGCTTGAAGTAATTAGGTCTATTGCTCGTATCGCCGTACTGAGCAGAACCATAGACAATGTGTCTTCCCATCGGACCTAACAGTTTAAATCCTATTTTCATGATCTTACCTCCGATGCACTCCATGATGAGATCAAGAGATCTATCATTGAGTTTTTCAATTAGATCCTCTTGGAACGTTTTAAGATTGCGAACGATGGCTTCATCATAACCTTCAGACTGCAAAAGTGCTAACTTCTTGCTATTACCTACGGTGCCAATAGTCGAAGCTCCTTTGCTTTTACAAATTCTGTTGGCCCATAATCCAACTCCACCAGCAGCAGAATGTATCAAAACAGTATGACCTTCTCTTAAACTACCTAAGTTAGAAAGTCCATAATATGCCGTTAGCACTTGGACGAGATAGCTTGCACCTTCTTGATAGGACCAATCCTCAGGAAGAGGGACTATATATCTGTAATCTATATTTACAACAGTGGTATATGCTCCAAATCGGGTAACACCCATGACTCGGTCGCCAACCTCGATATCCTCAACATGATGGCCAATTGCAACTACTTCACCTGCATATTCTAATCCGGGTATGAAGGCACCTTCAGGAGTTGCACTATACAAACCAAGGATAGCAAATACATCTGCAAAGTTAAGCCCTATCGCATGTACTTTGATCTGTACTTCTTCATCTGAGGGTGCAGATAATGGATCATCAGATATCTTCAGACGACCTATATCTCCAGCCTTTAATTTATAAACTTGTCTAATCGTGGGTTTAGGCAAAATTAGAATTCTGCACTACCTGGAAAACGAGGAAACGGAATCACATCTCTAATGTTGGACATACCTGTCACAAACATAATCATCCGCTCAAACCCCAATCCAAATCCAGCATGAGGACAAGTACCAAATCGACGTGTATCTAAAAACCACTCCATCTCTTCATGCGGTATATCAAACTCTGTCATACGACGCTCAAGCACATCAAGGCGCTCTTCTCTTTGAGAACCACCAACGATCTCGCCTATGCCTGGAAACAATATATCCATAGCGGCGACTGTCTTGTCATCATCATTGAGCCTCATATAGAAAGCCTTGATCTCTTTAGGATAGCCTGTAAGTATCACTGGTTTCTTGAAGTGCTTCTCTACAAGATAGCGCTCATGTTCTGATTGGAGATCTGCTCCCCAATCTTCAATTACAAATTGGAATTTCTTCTTTTTGTTAGGCTTAGAATTCATTAAAATCCTGATGGCTTCGGTATATGTCAAGCGCTCATAATCTTCATCAAGACAAAACTGTAGTTTTTCTCTAAGCGGCATCGGACTGCGCTCATTCTGAGGTTTGTTTTTTTCTTCCTGTACTAACCTATTTTCTAAAAACGCTAAGTCATCCTTACAGTTTTGCATCACGTACTTGATGATGTACTTTAGCATGTCTTCTGCAAGGTCCATGTCATCGTGAATGTCTGCAAAAGCGATCTCTGGTTCAATCATCCAAAACTCAGCCAAGTGCCGCGAAGTATTAGAATTTTCAGCTCTAAAAGTCGGTGCAAAAGTATAGACGTCACTTAGTGCTAAGGCACCAAGCTCAGCTTCTAATTGGCCCGATACTGTCAAGTTAGTCTCCTTATTGAAAAAGTCTTGCTTGTAGTCTACTTTACCTTCTTCTGTTTTAGGGGGATCCTTCAGATCTAAAGTGGTCACTTTAAACATCTCTCCTGCTCCCTCAGCATCTGAACCAGTTATAATCGGAGCGTGCACATAAACAAACCCTCTGTTATTAAAAAACTCATGTATCGCGAAAGCAGCAGCATGTCTGATTCTGAAGACAGCACTAAAAGTGTTCGTCCTCATCCTAAGGTGAGCAATATCGCGTAAGAACTCCAAACTGTGCTTCTTTGGCTGTAGTGGATACTTCTCAGGATCACTATCTCCAAGGACCTTCAGTTCAGTGACTTTGAGCTCTATCGCTTGCCCCTTTCCTTGGGACTTAACAATCTCTCCTTTGAGTCGAAGGGCTGCTCCTGTAGCGATCCGTTTTAGTTCGCTTTCTTCAAAGGTCTCACGATCTACAACACACTGTAGCGTCTTGATAGTACTACCGTCATTAAGGGCTATGAACTGATTGTTGCGAAAGGTCCTAACCCATCCACAAACTGTAACTTCTTGACCCAGTGAATCAGACTCTATAATCGACTTAATCTTAGAACGCTTCATTTCTCTTAAATATAATGTTAGGTGTGATCAGCTGTATAAAAAGATAAAGATACTATGAGTCTGGATATTGGGAGACTTAAGCCCAAAAATTAGTCAAGAGTGAACACCAATATGAAAATCTAATGATAGGTTCAAAACCATCGGTCGAGAACATACATTTTGATTATGCATTTTTTGCACAAATCATAACACATAGACATCATAGATAAGCGACTCTGACATACATTAATCAGCGAGTAGAATAGCAAAATAGAGGTGGTAAAAAAGCCCGCTATGATCCACAGCGAGCCTCCTATTTTCACGGAGGAATTAAAAGTACGCTATGAACGTTCTCTTTAATTCACAAAACAGGTATATAAATGTAATTAAAACATATATGTTCAAATCATAATTCGTTAAAAATGACGTAGCTACGACATATTGTTGTGTTATATCAATTTTTCCTCTATTGCTCCGATTATATTGATGCTCACATGATAGTCCTCTATTTCATCACCTGGTGCTATGGACGCATAGATCGCTTGTTCTCCCTTCTGCATTATCTTTATCAATTCCGACTCTTGAGCGTCAAGATTATACTCTTTGAGTAAACCTGAAATGTGATTTTTCGAAAGTTGACTAGACTCTTGGTTAGTTTTATTAGCTAAGTATTCTTGCAGTGCACTTCTCAACCTTATATAGTATGTTGTAATATCCTTCTGATCAAGTGCCTCCTTAGCTGTAGATAGCTTTGCTTCAGCTCTTTCTCTAGCGATCCGTCTTCTCTTGAGCACTGGATCTTCGTTATCCTGCATCTTTTTTTGCCGATACATGTATAAAAGACCCATAATACCTATCAATAGTGCTCCGTTAGCCCCTCCATGTATCCATGAGAAGGCAAACTGACTATCAGTATTGTATAACTTTCCAACTGATGGGGGCGTAGGCAACTCTGTGATGCTCTCTTCTATATCAGCTAATTCTCTGTTGCTACCCTTTATTACATTGACTTGATATTGTTGTCCGTATATTTTTTCATAGCGACCGCTATCGACATTAAAAAATGTTAGCTCTGGATTAAACTTGATAACTCCTGTTCTTTTAGGAATCATCAAGTATTCGTACGTTTTAGTCACTTGGATCTTATCACCTACAACTTGAGATTGATCGCCAAGTAGATTAGGATCATAGATATCAAAAAGATCAGAGTAGGGTTGCTCAGGCGGTTCTATAAACTTACCATCACCATTACCTCTGATCTGCAGCGTTAAGGTCACAGCATCATCCATGGCTACGGTTTTTTTGTCAACCTTAGAACCCAAAAAGAAATCACCTACCGCTCCGTTGTAAGAGATAGGAGGATTGTCAGGCGTCTCAAGAATGTCAATCTCTAAACCATTGGAGGAGACGTTATATCTCTTCAATCGAGTATTAAAAAAGAAGCTATTGGATCTTTGGCCATCTGCAACACCCAAGACTAATCGAGTCGGATCAAGAATAAACTTACCCCGCTGTTGCGGAAACAATGCAATCACCTTTATAACTCTCGAATAATACTGGACTCCATCCCTAACAATCTGTTCTGTTGGGCTTCTATAATTGTTTAACTCTTGAGCGAAGAAACCATCAAATGAAGGCAGTGTTGAAAAGTCAACTTGTCTCACATTTTGTCTAGTATATAAGGTATACTTTAGGCTAATCTGTTGACCCGCGTAACCTGTATCATGATCCACTGTAGCCTCGACTATAAAGTTGTTAGCTGCGTTAGCATCTTGCTTTGCCGCTTTGACTACGTCAATGGAAAGTGGAGCTGTTTTATAAGTCTCTCCATTAGCATTTATAGTGGCTGAACCTATCTTAAGCTTTCCTGGTTTATCAGCAGAAAGTGTATATCCATAGGAAACCTCGTAAGACACTTGTCCATTAATATTAGAGCGCATCTGACTCCGACTGGGGCCACCTACAACTTGAAGTCCCGCAAATGAGGGTGGCTTAAACTGATCACCATCGCCATTCTTTAATGTAAATTTGACTGTAAAGTATTGTCCAGTGACAACTTGCTTGGCATCTGCTGTTGCAATAAATTCAACTTGAGCATTTATAATTGCTGCCAAACCAAAACAGAATGAAAGCACCAAAAAGATTCTCATTATATAAAGTCTCAAATCTTTTTGGATTTAACTTTTCTCAACTTCATCTTGAGAGAATCACTCTTAGTCATTGTTGTTTTTTTGCCTACATTCATCTGTGTATAAGATTGTCTATATCGATTATAGCGCTGGCGTATGCCTTCTGGGTTATCAACTACAATTATGCTTATGACATCAGAATACATAGGACCATCACCATTCTCTAAGGTCGCCTCACCAACGGTCAAGTCACCAACTTCATTAGGCATCAGATAATACTCATAAGACGAAGATTGTGTTACTGCTCCGTTGATCATACTAAACTGATTAGAAACATTGGGTCCGCCTACAATATCAAATCCTTCAAAGCTCGGAGGCACAAAGTCACCTTGTATATTTTCAAAAGTGTATTTCACACCTAGAGGATTCCCAAAGTACAAAGTATCAGCAGTGACTTCAACTTTAAAAACTACATCTTGTCCACCCAGTGTACCAGTTATAAAAAAGATTATAAAAAACATGAGCTGTTTCATCACCAGTCTTTTTTAGGTTTCTTCTTATTGCCAAATGATTTTCTCAACTTCTCTTGGACATTCTTTTCTTCATTCTCAATAACCTGTAGCAACTTTTCTGCATCTTCTTTACTTAGTTCTTGCGCTTCTTCTGGCAAAGTAGATTCTTCATCTTCTTGATTTTCTATCTCTGCTTCTGATTGTTGTTGATTCTCTTGTTCTTGCTCGCCTTCACCTTCTTGTGGTTGTTGCTCTTGGTTTTCTTCTTGACTCTCCTCACCCTCTTGTGGCTGATCACTTTCTTGCTGTTGATCCTGCTCCTGCTGTTCTTTTCTCATCAGCTTAGCGAGATACAAGTTTTGCCTTATGTCATCATCAGACGGATCTATATCGACTGCCTCTTTATACGACTCAATAGCATCTTCTAATTGCCCACTCTGCAGTTGAGCATTACCAAGGTTAAACATTGCTTCAGCACGATCTTGATTGTCGGGCAAAGCATTTACAGAAGATTTATAATGCTCCACTGCTTCTTCATATCGCTGTTGTTGGTACACTGTATTGCCTAGGTTAAAAGACCCTTTAGCATTGGGTTCTGTACTTGTTGCTTTACGATAACTCTCTTCAGCAACATCATAGCGCTCTTGCTTATATGCTTTATCGCCATCTCTCAGATGCTTATGAGCCGACTGTGCAGATATAGATAGAACAGATATGATCATGACAAGGCTGATTGCTATTATTCTATTCATATTATCAAATTTATAAACCATTTGTTTTTGTCGCAAGTCCTCATGTGACACTTTCAGCGACAACTTCTTTTCTATCTGGAATCAAAAACTGTATCAACAGTAATAATAACCCTGCACCTATCAGATACTGGAAGTAACTATTATAATCTGTAAACGCTCTTTGCTCTACTTCCTCTTTTTCTAATTTGTCAATCTCGCTCTTGATGGATGTGATGATTGAGTTGCCTTCACCAATTAGAAAAGACTTGCCTCCTCCAGATTGTGCTAGACTTTTTATAAGTTCTTGGTTTAGCCTACTGGTTACAGGATTTCCTTCGTCATCTCTTTTGTATTGTTCTCCTGCTTGCGTTTTATATGGCACAAGTGCACCTTCAGAGGTTCCTACTCCGATGGTATATATATTTAGACCCACTGCTTCAGCTTCACTCGCAGCAGCCACAGCTTCATCATCGTGACTCTCACCATCTGTAATGATGATCATAGCCCTCTGACTTGTTTTATCTTGCTCAAAAGATCTCAATGCCAGATTTATCGCTTCACTTATCGCGGTACCTTGTGTGCCTGCCTGACTTGTATTAGCACTAGAGACAAACAATTCTGCCGCAGAATAATCACTCGTCAATGGCATCTGTAGATAGGCATTGCCTGCAAATAAGATCAATCCGAGCCGGTTGCCACGAAGGGCTCTGACAATATTTTGAGTAAGCCGCTTTGCGCGCTCCATACGATTAGGTGAGATGTCGGTAGCCATCATGCTTTGAGAGATATCCAATGCTATAAAAACATCGGAGCTCTTGGCCATAACCTTCTCCTTCTTACTTCCCCATTGAGGATTAGCAAGCGCAAGTATAAAACTTAAAAGAGCCACAGTGATCAAACCCATTTTGATATGGCTTCGTTTTGGAGCCTCCCCATCTATAAGTTTTTGTAACAACTCATTGTTACCAAGATGATCTCTTTGTCTTTGGCGATATTTCAAATATATGAGATACACGATCACCAACACTGGTATCATCCAGAGCCATATAAGGTGCGACATGTATTCGAATCTAAACATCTTTTATAATCTCTTAAGGTATCGTTTTAAAAACACTCATCCGCAGTAGGACTTCTAAAAAGAACAAGAGCATAGCTCCTAACAAAAAGGGTCTATATTCTTCACTATAACGCTTGAATGTTGTAATCTCCATCTCCGTTTTCTCCAGAGCATCAATCTCTGTGTAGATCGCCTGAAGACTTTCTTCATCTGTCGCACGATAGTACTTACCACCTGTTGACTCAGCTATTTGCGTAAGGAGTTGTTCATCGATGTTTACATTGACCATTCGGTAGAGATACTCACCGTTGCCTCTACGCGACTGCGGTGTCAACGCCCTACCCCGCGAGCCCACACCTATGGTATAGACTTTTGTACCCATCTCTTTTGCAATTTCTGCAGCAGTCATAGGTTTTATATAACCACTGTTGTTTACCCCATCAGTAAGGAGGATTACAACTTTACTTTTTGCTTCGCTATCTTTAACTCGATTAACTGAAGATGCAAGTCCCATACCTATCGCTGTACCATCTTCTAGTATGCCACACTGTAGTCCATCAAGAAAATCTTTTACAACTCTATGATCTGTCGTCAGCGGACATTGTGTGTAACTCTCCGCAGCAAATACAACTAATGCAATTCGATCATAAATACGCTTATCAATAAATGACTTAGCTACCTCCTTGCTTACGCTAAATCGATCAGGTTTAAAATCCTGAGACAACATACTACTACTCACATCCATGGCTATGACTATATCGATGCCCTCTGCTTTAACTTCTTCTTCCTTGAGTGAGAGCTGTGGTCTCGCTATAGCTATGATCAATCCAATCAGCGCAAGCAAACTTAAAATCGGTAAAAATGGATATAAGATGCTTCTCAATGATCGAAGTTCTCTTATCGGCTTGGTTGAAGAGATCGTCATAAAGACTTGCTGATCTCTCAATCTTTTAAAATACCATAACACAACCACCGGCACCAATAAAAGCAGGTACAACCACCACGGGTTTACAAATTCTATATTTTGAAACCAGCTAATCATACATCCTCTTGATTATCAATTTCTTCTAATAGACTTTCATCTTTGAGTACTACCTGCTTCGTCTCATCTGCAGTTCGCTCTACAAACGACTCCGCTTCTGTCATAAACGACTCATGTAAGTTTTCCTCAGGTCGCGCTTTTGCAAATTTTACTAAATCCGCAACTTGCAATATCCTTTTCAACGATATCACATCATCTCCACTACTCAACTCTTCAGATAAGTTCTTAACGATCTCATCAGTCGTTGATTCTAAAGCAGAAATATCATACCTGCCTTCTAAGTATTCTCTTATAATATAAGTTAGCTCTGATTGGTATGTTTTGATATCGCCTTGTTGCCATAACTTCTTCCCTTTCAAGTCTGACAGCTTCTTAAGAGCTATCTGATGGGAAGGCACAAAGACATCCGGCGCTTCCACTATGATTTTTCTTTCTTCTCTATTTTTATAGTACCGAGTATATCCCCAGTATATCAAACCAAAGAGAATCGCCAACCCTATAATTATAAAGTAGATGAGATAATCAGACAGATTAGAAGCTTCTTCCTTTATAGTTTTTATCGGTGCAACTTGTAAAGAATCTTGTACTGGGGGCAACCCTCCCGGCGGCGCAACGAATAGTTGCATTTGATTTTCATTGACCGCTTGATCCTGTTGTCCATCTTTGGCATATAGAACAGCAGGATACAACATAACATTTGGGCCCGGGTCCCACATTCTAATTGAAAAAGTATGCTCCAGTATCAGCTGTGATCCTATGCTTGTTGTATCCCAAGTTAATTCTTCACCAGTAAAGAAACCATCATCATTAGCATCTTCCCATCCTCCAGCAGATAAGATTTCAAAATCAGCGATAGCTGGTATGACAGGCTGCGTTGTGTCGACATTAGCTTTAGCAGTCTGTAGACCGCTGTATATAGAATCCAAAAAATAACCCGTTACAGCGAGCACATTGACTCCCTTCTCCACTTCTACTGTGAGCCTCATATCAACTGCATCGCCTATGACCACTGTATCACTTGCAAACCCTCCAAGCACCTCTACCTGGCTATGAGACAGTTGGCCGATCAATAGCAGAAAAAAAACACCAAAACTTCTCATCATCTCTTATGCCTATTTTTAAAAAAGTACATAAGATTCTTGACGTAGTCCTCTTTGGTATTGATCGTAAGTATCGAAGCACCACTTCTTTGAAAAGCACTCCTAAAGTAGGACGTCCGATTCGTGAAGTGAGCTGCATACTTCTCTCTTAGTTTTTTAGAAGAAGTATCTATGAGTTGCTTCTCTCCTGTTTCTGCATCAGATACTTTGATCAGCCCAACATTAGGTAGTTCTGATTCTAAATCATCATAAACTCTGACACCTATAATATCATGTTTTCGTGCTGCAATCTTTAACACACTATCATATCCGTCATCCATAAAATCAGAAAGCAAAAAGGCTATGCTTCTTTTCTTAATGACGCTATTAAGATACTTCAGTGCTTCCTCAACATTAGTTCCTTGACCTTCTGGTTTAAAGTAGATGAGCTCTCTGATGATCCTTAGTATGTGGTTTCGACCTTTCTTGGGAGGTATATATTTTTCTACTTTGTCAGTAAATAATATAGCACCTACCTTATCATGATTGGTTAATGCAGAAAAGCCCAGTGTAGCGCAAAGTTCAGTATTGATTTCACTTTTAAATTGATTAACTGTACCAAAAAAAGAAGATTTACTCATATCCACCAAAAATACTACAGTAAGCTCACGTTCTTCTTCAAACACCTTAACATGAGGATCACCACTTCGCGCAGTTACATTCCAATCTATGTTTCTGATATCATCACCATAATGATAATCTCTAACCTCACTAAAGGACATCCCTCTACCTTTAAAGGCACTACTATACTCTCCAGAAAAAAGATGCTTACTCAGCTCTTTGGTCTTAATCTCTATCTTTCTAACTTTCTTAAGTATCTCAGCTGTTGTACTCATACTAAGTTCTTCCTTTTATAAAGTTAGAAAGAGATTTGTCATCTATAAATCCTGATATCTCATCATATGGTATCAAGATATGTCTACGCCCATATATAAAGTTATAATCTGTAAAGAACACAATCCCTTGTTCAGTCAAGTTGTAATAGGTAAAAGGTACATCCTTTAGCAACTTGCGAATGATAGATCCTTCTTTGGCAATAATGGCTCGCTTTTGGTTTTCTAATAAGGACTTTAAAAAGTATGAAAAATTAAAATCCTTCCTCCATATTTCTCTGATTTTATAAAACTTTTTCTTGTTTCGATCAAAAGTAAAAGTGATTGTAGACGTACGAGGTTCTGTTGTACTATAAAAGGTTAGATAACCACTGATTATATCTTCAGTCACTAAGGAGATGTAAAAATCTCCAATCGCTTTATTCTCAAGCCTATCTGATGGCTCCCACTCTTCATCGCTACCTAACTCCGGGAGGGCTTTTTGATAATTAAGGAGTTGTTGAGCTATAACATCCTCAATATGAGAATCAAACTTTTCTTCTCCTACGAAAGGGTATCTAAAATTATAAAAATGATCAAACATATGACCGCTTCTGTTTTTGATGACTACACTTTCTTTATATTCATAAAGTTCGCTACCTACACTGACCATACGATCAGATATCGACATATCTTCTTTAGAACCATCTGGCATCACCAATACGCAAGCATATGATGCCGTTGGGCAAGTATAATCACACCACTTCAGAAGATTTTCATCATTGGATAACTTCACTGCTTGATTGTCAGGCCACAACATCAACTGATCTGTTCGCCCTTCTAATTTGATCTGATAGATCTTGACTTCACCCGTTCTATTAGCCGCTTCAGACCCCGACAAAGCATAACTCTTTGTATGATTATAGTTGGACCATTCAAGATCATACCGACCCTTGTCTCTAGTCCCAGAGATAACACCCGACACCCTTGCATAATTATCAAACTCATAAAAAGTTACAGTGGAGTCCGAACATTCGCCTTCTAGCGATAGTGGCTCAAGGTCACTTAGTTTTAAGGCACCATTGCACTCTTCTATCCCTTCTGTAAACAATAATTGAAAAGGCATGCTCTGATCAAAGTAACCTGTCACTGTTGTCATCTCCTCTTTGAGATCATTGCTCAAGTCATTGCGTAGATCTTCTGAGATACGATCTTGCCCCATGAGTGATATACTCAAAATAGCAATTAGAAAGATGGTGATGATATTACTTTTCACGAGCAGCTTAGCTTAAGGTACTTCTACTCTACTTAAGATCTGAGCTATGATATCTTCTTGGTTGATATTTTCAGCTTCAGCTTCATAGGTGATACCGATCCTATGTCTCATCACATCAGAACAGACATTACGTACATCATCAGGGATGACATATCCTCTGCGTTGGATAAACGCATAAGCTCTCGATGCCAATGCCAAGTTGATACTCGCTCTTGGCGATCCACCATAACTAATTAAGCCATCCAAAGAATCCAAGCCATAATCTTTAGGGTTTCTAGACGCAAAGACGATATCTATGATGTACTGCTCAACCTTCTCATCCATGTATATACTCCTGACCAGCTTTCTCGCCTTCAATATTTTCTCTTGATCAACAACTGGGCTAATCTTTTGCCCTATGGATCCAGATATATTTCTTCTGACGATCTCAAGCTCATCTTCTTTTGTAGGGTATCCTATATTGACCTTGAGCATAAACCTATCCGTTTGAGCTTCAGGCAGTGGATATGTACCTTCTTGCTCTATAGGATTTTGAGTAGCCAGTACTAAGAAAGGCTCTTCTAATTTGAAAGTCTCTTTGCCAATCGTTACTTGCCGCTCTTGCATCGCCTCTAAAAGTGCACTCTGGACTTTAGCAGGCGCTCTGTTAATCTCATCTGCTAAGATGAAATTAGAAAATATAGGCCCCTTTCGGACGCTAAACTCATTGGTCTTTTGATTATAAATCATTGTACCCAAGATGTCCGCTGGCAGTAAGTCAGGGGTAAACTGTATCCTACTATAAGAAGCATTGATAATAGATGACAGCGTCTTAATCGCCAATGTTTTGGCCAATCCAGGTAGTCCCTCTAACAGGACGTGCCCATTGGATAACAATCCGAGTAGTAGCCTCTGTATCATGTTATCTTGACCTACTATTACTTTTGCTGCTTCCCTCTGTATATCATCCAAAAAGGCGCTATCTATCTGGATCTGCTGATTAAGTGCTTCTATATCTACAGCTGCTTGCATATGATTATTGTTTGTAAAACTTATTATTAGATATCTCGAAATTGAAGATGCAAAAATTGCAAATTCTCCGAGAAGAAAACGAAGATAAGAATACTATCTTTTGAGAAGCACCTACTCAATGATAGGTTTAACAGTTTGTTTAGAATTTACAACAGTACTATCTGTCTTTACGTAGTCTGGCTTAGGGGGGACAAACGGTCTATATAGAGAATCCTTAAGCGGATTAATCTGCAATAGACTGATCAACGAGTCCACAACTAGCTCCGCTTCCTCATCAGCTTCTTTATCACAAAGCAGTTTTTGCTCCATAATGAAAAGCTCTATCTTACGCTCGTACTCTTGTATGACGAGGCGATCAAACTCTTCTTCTGAGATACCACAGCTGCCCAACAAAAGAGCAATGAGTATAGGAGATATGTACTTCCAGTTAATTACCACCAGTGATATTGTTGATACTCTTACGTTCCAAGATGATCAGCGAGTCCGCCTTCACCTTGACTAAACTATCCTTATGAGCGACACAGATACTATCGAGCTCTTTTTTTAAGACTCTCTTCCTCCTAGCGAACATGGTGTCAGCTCTATACTGTATCTCAGGAGGAAGTATGTTGGCCACGTTGTTATTATCCCCACATGATCCAAGCGATATAGATCCCATTATCAACCATAGGAAGCAAAAGATAGCTGCGTAGTTGCAGTAGCTGATACAATTGATACTTCCGGACCTAACCAAAATCAATCACTTTTTTTCTCAACTCAAAGTTTTGCCCCAAGTAGACTCTTCGCACCATCTCATCTGCTGCAAGTTCTTCTGCAGAACCATCCATAAGGATATTGCCCTCAAACATCAGATAGGCTCGATCTATGATACTTAGCGTCTCTTGTACGTTATGATCGGTGATCAGTATACCGATATCTTTCATCTTCAGTCGAGCCACGATCTGCTGGATATCCTCGACAGCGATAGGGTCTATCCCCGCAAATGGCTCATCTAAAAGAATAAACTTAGGATCACTCGCAAGTGCACGAGCGATCTCCGTACGTCGACGTTCGCCCCCAGAAAGTGAGTTGCCTAAGTTCTTTCTTACTTTTTCTAAGCCAAACTCTTTAAGGAGTTCTTCCTTCTTGTCTTTTTGTTCTGCCTTACTGAGCGGTGTCATCTCAAGCACGGCTTTAAGGTTGTCTTCTACCGTCAACTTCCTAAACACTGATGCCTCTTGCGGCAGATAGCCTATCCCCAATCTAGCGCGCTTGTACATAGCCATATTGGTGATATCCGTATCGTCTAGGTAGACTGCACCTCCATCGGGCTGCACAAAACCTACAGTCATGTAAAAGGTTGTAGTCTTACCCGCCCCATTAGGTCCCAACAAACCGACGATCTCACCTTGGCCAACCTTGACAGAGACCTCCTTGACAACCTGACGGCCGCCATAACTCTTTACTAGTTTGTCAGTACGTAATACCATAGACGATACCTTAATTTTCTTCTTCTTCCGAAGGACTCCTATCTGCCTGCAGTTGATCTACTGAGATCTCCTGCATATTTATATCTTTTTCTTCTTTCCAGTTGGGTCGAAGCGAAGGTAAAGGTACGTTGTATACCTCTTCTGACTGTCTCTTTGCGAGGTATTCTCCAGGGTCCCATCTGCCATTAGATACTATATCCACAATAATCTCAAGTTTATAATCTCCTGGTACAAGACGATCAAAAACTATCTTTTGTTGATCTTCAGGATTACTAGCACTATAGATAACTTGAGTTAGCTTCTTATCTCCTTTTAGCAAACTAATCACATAATCTAACGTATCCGAGCTAGTAGGTGTGAGTATGTACTGCCCAAAATCCTCCGGTTGGGCGATCCTAACCATGCGTTCTAACGTGTCGTGCGACCTACCAAAATAGTCTATGATTGCTCCAGGTAAAAGGGTCAATTGGATATCTCGCTCCTGTGGCCAATCACTAGAGATCGTCGCCATTAAAGATGGGAGTCTAGTGTTATCCATACTTAGATCAAGCGTGTCTTTGTCCAGTGTATCAACCATGATGATCTTATCCAATGAGATCTCCCGTATCGGCCGATCAAACGGTAGATTAAGATCAACTGCAGGGTGCAGTCCGATCTTATTGTCAAAACCAAATGTCAGAAGGTCTATCTCATCTGGTAGTGTATCAACATTTCTGGTATTGATACGCATGGTTACTGTGTCGAGTACTCCTTGTCTTGTGACTTCGTATCGTATAGACCGCGCACTCCGAGGGTGATACCATAGAGTTAGATATGGGTCTTGCCCCTTATGTACAACTAACTGATCGATACTATCTATCACTCTGATCGCCGAACTATCAGCAGCTCCTTCAAAATCTATCCTTGCGCGACCTTGATTGATCACATCGTAGCTCTTATATCTGGGTTCGGTTTCTTCTCGAAACAAAGCAAGGTCGATACCGGTAGTCAATGTATCACTGATAAACAAAACTGTATCAAGGAAACCAATCTCTTCTTGTCCTGGATCGTATAGATAGTTGAGGTTTTCATCCTTTAGCGCCATGACCTTAAAAGTGTCCGATCGCAGATTGTTGATTCTATAATTACCCTCCTTATCTGTCCTCGCAAAGTAGTAAGGACGCTCTTGATAAACGATCGAATCGCGATCTTCTGTGTAGAGCAACACAAGCACATCTTCACTGGGCTCTCCAGTCTTAGCATCTTGGATACTGCCCGATACGCTAAGCGAGTCTATATAGTCCCCTGTAGAAAAAACGTAGGTATAATTGAGCAACTCATTGGACTCCGTAAAGTCTCGGATCGACTTACCAAAGTTGATCACATAGGTCACATCTTCTTTGAGGACTTCACTTTCGTTAAATGCTACAAACACTTTCTTCAGTCTACTTCCTATCTGTGGCGCAAATTCTAAAGGAGGACTGATAACGATCTGCTTGGCGGCGTCCTTGAGATCAACAAATTCATCAAAATATAGCTCGATGTCTTGTATCTCAAATCTCGTCTGATAGTTAGCTATAGATGCTTCTTCATCTATCTGAGGTGGGTCTTCATCTCGCGGACCACCTGATAGTGCAACTTGATTAGCACAAGCACCTAACAATACACTTACACCAAAGAAGAGTAAGAGAAAATATAGCTGATAATGGCGATTCACTTCTTATTACGAGGATGAAAGTTAAGTATAGTATCGCGAAGATACTCCGTATCAAGATGAGTGTATATCTCAGTGGTGGTTATTGATTCGTGGCCGAGCATGTCTTGTACTGCTTTTAGGTCTGCCCCCCCTTCTACAAGGTGTGTAGCAAATGAATGTCTGAATGTATGCGGACTCACCTTTTTATCAATACCTGCCTTAGCAATCACATCTTTGATGATCATAAATATCATGACCCTTGTTAGCTTCTTTCCCCTACGGTTCAGAAATACAAAGTCTTCATGACCAACGGCGATCTTAGGTAGCCCTGCTCTATCATGCTGCACATAGTAGTCTATAAATTTTATAGCGGCATCACCGATGGGGATGATCCGCTCTTTGTCATTCTTACCGATCACCCTGACCAAGCCGATATCTGGATAGTATTGGCTAAGTCTTAGATGGACAAGTTCTGATACGCGCAGTCCGCAAGCATATAGTGTCTCAAGCATCGCTCTATTACGATGACCTTGTGGATGGCTCAGATCTACAGCTTCTATAGCTTGAGTGATCTCCTCTTGAGACAAGACATCAGGTATCTTTCTTCTTAATCGAGGACCTTCTAATAATTCTGAGGGATCATCCTTAACTAAGTCTTCTATGATCATGTACTTGTAAAACGCCCTGATACCACTGATGATGCGGGCTTGACTCTTAGCACCTAAGCCTAGTTCATTGATCCAGATAACAAAGGATGAAAGATCACTGTAGGTGATGTCTGTAGGGGACTTACTATTGGCTTGATCAGCGGCCCATGATTCTAACTTAGTCAGATCATCTTCATAAGCATCTATGCTGTTCTGAGACAGTCCCTTTTCTAACTTGAGATAAGCATTGAACCCCGACTTATAGATCTTCCAAGACATAGGAGTATAACAGACAACTCAGTAACGGTATTATCTGACTTGACTTATAATCGATTGTTTGAGACTCGTCTACCTTGTCGGTTTGTGATCATAGCTTAAGATTCTTGATACCATCCATCCTTTATCTGTCTTCTTCCAAAGATGTGTAAACTGCCCTGACTCTGTAAATTGATAGGTGCCATCTTTCTTTTGATAAAAGAGGTGCTTTCCTCTTTGTATGGCTCCATAATTACTTATCGGATATATCTCGACTGACGATTTTATAATTTCTCGTTTTGCTTTATTGTTAGAGCCATTGGCTTGTGCTTCACATCCTTGTATAAAGGATGTGATCATATCTTCAGATGACGTTGCAGTAACGCCCCACTTATCATGATAGAACTCTACATCATCAGCGACCATAGCCTTGACAGTCTCTACATCACAATGATCAAAGATGGCCGCAAATAAAATGCTGTCCGCATCATTGATCTCTTTAATCAAGGATGGAGATGCCGGATCTATAAAGCCAGTCTGCGCAATAGACCTATGACAATAAAAGAAAAAATAGAAAACCGCTATTACTACAAATACTCTGTTCATGCTAACCTTCTTTTACAAGTTCTAATCCTTGTTCTGTCATTGTCCATTTTTCAGACTTAACATCTCCTTTGCCTTTTCTTAAACTTCTATCTCTAAATATTTTTGACCTTCTATTGAGCGCAAGTTCAGTACCTTGAGGTATCGAGACTTTATAACTATAACTCTGGCTTCGATATTTGTCAGTATTAGAGATGGTATAATAATCATCAAGCGAAAGTTGGTTGTCTTTTAGAGAGACGTGATGTGAAGGATAGTAAGCGTTTCTTTTGGCTGCTCGATTATTCAAGCCACGGCTATAGGTAGTTCTCACTACTCTAACTTTATCATCTTCTGAAGGAACAAAGTCAACCTTTATATCATCATTATAAAATCGGCCGTCTGAAAGAAAAGTATCGTCACCAAACTGAATCTTCATCTTATTAGAATTCTGAGTTTTTGCAAGTTCTATATGAAGGGGACGATCTGGATCAGCATGCGCTTCTGATATCGTCTCCGTAACAGCGGTCTCGTATAAGAAATTACGAGCCGTAAAAATAGCGGTCAATGCAAAGATCATAAATGAAACAATCCAGACACTTGCGATAGCATATCTGAACTTCGGATTTCTCTTGTACCGCCATATATAACTGACTCCCAAGCGGATCAGAGCGATCAAAGGGATAATTAGAAAAGCAGTTATCCCTGCATAGAATCCAATGTAACCACTGACGGCAGGATCAGGAGTTATCATTGTTATATAGGGCAGTCCAAAGTGCCCAGAGATCAGTAGCGCTGTAAAGAAAATAGCAATAGCCCCAATCGCTATCAGGGCTATCACTTTAACAAATCTACTTACTATATATACTACAAAACTGATTGTTGATGCAATGAAACCTCCGAAGCTTTTTAAAACCTTGGAGACCATTGATTTTGCATTAGCCCCAACTTCGGGCTTTATACTTTTTTTTTTGAGTTGAACTCTTTGGTCATCTCACTAATGGTATTAGTAAGATTGTTAATCTCTTCTTCTACCTTACGAGCGATGTTGGTGACATCTATCTTCTCGCCTTTCATTGAGAGTTTATCACCCGATGACTTTGCTTCTGGTATCGCAATCCATAAGACGAAATAGAGCATAATTCCAACTCCTGTGAAAAATGCAAAGACAAATAATATCCTTAACCAAACTGGCTCATTTATACCAAAGTATGCCGACAATCCAGAGCAAACTCCGCCAATCACTTTTTCATCTGGGTCTCTGAATAAGCGCTTACCCGTAGCGTATTTTTTAGACTCAGAATGAGCATGACTTTTTTGTCCTTTGTCTTTTACATGCTCCTCTTCTGTAGCGCCAAACTCTTCTGGCGTACCCATCACCTTAATAACATTGTCTACCTCTCTTTGTCCAACGATTGGTTGGCCCTTCAACTCTTCATTAAAAAGTTCTGCTATTCTAATTTCAATATCAGCTATGATATCCTCACAACCCTCAGAGTTAGCAAAATGCTTCTTTATCGTACTGAGGTACTTGTCCAACGAGTGATAAGCGTCGTCATCTATCGTAAATGGATATCCTCCAAGGTTGATGTTAAATATTTTGTTCATGACAAGTTATTTAAATAGTTAAGTCTTTCGACTAACGCTACTTTACAGTTTTAGTAGTTGATTTTTTTGATGTAGTTGTCTTCGTGGTTCTTGATGCTTTTGGTTTTACCATTGTCTTGGTGACAGCCATATTGAGATCATCCCAAGTATCATGTAGTCCTTCTAAAAACAACTGCCCTTCTTTTGTGAGCTTATAATATTTACGAGGGGGCCCCGACGTGGACTCTTTCCACTCATAACTCAACAAGTCAGCGTTCTTAAGCCGTGATAGTAATGGATACATCGTACCCTCTACAACGATCAGCTTTGCTTCCTTCAGCTTATTCAAGATATCTGAAGGATACGCCTCTTTTTGAGATATAATAGAAAGCACGCAAAGTTCCAAAATCCCTTTTCTCATTTGTGCTTTAGTGTTCTCGATCGTCATAATGATCTCTTTGTATAACACAAATATATATAAACTTATAGTACCTTGCAATACAAAGTAGCTTATATATACACGGTACTATATGAAAATAAGTATCCCATCGACAAACGGATCGAAAATCACTACAATAAGATTATATCAGCTGATTAATTAAGACAAGACCGCTTTTCGCAAATGATGGGCACACTTCTCAACAGAAGATATATCATCGTGCAGCACTACTATATCCTCAGCATGAGCACGATCTAATCGTTGCTTCAAGACTTCCCCATTTACCCTTTCATCGAAATCACCCGGCATCACAGACCACATCATAATCTGTGAAATAGAGGAGATCTCTTGGTACTGACGTATGGTCATCCTGCCATATGGTGGTCTGAAGTATGATGCATCCGTTATCTCTATACCACGACGAGCATCTTCTATATAAGTGTCATAGTCTGTCTTCCAGCCATCGAGGTGCTGATAACCATGACTCGCTATAATATGACCAGCAGTTCGGATAGCATCCACTAACTGAGGATATTTTTCACATTTGGCGCCAAGCAGAAAAAAGATAGCTTTAGTATCCATCTGATCGAGCAACTCCAACCATCTAGGTGTACTCTCAGGATCAGGACCATCATCGATCGTCCACAAAATACCATCATGCGTGGAGTCAAGATCAGCCTGAGACCATATCGCAGACGGATAGATCATTCTGGCCCATTTGGGAACTCTTATGAAATAACGACGCATTATAACTAAGGTACACTTAATAGATAATTAGATAAATTAATCACAATAAGATATCCCTTAGTGATGACAATCCTACCTTTGCCGCCTAATAACCATCTCCATGTCAAAAGATAGTAGCGTAAGAGTAAGATTTGCCCCGAGCCCAACAGGACCGCTTCATATAGGAGGCGTCAGAACGGCACTATATAATTATCTATTTGCTAAAAAGCACGGTGGCACATTTATACTGAGGATAGAAGACACAGATCAAACGAGATATGTCCAAGGTGCCGAGGAGTACATCCTTCAATCACTTGAATGGCTCGGACTTGCACCTGAAGAAAGTGTCAATCACGGCGGTGATTACGGCCCTTATAGACAGTCAGAGCGCAAAGACATTTACAAGCAGCATGTCGATCAGTTGATCGCATCTGGTCATGCATACTATGCATTTGACACACCAGAAGAGTTGGAAGCGATGCGCACGCGAGAGCAAGCTGCAGGCGTACACACACCTAAGTATGATCAGTCCGTCAGACTTAAGATGCGCAACAGCTTAACCTTGTCGACTGAGGAAGTTGCAACCCTCGTAGAGAAAGGAGATAGTGTAACTGTCAGAATGAAAGTCCCCGCAGATGAGACAGTGACCTTTAAAGATAAGATCAGAGAAGAGGTCTCTTTTAACAGTAATGAACTTGATGACAAGGTCATCTTAAAGGCAGACGGACTGCCGACATATCACTTAGCCAACATTGTCGATGATAGATCGATGAAGATCTCACATGTGATCAGAGGTGAAGAATGGTTGTCGAGCACGGCTCATCATGTGCTGTTGTATAGGTCATTTGGCTGGGAAGATGAGATGCCAGTATTCGCGCATCTACCATTGATACTTAAGCCTTCTGGCAAAGGGAAGTTAAGCAAGCGTGATGGAGCCAAATTTGGTTTTCCGGTTTTTCCATTGGAATGGTTTGACGAGAAAGAGCAGGAGACATATGCAGGATTTAGAGAAGAAGGGTTCTTGCCAGAAGCATTGATCAACTTCTTATCACTTCTTGGATGGAATCCCGGTAATGATGAAGAGATCTTTTCGATTGATGACTTATGCCAAATATTTAGTTTGGACCAGATCAATAAGTCAGGTGCACAGTTTAATTATGACAAAGCGAAGTGGTTTAATCAGCAGTATATTAATAGCACTGAAACCTCAACGCTTTATCCAGCACTAAGAGAGTCTTTTGATAGTTCTGTAGATCGGGGCTATTTAGAAAAGGTGATCGATCAACTTAAACCAAGGGTAACCTTTTTGGGTGACTTTAAAAAGCAGTCTGCTTTCTTCTTTGACAAGCCGAAGGACATAGATGAGAAGGGGCTTAGAAAAAAATTCAAATTAGAAAATGAAGATCACTTCACCTCGTTAGCAGCACTTATAAAGGAAAGCCCTAATGACAGTGAGGCTATCCAAATAGCTGTCAAAGGATATATCGCTGACCATGAACTAAGCTTTGGTGCCATCTTCGCACCACTTAGGATATTTATTGCAGGGACCATGGCGGGACCTGACTTATTTGAGATGATCAGTCTCATCGGCAATGAAGAGTGCAGCCAACGGATCATAGATGGCATCCCTCTTGCTAAACAATTGAAAAATAATGGCTAAAAAGAAAACCCCTAAAAAAGAAGCTGAAGTCCATAAGGACCTCAAAGGCTTTGAAATCAGCGTAGATCCTTTTGGTAATATCCAGACTAATATGGGTATCGAGAAGATCAAGAAGTTCTTGGATGAGAATATGGATGACAAGAAAGTGAATCCTTCTGGGAGTGAAGAAGAGTAAGGGGGTTTGGTTTTCATGAAATATGCTACATTCGCAGAATCAATATAGTTACGAAAAGTGCGCTGCTATATTGAATTGCAACTCAAAATGAGGGTATAGTTTACTCTACTCTATGTTTTTTGATTTGAGGGTATAACTCAGTTGGTTTAGAGCATGAGCAATCGTTCCTGATCATAGATCAGAATCAAAGGTCCTAAATGGACGTTTGAAGATTGGGAACCGCAACATCAGTTGTGGCTGCGGGGCCAGTGATTTAAACCACTCTAACTTATTGATTTGAGGGTATAGCTCAGTTGGTTTAGAGCGCTGCCTTGACAGGGCAGAGGTCCACAGTTCGAGTCTGTGTATCCTCACTAAAAGTCTTAATTGTTAAAGTATAGGCTTTTGTCTTGACAGGATGAACAAGCGGTTACACGGGAGTGTAATCAAAAGTCCTGAACGGACTATTGAAGTGAGAGAACCACAACATCAGTTGTGGGCGGGAGGTTGACTACAGTTCGAGCGTGTGTACCCTCACTTTCACTACCTTATATTCTTTTGTTCTTCGGGATGTAGCTTAGCCCGGTAAAGCGCTGGTCTGGGGGACCAGAGATCGAAGGTTCAAATCCTTTCATCCCGACTCTTAGAGTGTTATATAATCATATCCGGTTATATCTTAGCAACATGGATGTCATCCGAAACCTAACTACTCTTCTCAACAAACCCTTCCCAGAAGATGAAAGTAGATTTGGCAAGCCAAAAACTGCTCTTATAGTCAGTATATTCATTGCTTTCTTTTTAATCATATTCGAGCCCTTTGGTATCTCAACCTTAGGCTCTGATAGATATTGGGTATGTGCTGGGTTTGGAGCAATCACCTTCTTTTCAAGTCTAGTATATGAATATGCGTTCGGATATGCCATGAAGTTAAAAGGTCAAGGGCAAAACTGGACTTATGGTAAGTCGATCATCTACAATCTGGGATTGATGTTGTTTATCAGTTTCGCCAACTTCCTCTTTGCTCGACTTGCTATATTTGGATATATCATATGGTCACTACTACCAGATATGATCTACGGTACTTTTATGATCGGTATCATACCCGTGATTGCGATAGGAGCCTTCTCATTATTGAAAGCTGAAAGAAGACATCTGCAGTTGGCAGCTGAGATAAATGCTCACAAATCAGACATAACACCCGAAACAGACAGTAGCCATCAAGATGCTCTATTTGATATTCCAGTGAGACAAATCAGATATGTTGAAGCGCTTCAGAACTATGTGAAGATCGGTTTTCTTGATGCTTCGGGACAGCATGTCACCAAGACCGAACGAGCCACCATCAAGCAGATATTAGAAGAAGTAAAGGGTAGTTCGATTGTAAAGTGTCATAGATCATTTCTCGTTAATCGAGATGCCATCATATCTACCGAAGGCAATGCTCAAGGTTTGCTTCTTAGTCTTTCGGATTGTCCATCAGCGATACCTGTATCTAGAAGTTTTATTCCTTCATTTCGTACCAAATAAGCCCCTTTACGCCTGTATTTGGGCCCAAAACCTTGCAGTTTATCCCAAGTCATCTGCAGTCCATCCCCATTTATGCAGCTCGTCACTTTACACTTTGAAGCTGGCCTACTCCAATCTATGTTTGGATTATCAATTCATAAAAACACTACCGTTATGAACATCAAAAAAGGACTTAAGTACTTCTTTATCGTAACCATCATTCTATTGATCATCACAATATTTTTATTCAACAGAATGGGCAAACAAATCTATGGTGCACTAACAGAGCAAGTCGACTATGAACAGTTTGAACCTCAGATTGGGTCATTTGCAGTAGCGAACGTTAACGTTTTATCTGAAGAAGGGGATCGCTTCATCACTGGACAGACAGTTACTATAAAAGATGGTCTGATTCAGACTATAGATTCTGTACAAGCTGTATCTGACCAATATACTATCATCGACGGTTCTGGCAAATACCTCATCCCGGGATTGATCGATGCACATGTACACTTGTTCCAAAGCCCTAATGACTTGCTACTCTATGTTGCCAATGGTATCACTGAGATCAGAGAGCTGATAGGCGAAGAAGACCATCTAAAGTGGAAACAACAAATAGAAAATGGTCGCATAGGGCCAAAAATGTTTGTGGCAACTCCACGGCTCGGAAGTTTTTCTACTATGGAAGGTTTCTTCATGGAGCAATCACAAGGATTTATAAATGTTCGTGATGCCGCTTCGGCAAGACAAACGATACAAAGGCTCCATGCAGAAGGATATCAAGGTGTAAAGATTTATAGCCAGCTCAATAGAGAGAGTTATATCGCGATTGCAGAGACAGCGAAAGAACTCGACATGCCTATATTTGGTCATATACCTTGGGCTGCATCATATGATGACATTTATAATCATGGACAATCTGGGATCGCACACTTTGAAGAAGTAATGAATGCGCTAGCTAGAGAGTTTGACGACTATGGCAACTTTGGTGGACGTGAGGATGAGTTTCTCGATTTTATAAATGATAGAAGCGATGAACTCGCGCAAAACTTAATTAAGAATAATATCACTGTAACTTCTACTTTATGGTTAACAGAAAGCTTTGAAAAACAAAAATTTGACCTCAAACAAATATTGAAAAATGTAGAACTAGTATATCAGAACCCTGGCATCAGCGAATGGTCTACATATATCCCTGGTGGGCTGGGTTGGTTACCCGAAGTCAATAGATACAAACTCCGAGATGGCCTAACTCCTGAAGAGCTCAATAGCGAGAAAAAATTTTGGTCAACTTATGGTCAAGCATGTGCGCTTATCGCAAATAACCTAAATCAGAGAGGTGTAAAGATAATGGCCGGTACCGATGCCAATCTTCCTCCTACAGTACCTGGCTTTTCACTTCATGATGAGCTGGGTAGTCTAAACCGAGCTGGTTTAACTACACAGGAGACGCTACGTGCAGCGACTAGTACACCTGCAAGTTGGTTAAGGAGCAGGTCAGGCAAAGTAGCAATCGGTTACGATGCCAATCTAGTATTGCTTGATAAGAATCCTTTAGACGCTATAGAGCATACAAAAGCTATTAATACTGTCATACTAAAAGGAAAGGTCTTTGATCGATCTTTGTTAGATCAGATGCTGACTGCTGTAAAGGACGCTAATGATAGAAGTAGAAAGATTCCAATTGATGAGTTTTTATGAACAATTGTTCTAATCCAATGGAAGATCTAAGGTGGTTTGATATCCTTTGTCATAAGTAAATGTGTATTTACCTCCGAGCGCTTCTGCGCGAGATCGCATATTAGTTAAGCCTTGACCAGAAGTTTTGATTCTATCCTTTTCTGTACCTCGATCCGAGATAACCAAACGAAGTTGATTTTTAGTAGTAGAAAGATGGATATCAACCACCTCGGTATTTGAATGCTTGAGAATATTAGCAAGTGATTCTTTAAATATCAAGAATACTGCTTGCCTAAGATTCGGCTGAAGAACCAACTCATTATCCAATAGGTTACTGGAGAAGTTATGTTTGCATTGCTCCGAGTTTATCACTTCTCCAGCGAAGTCCATCATGCGGTCTTTTAAGTCTTCTATCCCATCCTTACGAGAGTCAATAGCCCAAACTGTATCTCTCATCCTGCCCATCGCCTCTCGACTTTGTTTAGCAATCTGATTAGCTAGTTCTTTATTTTTATCTGAGACAAAATCCTCCAATAGCTCTGACTGCATCGCCACTCCAGTAAGTATGGTACCTACATCATCATGAAGATCTTTTGATATCTGATCTCTCATCGATGCCATAGCTAACTGCCTTTTCAGTTTCAATCCTTGATAGTAGTTTGTTAGAAAGTACACAGCAGACACAATTGTAATTAGCATAAGTGACAAAAACCACCATGTACGATACCATAGGTTATCAACTAACAATTGGATTCTTAAGACTTCATTACTTAAAGCCCCTCCTGAGACACTTCCTTTAACAAGTAGCTCATACTTGCCAGGAGTTAAACTTGAATAAGAAATAACATTCTCCGATGTCCTTTCTGACCAATCTGTATCAAATCCTTCTAATTTGTAAGTATAAACATGACGGGATGGATAATCAAAATCACGTAAGGACACACTGACATTGAGATCTCTATGATCGTAAGGCAACTTTATACTTAGATTAGATTTAGCATAAAATCCCTCTTCTGTATTTAGATTGGATTTTGCATCCAGGTAATTGTAACCATTGACTAACAGGGGTGCATTGAGATCCTTGCCTTCTCTGATCTTTGTTTTAGAGAGAACATATTGAGGATTACAAGTGTAAAACCCATTGTTTGTCCCGACTGCTATCAAACCTGACCTCAATTTTCTCAATACATTCACCGCTCCTTTAGTCTCTATGCCTTCTTCTTTAGAAAGCACAATGTTGATATCGTTTTTAAAATCAACATAACTCAAACCTCTCATATCACCAACCCATAAGGCATGGTCACTTATTGGCAACACTTTTAAATCCGGACCAGACACCTCTTCATCAATAACATTAAAGTAGATAAACTCTCTCTTCTTTACATCTAGAAGTCCATAGAAATTATCGCTTTTGAACCAAAACATATTATCCCTATGGTATAAGAATTGCTTGACACCAAGGCCTACTTTAAACGACTCACTCTTATAAGCAATCGAGTCGTTCCATCTTTCTACTTTATCAGTTTCAGTATCAAGATTATAAACTCCCGCGGCAGATGCAATCCAAAGTATCCCAGTGGAATCCTCAGTAACTCCATTGACAGGTAGCAGATTAAAATCTATCTGTCCATTGGCATCTTTATGATTTCCAAGAAATTCAAGCGTATGCTTATCTGCCCTTCCAAACATAAAATCGTGCTGATTAAGAATGCCAGAAAACCATATATCTCCATTTTGCTGTTCATATATCGTCTCTATCTTATTAATCGGTTGTCTTGCTTTTTCTACATTATAATTTTTGTCTATCCTATAGTATGAATCCCATGAGGCGTAAACTTTAAGATCATCTTCTACTGTCAAATGAACTTTTTCTTTAGGGTTAAAGAGTGGAAGTACATCAAGTTCTTCTGTTAGCAAATTAAGTCTATAAGAAAATACTCCCTCTTGAAATATGACATCACCAGCTTCATCCTCACCGACCCCATGTATAGCAGAGTTCCTAATGGCATAGTCATTATAATGATCTATACTTCTCTTTATAGTTACTTGGCTTTCACTTTTGTAAATAGGGTGATCGACATCCGAGGTATTGACTACATATGACCTAAAGTAAGACTCCTTATCTCTTATTTTAAAAAGCCCTCCCTTTTGGTTACCCCATATATTACCTTGGTTATCCTCAAAGATAAACTTGACATCATAATCGCCTCCTTCTAGTTCTTTTACAATGGGCGTTCTAAATCCTAATATTTGTTCAACAGAGGGATCATACATGACTAAGTATGCTGCTGCACAACTCATCCATACACGATCCTTGCTATCAACATAAATAGACCTGAGATTTAGTAATGATCCAAAACCTTTCAATCCTCTTTTTAGGTTTTCTGCCTCGACCTTTTTTTTGCAATCTGTAATAAACTCAAGACGTCCACTTAGTTGATGAGGTCTAAATCTACCGGTTGACCAGTCCAAAATCTCAAAATCATCTTCATATATCCGCCACAGGTTGTTCTCATTATCCAATCGAAATTGGCTACACTCTCTTTTAGACTCAAAGTCAGAGAGATTTTGAACAGGCGCTTGTACCTCAGCACCTTTTTCGTCTAGTATAATTAGTCCACCTAATCGACGATGAATAAATAACAAGCCATTGCGATCTGATAATTCAAAATCCCAAAACAAACCCTGGGCCTTCATATGAGGGTATAGATCAAAGGCAAATTCAAAATCCAGACTTCCTTCAGCACGATAAACAGGTCGCATACCTGTTGAAGGATTAGTAGTAAAAAGCCATAACACCCCAAGATCATCCTTATATAAGTGGTTGAAAAGATCTCCTTCTGACAATTGCCACTGAGGTTCAATGGTCTTTTTGAGAGGATCAAAAAGGCTAATTTCTTGACCATTAATGAATACCATAGACTCTTGATATCTGATCAAATCACCCGAAAAAGAATACTCATTCTTCTTCTTTCCTAGGATATCACCAAGGCCAGCTGGCCTAAACTGGTGACCATTGTAAAAGAAAAAATCCTTTTCATCATGAAGCCAGTAATATCCAGAACTATCTATCTCCATACGCGAAACATGATGCCTCCACGGATATTCAATCTCATAACTGTCCAGCTGGCCATAAGACGTGGTTGACCATATACAAAACAGTGCGGCAATTAGATAGTTGACTCTACAGTTCATTCACGAACAAGGTAATAATTCTCTTATATGCATATCCGAGGATAGCTTAAAATTAAGAACTGTTATGACTTAAAGGTCAATAGTCACCCCGGCTTTTCTGGATATTATCGACTGTAGTAATGTCAGTTCAAATAATGGATTAACTAATTGAATCCTAATCTCAAAAAATTCTAAGAACTACATTGATCTAAATAATACATCTACTTCATCATAATAGAAGTGTAATTGGTATTAAGATGGCTACTTTGATATTTTATATTGTCCGTCCTTAGCGTCAAGCCACATATGAAGAAGGAAGCCATCATACTCTGTAGTTTTATCATACTGAAGTTCTTTCTACAATTCATTCTTATAAGCCCTGAGTACGAACTTCATCGCGACGAATATCTCCATCTGGACATTGGCCATCATCTGGCATGGGGCTATCAGTCTGTACCACCCTTGACAGCCTGGGTGTCCAAGATTATTTATCTATTAGGCAACTCAGCCTTTTGGGTCAAATTCTTTCCAGCACTATTTGGTGCTTTAACGATTATTGTTGTTTGGAAAATGATAAAAGAACTCAATGGTAATATATATGCTTTGTC
>CALDEM010000067.1 GCA_937942435.1 uncultured Saprospiraceae bacterium
AGGTGCTGATGGAAGGATATACTACTTTAAGAACACGGAGTCTTTCCCTAATATAAATTGGGAGTTTATTGAAGCGAATCCTTTTGGACTATCAGATGTTGGATTCACATCCGCTCCAAAGATTATAGATATCGATAGTGATGGGGATCGTGATATGTTTGTAGGTGCATTAGATGGTAACATCCATTATTTTGAAAACTCAGGCATAGCTGCTAATCCCCAGTTTGAAGAGAAAGTTGTTAACCCATTTGGCCTTACTAATCAAGGCTTTGTATCCAAACCAACGCTTGGTGATATAGATAGAGATGGAGATTATGATATGTTGGTGGGTCATACGAATGGTAAGATTTCATTCTTTGAAAATCGTCCCTGTGTTTCAACTCTAAAACTGAATCATATCGATCGCAATCAACAGCTTTATCAATCTGGGAGTACCATAATTACTAAAGCCTTATTTCGGACTGGCACCAACAACTCATTGCGCGCTTCAGATGCCTTAGAATGCGAATTTGGTTTTGAAGTGAGTCAAGGTGCGGAACTACAGTTCGATGTAGGAGCTTGTATCAATAACTAAGAGAAAAGAGTTGTATTTGGTAATGGCAGGATGGGTCATATTAATGCTTAGGATAGATAACGAGGCTATCATCTAAACCTTAGAGTTATGATTATTGGCTAATACTTCCATTGTAGTGTTATTCTTCATCAGCCAAAATTGATAATGAGATATCGGGAGCTGATCTTAGTCAAAAAGCACATTTTATCCAATAAATGTGGGCATGTCCACCTTTTGTCCACTACGGAAAATCGTTGTCAGCTGGTTAGGGAGGTAGTTTTGGTGAAAATTAAAGCTACATGTCCCCTTCGAAGAAATTCAAGTCATTTTACCGTATTAGTGCTTTGATCCTTGTCCTTTTGTGCTGGCTCATAAAAGGATCAATGCTTAGTGCAGCGACTGATACGCTTTATGTCAATGCCAATAACACTAGTCCTGGAGATGGCTCATCATGGAGCAATGCTTTTGATGATCTCCAAGATGCCATCGATATATCCAATGCCAATGGAGGAGGTCTGCACATATGGGTAGCTGCGGGTACTTATCATCCTACATTCGCTGTAGATACGGATGGGATGAATGGGGCTGAACCTAGAGAACGGACGTTCTATATCACTCAACCAGTAGAGGTATATGGGGGCTTCACTTCTGGACAAACAATGCTCTCGCAAAGAGATTCTCTTGGTGGAACAACGATCCTCACTGGAGCTTTATCAGGGAGTGGTACAGATACTGCTTATCACGTTGTCACTCTTGTGGCTGATGCTATAGGGAGTGACTGGCGCTTAGATGGGCTGACAATCAGAGACGGAAGAGCTACGGCGACAGCTATTTCGCATATATCTGGAGCAGGGATATATGTTCCTTATCGACAGGCACGGATATTTACGCCAGTGATACAAAACTGTGTCATCACCAACAATATAGCCAAGGGTAATGGAGGGGGAATATATGCGTCTGTTTATCATAACACTTTTACTGCCAGCTCTGAGAATCGCCCGACTATTATAAGTTGTTCCATCTCTGATAATATGGCCAACTTAGGTGCTGGTATATATCTCTTTTCGGATGCAGTGAGTTCTTTTAATGCCTCGGCCGTGTCGAGCCCAATTATAGCGAATAGTGTGCTCTTTCATAACATATCTACTGATGAAGGGGGAGGAGTCTATAATATGGCTAAAGCCTCAGCCCAAGCCGCAACAATCGGTACTGTTAATGCCAATGCCGTCAGCAGTCCCACTATTATTAATAGTACACTTTATAAAAATACGGCTATCTCGGGAGGTGGCATGTTCTTAAACTCTTCAGCTATCGCGACAACCCCTTTTGGTGTAGCCACTGCAGATGAAATTACAAACCCTTCTATTTATAATACAATCCTATGGGGCAATACAGCCTATTCACTATCTAATGGTCTTGATATCAGTAAAAACAATTCTAACAATAGCCATCCAAATGGTACTATAAGCCATAGCACACTTTCTTTTGAATTAAGTGTCAATGGTACTATCAGCTATACCGATACCCTAGTGCAAGACCCGATGTTTATGAGTACCCTGTCAGGAGCTGATGGCCTTAGATTACAATCCACTTCACCTGCCATAAATAAAGGAGATAATGCTCAGGCTACAGAGATCTCTCACGACCTCCTTGGCAACCCCAGGGTCAGACAAGACACCGTGGATATGGGTGCATATGAAGGGTTATCTTGTGCTGTCCCTGACACATTATATGTCAATGTCAACAACGTCAATCCCACTGCCCCTGCTGATGGGTCTTCTTGGGCATCCGCACTTACAGATCTGCAAGAAGCCATCGACATATCTAATGCTTGCGCTGGCAACAAGGAGATCTGGGTAGCTAAGGGTACATATCGTACCACTTTCGTGTATGACTTAGACAACAATGGAATAGTAGAAGACCTAGAAAGGACTTTTTATATCACTCATCCACTGCAGATCTATGGAGGTTTTGATGGCAACGAAGTAGAACGTCATGAACGTGATTCACTGGGGCAAGAGACTATCTTGACAGCTGCCCAATCTGGTCTGGACACAGCTTACCATGTTATGTTTATGACAGCAGACTCCATCACAAGTGATTGGGTTATCGATGGACTGCAGATAGAATATGGTAGAGCTCGTAGCAATAGTATCACTAATAGGTTTGGAGGAGGTTTATATGCAAGATCTACTATTGGTGATATGAAGCCGACGATAAAGAATTGCAGCTTTACCAATAATGATGCCCAGCAAGGAGGAGGAATTTACTTTCAAACCAATAATACGGCCAACCAAGAATTGACCAGTCCACAATTGATCAATTGCACCTTTACAGAAAATTCTGCTGGACAAGGGGGAGGTGTTTTATTCAGTGGAAACACGATCCATTCCAATTTTTCCAATTGTAACTTTTCTGAAAATTCTGCGGCAAACGGGGGAGGTATTTCATCGAAAGGTACCATTAACAAATCTTATTTCTCTAACTGTAATTTCACTGATAACACAGCTTCTATCTCAGGAGGAGGCATTCACGTAAGTGGTGGAAATGATAATAATCAGGAGTTGATCAATTGTGTATTTATTAACAATTCTGCCAGTAGGGGCGGTGGTCTTTTCTCTAGTAGCTTTAGCTCTAGCCCACAAGTGGTCAATACTACGTTCAGTGGCAACTCTGCTGTTAATGGAGGTGGCATATACGTCGTGGGTCATACAACAAGCCATCCACAATTGACCAATTGTATCTTCTGGGAAAATGAGGTAACAGGGGCCTCTATAGAAGGTCCAGATATCTGGATCAATAGAAGTGACAATGCCAAGATCTCACACAGCATTGTTACAGAAGCAGGTTTGCATGTGGAGGACGCTAGTGGAACAATAGATACCATGACGGTCTTCTTGCATGATGATCCTATGTTCGCAAATGCGATGAGCAATGATCTCAGATTGCTACCCAACTCTCCAGCCATGAATGCTGGGATCAATGATAGCATACCTGATGGTATTAGTACTGATCTCGATGGTAATCCTCGGATCAGATTTGGCACGGTAGATATGGGAGCTTATGAAGGTGTGCCTTGCATCTCCTCTGATACCTTGTATGTCGACATCGATAATACTACTCCCGCTGTACCTGCCGATGGGTCTTCTTGGACAGCAGCACTCACTGATCTTCAAGAAGCCATTGATATCTCCAATGCCTGCGAGGGTGGCAAAGAAATATGGATAGCTAAAGGTACTTATCATCCCACTTTCGTAAATGACTTAAACGGGGATGGCGATCGAGAAGATAGAGAAAGGACCTTTTACATCACTCATCCGGTGCAGATCTATGGAGGATTTGAGGGTGATGAACTTGAGCGACATGAGCGTGATTCACTCGGGCAAAGGACGATCCTGACAGCTGCCCAATCTGGTCGGGACACTGCTTACCATGTTATGTTTATGAAAGCAGATTCTATCACTAGTGATTGGGTTATCGATGGACTGCGGATCAAAGATGGTAGAGCATTTGGTAACACTCCCACAAATCAACAAGGTGGAGGGTTATTTACAGAGTCTCTATTGGAAGCAATGAATCTCACGATCAAAAATTCTTTTTTTGAGAATAACTTGACATTGAAAAATGGGGGAGGTATTTACATCTGGAGTAAAACATCAGCACAACCTTACATATCAAGATGTAATTTTTCCAATAATTCTGCGAATAGAGGTGGTGGCATATATATCGAAGCGAGCAAGGCGATTCCTAATTTTTCAGATTGTATTTTCTATAGTAATTCGGCTGATATAAGTGGTGGTGGGGTGTATGTCGGTCGATCCACACCCCAACCTCTTTTTAATAATTGTTCCTTTGAAAATAATACGGCTGGCTTTAGTGGTGGCGGTATTTATTCTGAAGGACAATATTTGAGTAGTCCAGAATTGACAAGTTGCCGTTTTACTAATAATTCCTCTAAAACCGGAGGTGCAGTTTGGGTTTCCGCTGAAAGCTTTTCTAAGCCAAAGTTGACGAATTGTACCATGACTAAAAATTTGGCCGATGAGGATGGAGGTGCGATTTATGTCTCTGCAGGTGATGTCATTCCTCATCTGACAAATTCTACCATTGTTAATAATGTGGCGAACCGAAATGGTGGTGGGATCTTCATCAGAAGTTGGTCAGAGACTAGCCCTCAAGTAACCAACTGCATTCTCTGGAATAATAGCGCAGCGGGGCAATCTTCATTAGGCACTGATATTTATTTGAATACCAGTAACAACTCTAAGATCTCACACAGCATAGTTACATCTGGAGGAATTTATATTGATGATGGGTCAGCTATCGATACCATGACTGTCTACTTACATGATGACCCGATGCTTGTAGACACCATGAACAATGATCTCAGACTACTGCCCACCTCTCCAGCCATCAATGCTGGGATCAATGATAGCATCCCCGATAGTATCACTACAGACCTCCTTGGTAACCCCAGGGTCAGACAAAATATCGTTGATGTGGGAGCTTATGAAGGTATATCCTGTGCGGTCCCTGACACGCTGTATGTCAATGTCAATAATACCAACCCCGCTGCCCCTGCCGATGGTTCTTCTTGGGCATCTGCACTTACAAATCTTCAAGAAGCCATCGATCTATCTAATGCTTGTGGTGGTGGCAAAGAAATATGGTTAGCTAAAGGCACGTATCGTCCCACTTTCGTAAATGACTTAGACGAGGATGGTATAGTAGAAGATCAAGAAAGGACCTTTTACATCACTCATCCGGTGCAGATCTATGGAGGTTTTGATGGCAATGAAATAGAGCGTAGTGAGCGTGATTCACTGAGTGAGGAAACGACCCTGACAGCCGCTCACCCAGACAAGAACACTGCCTACCATGTCATGTTTATGATAGCAGACTCTATCACAAGTGATTGGATTATCGATGGGTTAATCATTACAGAAGGGAGAGCATTAGGAAGTGACTTGATTGTATCGCGAGGAGGAGGTCTATATGCACAATCTACCATTGGTGATATGCAGGCGACGATAAAGAATTGCAGCTTTATAAATAATGCAGCTTTTGAAGGAGGTGGAATTTATTTCCAAACCAATAACAAGGCCAACCAAGAACTGACTAGTCCACAATTGATCAATTGCACCTTTACAGATAATTTTGGTGGCGTTGGTGGTGGTATTTCATTCAAAGGAAACACAATCAGTCCCCAGTTGTCCCACAGTAATTTCTACGAAAATTCTGCTTTTAATGGGGGAGGTATTTCAATCAATGGCTCCATTAGCAAACCTCACTTATCTTACTGCAACTTCGTTGATAATGAGGCTTCGGGATCAGGAGGAGGCATTTACGCAAGAGTTAGCAATATTGACAGTTCGCATATGATCAATTGTTCCTTTAGCAATAATACTGCTGATAATGGTGGCGGGGTCTACATGAACAGTAGACTTACAGCGATTCCACAATTGACCAATTGCACATTTACTAATAATTCTGCTGCTACCGCAGGTGGTGGTATTTATACAAGAGCTTCAGAAGGCCATCCACTTATTGTTGGACAAATTCCAGACCCTGACGACTCCATCATGGACCCAGTAATTAAAAGTTGCATTTTTTCCAATAATTCTGCGCAGACAGGTGGTGGTATCTATATAAATGGGACTGGTACTGTCAATGCCACAGGGACTAATTGTATGATTACCAATAATTCTGCGCAGACAGGTGGTGGTGTCTTTATAATTGGGACTGGTACTGTCAATGCCACAGGGACTAATTGTACGATTACCAATAATTCTGCTGATCGAGGGGGAGGAGTTTTTGTTTCAAACTTCTCTGTAACAGTTATTACTTTTCCTAGAAGCACCAACATTAATGCTAATTCTGAAGGAGGGATTTTCGACTCTTCTAGTGGGACCAACCTTAAGATCACTAATAGTATTATTTGGGCTAATCAGACAATAGATGCTTCTTCAGAAGGCCCTGATATCTGGATCAATAGAAGCGCCAATTCGAAGATCTCACACAGCATAGTCACATTTGGAGGAATTCATATTGATGATGGTTCAGCTATAGATACCATGACAGTCTTTTTACATGATGATCCCATGCTAGTAGATAGCATGAACAATGATCTCAGACTCTTACCCAACTCACCCGCCATCAATGCGGGGATTAATGATAGTATACCCGATGGCATCACCACAGATCTGGATGGATTGGATCGTATCAATTGTGATATAGTTGATATGGGAGCCTATGAGTTTCAGAGACCATTAGAGCTTGTATGTGCCGGTCCTATAACCGTCAATACAGACATGGGCACCTGTACGATCCTTAAAACAAACCCGATCTTCACTCCTCCAACGGCTAACTGCGGGATCGCATCTGTCGAGAACGATATGCCTGATGAGTTAGCTTTAGGAACAACTACAGTGACTTGGACCGTTACAGATACAGATGGTAGACAAGCGTCTTGCATGCAAGAAGTAACTGTGGTTGATAACCAAGCACCGACGATCACATGTCTTGCAGATCTTACAATCGACGCAGATGCTGGATCTTGTATGGCAAGCGGTATTACTCTTGGTATGCCTAGTGCTTCAGATAATTGCATGGTTGAGTCTATTACTAATGATGCACCTCAAGACGGCATTTATAATATAGGAGAGACGATGGTTAGATGGATCGTCACAGATGCTGCTGGCCTCAAGGACACTTGTTTTCAAAAAGTAACTGTAGTCGATAACCAAGCACCGACCATAACATGTCTTGCGGATCTTACAATTGATGCAGATGCTGGATCTTGTACAGCAAGCGGTATTACTCTTGGTATGCCGAGCGCCTCCGACAACTGCATGGTTGAGTCTATTACAAATAATGCACCTCAAGACGGCATTTATAATACAGGAGAGACTATGGTCAGATGGATCGTCGCAGATGTCGCTGGCCTCAAGGACACTTGTTTTCAAAAGGTCACTGTTGTAGATAACCAGGCACCGACGATCACGTGTGCTGCAGATCTTACGATCGATGCAGATGCTGGATCTTGTACAGCAAGCGGCATTACTCTTGGTATGCCGAGCGCCTCCGACAACTGCATGGTTGAGTCTATTACTAATAATGCACCTCAAGACGGCATTTATAATATAGGAGAGAAGATGGTTAGATGGATCGTCACAGATGCTGCTGGCCTCAAGGATACTTGTTTTCAAAAAGTAACTGTAGTTGATAACCAAGCACCGACGATCACATGTCTTGCAGATCTTACAATCGATGCAGATGCTGGATCTTGTATGGCAAGCGGTATAGCTCTTGGTATGCCTAATGCTTCAGATAATTGCATGGTTGAGTCTATCACAAATAATGTACCTCAGGACGGCATTTATAATATAGGAGAGACCATGGTGAGGTGGATCGTCACAGATGCTGCTGGCCTGAAGGACACTTGTTTTCAAAAAGTAACTGTAGTAGATAACCAAGCACCTACAATCACGTGTGCTCCTGATACAACGATTACAACTACTACTAATATAGTTTTGAATAGTCCAGCTATTAGTGATAATTGTACAGGTGAGTTGACCTTAGAAAATAATGCACCAACAGTTTTTGTAGCTGCCATAACAACGGTGACTTGGACGGTGACTGATGTCGCCGGTAATATGAACACCTGCGATCAGCTTGTCACTTTAGATGCCACAGATCCATGCGAGGAAGATATTATAATTGATCAATCACCAGGAGGTAAAATTATTTATTCCACTGACATGAATATTTTTCTAAATCTGCTGGTTGCACCAGCAGATACATTATTATTATCTCATGGGGTTAGCACACAAGCTAATCCAGGATTTCAAGTTGATAGCGGAGGTATATTGGAAATTAGAAATGATGGTTGTATCGATTAGTATGCCTGTACTGGAAAAGTTGAACGGCGCTTTTAACTAATTTGCTTATTTTTAGAAAGTGTCTTTCCTGCCCAATTGACACTTGAAAGAATGACAAGAAAGTAAAATTAAAATACAAGAAAGATGTTTTACTTAAAATATATAAGCTCAATTTATCTGATAGGGATCTGGACGCTTATGCTATGTGCCTGTTCTGTAGAAGGATTGGCTACGCAATATAGATTTATAGGGAACCCTGACAATCCAACATTTTCCCTTCCAAGTAGTTGGGATACTACTAGCCCATATGCTGGATTTCCTGAGGGTAATACAATCGGAGCCAATGATACTTTGATTATTGATGCGCGCTGTCAAATTTTTAAGGACATTAACATGTCAGGTACAATTATATTGAATAGCAGCCTTCAAAATAACGCTACTTTTAATTTATCAGGAACATTAAAGGGTAATTCAACATTGCCATATTTTGGGAATTTAGGTACTTTCCATGCCCTTAGTGGTAGTATTCAATTTTTGAATTTTTCAAATGTTTCTCCGTTGGGTGGAAGTAGCATACCTCGTGTTTTTCTTAATGGTTCAGAAGTGTTTATTAGTAATTGTATTTTTGAGAATGTGTCCTATGCAGAAATAAACAATACTAATAATTTTCAATTTTCTGTAAATAATTTTGGAGAATTGAAAGGAGTATTTAATGCAGCAAATTTTTCTAGTTTTGGTTCTTCCTATTTATCCAATGGTAAAGTAGAATCTAAAATGATTGATACCTTACGCGTTAATTCCATATATCATGTTGATATAGCAGGAAAAAACGCTTTTGACCAAGTTATTACGACCAGCTCGCTTGGAGAATTTGATGGGAATATAAAGGTCAATCTTTTAAATAATTACTTGCCCACAGATTACACCGAATATAAGATCATCGATGCGCCAGCCGGTTTTGAATTGGATTGTACAAGATTGGACTCTCCAGATCCTTCCATCCATTGGGAAGTAAGACAGGAGGATGGTGATGTCATATTATCAGCCACCCCGCGATATAGTACCAGTCTTAACCGCGCGTTGGACTTCGGAACTTTAGCGCTAGGAACAAACAACTATGTCAACTTCGACAATTCTAATATCGGACTTGTTAAGACGATTGAATTTAGAATATTTCCCGAAGTAATCGACGTGCAGCTAAGCGGAGGGATGGTCATGCATTTTGGTGCAACGGGATTTCAATCAATTTTTCAAGGAGAGGGGTATAGCGCAATTGATGGAGAAACTTTGAATCTAGTCAATGATGGACATCTATATATTAAAGATACTCTTGAGCATCGTTGGCAACACATTACTATTACCGATCAAGATGACAACGGCAGATACGAGACGGTGTATATAGATGGTCAACCTGTTATTGTAGAAACCTCTTCAGTTGTAAATGGAGGAGCATTTCCAAAACTTTTTAATGTGGGCACTTTTCAAATAGGAGCACGTATCGGTACTCCTTTTAATAGATTTAATTTTCCTGGACGAATCGATGAAGTGCGCTTATGGAGTGTGGTCAGAGAAGAAGTAGAAATAGTGGAAAATTGGAATAAAGGATTAGCACAGGATGACAATGAAGGACTGGCCGCCTATTATACCATGAATCAAGGCATTGGACATGAGCCTAATACTTGTACCCAAACGCTCTTTGACTTCAGTGGGAATGAAAAACACGGAAGTATAGTGGATTTTTCATTTATAGGAAATCATTTGAACTGGGTTATTGCCGCCTCTTGTCCCAGCTATGTGGTCAAAGTAGATAACACTTTTGAAGGTTCAGATACCAATTGGTTTGAACCGAGCAATTGGTCCTTGGGACAGATTCCGTCTTCTTGTCATCATGTAATTATTCCTTCAGGTAAGGTTGTCAACGTTGATCAGCCTGGAGCACATTGTTATACCTTGCAAGTAGAGGGATCTATCAATACGCAAGCGGTAACTACCTTAGATGTTTGGGCATCGGGGATAAAGTAAATGTCTATTACTCATAAAGAGCAGCAATGCTTACGAGAAGTGAGTAATTTTTTTTGTTTCATAGACAAGGTTAAAATTGTTGTTAGTTTTAGCTTTCTGTAAAGACTTATGAGATACTTCTTCCACATTTCCTATAAGGGTACAAACTATAGTGGTTGGCAACGACAATCATCTGCTATCTCAATACAACAAGTGATAGAAGAGACTTTAGCTAAGTTATTTGACGACACGATATACATTGTAGGCTGTGGGAGAACCGATGCTGGGGTCCACGCACGACAGTATTATTTTCATGTAGATATCAGTGACTTTCCAGAGTATGATCTGGTATATAAACTGAATAAGATGTTGCCGCGTGATATTGCCGTTTATGATATCAAACCAGTTGCGGATAATGCATCAGCGCGATTGGACGCTACATCAAGACAGTACACATATCATATCCATACTTCAAAGAAACCCTTTCAAGTAGGTGGAAGTACTTTTATAGATCCTCCTATTGATATAGGGTTAATGTCAGAAGCACTGAGCATACTGACTCAAGAATCTGACTATTCAGCATTTTGTAAAACACCAGAAAAACATAATACTTGTATCTGTCATATCGATCTTGCAAAAATAGAAGTGAACGATGCAGGAGATGAGTATGTGATCACCATCAGAGGCAATCGCTTCCTACGTGCTATGATGCGTATTATAGTTTATAGAGTGATTAATGTTGGAACTGGAAATCTTAGTTTAGAAAACTTCAAGAGATATTTTTCTCATGGTAACGAAGGTCAGCAAGTATTGCTGATGCCGCCTCAAGGTTTATATCTTGATGAGGTTAGATATAGTGACAGAGGTGATGTCTAAACTGTTATTTTCAATTTATTATATCAAATAACTTTGGGTTGCTGTAGGCTTCACAGTCTACGTTATCTCATTTCAAAGTGCAGCTATTTTGTTTGTCATGGTTTTTTGTTCAAAAACACACGCCAAACAAGGTGTTAGGCAATTCATTAGCCGATGGTTATACCATCGGCTAATGATATGTCGCCCCTATAGGGCTTTGCTGTGGTTTTAGAACTCACTTTTGAACTCATTTTCTTGAAGGTATTCAAGGCCTTCATCAATTACATAGGCAATTGAATTGGTCGGCTATATTGGTTGTTGATATGCAGCCCTAAGACTTAGCTGTATCTATCAATGCAAAGGGATTCATATTTGAATGAACTTCACTACTGATGATTGTTAAGCCGAAAGCAATGTGAAAAAAGTAGTGTATTGATTTCAAATATGAAAATAAAGGGCTTGGCTCAAAACAATATAGACATTTGCAATTTTTATCTTTAGCTTAAAGCAAATATTAGAATATGAGGAGTTGGGATAAACATTTGATCACGTCGTTGATAGTCATTCTGATCAACTCGCTTTGTAATGGTCAAACTGTCGTAAATGCAATTAATTTTGTAGAAGCTGAAACACATAAATTCTTCGAACTAAAAGCTGCAAAAGGCGACTTTGGTTCCTTGGGTCACAATAGAGAGGTCATACATGTAGATCGTCAATATATACGTCGTATGAATCGCGACACGAGATATTCTTCTGGGATATTTGATTTGAGCGAACCGTTAACAATTGTATTGCCTGAGATTGGGGATAGATTTATGTCTATGACAGTTTCAGATGATAAGCATTTTATCAAAAAGACCGTTTATGGATCTGGGACTTTTACATTGACGGAAGAAGCGATAGGGTCAAGATACGTCCAAGTGACTATACGCATCTTTGTAAATTCTAAAAGTAAAGAAGACAATGATCTGGTCACACGACTTCAAGATGCTATTATAATTGAGCAAGGTGCTATTGGAAAATTAGAATTGCCTCAGTGGGATACCATATCGAGAGAGGAAACAAGGCGTCATCTGCTTGGACTTGTAAAAGGACTGACCAGTGCTAAGCATATGTTTGGCGATGAAGGCGAGGTTGATCCAGTCCTTCATCTGATTGGGACCGCTGCAGGCTATGGTGGTTTAGCCCAAGATCATGCCATCTATCTCAATGTCTATCCGAAAAAGAATGATGGAGTGACGCCCTATGTGCTACATGTACCTAAGGGTGTACCTGTGGATGCCTTTTGGTCGATATCTGTCTATGACAAGAAGGGATATTTTCACAAGAATAAATATGAGTCCTATGCTTATAATAATATCAATGCAGAAAAGAATACGGACGGTAGCATTACGATACATTTAGGAGGTGATGATACTCAAAAAAATTATATCCCAATTACTCCAGGTTGGAATTACAATATCAGGATGTATCGCCCAAGGAAGGAAGTTTTAGATGGTCGTTGGCAGTTTCCTGAAGCTAAGATGAAGTAGCAGAGTGCTCCATTCTTTTCGCAGCTTTGTTTAGGGATGAAGACACCATATTAGCTTTGAGGGCGTAGTAAAAATAATTGCTCATGGGTTCGTGACTCATAAAGTTCAATCGAGAGCGAAACATCCACAATGGAAATAAGCGATGAACAGCAAGTAAGTTATTGACGCTTACAGCCATAGCGTTTGGCCAATCATCTTGATATTCTGGATGTGGGACGGGTAGCACCTTGTTTTTTCTTTCATCACTTATCCTACTCAATTCCAATCGAGCGATTGTTGCTGCACTAAATACTTGTTGACAAAATAGAATGGGTTGCAAGGTGATTTTGCCTTTTGAGAAGATCGGTTCTTCTTTTTGTCTGGATAATCCGTTAGCAGAGCAATCCACGAAGAGCGTTCTTCCATCGTAAACAACTTCTCCTTTTTCTAATTGTATGGCGTCTTGAGTGATTCTTTTGACCCTACCTTTTTCAATTACATTTTTAATCTTTCTTAATGCAGTTAGTTCTTCAGGACTAACAGTGGCACATCGCCATTTGGCAGGAGAGATATCTTCGTTGATACGCATGATGCTCCCTTCTTTTTCCATTTCGACAAATATGTCATTTGCACAATTTGCTTTAGTGGCACACTTCGCATGATTTAGAACGACTTTAGCGACTTTGCCGACTTGGAGTGCTGACCTGTTGAACATCCAAGCTTGGTTTGGGCTGATCCAATAGATGTCATCGGCAGACACCTCTTTTTCTAATAAGTATAAAACGGCGTCCATTCCTGTTTTGCCAGATCCGATGACATAGTATTTGTCCCATTTGTTATATTCTTCTGCAAGGTCATTTATTGGGACTATATTGACTTCTTCGTCTATTTTATATTTTGGAGCATGAGTAGAAGGCACTTCTACATTCATATATGTAGCATCTACAAGTCGCTCTTTAATTGTAAAAGAAAGAGTGTGGTCAGGTTGTTGCAGATCTTTTACTTGACCATAACCAAGATAATTGTGGTTGGGTAAAAATGTGACTCTTCCACTTGAAGTAAATTTTGCAATTACTTTATCGTAGTAGTCAAGAATCTCAGACTTTGAAGATAGATCCGTGGTGCCATTACCAAGCTGTAAAGAATTAACGCCATAGAAGGCGGCAGGCTGGTGTAGTCGAACGAAGGGATAGGCGTCATTCCAATGTCCTCCAGCTTTTGGCCTTCTATCGACTATGGTTATCTTCAAGTTTGGTTTCCGATGAAATATTTCATCTGCAAATGCAATACCCATGGCGCCTGCACCTACGATGAGATAATCTGTTTCCATGTGAGTCGATTCCATATAGGACATATTGTAAATCTTAAGTACTGCCTTAGTTCTTTTCTTCTTTAATAGTCCGATAGCAGCCTATGATAGAAAGGTATAGTATAGTGAAAGATGCAACTACAGCTATATAAAAAGTGCCATAGGAAAAGACATCTATAAATGAACCTGTCGGTGTGAGGCCACGATTGGCAGTAAAAGGTGCAGATTGAAAACCCATCACATTACCCCATACCTCAGTGATACAGGCATAGACCATAATCATAGATTCTTTCTTGGTTAATTTCAGAAGCGGTGCCACAGCAGCTATCAGGATGATAAGCATACCATGCATAATGGGGCCAAGGTGGGCGTTACGCCATAGTTCTTTAGTTTCGGGTATGGCTAAGTCAATAGGTGGTAGAGGGAAGAGCTCTAAGTAGCCAGCCAGTGAAACCAGCCATGCAAAACCGGCTACACTACCTATTACGATAACCAAGAAACCGTTGATGCTGATAACAGCCTTTTGTCTTTTTGATAGACCTGGATAGTCTTTAAGTTCTACTTCTGATGCGCTCATCATTACACTTTACGTCAAGTATGAACTCCTTATAGAGCTCAGTTATAAGTACTTGCTTCAATTTAAAAGATAAGAAGAACATAAAAGAATATTAGTTCACAATTGTGAATAGCTCATTAAGATCACCGATAGGTGGCAGCCGTTTCATGACTTATAGGGAAAGACTAGACTTAGATGAGGCTTTATAACCCCTTAAGGTGATCTCCAATCACCCCTTTCCAAAAATCAAACGCACCAAAGTTGTCTGTACTTTCTATAAAGTCCGAAGGCTTAATGAGGATAAGAGATTGTATAAATAGCCTTTTTGCTTCTTGTTATTCGTTTCGGACAAAGCTTGCGCCTTATTGAGATAAGCGAACCATTCATTGGGATCTTGTTGTAAAGCATACTCAGCAAGTTTAAGTGCTGTTATGGTATCTCCAGATCTTAAATAATGCCCAGAAAGATTGCATAGTAGATCTGTGTTTCTTTCAACTTTAAAGCCGGCCCATTTATCAAGATCATCGTAGTAATGCTCATATGTGGTTATACGATCTAACTCTGTATTATTTTTCATCTGATTGAAATTCAAATAGATCACCGGGTTGGCATTCTAATGCTTCACATAGTGCACTGAGCGTTGAGAACCTGATGGCCTTTCCTTTTCCATTTTTAAGTATAGAAAGATTAGCCAATGTGATGCCTACTTTCTGCGAGAGTGTATTGAGCGACATGTTTCGTTCGGCCATCACTACATTGAGTCTTACTTTTATCGCCATCTTATATCGTAAGTTTTTGCTCTTCTCGCATCTCTGAGCCATAGATAAATACTTCAATTAGGAAGTAAACAAGAAAGGCAAGAAAGACAGTAATCAATGTTGTTGTGCTGAGTGTGACCTTAAACTCACCTCGGACTATGTCTATAAAGAAAGAACCTATCAAGTGAAATAGAATAAGCAGAATGGTGCTCTTCATGATTAGTCTTATCTGTTTTACAACTACTTGATCAAAAGGGCCTGTCTCTCTAATCGTAAGGAGCATCTCTCGCACTTTCCAAAAGACAAAAATGCTAATGATATGCCCTATAGCTAATAAGGCAATTGTGGAATGTATCATCCATTTTTCAGCCTTTCCTCTTATACCAATATCTAAAAACTCAAACTGAATCATCGAGTTGATGGAGTATCCAGAGTAGTAGTATAGACTAAGTAAGAGAAACAATGAGAGGGCTAAGGAAGCCATAATAAAGTGGGTCAGCCATATCGCTGGTCTAAGCGCCTGTGATTTCATAGTCTTATTGTTTATTTAGCGAATATAGATAATAATTTATTGATAAACAATAAATATTATCGATTAGACTACTAATACAGCACTTCTCATGAGTAACTGAGGTTTCTTCTTTTAGCTGTTTCTGTAGACACTGACTCCTGCAAGTAGTAGGACTCAGTCGACAAGCTATCGCTACGCTCATTGATTATTTCACGTCTTTCATTTAGTAATAGCCTGTGTTGATTGAAAGTGTCAACAATGCTCTATGGGAATGGTGATATTTTTAATATGTTTAAAGACAAAGCCTGTTTTATTGTTTGTGGTTTTGGTTTACTAACAATTTGAATATCAGCGACTTATGTGGATGAAACTGATTTTATTCTGTACTTTTTTGTGCTTGTCCTTTTCGATCTATGGTCAGCGCACGATCTCAGGAGTCATAGAAAGCGAAGAAAATCAAGAGCGTTTACCATTTGCTGACGTAGTGATCAAAGGAACTAATGATGGTGCTTCTACCAATGTGGATGGTCATTTTTCCTTGTTCAATGTAACAGAAGAAGCGTTGATTCTACAGGTGCAGTATGTAGGTTATGGATCTGTTGAAATAGAAATAGAAGCGGGCAGTGCTGATATCAAAAGCTTAACCATTCAACTAAAGACTGGTGTCATACTGGATGAGGTAGTGGTCTCCAGCAAATCATTTAAGGTGATGAATGCATCGGATGGCATCAGCACGATGCAGATCTCTCCGGCTCAATTAGCTTTACTACCTAATGTTGGAGAGGTGGATATTTTTAGATCATTACAATTACTACCGGGTGTAAGTGGGAGTAATGAGAGCTCCTCGGGCTTGTATGTCAGAGGAGGTACGCCGGATCAGAACCTGGTTTTGCTGGATGGGATGACTGTTTATAATGTAGACCACTTTTTTGGTTTCTTCTCAGCATTTAACGCAGATGCTATTAAGGATGTGCAATTGTACAAAGGAGCATTTCCTGCGAAGTATGGCGGACGACTATCCAGTGTTGTTGACCTTACGGGAAAGACTGGT
>CALDEM010000068.1 GCA_937942435.1 uncultured Saprospiraceae bacterium
TGCTAATTTAAATACACCGATAGTGCGACTTGATGCTGGAGACAGTATAATCGTACAGATCACGTTTATGGTCGATGCGGACTTCATGGAGACCAGCATTACGAACAATGCTGAGATCGAGAGTCAAGAAGACATCAATGGTCCAAGAGATGATGATGACAGTACAGCTGGCGATAACGAAGGTGATGCACCAGATGATAATGACAACGATGTAGATGAGACAGATGGCGAGGATGATTATGATCCAGAAGTTATTGAGATTACACAGACGTTTGATTTAGCATTGACTAAGAAGTTGAGTGCAAGCACAGTAATGCCGATTGTACCAGGAGGTGCGGTTACGTATGACTTAGCAGTATACAATCAAGGGACACTTGATGCGTACAATATCCAGTTGAGTGATTATGTACCGGCTGGCCTAACCTTAGAAGCAGGAAATGGCTGGTCCATGGTTGCAGGTATTGCCATACTGGATACACCAATCGCGAAGATTGACGCAGGAAGTAGTCTAACCGTGAAGATCATATTTACAGTTGACTTGGATTTCATGGAGACGAGCATCACGAACAATGCTGAGATCGCAAGCCAAGAAGATATCAATGGCCCAAGAGCTGATGATGACAGTACAGCTGGCGATAACGAAGGTGATGCACCAGATGACAATGACAACGATATAGATGAGACAGATGGCGAAGATGATTATGATCCAGAGGTGATTACAATACAGCAGACTTATGATTTGGCTTTGACCAAAGCATTAGTAAGTGAAGGTCCTTTCATGCAAGGAGACATAGTAACCTACAGAATCTATGTTTATAATCAAGGTACTCTTGATGCTGCTGCAAATACTGTTACTGTAACAGATTATGTGCCAGCTGATATGACAAATGTTGATCCGGATTGGACGAATAATACCTATACTTTTGATCGTTTGATTCCTTCAAGAACAGGGATCGACAGTGTGGATATAGATCTACGTATAGATCCTACATTCCAAGGAAGTAGTATCACTAACAACGCAGAGATAACAGCTGATGGCGGAGACGATGTCGATAGTTCTACCGGAGATAATAGCAATGATCCGGCCGATCCTAATGACGATAGTATAGATGACGGAGATGAAAACTTAAATGAAGTAGATCCGAGCGATGACGACTTTGATCCAGCACACATAGCGGTTCAACAAGTCTATGACTTAGCGATCACTAAGGATATCATCACACCAGGCCCTTATACACCAGGTCAAGATGTTATCTTCCACTTGACAGTATGTAATGTTGGGACACTTAACGCTCAATCATTTGAGATAAGTGATCATGTGCCAGCTGGTTTGACATTGAGTGATATGGATATCAATGGCTGGGATCTTTCTACAGGGTCTACTTACACGCTTGACTATAATCAAGAGCTTCCAGCTCTCAATCCTGATAGCTGTGTGGTATTTCCGATAGTCTTGACTCTTGATGATAATTTTGGTGGAGGAAGTATTGTGAATATAGCGGAGATTTCTGACAGTGATCAAGTAGATGAAAACCCAGACAATGATATGGATGATGAGTTCTTGAGCTTGTTTGATGTAGCCTTAACCAAGATGGTTAATACTCAACTTACTCCAAGTCCAGTATATCAAGGAAGTCCAGTGAGTTATGACATTACAATCTATAATCAAGGTACTGTTCCGGCTTATGATATAGCTGTAGATGATTATTTCAATCCTGGAGAGTTAGTCTTTGTAGATATGGACTTACCTTCCACGGCACAATCTGGCAATGCCATAAGTGCTGCGCAAAATGGTTCATCATTTACGCTTGATCAGCTTGCAGCAGGAGACGAAGTAGTAGTAACTCTGAACTTTACGATTCACCCTATGGCAACAAATGATATGATTGTCAATAACGCAGAGATCACATTTGCGGCAGCGACTCCTGGAGGAGATTTAGCCATAGATGAAGATAGTCCACTGGATGCTGTCAATGATGGTAGTACAAATGAGTTAGCAACTGATAACGAAGTTGGTGATAACATTGATGGTGGAATAGATGTAGAAAATGATCAAGATGACTACGATCCCGCGTTGTTGAATATTATATTATGTGCTCCTCAGGTCAATGCATGCCCAAGTGATTGGAATGTTACTGGACAAGTAGGTAACGGAGCATGTATACTTCCAGGCTTAAGTACATCACAATTATTATCAACAGCCAATATGGATGTTGAAGATTGTGGTAACCCTGGAGCATTTACATCTTCATTTGTAGATTCATTAGTAAGAGAAGAATGCTCAGGTGGTTCAATGTTTGATCAAAGAACAGCCTTTAGAACATATACGATCACTAATACCATAACAGGAGAGGTGCTTGCTATGTGTCCTCAGGAGATCACTTATGATATCCAGGAATGTCAACCACTATCAAACTTTGGAGTGATTGGTATAAATAACAATGTGGATTTGACAGTACCTTTTGGTTGCGATATCCCAACTATATCTGTTGTTCAAGAAGAGACCGGTATATGTGGATATGTTGAGTACATGTGGTTGGTTTCTACAGAAGAAGATGCAAATGGAAATCCATTTGCACCAACTGTATTCAATATCGGTACTACATGGCAGTTGATAGAAGGAGCTCAAGCTCCTACATATGACCCGGGTCCTTTAGCTGTCAATACACACTATGTAAGATGTGCCAGAAACTTTGGATGTTGTGACTTTGGAGAATCCAACATTGTTTCTCTTCGTGTAGAAGCAGGAGCGACATGTCCAGTCGATGCACAAGAGCTTGTAGTTAATCAAGATTGTGATAAGGAGATTCTTTTGACCTCTCCAAATAACGACTTTGTCTCAGGAGAGCAACTTAAGTATATCACAGACCAAGAGATCAATGCAAGCAATAAGACTATGCAAGGATCATCATTAACGCTTGATGGAGGAGCTGGCGTAGAGATGGGAGAGGGCTTCCAGATTGGAGTTAGTTCAAAACTAGAAGTATATACAACTGGTTGCCCAGAATAAATAAATAGACTAAAGAAGTAGGCTCTTCAGCCTACTTCTTTTTATATACAATAAGACAAAGCTATTATGGAGGTTGTAAGTGTTACAGATATTAGTTCAGAAGAAAGCGATGAGCGGTATAAAACTACTTTGGTCGTGGTCTCACAACGCGAGCGAGAGGTGTTACAATTGATGACTCGAGGACTCACTGTCAAAGAGATCGCTCATGCTCTTTATCTATCGACTCATACAATCATATCACATAAAAAGAATTTATTGGATAAGTTTGAGGCGCGTAACTCTATAGACTTGATAGTTAAAGCGATAAAGTTACATATCATAGATCTTGTGGAATAGGGTGGTGTGAGCTAATAACTAATGATTTCCTAAAGTGTTAAAGTCATATAATAAAATTTTATATATATAGAAAATTTAAATATGTTTCTTACCTTCGTGAATACAATTCACGGAGATTATGACAATTACAAAACATGTGCTTCTTATAGTGGGAGCTCTTTTTTTAGGAAGTATTTTACCAGCACAAACTAACATTAACCTATCCCCTTCAACCATTGATTTTAACACTGATTGTGTTGAGGTTTTGGTAGGGTCAACCGTTGATTTTACATCCTCGTCTGATTGTGGAGGTACTTCGGCAATAACAACTGATAGAGGCGTGTCGGTTGTTTTCAGTACAGAGAAAACTTCATTCAATTATGCTTTTGAAGATCTTGGCGAGTTTACACTCTTGTGTAATCTAGGGGCTACCAATAGTGGATCAGCAACAGTATGTATCAATGTAGTAGAGAGCTTGTCAAACCTATCACCAGGGCCATCAATGGGCGTACCTACCATGGGTGAATGGGGTATAGTTTGTCTAATGCTTGTACTTATGATATGTTCCACCTTAACGCTTACACAAATGAAGAGCGAGCAATCACAGCTTTGTTAAGATGATTAGCTAGTGTTAGGCGAGATCCATCTTGCGATAGTTAGGTCGCTTATGGTTAGCAGCTTATAATTGAAGCTAATTGATTATATGTCTATTGTCGTCAGACGACAAAGATGTTGATGGTATATTGAAAGCAAGTTTCCTTGAAGAATAAACTGTAGATTTGCACTCAGCTTCGAGTACGAAAGAGTGTTTATGAGAAAAGGAGTTTGTGTATCCATTTTGTTATGGATTCTTTTGCTATATATGGGGTCTCTCAATGGGCAATCGTCTCTTATAAATAATTCTATAGATCTTAGATCTGACGTGCGGTCGCTGTGGCAAAAGTCTAATAGTAGCATACCATCCAACTTTATTGCTTTACCTATACTTGATACCAAAAAAGGAGATATCAATCTGCCTCTTCTTGGATCACAGGATGATGGATACAAAGCTGATGTGATTCTTGGTGATGGAGCTGAAGTATATCTTGTGTTGAATCAGTTGAAGCTGAAACCAGGAGAGACTTTGGTAGTGTCTTCTGATCAAAACTTGTGGCAGCATGAAGTATATACTCATGCAGATAACAAGAAGAGTGGTCAAATGATGGTAGGTCCTTACATAGGGGATGTAACTCTATCCTTCTTCTCAATCCAAAAACCTCAGGTTACCCTGCAACAGGTATACGCCAACCCAATCAACGTAGGACATATGGCGCTGGGTTTTGATGCTTCCTTCGAATGCCACTTAAATATCAATTGCGAAGAGGGCGCTGAGCTCTCAGATGTAAAGCGTTCAGTAATGAGGATTAGAATGGTCGCAGAAGAAGGAGTGGCATTGTGCACAGGTACACTAATGAATAATACAAGTGGTGATAGAACACCTTATGTCTTAACGGCATTCCATTGTTTGGTGCCTCCAGATGCTACGATAACGCCTTTGTTTGATTTGTTTTGGTTTGACTTTAACTATGAGAGTTTTAGCTGTGCCAATCCTGAAGAAGAGCCATTCCCATTTCAAATACAAGGTGCAGAGCTACTTGCCGAGTGGGAAGATACTGATATGATGCTTTTACGCATCACCCAAGACATCCCACTAGAGGCTAATGTTTTTTATGCAGGGTGGGATAGAAGATTAGACTATGAACCTGATACAACTTACCTCATACATCATCCAGTAGGCGATATAAAGAAGGTCTCTCTTGATGTAGACAAAGCATTGATCCATGACAGACGGATCGGATGGAATAATGGAAGTAACTCACCTGAGTTTAGTCATTATATCAATGATTTTGATGCAACTACTTACGAGCCAGGATCATCTGGTGCTGCCATCTTTGATAGCGAAGGAAGTGTGTTAGGTCAACTTCATGGCGGACCCTTATCGGATGAGTTTTGCTCGATTGGGATAGGCTATAGCGGTAGACTAAGTGTCAGTTGGGATACTGGAGTTGATGAAGGAGATCGCTTAAGAGATTGGTTAGATCCTATCAATGAAGGTGTTATGTCCATGGGCGGTTTAGATCAAAAACAAATAGATGTAGTTAGCTTTACAGGAGCAGTTCTTACAGCAGATGGTCTATCCATTCCTGATGTAAGAGTATCGCTTACTGGTGATATGATCGCTTCTTTTTTGACGGGATCGGATGGTCGCTTTGTTTTTGAAAACCTTGATCCCAATGGGACATACTCTATACAATTAGATAAAAATACAATCCCTTCTAATGGCTTGTCGGCTACTGACTTAGTCATTTTGCGCAATCATATAGTGGGAAGACAAATACTCGACAATGAGTTTGCACTGCTCTCTGCAGATGTAAGTGGTGATGGACGTATATCAAGTGTTGATCTTGTACAAATTAGAAACCTCATTATCGGTCGTCAAGACCGCTTTCCTAATAGACCGTCATGGGATTTTAAACCTGACAACTTTCAAGTTGACATGAACGCTGCACTCAGTGGTGCTATAGAGTTGGACATCATTGGTTATAAAATTGGTGATGTTAACTATTCTGCTAATCCTAAAAGATAAGCAAGCGACTGTTGCGATAGCAAAATGAAAGTCTGAAAGACATTGAGGAGAGTGAACCACTTTAGTGGGCTTGTGATAATGTAAAAAAAATACTTCCTTGATTACATCTTCCAACCCCTCAATCTTGGGATCCATCTTCCCACATTCTTTTTATAAAGCTTATAATCTGCTCCAAACCTCTTTTCTAAATTAGGCTCTTCGCTTTTCACAAAGTAGAGCGTATTAATAGCAAGAAACAAAATCATCCATAGGAGTATGTTTTCATTTTTAAGTAATAAGGCGACGCCAATCAACATGAGATTGACTCCGCAAAGCATTGGGTTTCTGACATATTTGTAAGGCCCAACAATTACAAACTTCACTGGTGGCGCCCATGGGGCAAGTGTACCTTTGCCCACCTTTGCAAATAGAAGAACAGTCCACAAAAACAACAAGAAACCTATAGACATTACAAATCCACTAAGAAAGTCAGATAATGTCTCATTGATATGATTAAAAAATGAGACCACCTTTATGTTTATAAAAGTGTGAATGGCCCATGGCACTGCAACTGTTGCCATAAAAGGTAGAGCGAGAACAGAAAGAAGATGCGACCAGAGATTGTTACTCTGTTTCATTTTGATATTTCACTTCACCACCTACGATTGTATACAAGATCTTTGTATCTAAGATTGCTTCTTCAGAACACTCGATCCAGTTTTTAGATAGTATAGTTATATCACCATATTTTCCAACTTCAAGCGATCCCTTATCTTGCTCTTCTTTGGCCGCATATGCGTTAGCCATGGTATAACTATATAGTGCTTCGTCTCTCGTTAAACTATTCTCTGGGAAGAATTCAAATCCATTGTCGATGCGCTTTCTGGTCACTGTAGCATAGTATGATTCAATCGCACTTACATCTTCAACTGGCGCATCTGTTCCATTTGTGACAACGCCACCGCTATCGACTATAGCTCTCCATGGATAAGCACCTTCTTTTGCTCTTTGTCTGCCTAATCGCTTCTCAACAAAGGGCGCATCCGATGTACAATGTATGCCTTGCATAGAAGCGATCACGCCCAAGCTACCAAATCTTGGTATATCATCAGGGTGTAGGTGCTGGCTGTGCTCTATACGCCACCTGAGATCTTTTTTGTCCGTCTCGCCGTATGATTTTTCCATGATATCCAAGACCTCTCTGTTGGCTCTGTCGCCAATGGCGTGAACACAAAGTTGCATATCATTTCTTAAAGCGATCTCTGCTATCTTTTCTACTTCACTGATCTCAGTAGTGTTTTGTCCTACAAAGTTTTCTTTGTCATCATAAGGTTCCAAGAGCCACGCACCAAATGAACCCAATGCGCCATCTACTTCCGTCTTGATCGCCCTACAGGTGAAGTAGCCATCTCCTTCATCTATTGTTCTATACTTGCTTACATTGCCATCCATATCCTTAGATGAATGTCTAAGCATTGACCATAGCCTTATGTCAAACTTTCCTGTTTGGGCCATCTCCCTATATCGATCCACTTCATGAAATCTTGCTCCCGCATCTTGAAAGCTCGTGATACCATTTTCAAGGCATTCTTTTTGAGCAAGTGCGACACCATCGTGCCATTCTTTTATCTTTTGCTCATCGCTTTGATCCTTTAGGTAGTAGTTATATGCGTTGCGGATGATCTCTTGCGCTCGCTCTTCAAATACGCCTATAGCATTGCCTTGGTCGTCTCTTACTATCTCGCCTCCTATGGGATTGGCCGTCTCAACAGTTATTCCAGCAACGTCCATTGCCAGCTTATTAGCGATCAAACCATGTCCGCTGGCATGTGTCAGCATAACTGGATTGTCTGGAGCAATCTTACTTAGGTCAAAGTGTCTGGGGTATCCATGTATATGATCATGTGGCGTCTCAGACCATTTTTCTTGGTGCCATCCACGACCGATGATCCATTCGCCTTTTTCAGTATGCTTTACTCTTTCAGCTACCATAGCTACGATCTCATCCCAAGACTTACTCTTTAAGAAGTTGAGATTCATAAGACTCTGACCCAATCCACTGAAGTGACCATGTCCTTCTATCAAGCCCGGGATGACAAATGCCCCCTTAGCATCGATCACTTGCGTATGCTCTCCTTTGGCGCCAAGTAGGTCTGCATTCTCCCCAATAGAAGAGATGACACCATCTGAGATGGCTATAGCTTCATGAACAGATCTATCTGCATCGACTGTATACACTGTAGCGTTATGGATGATTAGGTCTGGTGATTTATTAACGCTCTTACTGCAAGCAGTAAGCATCAAGCCAATCAGAGAGAGTAGGATATAATTCTTCATCATTATTTAATATCGTCACATAAAAGCACTCCGGTCTTTAATTACCTTAGCGCAAATTCTGCTAATGGCATTAAATATATCACAAGCTCTTGAGCTAATAGAACTTAGCCACCAAAAGAATGTCTCTACAAGGCCACCAAGACCACTTTATGAGCCACGAGACTATATCATGAGCCAATCTGGTAAGCGTATGCGATCGCTTTTTTGTTTGATGGGATATGAGTTATACAAAGATGATATCGAGAGTGCCTGTGATCTGGCTTATGTTATAGAGTTGTTTCACAACTTTACATTGGTCCATGACGATATCATGGATGCCGCAACATTGAGAAGGGGAGTACCTACAGTGCAACATACCTATGGGACTAATGCTGCGATACTGACTGGTGATGCGATGTTGATAGAGGTGTATGATCGACTGCTTAAGATAGATAGTCCGCTCAAGGCAAATATGCTGACTACAATGACACAAACGGCTAGAGAGGTATGTGAAGGACAGAGCTTGGATATGACTTTTGAAGAGACAGATAAAGTGTCTATCGCAGACTACCTAAAGATGATAGAGCTTAAAACTGCAGTACTACTCGGTGCATCTCTAAAACTCGGCGCTATACTTGCTGATGCACCTGAGAAAGATCAAAACCACCTTTATAAGTTTGCTGTCAATGCAGGTGTGAGTTTTCAATTGCAAGATGACTTTCTCGATGTATACGGAGATCCAAGTACTTTTGGAAAAAAAGTAGGTGGAGATATTATCCAAGGTAAGAAGACCTATTTGTATCTGCGAGCGATAGAGCTATTAGATGGTGATGATCGTGCTCATTTTGAAAAGCTCTATAATAGCAAAGAGTTGACGGAGAGAGATAAGGTGAAGCGAGTGACTAATATATTTGATGAGCTTTATTTGCCCCATTATTGTACTGAAGCAAAAGAAGCGTTTTTTAGTTTAGCTAAGTCACATTTAGATTTTGTATCTATAGATCAAGAACAAAAAGATCACCTTCTGAAGTTTGCCAGATCCTTGATGGATCGAGCTTCATGACATGCATATGGCTACAAGAAAGAAAATATTATATGGCGTACAAGCTACAGGCAATGGACATCTTAGTCGTTGCCTAGAGTTTTACCCAGTACTTTCTAAGTATGCAGATGTGGACGTGCTGTTGAGTGGTATACAAGGGGATTTAGAATTACCCTTTCCAGTGAAGTATCGCAAGCATGGTTGGGGCTACATATTTGGTAAGAAAGGTGGTATAGATTATTGGGGCACAGCTAAGTCTTTAAAGCCCATTAGAATTATAAAAGATATTTTTCAATTAGATCTCTCCGGGTACGATCTGATCGTCAATGACTTTGAGCCTATAACGGCCTATGCCCGCAAGTGGCGCTACAAGCATTTAGAATGCGTCGCTCTGAGCCATCAGGCATCATTCTTTAGCAATAATATACCGCGACCCAAGCAGAAAGGATATTTGGCAGAGTTTATATTCAAATATTTTGCACCTTCAACTAAAAAGATTGGCCTGCATTTTCAAAATTATGATAGTAATGTTTATACACCTGTTATAAGAAAAGAGATTAGAGAAGTGTCAAGAAGGTATGTTGATAACGAAGTGTTAGTCTACCTTCCTGCCTATGCCGAAGGCCCACTGTCTGCTAAGTTAAAACCTTTAAAAGACTATAGTTTTAGAATATTCTCTAAACACACTCAAGCAGAATATCATGATGAAAATATCCATATTTACCCAGTTGATAAAACCAACTGGATGCGCATGTTAGAAACCAGTTCTTTTGCAATCATGGGAGCAGGATTCCAAGGAGTGTCAGAGATGCTTTACCTCCAAAAGAAGATTATGGCCATACCTATGTTAGCACAATATGAACAAGAGTGCAATGCAAAGGCCCTTAAGAATATGGGCGTTCATATCGTCGAAGCTATAGATGATTCTTTTGGTCAAAAGACAGCCGACTGGCTGCGCGATGCTAAAGTTATAGATGTAGATTACCCCAATCATTCAGAATACTTGGTGCGTATGGCACTGGATATTGTGGCTGAGTAAATTAGAAAACGATCTTACAATTCCACCATTCTTTTTCAATAATGGATTTGTTCTTCTCGTAGAATTTTATAGCAGATACATTCCAATCAAGCACTTGCCATTTTACCAAACTATACTTTTCTTTTTTTCCTATCGCTATTAGTTGGTCAAATAGTTGCTGGCCGACACCTGATTTCCTATGTGCTTTCAGTACTACAAAATCCTCTAGGTATAGCATCTTTCCTTTCCAAGTAGAGAAGGTGTCATAATAGATGCATGTTCCGATTACTTTGTTGTCTTTAAGCGCTATTATACATTTGAATTGGCCCTCATCAAAAGCTTGGTGATAACCGTTGAGTGTCATAGTCATCTCATGTCTTGCTTTTTCATAGACGGCTAACTCTTCTACTAGTGCATAGACACCCGGTATATGCTCTTTGCCAGCTTTAGTTATAGTTAATGACATGTTCTAATTGTGTGTTTAAACTAATAAGCTTACGCGGTGAACACCCGGAAGATATTTGCCCGCCATGATATGCTTTATCGCTGTATAGCTCTTGGCATCATTTACAAAGTCAATTTCATTGAGGTCTAAGATCACAACTGGAAAGGTTAGGATATTCTTGAAGTAGTCAAAGTAAGTATCCTGTATCTGCTTCAAGTAAGAAGCCTCAATCATCTTCTCGTAAGGTCTGCCACGAAGATCGATGAATTTCTTCAGTATACTTACATCTCTGTGAAAGTAGATTAGAATATCTGGTTTTGGAAAAGGAGCATTGAGCACATTCCACATCTTTTGGAAGAGTCGATATTCTTCTTCGATCAGGTTGTTTTTTGCAAAAAGAACAGACTTCACAAAAGAGTAATCAGCTATTGTAAATTGTTGAAACAGCCCTTGAGATAGTAGTTGACGCTGGAGTTGCTTATAACGCTCTGTCATGAAAAACAGCTCCACAGAAAAGGCGTATCTATCCTTGTCTTGATAAAAGTAGGGGAGGAAAGGGTTATCCTGAAACTCCTCAAGAATCATCTCACAGGCGTATTCTTTTTGGATCATCTCGACAAAACTCGTTTTGCCTGATCCAATATTGCCTTCTACACAGATGTACTGATATGGGATATTAATATCCTGAGTCATTAACTTTCATTCTCTTGAGGTGTCACACTTCCTTTGTCTTCACATATACTGGTAAGGTATCCAATAGTCTTATCCAGAACAGGGTGTACAACGTCACTTGCGATCTCAGATAAAGGTATCAAAACAAAGTTTCTTTCATGCATCCTTGCATGAGGTATCTCAAGATCTCCTTTATTATGGATAATCTGGTCGAAAAGCAATATGTCTATGTCAATATTGCGTGGACCATACTTACTATCTTTTTGCTTATCGAGGATCCGCTCTACATCCAAGAGAGACCGATGCAGCTCTTCGACACCAAGCACCGTCTCTATCTCAATCACTTGGTTTATAAAGTCTTGTTGATCAAGATATCCCCATGGTGCTGTTACATATAAAGTCGACTGTTGGGTTATGTTCCCTAAGTAAATATTGATCAATATGCGAGCTCTTCTAAGCATATCATGCTTAGTCTCAGAGTTACTGCCAAGCCCGAGATAGACAACACTTTTAGATATCACTACAAATAGATAAGAAACATATTAGTAAAAATCAACATCTTTTAAATAAATCTTTGGAGGTAGGGGTTGAACCACATTTTGACTGTCTTATAATTGAATCTTTGAAACTCTCTTTTGCTAAGCTTATGTTAAGCGTTTTAAAAATGTTCAAGGGATTAAGTTACTAAGCGTATAAGTGAAGCAGAGATGAGTTAACCCTTAAAAGACTGATTGTCTGAAAAGTCAAGACACAGTTTTTTTGCTCTTTACACAAAGAAGACCCCACTGAGTAATCAATGGGGTCTTTTTTATATCTGTAAGTTGACAATCTATGCCGTCGACCCTTTTATTGCACTGATATACTTAGCAAGTTCTGCTTTTACCTTAGGGAATAAGAAGAACAGCGCTAACATATTGGGGAATACTAATCCTAGAATCATTGCATCTGAGAATCCCCATACAGAGCTCATGTCACCAGCAGCTCCGATCACTATAAAAATCAAGAACAATAATTTGTAACTCATATCTGCCATTCTGCCTTTTCCGAAGAAGTACATCCATGACTGTAATCCGTAGTAAGACCAAGAAATCATCGTCGATACTGCAAAAAGTACAACTGCCACAGTTAAGAATGGGCCCGCAAATGGTATATACGCACCAAATGCTCTGGAAGTGATAGCTGCTCCTTGTACAAGCTCTCCATCTATCATAACGCCTCCGCCTCCAGCATCTCCATAAGCGAACTGTCCACCGCCATGGTTAAATATGATGATGACTAATGCAGTCATCGTACAGATCACCACAGTATCGATGAAAGGCTCCAGTAAGGCTACTAAACCTTCTGAGGCTGGGTATTTTGTTTTAACCGCTGAGTGAGCGATCGATGCAGACCCTGCTCCTGCTTCATTAGAGAATGCCGCTCTTTGAAATCCAACGATCAGCACACCCATCAAACCACCTAACCCTGCTTCAGGGCTAAAGGCTTGGCTAAAGATCTGGCCAAAAGCAGAACCTATATGTTGGAAGTTAACTCCGAGGATATAAAGACATGCCAATAGATACATAACTGCCATAAATGGTACCACCTTCTCTGTAACAGAAGCGATCCGCTTGATGCCTCCTATGATGATGATACCTACAAGCACTGCTAAGATCAATCCCATAATCGTTCTTGCACTTCCGCCACTCATGCCAAATGAATCCACTAATTGTACAACAGCCTGATTGGACTGAGCAGCGTTGCCACCTCCAAATGATGCACCAATACATAAGAATGCAAAGACTCCTGCCAAGACTTTTCCAAGATTGGCAAATCCCATCTCCTTAAGTCCTTTGGTCATATAATACATCGGGCCTCCATAGACGGTCCCGTCCGGTCCAACATCACGATATTTCACGCCAAGTGTACACTCTACAAACTTGGTAGACATGCCGATTAGGCCACAGAGGATCATCCAGAATGTTGCTCCAGGTCCACCGAGTGCGATAGCCAATGCAACTCCTGCTATATTTCCGTTTCCAACTGTACCTGAGACAGCAGTTGCTAATGCCTGGAAGTGACTCACTTCACCATCTTCACCTTCATCTCTGATTGTGCCTGCTATATCGCCATCTGTGATATTAACTGCAGCTTTCTCAGGAGAGCTGTGTCCTTCGATTTCGTCGTATTTGCCTCTTACAACGTTGATGGCAAGACCAAACTTTCTGATATTGACAAAACCAAAGTATATGGTGAAGAATGTTGCCCCTGCAACCAGGAGTATGATGATACTTGGGACTGGTTGCCCGAATATGTACTCAGAGCCAGGAAAGTTATGTAAGACAATATCTTGCATAAGCTGTGATATCGGCGTAAACCACTCATTGATACGTTCGTCCAAACCCATTTCGGTCTGAGCCGTATCTTGCCCAAAGGACAAAATCGGTATTAGGATACTAAGTACAACAAGTGAAACTTTCTGGTTTATATGTGTCCAGCTCATACGTGATTTTAAGTTTAGAAGGGCAGTAAGATATCTAACTCCGCCCATATGAACAAATAGAAACAGAATGACGATGTAAACAGGGCATCTTAGAGACGTTACCCGTTGATTATGGCTTTGTGCCATTCATATTATAAAAATATATAATATGTTCTTTGCTATGTAATCTCTCCTCCACAACTACTGCCTGCACCAGCGGTACATCCATAACAGTGCTGATTGAGTACAATGTCTCGATCTTGCAGCAGGTCCAAATCAAAATCATCGATGTGCTTTACAGAACTGTTGACCTTAAGGTCAAGCATCTGATTAAAATCACAGTCATAGATATAGCCATCCCAGCTGACAGATATTGTATTGCGACACATCAAGCCATCTAATGTCATTGGATTGTAAGCCTCTACGAGTTCAGTCATATAGGACTCATAGTTTCCGCTTTCCAGCAAATAATCTAAAAATCGGCTTATAGGTAGATTTGTAATCGCAAACAAACTATTGAAGACGATATCGTACTTTCTCTTTAGTTGTCTTTTGAACTCCGCCTCAAGACTCATCTGATCTCCTGGTAGAAAGGCCCCAGACGGGTTAAATACCAAATCCAAGATTAGGCCTGATCCCTCCTGACCATAGCCGATGGCATTGAGCTTCTTAAGTGCTGCTATACTATCTTCAAATACTCCATCACCGCGTTGGCTATCCGTCCGTGATTTGTTAAAGTAGGGTAGTGATGATATAACATGTACCTTGTTTTTAGCAAAGAACTCTGGTAGATTGTCATACTTCTTATGGGCCATCAGAATCGTCAGATTACATCTGTTCATCACAGTTGCTCCTGATTCTACACACTCTTCTACAAACCACTTAAAATGAGGGTTCATCTCGGGTGCTCCTCCTGTGATATCCACTTGAGGTATCTTATGTTCCTTTATGATCTTTAAGCACTTCTCAAGTGTCTCGCGCGACATGTTTTCTTCTTTGCGATCTGGTCCTGCATCTACATGGCAGTGTGCGCAAGTCTGATTACAGAGCTTACCAATGTTGATCTGAAAAATCTCGACTTGTGTAGGTCTTATAGCTCCGCTGTGCGTCTTCGCCACCTGATCTTCAAATCTTACGAAGGAGTCGCCATGGCGATCCTTATCATTAAGAACTGTAAGTTGATAGAAACCTTGAGACAGGTCACTATTTAATCTTTTGAGACTTTTGCCTTTTTGTTTTATAGCCATTGGCTTTTGTATCTTTTATATCTTAAGTGTAGCTCTTCGCTACATTAATCTCTTCTTTACGTGATTCATCATCTGAACGCTATTGACTAACGTGGCGCCACTCTTGATGGCTGCTGCTACATGAACCGCCTCCATCATCTGCTCTTCATCTGCTCCTTTTTGTAGACAAGTACTTGAGTATGCATCTATGCAGTATGGACATTGTACAGTATGAGCTACTGCCAGAGCGATAAGGGCCTTCTCTCTTTGGGTTAGCGCTCCTTCTTCAAACACGGTCCCATAATAATCGAAGAACTTCTTCCCCATTTCTTCTTGCCATTCCGATATCTCACCAAATTTTTTAAGATCTGCCGGATTAAAGTAGGTTTCGCTCATATTATAATATATTTATATATGTACACTTCAAGAAATCAATTGTATTTTTAGATTTTTAATTCGAGGTCGTTATGAGAGGGCAATATATATTGTTATTTTTTATCGGATGGTGCTTGCTTTCTTGTGATCAACGCAGTAGCTCTGCAACAGATCAATATTACGCTTTAAAAATCACCAATAGTAGTGGTGACGACTATTCTTTTAGCCTTAGGGATAGCTTAGTTTACTTTGCTCCTTATCCATTTAATGTTGGTGTGAGCGGAGAGGGGCCATCATCACAAGAAGTAATGGTCATCTCAAAGCGGATAGATCAAGGTGACAAAGTGGACATATTTCCGATAGCGAAACTTACTTTGATTTTGGCTGATAAGTCAAGTCAAGACATCGTCATAGCTGTCCCGGAGGAAGAAAACTTAAGGATAATAGGAAGTAGGGACTTTTATGATTTCACTGTTGGACAATTTTCTTTAAAACAAATTGTTGAATACTGGTATTCTAATAGACATGGTCTACAAGGTACCTCTGTAAAAGGCTGGTCCCCAGCTAGTATGGAAGATCTCAATGATATCTAATTTATGCAAACCGAACCCAAAGTGAAAAAACGAAAAACTCCCTGGTGTCCCCGATCGTCGGAGCTACCTATAGAGTCATTTCGATTGGACAAGTGGGATCTTGATGTCACTATCAAAAAAGATATCGCTGATCTTGAAGATCAGTGGGATCGCCTTATGCCTAAAGGGGAGTCATTTGCTCAAGGCAAATACCTTAAGACGCTAGAAAATACTAATCCAGATAATCTTAAAAATCTCTATGTCATATTGCATAGAGATGGCAGTGATATAGGTGCTGTGCTGATACAAAGCTTAGTGCTGAGACCAGCTGATAGTTTTGACTATGAGAATTATAAGAAAGCTCGTTCCTTCTTATCAAGGTTATGGCAAAAGATAAGTCAGTTTGTTATGTCCTTAATTACATTTAGGATGATGACCATTGGCAATCTCTATCTCACTGGTCAGTATGGCATCCACTTTGTTGAAGGTCAGTACGATAAGGAGACTCAGTTTGACATTATATCGGATTTGACGAAAGTCTTAAAAAAGGAACTCTGTAACACTCCTTACAGGTTCAGTGGAGTGCTCTACAAAGACTTCTTTAAAGATCAAGCGCTCAGTAAGCCCGAGCGACTTGGATTTCTGCCTTTTGATATAGATCCTAACATGATCTTAAAGGTAAGGCCTTCTTGGATGAGCTTTGATGATTACTTGCTCGATATGAAGAGTAAGTATCGTGTTAGATTGAAGAATGCACTTAAGAAATTTAAGGGAATCGAGAGACGCACACTTTCGTTACAAGATGTAGATAGCTACTCTGATCGTATGTACCAATTGTACTGTAGCATCTTAGAAGGTTCTGGATTTGTGTTGGCGCAGGGCAAGGACAACTACTTCTCTGAACTCAAGAAGCAGTTGGGCGATGAGCTACAGATAGTTGGATACTACCAAGAAGGTGAGTTGATTGGTTTTTATACTTGGGTGATGGAGGGGGATAAGATGGATAGTCACTTCATAGGCTTTGACAAATCCTTAAATAATAAGTATCAGATCTATCTTAATATTCTTTTGGATCTCGTCAGAGATGCGATAGGTCAAAGAGCTGAAAGTCTCTATTACTTTAGGACTGCACTTGAGATAAAGAGTTCAGTTGGTGCTGAACCATTTGAGATGACTTGCTACTTTAAGCATAACAATGCCATCATCAATAGGGTGATTAGGTCACCATTTAAGTCGTTTGTGCCGCAGCAAAGCTGGAAACAAAGACATCCATTCAAATAAAAATTTAGGACTTAGCCTTTGAGTATGGTTGGGTTGACAAATATCCTCTGAGGTGTATAATACACGGACTCAAGATTAGCGATCTCTTCTTTGAAGAAGTAGGGTGATAAACTCACAGACATATCTTCAACTTCGTAACTATCGATATTGAGATATAACAATGTTGTCATAGATAGAAGAACAATCGCGGAAGCCGCCATCATCAAAGGTCTCCAATTGAAGCCAGCAGAGTCCTTGCCTTCATCAAGCTGCCGCTCCAACTTATCCCATAGTTCGGGACGGATATTGAGCTCTTTTTGATGCTCACTTTGTTTAAATATGTCGTCTATCTTTTTCATTCTAATCTATGGTTACGCACTCAGCTTAGAGGCGTATTTTTTTTTAATGAGACCTTGTAGTTTTCTACGCGCGAGGATCAACTGAGATTTAGAAGTGTTGATGCTTACGCCCAGTTGCTCAGCTATCTCTCGATGTTTATAACCTTCTATAACATATAAGTTGAAGACCGTTCTATATCCATCTGGTAGCTGATCGAGTAAAGAAAGTAGCTCTTCGTATTCGAGTGCGTCTTGCCAGGCTACTTCTGGCTCACTGTGCATATCCTCTATGGCTACTGTAAGATACTGCGACTTCTTCTTTCTCAACTCCATCAAGCATTCGTTGATCATGATGCGCTTCATCCAACCTTCAAAGCTTCCCTTGTTATGGTAGGAGTCTATCTTAGAAAAGATCTTATAAAATGCATGTACCATGATGTCTTCAGCTAATTCGGTTTGCTTTAGATATCTCTTACAGATCGACAACATCAACGGGGCATATCGCTGGAAGATAAGGTTTTGAGCCTTTCTATCTTGCCGTTTGCATGCTTTGATTATGTCGATCTCTGCCATGTTCATTACTAAGATAGATGATTGTATAATCTATTGTGGTGTGTCCTCCACCTAGATAAGTGATAATTAAGGGTTAAGTACAGCTTATAGAACCCTTATTGCAGCGTAAAATTTACCTACTTTTGTATCAGAAAAGGTAGCGTATGCAAGTCATCAATGGTCAATATGAGTTTTCAGGTGGAGTATCTGCTTTGAGCGTCACGGATAAGTACGACTGTCCACTATATGTCTATGATTTTGATATCGTAGAGCGTCAGTATAACAGACTGAAGAATGCCTTTAGCGGGCTCTCTCTAAAGATCAACTATGCTTGTAAGGCCATGACCAATGTCACCATGCTTAAGTTGATCAGAGGACTTGGTGCAGGTCTTGATGCGGTTTCTCTACAAGAGGTAAAGTTAGGCTTACACGCTGGTTTCAAACCAGAAGAGATACTTTACACACCTAATTGTGTATCCATCGAAGAGATGGAGCAAGTCGTCAAGCTTGGTGTCAAAGTCAATGTGGACAACATCTCAATGTTAGAACAATTTGGTCAGAGGTTTCCAAACTACCCGTTGTGCCTCAGGATCAATCCCCACATCATGGCGGGGGGTAATTCTAAAATCTCTACAGGTCACATAGATAGTAAGTTTGGTATCTCCTTTCATCAACTACCATTGGTAGAAAGAATTGTAAAAGCTACAGGCATAATAGTTGAAGGATTGCACATGCATACGGGTTCTGAGATATTGGATTCGGAAGTGTTCTTAAATGGTGCTGAGATATTGCTCAATGTTGCATCTTCTTTTCCAGATCTAACATACGTGGATTTTGGTAGCGGCTTTAAAGTGCCATATAAAGAGAACGACATAGAGACCGATATAGAAGATCTTGGGGTCCAGATCACTAAGAGGTTTAAAGCTTTTTGCAAAAGCTATGGACGAGAACTTACTTTAAAGTTTGAACCCGGTAAATACTTGGTGAGTGAAGCAGGCTGCTTTTTTGCAAAAGTCAATGTTGTAAAGCAAACCACATCTACAGTTTTTGCAGGTTTAGATTCTGGGTTGAATCACCTGATCCGTCCTATGTTTTATGATTCTTATCATAAGATTGTCAATGTCTCAAGACCTGAAGGTAAAAGTAGAATCTATACAGTCGTGGGATATATCTGTGAGACAGATACATTTGGCGTCAATCGGAAAATAACTGAGATACAAGAAGGAGATGTACTTGCTTTTAAAAATGCAGGAGCCTATTGTTTTTCGATGAGTTCTAATTATAATTCCAGATTTAGACCTGCAGAAGTTTTAATCTATAAAGGTCAGGACTACTTAATTAGAAAAAGAGAGACTTTTGAAGATCTGCTGAAGAACCAAGTCGAGTTGGATCTATTAGAAAAGGAGATAGGAGTTACTTCCTGAATTCAAAAATAATTATAGAATATACGCATGAGCGAATTAGCTTCAAGATATAGCCCTACGGAAGTAGAAGAGAAATGGTATAAGTACTGGGAAGAGAATGGCTATTTTCATTCTGAGCCCGATGAGCGTGAGGCTTATAGTATAGTTATCCCCCCACCTAATGTCACTGGTATCTTACATATGGGGCATATGCTCAACAATACAGTGCAAGATATTCTAATTAGAAAGGCAAGACTGGATGGGAAGAACGCGTGCTGGGTGCCAGGGACGGATCATGCATCCATAGCGACCGAAGCCAAAGTGGTTCGGATGCTGAGAGAGAAAGGAATCAAAAAGTCGGACCTGACTCGCGACGAATTTTTAAAGCATGCCTGGGAGTGGACAGATAAGTATGGAGGGATCATCCTGAAGCAATTAAAGCGTCTTGGAGCTTCATGTGATTGGGAGCGTACGGCATTTACTATGGATGAACCAAGATCAGAATCTGTAATAAAGGCATTCGTTGATCTTTATAATCGTGGTAAGCTATATAGAGATTATAGAATGGTCAATTGGGATCCTGAAGGCCAGACTGTTTTGTCAAATGAAGAGGTGATATATGGGGATGAACACACTCGTCTTTGTCATGTGAAGTATCAGGTTGAAGGATCAACTGATTATATAGTAATTGCAACTACACGTCCAGAAACTATAATGGGCGATAGTGCAGTGGCAGTGCATCCTGATGATCCAAGGTATGCAAAGTTCAAAGGAAAGAAGGTTATCGTACCCATCGTCAACAGGGCAGTGCCGATCATATTTGACGATTACGTAGACATAGAGTTTGGGACTGGTGCATTGAAAGTTACACCTGCTCACGATACCAATGATTATGATATCGGGAAGAGGCATAATTTGGAAACCATTGATGTGCTCAATCCGGATGGAACCTTGAGTGAAGAGGCTCAGGTCTATGTCGGAGAAGACAGAGTTGTTGCAAGAAAGAAAGTTATCAGAGACCTTGAGCATGCTGGTCTAATTGATAAGATAGAAGACTACCATCACAGCGTAGGGAGATCAGAAAGAACTAATGCAGTCATAGAGCCACGGTTGTCTCTTCAGTGGTATGTTGATATGAAGTCAATAGCCAAGCCTGCCTTGGAAGCAGTGATGACAGATGATATAGAGTTTTTTCCAAAACAGCAGAAGAACACTTATCGTCACTGGATGGAAAACATCCGTGACTGGTGCATTTCCAGGCAGCTATGGTGGGGACATAGGATACCAGCTTATTATTACAAAGACAAAGTATATGTAGCTGAGACAAAGGAAGAAGCATATAAGTTAGCTCAGAGTGATTATGATACTGATATTAACATCTCGGACCTTAAGCAAGACGATGATGTCCTTGATACGTGGTTCTCATCGTGGTTATGGCCGATCAGCTGTTTCCATGGATTTCAGTCGAGGAAGGAGTTGGACTACTACTTTCCAACTTCAATCTTAGTAACTGGTTGGGATATTATCTTCTTGTGGGTAGCACGTATGGTTATGGCGGGTTATGAGTGGGAGGATGCTAAGGCATTCAAAGAGGTTTACTTCACAGGTATGGTGAGGGATAAGAAGCGTCGCAAGATGAGTAAGTCTCTTGGTAACTCACCAGATGCTCTTGGTTTGATAGATAAGTTTGGTGCGGATGGAGTGAGATTTGGTGTTTTATCTTCAAGTCCTGCAGGTGGAGATTTGATGTTCGATGAGAAGTTGTGCGAGCAAGGTCGAAACTTCTGTAATAAGATGTGGAATGCGCTGAGATTGGTTAAAGGTTGGCCTGTAGTAGAAGGGGCAGCTCCAGTAGCCAATGAAGTAGCAGGAAGATGGATCCAAGCAAAGTTCGATGACCTCGTTTCAGGATTGGATAAGGATTATGAGCAGTATAAGTTGTCTGATGTGACTATGAAGCTATATACATTCGTTTGGAATGACTTCTGTTCTTGGTATCTCGAGATGATCAAGCCTGATTTTGGAGGTAGCATAGATCGAACAACTTTAGATTTTACAATCGATATGTACGAGCGTATCTGTACGCTACTTCATCCTTTGATGCCATTTATCACAGAAGAGATTTGGCATGAGCTCAAAAGTAGAGAAGCAGGCGAAGACTGTATGATCTCAAAGTATCCAACTTCTGTGGATGCTGATCAAGCGGTCATTAGTTCTATTGATAGACTTCAAAATCTCATAACTAAGATCAGGGATACACGTAACGCAAAGGGACTGAAGCCCAAGGATGCTCTTAGCCTTTATGTCGAGCGATCAGAGGCTAACGCCATGAGTGATCATAATCTTCACGATTTATTAAAGAAAATGGCATTTATAAGTGATGTGTACATAACGGACGAACTACCGTCAAGTGGATCTTCATTTCTAAGTGATAATGAGAAGTATTTTTTAGAGTTTGAAGTAGAGATTGATGTTAAGGCAGAGCAGGAGCGCATCACAGGTGAGTTAGAGTATGCTAAAGGGTTTGTTGCTTCAGTGGAGCGAAAACTCTCAAATGAAAAGTTCGTTAACGGAGCCCCTGCTGCTGTAGTTGATAAAGAAAAACAGAAGCTTGAAGATGGTAAAGAAAGAGTCAGGATTTTAGAAGAAAGTCTCAATGACCTACTGAATACCCCATAGCATGTGTTTAAATTTGCCTCCTTGTCTGTGAAATAGCCCAACAATGGGTAGAAAGTCATATTAAAAATAGTTTATATATATAATAGAATTATATTTGTAGTTAATACCGAGGATGCTTAGAGCCTAGTTCATACATCAGCCTGCTGAACTAGCTCTTACAGATGAAAACAGAATATCTCCACAAGAGAACAATTGTTAGGTCGTTATCCCGACTGAATCACTTGTTTCTCTCCTTGCTTTTAAGTTTTTTTACTTTGGCAATAAGCATGGATGCGCAGACTACCGTGTGTTATGCCGTTTCAGAAAATAACTCCGATAATCAATTATTTAAATTTGATCCGTCAACGGGATTTTGGACTCATATCGGGCCAACCAACACGGACAATATCGAAGCACTAGCTTATGACCCTATAGGGGATATTCTATATACTTCTAATCTGGATTCGATTGGATACCTCGATACACTTACTGGTGACTTTATATTTAAAGAAAAGATTGATTTCGTTTCAGGATCAGCCGGAACCTTTAATGTAATTGACATCGATGGTCTTAGTTATGATCCCCAGACTAACCTTTTATATGCTTCTGAGCGTAAGGGTGCAGCAGGGATAGAAGACTTTATATTTGTCATATCGTTGGATAGTTGTGCGGTTGTTAATGATTTCTTTGGCCCAGGAGAAGATTATAGAATTATAGATTCAATATTTGATTCAACAACATCTGTTTATAATTATGACGTCGATGATATAGCTTTTGATCCTCATACAGGTCGTCTCTATATGAATCAAAATGGCGGAGCAACAGGCGGAATGCTCACGTATTATGACTTTGCGCTTGATTCAGTTATAATCGTCTCACCTATAGGGGTTGGTGATATAGAAGGACTTGGTTTTGATCAATCAGGTAACCTCTTCGCATCAACGGGTAACTCAGGAGCTTTTTCAGATCAGTTTTTTGAGATTGATCCTCTGACGGGAGGTGCGACAAGTTTAGCTGTCATTGACACATCCGGGACCTATGTTGACTTTGAAAGTATAGATTGCTTTACAATTTTCAATGACTTGGCCTTGACAAAGACATTGTCCGATGGTCAAGGAACAAAGTTTTCTGATGGCGACACGATATGTTATGATATCAATGTTTTCAACCAAGGACAATATGAGGCACATAACATTGAGGTGGTTGACTATTTTTCAACTTCATTGTCTATTACGTCCTCAGGATTTACAATAATAGGAGACAAAGCATATCAGACTATACCGGGTCCTTTAGCGCCTGGAGATACGACTACCGTAAATATTTGCTTTCAAATTAGCCCAAGGTTCTCAGGGCGGATTGACAACTTTGCCGAGATTTCAAAAGTAGAAGATGCTGCAGGTGATCCTTTGGCAGATATAGATTCTCGGGCGGATGATACAAACGATGAAACCAATATATTAGATGATGAGTTGAACTCTCTATTGGGGGATGAAGATGATCATGATATTCACACTACGATTATATCTTTCTCGGGTATATGTAGTGGTTCAGCTGGAGATATCAAATATCAAATAGGGATTGATAATGCGAATCAAGCTTTGGGCCTATCAGATGGAGTGCCTGCAGAACTTAGAGACCTTGGAGATACATTGGTTTTAGATCTTGGTGTTCTATTAGACTCTGGCTCCACCATATCACTAATATGGAGGCGTAGTCTGACAACAGGTGACAATCCAGTTATTGAGGTGCAGTTTTCTCCCGATGAGAACTTATGGATGAATGCCGTAGGGAGCCCTTTTACGATCAGTCCAACTTCCTATTTTACCACTCAATTGGAAAATGATACAACCATAAGGTTTGTTCGATTCGTTAATTTAAGTGTATATGATCTTGAATTAGATGCGATAGAATTTGATAATCAAGCATGTATGTTAGTGGTTGGGCCTAATGACCTCCCTTGGCCTACGGAGATATGTAACGATCAAGAATCCATCTTACACGCTGGAGTTGCTGCCATTACATGTGGCGCCACTTTGAGTACTCAAGAAGATGGGAGATTTACATTTGCCTTGATTAGTTTAAATGACGCAATCCCCGATAGCGGGAAGGTCGAAACTACAAATACCGATAGTATTTTTCACCATCCATCATGGCATGTAGACTCTATAGGAAACGTGTTTGGATTAGCTATTAATACAATTTCAAGCGAGATCCTTACAACTGCATCTTCTAATTATGGAAGCAAGTACTATCGTCAAGATGCCATCAATCGATATGGGTCAATAGGTGGAGGAGCCAATGACTTAGGAGCTGCAGGAACAGTTTATGTTATAGATCCAGTAACGGCTCAAGCTTCTGTATTTGTTCAGTTGCCACAGCAGTCAACAACATTGGTGCATAGAGATTGCGAAGGTGGAGATAGTGGTGCTGCTAGGACTACGGGTGTAGGTCTAGGTAATATCGCTTACGATGAAGAAAATAATCAATACTTTGTAACTAATATCGAAGATGGTAGAATCTATCGCATTAGTTCTTGTGGAGAGATATTAGAGTCTTATGACCCTTTCACATATGACGATGGAGTTGCAGGTATATCTTTAATTGAAGAACTGCCTTATGGTATAGCCGTAGAACCCGGAAGTAATAGACTCTTCTTTGGTACTAATGACTTAGGTGTAGGTCTCAACAATGCAGAAGCCGGATTAGTCGGCGTTTACTCTATCGAGCTTGGGGCATCAGGAGAATTTTTAGGTACAGTAGATAACACTGTATTGCCCTCTGGAGCTACATTTGACAACCTCGTTCCTAATGGTACAGATACTACAACTCTGCATATAGATATTCCAACGGGCTCAGGTCAAAGTTATACAGATAGTACGTCTTACTTTTTGACTGATTTGTCTTTTACTCCCAATGGTGACTTGCTTGCCGGTGTTAGGGTAGGTTGTTATCAGACATTCTTTTCTTCTTATAATCACTGGTCAGAGACTAATGTTCTGACCTTAGACGCAGGAACAAATCTTTATAATTCTACGTCGCAATTTGATATATCCGTTCAAGGTGAAGCGGCCAATGAAGATAACTATGGTGGAGTAGGATATTATGAGTTAAGTGACGGAAGCGTTCATTATGTATCTACTTCATCTGATATAATTGAAGAGAACGGACCTCATGGTATAGCTATTTGGAATGCAGATACAACAAGCTCTCCATTGACACCGCTCGGTGCATTTTCTTATGGATTAGCGGATGATGATCCAAAAGGAGCCGGTGGTGATATTGAAATATTCAATGGATGCGAAACTAACTGTTTAATCTTTTCTAATTCTCCTGTTTGTGCAACCACTACATTGCAGTTAAACAGTTTTACAACTGGAGATTCTATTCAATGGACAGGCCCAAACTCTTTTTTTAGTAATGATCAAAACCCAACTATAGATAGTGTGACATTTCTAAATGATGGTGTTTACACATTTACTATATTTGATGTAAATGGCTGTGTTCAAGCCTCATGCTTTATTACTATAGATGTTCTTACAAATTCTTTTGGTACTGAAAGCGCAACAGAATGTTCTGGTAGTGGATATGAGGTAACTGTAGGCAGTACTCTTTACAATGAGTCCAATCCAAGCGGAATGGATACTTTAGTTTCGTCTAATGGTTGTGACAGTGTCGTAACAACAAGTCTTACGTTTTTGCCTAATCTAACTGGTACAGAAACACATGAAGAGTGCGCAGGTAGTGGCTTCTCAATAACAGTTGGCAGTACTACCTATGATGAGTCTAATCCTACAGGGGTAGATACTTTGGTTTCAACTAATGGCTGTGATAGCATAGTGACTACGAGTTTGACATTTTTGTCAAGTCTCACAGGATCAGAACTGCATGAAGAATGTTCAGGCAGTGGTTTTACGGTTACAGTTGGCAGTACTACCTATGATGAATCCAATCCAAGCGGAGTAGACACATTGGTGTCCTCTATTGGTTGCGATAGTATTGTGACGACTATGTTGACGTTCTTGCCAAACGCTACAGGTTCAGAACTGCATGAAGAATGTTCAGGCAGTGGTTTTTCAATTACAGTTGGTAGCTCTACATATGATGAATCTAATCCAAGTGGAGTAGATGTCTTAGTTGCAGCAAATGGCTGTGATAGTACAGTGACGACTACGTTGACGTTCTT
>CALDEM010000069.1 GCA_937942435.1 uncultured Saprospiraceae bacterium
GTTGGACAAATTGGCAACCATTAAGTTGGCTTGGTTATGAGCAAACAACGAGATATACATACCGTATAGACCTAACAAAGAGTATAGATGATCTATATAGGGCCTTGAGCGATAAAACTCGAAATCAGATTAAATCTATAGAAAAGAAAGTCTTAATCGAAGAGGAAGAAGATATAAATCAAATATTTGAACTTGTAGCAGCTACCTATCAAAGGCAAGCAATGTCTGTGCCTTTTTCTAAACAACAATTAGACAAAGTGCATAGAGAACTTAGTAATCATAGTTCTTATAAGGCATACACAGCTTTATACGACGATGAAAAAGCAGCGGTCGTTTATAACTCCTTTGATAGCGAGACTATGTATCTGCTGATAACAGGACAAAGTGATAAAAAGATAAGTGGCAGTGTCTCTGCTCTCATATGGAAAAGTATAGTAATAGCAAAAGAACTAGGTTGTAAAGTTTTTGATTTTGAAGGCAGCATGATAGAAGGTGTGGAATCTTTTTTTAGATCTTTTGGTGGAGAGCAAGTTGCTTACCATCGCATAAGTAAAGCATCTAATAGATCATTCTATGTGCTTTTTAAACTTTTTGGTAAGCTCTAAGGATGACTCGGGTTTTAATCATATACCGAGTTGATAAAAGCAAACCTGAAAACAGTGGTGTTGTTACAAAGCTCATTGGCCAAGTAGAAGGACTCCAATATTCTAATTGTAAAGTAGATTATGTTATCCATGACACTCAACACATCTACTTAAATAATAAGCCGATACACAGTATAGCCGGCAGTAACATAGGGACTAACTTCCAGTGGAGTTATTTTAATTATCTAAATAAAATTAGTGCAAAAAATTATGATGTCTGTATCTTCCGATATGGCTTGACGAGTTTGTCTTTTTTAAAAATATTAAAAAGATTTCGAAAAGACAATTACAAAATCAGGTTGCTCATTGATATGCCAACTTATCCATATCATATGGAGCATGTTGGCGTAACAGGCAAACTTAAAATTGTAATTGACAAACTATTAAGTAAGAACCTAACAAAGTATGTTGATTATGTATTGCATTCCGGAATTGAGAAATCTATTTTTAGAATCCCTACAATAAGGGTTTCTAATGGCATAAGTAGTGCCAACCTAAAAGTGAGATCAAACAAGGAGGTCAAAGAATATAGAATGATCGCAGTTGGTAAATGGAGGGATTGGCATGGACTAGACAGATTGATCAAAGGAATGTCTGTTTATAGGGATGGACTGGAAATAAGGTTGGACATTGTTGGAGATGGACTTGAGCTTGAGAATTTAAAACAACTTGTTAATAAACATGAACTCCAAGATTTTGTGTTTTTTCATGGAATATGCGTAGGAGAAAAATTGGATAGATTATTTGATCAAGTAGATATAGGAGTTGGCACATTAGGTTTGTTTAGAAAGGGTGTTAAGGTCGATAGTTCTTTAAAAAACAGGGAGTATGTGGCTAGGGGACTGCCTGTCATCTTAAGTAGTGAAGATGCAGACATCAAAAGTGATTTGGCTTTCGTTTGTAAGGTGCCAGAAGATGATAGTCCTATAGATGTTCGCTTAATAGAAGATTTTCTCAAGCATTTAGATGTTTCAGACACTATAAAAGAAACAAGAACCTTTGCTGAAAATCACTTATCATGGAGCTCCAAAATGAACTTCTTACTTAAAGAGATCGAGCGTTGAGATGAAAAAACTTGACTACTATATAATCGGAAAGTATCTGACTACTTTTCTGTTTGCGATCATTATGATTACGGCTGTAGCAGTTGTCATGGACTTAAGTGAAAATATTGACAAGTTCATCAGGCATGAGCTGTCCGCTTCTACAGTCTTGTTTGATTACTACGTATACTTTATACCATGGATCAATGGAGAGCTTTGGCCATTATTTGCTTTTTTGGCTGTCATCTTTTTCACATCTAGATTGGCAAGAGACTCGGAGATTATAGCAATGCTATCTACGGGTATGAACTATATGCGCATCCTAAGGCCGATGTTGATAGCAGGTTCTTTGATTGCTATACTGCATTGGGTGGGCGAGAATTACGTTATACCACATAGTACATACTATAAGACAGAGTTTGAGAATGAATATAAAAAAAAGGTAAAAACCGCGCTTTCTAATGATGCTCAGTTTTTCATCTCCCCACTTCAAAAGATCTACTGCAATTTTTATCGAAAGCGAGATTCTACCTTATCAACCTTTAGACTTGAATCATTTGATGACGAAGGAAATCTCATCTCCATGCTCAAAGCTCATAAGCTCAAGTACAATCTATCAAGTGATAACTGGACCGCTAATGATTATGAGATTAGGACTTTTAATGGTAAGGATGAGCTGCTTGTGATAGGTAAAGGCGAAAAACTTGATACCAGTCTTGCGATCACTCCAGCCGACTTTATAAGACATAGTAAGCAGATGGAGATAATGACTACTCCTGACCTCAAAGAGTTTGTAATTGCCGAAAAAGCTAAAGGCCTTGATAGTACTAATAGGTATCAGATCGAGGCGTATAAAAGAAGTGCAGCCCCTTTTACTATCATCATCTTGACCTTGATAGGTGCGAGTATCGGCACGCGAAAAGTTAGAGGAGGATTAGGTATCCATCTTGCCATGGGTGTATCTATTGGAGCACTATTTACACTGATCAGCAAGTTTGCCGAATCCTTTGCTAACAACATGTCTTATGCGCCCCTTATAGGTGTATGGACACCCAATATCATATTCGGACTCTTTTCGTTATATCTACTTTCTAAGGCCCAAAAGTGAATTTTCAAGAATATTTGAAAATTTAAAATATTGACTGTTTCATAATTATTTGAAAATCAATATATTATGAATTTTTATTTTCTAATACTATCTTGATAAAGACATATTGTTCAACTAAAGATTGTGCTTTGTTAAGCAAGGGCCTATCTTTATCTTATCAAACGGTACAGCCATGGAATTAATGACAAAATTGGATTTCAACTCAAGTTTTAACCAACTAACGCCTTCTCTCAAATCATTTGCTTATAACCTCACGAAAGACAGCGAAGAGGCTAAAGATCTTTATCAAGAGACAGCGTTTAGAGCTATTACTAATAGAGACAAATTTAAGGCTGGTACAAACCTGAAAGCATGGTTATTCACGATAATGAAGAACATCTTTATCAACAACTATAGAAAGAAGGCCAAGAAGAATACTATCATGGATAGTACTGACAACATGTACTTTCTTAATTCTTCTGATACAATCATCAGTAATGGAGCCGGAACCAATATGGTCATGGAAGAACTGGGTGGTATGATCAAAAACCTTGATGATTCTATCAGAGTACCTTTTGAGATGCATTATGTTGGCTTCAAATACCAAGAAATAGCAGATAAACTGGAATTACCTTTAGGTACTGTAAAGAGCAGGATCTTTTTTGCGAGAAAAGAACTCAAGAAGCAAATCAAAGGTCAATATGGTAACTATACTACTATCAGAAACAAACTGTCAGCTTAAGAACCTCTTACTTTAGGTTGATCGACCACGACCTATCCAATAACAACCTTTAAGTAGCCGTTCATATATCATTCTGATAAGAGGAAGCACATTATTATCGTGCGTATAGGTATGATTCTTGATCTACCTATTCTCTCCTGATCAATTTATGAACAGATATTACCGTAACATATTTTTTCTCCTTCTCTGTGGCACTACGATGACTGCACAAAAAGGTGTAGAGTTAGGAGCTTGGTTGGGCTTTACTCATTATTATGGAGATCTTCAGACCGAGTTAGCGATCAGCGATCTCGGATTGGCTGGGGGCCTAAACTTTAGATATAACCTAGACAATCGTATAGCGGTAAAAACATCTCTTAACTTAGGTCGTGTATCTGGCTCTGATGAAGATTCGCAAAACACATTTGAAAGAAGACGAAACTTGAGCTTTACTTCAGACGTATGGGATCTTACAACTCAGATAGAATTTAACTTCTTATCATATATCCACGGCAGTGAAGACGAATACTTCACTCCATACCTATTAGCGGGACTCTCTGCCTTTTCTTACGCACCCAAAACCGTGTTAGATGACCAAACATTTAACCTTAGAGATTTTGGTACCGAAGGGCAGCCCATCGGCGAAGAATATGGACGGTTTTCATTAGCACCCACAATTGGCCTTGGACTAAAATGGGATATTAATACTGATTGGAGTTTCAATGTAGAGTTTAGTATACATAATAGTGCTACTGACTACCTAGATGATGTATCAGGAGTATACCCAGATCTCAACGCACTCAGGATAGAGAGGGGAGCACAAGCAGTCAATCTATCTGACCGTTCTCTAAGCAATGGAATCGGAGAGCAAGGCCGTCAGCGCGGAAATAGTAAGAACAATGATCTCTATACTTTTTTGGGCTTGCATGTGATGAGATATTTTGGCTCACTAAACTGCCCAAGAGTCACTAAGAAGAGAGTTAAACTGTAATAAATGTTATAGTTTTACCCCATCGATCCATCGAGATATCGATCGTATAGAATCATCTCATCATCATTTAAAATATCTTCTTATTTGAGTGAAATAGTAATGTCTATTGAAGGTTTGGATGCTTTAGAGTTATTTGGAGCTAAAGACGCAAAACTCAACCTTGTCAAGCAAGCCTATCCAGATGTGTCCATAAGTCACAGAGGAACTTCTCTTAAGATCTCAGGCGAGAAAAAACCGACTCAAAAAGTAAAGGATAAGATTGAGTTGATGATCAGACTACTCAAGGAGAACAAAGAACTTAGTAGTAATACGATCCAAAATATCATCCAAGATTTTAACCCTTATAATCATATACCATCACGTAGAGACAGTGGCAATGTTATCGTATATGGTAATGGAGGGAAAAAGATAACGGCAAGAACCAGAAACCAAAAAAGGATGGTTGAGTTATCGGATCAAAACGATATTCTCTTTGCCATAGGGCCTGCAGGTACTGGTAAAACATATACGGCTGTGGCGCTTGCAGTTAAGGCGCTAAAAAACCGACTTGTTAAAAAAATCATCTTGACGCGACCAGCAGTAGAGGCAGGCGAAAGTCTCGGCTTTTTACCAGGTGACCTGAAGGAAAAGATAGACCCATATCTCCGCCCTCTGTATGATGCCTTAGAAGATATGCTCCCTGGTGAGAAGTTAGAACAGTTTATGGCTAACCGCACCATCGAGGTGGCTCCTCTTGCGTTTATGAGAGGAAGAACCCTGGACAACGCTTTTATAATATTGGACGAAGCCCAGAACACGACATCTATGCAACTGAAAATGTTTTTGACAAGGCTTGGGCCAAATGCGCAGTGCATCATCACGGGGGACCTTTCTCAAGTCGATCTGCCTCGTAGCCAAAAGTCTGGATTAAGAGATGCGACTGAGTTGTTAGGAGGCCTCGAAGGCATAGCTACAGTATTTTTATCGGCAGAAGATGTAGTTAGACACCGACTCGTAAAAGCGATCATCAATGCATATGCAGCACAAAGCAAGGAGAATAGTTTAAATTCGTCATCCAAAAACAAAGAACAAAAAGATGGGACAGACAGCACAAGTAACATATAAAGGCAGCCTTAGAACAGAAGCGAGGCACCTGAGATCTGGCAATGACATCATCACTGATGCACCTGTAGATAACAATGGTAAGGGTGAAGCTTTCTCTCCAACCGATTTGGTTGCGAGTGCTTTAGCCAGTTGCTTGATCACAATCATGGGGATTAAAGCGAACCAGATGGGTATAAACATTGACGGTGCTAAAGCAGATATAGAAAAGATCATGGACTCTAATCCACGCAGGATCAAAGAAGTTAAAGTTTTAGTAACCATGCCTACTCAGATATCTTACGAAGCCAAGGATCAGAAGATACTTGAAGCAGCTGCAAGAACATGTCCTGTTGCTTTATCTCTTCACCCTGATACCATACAAACCATCGATTTTATCTGGTCTTAACTTTGAGCCATCCTATGAGTATGATTAAGATATCTCATCCGACAGGAGAGATAAAAGGGGAGATTACCCTAGATGGATCTAAAAGTATAAGTAACAGAATTCTAATTATACGAGCTCTTTCTAAAAGTTACTTTGACATAGATCACTTATCAACTAGTGATGACACCAAGACACTTTCTAATTTATTAGAGCGTATCCCTGATGGAAATATTTACAATGTTGGACATGCTGGAACTACTTTTAGATTCTTGACTGCTTACCTCTCTCTACAAGAAGGCACTCAGATTTTGACCGGTTCTGCGCGTATGTTAGAACGTCCTATTGGTCCTTTAGTTGACGCACTCCGGTCCATAGGTTGCGATATAGATTATAAGGGCAAAGAAGGTTATCCACCATTAGAGATTAGATCTGTTAATAACGACTCTATAAAAGATAAAGTAGAGATCGATGCTGGCATAAGTAGTCAGTATATAACTGCGCTGATGTTGATAGCTCCAGTCTTGCCTAATGGTCTGACCATACACTTGAAAGGTGACATGGTCTCAGAGTCTTATCTACAATTAACCAGCGGCATCTTAAATGACTTTGGCGTAGAAGCAGTTCTCAAGGATAATGTCATTGCTATAAAACCTCAGATATACAATCCAAGACCATATACAATAGAGGCAGATTGGTCCGCGGCATCTTATTACTTTTCGATTGTTGCTCTTGCAAAGAGCGCATCGGTATCATTAAAAGGGTTATTTGAAAATAGTCTCCAAGGAGATGCACAGATGACTACCGTTGGGGATTATTTGGGGGTACAATCTGATTGGGACGACAAATGGAATCTATCCAAAAAGAGCCAAGCCAACTCTTTAACTTTTGATTTTATCAATCAACCTGATACTGCTCAGACTGTTGCTGTGATGTGTGCCGCTCAAGAGATATCTAACTCTTTTTCAGGATTGAAGACACTTCGTATAAAAGAAACAGATCGTATAGATGCAGTGGATAGAGAGCTAAAGAAGATAGACAGCTCTTTTTATCTAAAAGCTACAGATGATCAAGGAGAAGAGCATTACTCTATATCTCCAGGTGTACGATTTCCAAAAGAAGGTATACCTACTTTCGATACTTACAAAGACCACAGAATGGCTATGGCATTTGCGCCGCTAGCATTGATACATCCCATATGTATAAACAAACCTGAAGTGGTAACAAAGTCATATCCAGACTTTTGGAAAGACCTAGAGTCACTAGGTTTTGTTATAGAAAAAGTTGAAGCGTAATTTAAAAATCAGTTCCTAAAGAGATGTGAAGTTTTGGAGATCTAACATCGCCATCGATACCCCAAGCATAATCTCCTCTTATGAAGTAACCTAACAAACTCACCCGAGCGCCGACTCCATAACTATAAGCAAAAACACTTCTATCTAAGTCAAGTAGTATGTCTACTCTCGGTGCTGAGATCGTAGTCTGAGATACGGGACTGTTGTCTCTATTAGGTAGTAGCCCATGCCAAGCAGAACCAAAATCAAAAAATCCAACTACCTGCAAGTTTCTTAACAGTTTAGACTTTAATTCTCTCCTGCTGAGGTACTTTAAAAAAGGTATCCTCATCTCAGCACTTGCTAAAAAGAAAGATTGACCGTTTCTAACATTATGGTTAAAACCTCTGAGGTTAGGCGCAATAGTTTTATAAACAAAACTACTTTGATCAGGTACCGGAGTATTCTCTTCAAACTGAGGAGTGACCCAACCATCTGTCCCACCTACAAAGTATAATATCTTATCAGAGCCAAATGAAGTGCCTCCAGCTGTTCTCAATGCAAGAATTGATTTTCTAAGTAGTGGTTGATAGTGTCTTGCATCAAAGCCAAGTACCAGAGTTGATCCTTTTGTAGCATCAAAACTAAAGTTGTTACCAAATTCAAGATCAAACCTATTGATGAATTCGGCATAAGCCTTGTACTTTGTACCATGGTGTAAATTAAGATCTATATCCAAAGAGTTGTCAAAGACATATTCTAACTTAAGACTTGCCGCTTTTTCATTTAGTCTCTGCGAATTACGAGTATTGAGGTCAGTATGCAATGCAAAAGTCTGATCTACCCTGATCTGTCCAGTTGCTCTTACACTTCTATAAGAATCAAATGGATAACTTACTCTATGAAGACCTATCCAAGTTACGTCTTTGACTCGGTTATTACTAAAACCAAGATTCATGGTTCTTTGTCTTCTATAGATGGCATATCGTCTGTCAAGTCTTTTTCTTCTATCATCCAGAATGGTAAAGAACTCTGAGCCCTTAAGATCAGGAGGAATCCTAACACCCATTTCTATTTTAAAATCCTCGAATATATCTTTAGCGATTCCTTTCAACAATAATCCTGCTTCTTGAACCTCTGTTTGGTTTTCTTGATCAGCGTAAGATTCTAATCCTTCAAAGAGTACTTCGTTATCAACTCTAGTTACAAACTCCTCTAATTTGAACTGTCTTCTTGAAGCAACTGCTCTGGCTGGGATAAACTCTATGACTTCCTGATCGCCTTCATCTTGGTCAAAAGACTCTGCATAGTTTCTTTTGAAGACTTTATATTTTGCGTTGGTTTCAAGTGGTTCTACTACTTCAGGGTCTGGAAACTTACTCTGAAACAAAACTGTTGGCCGTGTTGGGCCTGTTACTGTTTCTGGTTCCGGCGATATCTCTTTTGGTCCGTCGCTTTCTTCTAAAGTAGAAGTAGGCGTATAGTACAGCGTGCTACTTGCATTCCAATTAGGTGAAGATATGTATGTCTCGTAGGCTCCTTCTTTGTATGCTTGTACAATTGAGACAGAACTGTTTTTTACAGCCTCATGATTGATTATGTTTCTGTCATAATTAGAATTTGCGTAAGCACTCTTTCTACTATTAAGATCGATGACCCATCTGTTGGATATACCATTTTCATTTTTCAAATATGTAAGATAATGTTCATCGGCAAGCTTTGGCTGCATCTCGCTTTGATCCGGAGTATTAGTAAGTCTTAGTGCATAGTCACTATCTAAAGGCAAGAAGAATACATCAAAATGATTAAGAGGTAGAGTGGTGTCCAAGCGCTCTGGAACAATCGTAGAAGAAGGCCGATTAGAAGAAAACAGTACACCCCACTGCTCTCCAAGCTGAACATATCTTGCGTCTATATCGTCATGATAATCTTCAGTAATCGGCTGATGCTGACGAGAGATCGCTCTATATCGATATAGATCAGAATATCCATCAGTGGTAGCATTGAAAAAGTACTCATCATCAGTTATATAATCTATATGATAGATCCGTCTAAAATTTTCTGGTATGCTTTGCTCAATTGACTCACCCGTGTTTAAGTTGATCTTTCTAAGCATGATAAACTCCCTGTGCTTATAGCAAATTGTAATTTCATTTTTAGTTGGATGCCAAGCCACAATTGGATAGTTGTAATCGGGTTGCTGGACTTTTGTTTTAGCGCCATAGGTAAACACAACTTCTTGGTCTCCAGTATTTAAATCTCTTAGAACAACGTTGTATTTGCCGATTTGATTGATTGCATAGATTAATCGATCTCCTGATGGACTGAGTCTATAAGTGCTTTTAGGAAACCACTTTTTATACCCTATCTGTAATTGATCATCTTCTTCTAATGAAGCGAAGACATCCTGCTCGCGTTCAAAGTATTCGACATAATAAGCTTCCCAATCTTTTTTTAACTTTTTCACATTGAAACCAAAAATGAACTCTATGTTTTCATCAAAATCACTTCTTAATCTCATTAGATAAAGGAGTGTTGTGATCGATGTACGGCCATATTGATTAGCTATGTAGTGCCACATGGCATGTCCTGCTGCACGTGGGTGTTCATTGGCCAACCTGTCAAATTTTTGATACTTCCCTTTTCTTTGATACCATAGATCTCTAAGTTCATCTTCTATGCGTGAAGTCCATGCACCTTGTGTGTAGCTTGTAAATCCTTCTCTATACCAAGTTGGAATTTTTAAGTCTGGGTCACTATCTACTATTTCTTGTAAGCTACCTTGACTATACATGGCGTTGAGATAGACCTGAGCTATGCCTTCTTTGATTCTTAGTTCGAGATTTCTATGATTACCATCAAAGTAGACGAACATCCTACTACCGATTACTTTAGTAGTCTCATGCTTTGTCTCAAATGTTTCTTCGTTACCGATATTACTCTGAAGCAGGTCTGATAGATCTGTATAGACGATGATTTCAATCTTATCATTGATCCTGTGCTCTACAAAGTTTTGGATGTTGGGGTGGACGTACTCAGCGATTTGCACTGCGGACTGTGCTATATTTCTTCCTTTACCATACCAATAGACGATAAAGTTCTCCGTCTCATAACTCCACCACTTACTAAAGTCGTCATGATACTGTATACGATTCTTGCCAAACTCTGTTCTTATACTTTGAGCAGTTAATCCGCCGAGGCAGAATATAAGTAGTAGAATGAGAGATATTTTATGCTGGTGTCTCGCTTTCATCAATTGATAACAATCTATTGCCATCTAAGTTATCTAATAAATATTAAACGTGCGAAAGCCCCAATCTGTTAGTGTCTTATATGACTTATCTGTGACTCTAAATCATAAATCAATTAGTTTTGCAATCTCATTATGGCAACACCACGTACAGTATCATTTCACACATTAGGTTGTAAGCTCAACTTTTCAGAAACATCAACGATCAGAAGGAGATTTGAGGACTATGGGTATACGTCCGTTGATTGGGATCAGTCTTCAGACATATACGTACTCAACACGTGCTCTGTTACTGAGTTCGCTGATCGCAAATGCAGGGCTGAAGTACGCAAAGTACTGCGCCAAAGCCCTGAGGCTAAAGTGATTGTTATAGGATGCTATGCTCAGTTAAAGCCTCAAGAGATAGCAGAGATCCCTGGAGTTGATCTTGTTTTAGGCGCAGCTGAAAAATTTAATGTTCAGCACTATGTCGATGGCTTGAGTAAGGCCACGGATAAAGGTATGATCAGGGCTGGAGCAGTCACTGAGGTTAACTCATTTGAGGAGGCCTTTTCTTTTGGTGACAGGACACGTACTTTTTTAAAAGTCCAAGACGGATGTGATTACAAGTGCACGTTCTGTACGATACCTCAAGCAAGAGGCAAAAGCAGAAGCGCTTTGATCAACCAAGTAGTTGATAATGCTAGTAAAATAGCAGAGATGGGGACTAAAGAGATTGTTCTTACAGGTGTTAATATCGGTGATTTTGGACTTGATGATCAAGGAAAGCGCCAAGAGACGTTTTATGAGCTACTCCAAGCTTTAGAATCAGTTGAAGGTATAGAGAGGATTAGAATCTCATCCATAGAGCCCAACCTTTGCCATAACGATATCATCTCCTTTGTGGCTTCTTCATCACGGATTATGCCTCATTTTCATATGCCTCTTCAGAGTGGATCTGACAAGATCCTTTCTTTGATGAGAAGAAGGTATAAAAGAGAGCTCTATACAGAACGAGTAGCTAAAATCAAGGAGCTAATCCCTCATTGTTGTATTGGAGTTGATGTCATAGTTGGTTTTCCTGGAGAGACAGAAGAAGATTTTAAAGAGACCCAGCGATACTTGACAGATCTTGATATAAGTTATCTCCATGTTTTTACATATTCGGAGCGAGCTAATACTCTTGCAGAAGAAATGAAAGGTTCTGTTCCTATGAAAGTGAGAAAAGAAAGAAATAAAAAACTTAGAATTCTTTCTCAAAAAAAGAAAGAACACTTCTATCGTCAATATATAGGAACCAATAGGTCTGTATTATTAGAAGAACAAGTTAAAGAGGGAAGGCTTAGCGGTTTTACTGACAACTACATAAAGGTTGATATGCCCGCATACACAGATCTTATCAATACGGTACAAAAAATTACGATTGGTCCCTATCAAAACAACGGATCATGTAAAGGGCAGTTGTTGACAGCAGTAGTTTAATCTATTCTACAATCAGCCTAAATCCGACACCGTGTACATTTTCTATTTGGATACTCTTATCTTTTGATAAATGCTTGCGCAATCTTGATATGAAAACATCCATGCTTCGTCCAAGGAAATAGTCCTCTTTTCCCCATATTTTTTCTAAAAGAGTTTTCCGTTTGACCACTTTATTTTGCCTTGTTGCTAGCTCGTAGAGTAGCTCCCCTTCTCTTTGAGTGATCTTAGCTTTTTCGTCATCAAAAGTTAAAATTAGATTTTCAAAATCAAATTCAAATTTTCCAATTTCATGAATGGTTTGTTGGTCCTGCTCTACGTATTTTCTTTTTAGAAAAATATTTAACTTTAAAACTAACTCTTCTATGCTAAAGGGCTTGGTTATATAGTCATCTGCTCCAATTTTTAGACCTTTCAACTTGTCTTCTTGCATTGACTTTGCAGTAACGAATATGATTGGTATCTGTGTATTCTTTAATCGTATATATTCTGCCAAAGCATATCCATCTATCTTTGGAAGCATCACATCTATGATGCATATATCATAAATGTTTGTATTGAATGCTTTTTTAGCTTGTTCGCCGTCTAAGAAATGTTCGACATCAAAGTTCTCCTGTGTAAGACTATCTTTTGTAACAAAACCTAATGTTTCATCATCTTCTACATAAAGTATTCTAGGATTCATAGGGTATTTTTATGGTGAAAACAGAACCAGATCCTGGCACTGAGGTAACTTGTATCTCCCAACCATGGGCGCGGCATATATTCTTAACATAGTACAGTCCAAGCCCAAATCCTTTGACATCGTGTAAGTCTCCAGTCGGCACGCGATAGAACTTTTTAAATAGATTTTCAAAGTGTTCAGTATTGATACCGATACCATTGTCTCTTATTTCAATTGTAAAGTCTTTTCCTTTTTGATAAGTTTTTACAAATACATCGGGCACTGTATAACAGTACTTTATGGCGTTATCAATTATGTTGTAAAGGACATTAGAAAAGTGAAGTTTGTCTGCATTGATCATAAAATAACCCTCGGCTTCTGATAGAGATATATTGCCTGCTCCTTTTTCTTTCATCTTCAATTCTTCAGAGGATACAATTGTTCTGATTACATCAATTGCATCAAAAGCTTGAAAATTAAGCTTAAAGCTGTCTTGTTCTAATTTTGCAAGATTTAGTACCTTCTCAACTTGTTCATTGAGTCGCTCATTTTGATCGATGATGATCTGTCCATATTTTTTCAATCTTTCATTTTTCTGAATGGACGGATCTTTATTCAACACGTTGGCGGCTATTTTTATAGAAGAGATAGGTGTTTTGAATTCATGGGTCATATTGTTGATAAAGTCCTTTTGTAATTCTGATAGCTTCTTCTGCTGAAGAATAACCCATAGAGCATAGATAAAAAAGAACAAAGCCAAAAGAGTAAGCGCACTATATAGTACAACCTGCCATATGCTGGCAAGCAGATAACTTTGTCTTGAAGGAAAGCCTACAACAAAATAGTAGATCAAGTTGTCAAACTTCGGTAGTGAACCAGGGTCATTCTTAGGTTCTTCTGTTTCTCCCATATGACAATAGTTACCATATACCATATCCTGGGATTGACAATCAAATACGGCATATTCAAAATTGGTATTAACACCTCTACGGCCAAGCTCTACGTATAGATAATCCTCAAGGATGTTTGCATCAATAATGTCGTTGATATTGACGGCATAATAGTTGGATGACTTGCGCTGGACAAGCCCCTCTGTCGGAAGTTGTGACTTGTTGGTGATAGCTAGTTTCTCTGCTACTTGGTAAAGAGCGATGCGTACGGCCTGATCAAATTTGTTTTCTTCAAGGTCATAGCTACGGGTTAGGGTGATGCCCTGTATCATGACAATTCCGAAGATGGAGATGGCTCCCAATATCGCAAGCCTGCGAATCAAATGATTAGGCATAACGCAAAGATTTAATGACTAAGCCATAGTTGCTGGAGATGACTCGCAATTAACAGGGCATTAACAGTGATTACTATGATTTCTTCTTTGTAAGATAATCCTATTTTTGGGGAGTGAAGTTTGGTTCATTTATATTTCTAGTTTTCCTCAGCGCCATTATATATGGTCAAAGGACTACTAATCCCTTCGATATACCACAACGAGGAGAGAAGGCCGCAGATATTGTTATACCTCAAGCTTCTGAAAATATAGATACAGTACAGGCTGCCGCAGATAGTACCAATGGTATCAACTCATCCATCTTACAACCTATCAGTGACCCGGTAGTTAACAATAACCCTTTCGAACTTCCTCAACAGGGTAGTCAAAACAAAGATGTAAACCTCCATCCAAGTATTAGTGAGCTGAAGGTTAGCAAGACTGAAGGAGAGCCTCAAAATATGAAGCTGATTGTCCTTATATACGCTTTGGTTATGATGGTGATTTTAACCTTGTGTATAAGCATGGATCGTAATAGGTTTAATTCTGTACTTAAGTCTGGGATAAACTCTAATTACCTCAAAACGCTCTACAGAGACACTAAGGCATGGTCTCATCCGCAGTTCATCATTCTTTATATATTTTTCTTTTTGAATTTGGGTTTTTTAATCTGGTTGATTCTCCTTAAGTCATCATACATCATTAATCTTTTCATCTTAATAGGAGCCGTGTTTGTTTGTTATGCATTGAGGCACTTTGTGATGTGGGTGATTACTGCTGTATATCCAGTTGGTAGAGAAGCCGAATTACATAACTATTCGATAGCTATCCACAATAGTATATTAGGAGTGCTATTGTTACCAGTTATCTTGGTTGTAGAGTTTGTCCCGGGCATTAGCATTAATGTTTTGGGGTGTTTGGCTATAATAGTCTTTACATTATTGTATCTCCTTCGACAATCAAAAGGGCTCTTGTCATGCCTTGGTATGAGGGGTTTTAACCCTATCTATTTTTTTGTATATCTTTGCGCCGTTGAAATAGCACCCATTTTAGTCGGTTTTAAGATGATGATTGGGGCATTGTAGCTTGGTTAAATTGAATGAATGTCTTCAGAAAGTAAGGCGCAGGTGCAAGAAAACTACAAACCCGTAAAAACAATTCTCATCTCTCAGCCTAAGCCGAGCAGATCACCCTATTTTGAATTGGCGGAAAAGTGGGATCTTCAGATAGATTGGAGACCGTTTATCCATGTCGAACCTGTCACAGAGAAAGAATTTAGAAGAAACAGAATAAGACCTGATGAGTTCTCAGCGGTTATTTTTACCAGTAAGAATTCTATCGATCATTTCTTTAGTATTTGTGAGATCATCAGATGTAAGATGTCTCAGTCCACTAAATACTTTTGCCTTACCAAGGCAATCGCCGACTATTTGCAGAAGTTTATAGTCTATCGCAAGAGAAAAGTATTTGTGGGTGTTCGAAAAATAGATGATTTGGCGACAGCCCTAAACAAGCATAAGGAGAAAGAAAACTTCTTACTCCCATGCTCTAATCTAGGCTCCGTAGAAATCGTAGAATACCTCAAGAAAAACGAATTTGACTTCAGAGATATCATGATGTATAAGACAGTCAGTAGCGACTTATCTGATCTTAGTGATGTCACTTATGACATACTTGTCTTTTTTAGTCCACTGGGTATAACATCTCTTTATGAAAACTTCCCAGAGTTTAAGCAAAACGAGACTCGCCTTGCTGTGTTTGGAAGTACAACTAAGAAGGAAGTGGAAAATAGAGGACTCGAGATCAACATACAACCTACTCCGGATACCCCTTCGATGACCATGGCGATAGAGGATTATCTAAAACAGTCTAACAAGAGGACGTAGTCTGAGTCTCCTCTATCAGAAGATCATATCATTACAAAAAGCGCTGGAGGCACCCCTTCCTGGTAGATCTATACAGTATAAGATGAGTCCCGTCGATGCAGAGGTGGACCGTTATTACACCGATGAGTCTACGGCTAGACAAGCTGCAGTGATGGCTTTGTTTATGCCTATCCAAGATCAGTGGCATCTTCTTTATATGAAGAGACCGCACCACCCAAAGGACAAACACTCAGGACAGATAAGCTTTCCAGGTGGAGGCTTAGAAGCCAACGAATCATTAGAACAATGTGCCATCCGAGAGACCTTTGAAGAGATAGGCGTACCTATAGATTCTATCAATATTATAGGAAGCTTAACAAAACTATATGTTTATGCTAGCAACAATCTCGTATTTCCATACGTAGGTTATCTAAAGCAATCTGTAGAGCTTCGATTACAAGCTGCTGAAGTAGAAAAAGTGATACCTGTACCGATGTCATATTTTGACAGTCGAACTGATATCAGTAGAGTTAAGACACTAACTGTCAGGGGTCACACACTTCATGATGTACCATATTATGACTTGTATGGAGAAACTCTTTGGGGCGCTACTGCGATGATAACTAGCGAACTGATACACTTATGGAATCAAGATTTACAAGAATAACATTTGTCATTTTCACCTTCTTTTTTACACTTCATCTTCAAGCCCAGACACCATGGGAATTAGAAAAAGAGGATGACGGTATCATGGCATATACCAGAAGTAGACCAGGCATAAAATTCAAAGAATATAAAGTCCATATGGAGATGGAAGCCACCTTGTCTCAAGCCATGTCCTTGTTTAAAGACTTTCCAGTGCATCACAAATTATTTCCAGGCACCGAGGGTATCAAAGTAATGATGGATGAAGGAGATCACTATGTGACTTACGTCAAATTTGACTTGCCTTTTCCAGCAAGAGATAGAGATGCTATCTTTAACAACGTGTTGACCTTTGATCAAAGAACAAAGACGCTTACTACAAGTGTGACATGCTTGGATGATGAGTACGAAACAGACCCAGACCTTATTCAAATCAAATTTTGCGAAGGCTCTTGGATTTTTGAAGATATAGGTAACGGTATGCTCAAGGTAACCAACCAGCTCATTGTAGATCCAGCGGGCTTTGCCCCTGCATTTATAGTGAACTCTAAAACAGTAGATGACCCGATCAAAACTTTTAAATCCTTAAGAGTTATGATAGATAATGACAAATACCGAGGACATTCCTTTTCTTTGTTGGGTAATTAAACCTAACAATTATGCTTTTTTGTGCTCGTCTATTAGTTCAGTTCTTCTTTGTGTCTTTGTTTTTGATGTCTTGTGATACGATCAACCCTCCAACAAAAGAGGTTGAAAAAGATGCTGATGAAGAGGAGACGATAGATGTCTCAGCTCAGCTCGAAAAAATCAAACTTCCTGCAGGATATAAGATTGATTTATATGCAACGGATATAGAGAATGCTCGCTCTATGTCAATAAGTCCTTCGGGCACGTTGTTCGTTGGGACAAGAGGAGATGGAAGAGTTTATGCAATCCAAGATACTGATGGAGATAACAAGGCTGATAAGACCTTTACGCTCATGGAAGAAGGAAATATGCCTAACGGTGTTGCTTTCAAAGATGGAGATCTATATGTAGCGGAAGTCAATAGAATCTTGAAGTTTGAGGATATAGAAAGTAAACTGGATAATCCAGGTGAGCCAATTGTTATATATGATGAGTATCCAACTGAATCGCACCATGGATGGAAGTATATAGCTTTTGGTCCTGATGGCAAACTATATGTACCAGTTGGCGCTCCTTGTAATATTTGTGAGTCAGATGATAGGGTTTTTAACTCTATAACCCGGATCAACCCAGATGGAACAGGTCGTGAGATCGTACATGAAGGAGTTAGAAATACAGTAGGCTTTACATGGCATCCTGAA
>CALDEM010000070.1 GCA_937942435.1 uncultured Saprospiraceae bacterium
GAATTGAAACACATTTCCTCCTGGTCAGGCATTTACAGGTTCTTCTCTGAATTGTACCACTAAGGAATTGAAACTTTTAGTATTTCTTTCTTAAATAGTAGTCTGGCATGAATTCACACATAACAAGGAGTATGACAATCGACTATAAAAACTCATACCTATTAGTGTGAAAGTATAAGTACATTGGCAATCGAAAGAAGATGTCGAACTACAAACCAATCTCACAGATAAAAAAGAACATAGAACCCATCGTAATGGGCATCATCGCTTGTCTGCTAGTAGGCATCTTCTACTCCAAAGCAGTTACAACAATTTGTATAATTGGGATATTTATAGTTGCACTCCGGTTTATCACTTTTGATAAGATCAAAGGATTCTTTAAGGACAAGAAGCTGATGCCTTTTGTCTTAGTGTTCTTGGCAGCATTCTTATCGGGTTCTTATTCTGATAACCAGCAGCTTTGGCAGACCGCCTTAAGAGTAAAACTGCCATTTCTCCTTTTGCCATTTTCATTCTTCCTATTGCCCAAGATAAAAGAACGAGTTGCGATCCAACTGCACTACTGGTTGATAGGACTTGTTGTAGCTGCCAATCTACCTGTGCTTATACATGCACTGCTCAATTATAACTACATAATTGATTTGCTCAGCATGGGACAACCAGTCCCAACACCTATAGAACATGTAAAGTACAGCATGTTCAATGCTTATGCGGCTGTGGCAGGATTGTTTTTAATTAGAAAACAAACACAGCTGTTATCAAGTGCTTTAAAGGTATTCTTAATTGTGGCAGTGATCTTTATAATCTTTATGCTTCACTTCCTAGCTGTTAGGACGGGCCTAGTGATCTTCTATCTATCTATACTTGTTTATGGGTTCTCAGCACTGATTAATGGCACTTATCGAAAGCAAGCGTTACTGATTTTGATTGGAGTTATCTTATTTCCGATTATTGCTTTTAAGTTTTCGCCAACCCTTAAACAGAAGATCGGGTATATGAATTATGATTGGTCTCAATACCAAAAAGTAGGAGGGCACCAATATTCTGATAGTGAACGAATCATGTCCTATAAAGCAGGCATGAAGATGATTGGTTCTAATCCTTTACTTGGTGTAGGATATGGTGATGTGTTAGAAGAAGCTCATGTCTACTATGATCAAACTTATCATAGACAAGATCTCTTTAAACTTCCTCATAGTCAATACTTACTGACACTAGCAGGAAGTGGACTGCTTGGTTTTATAATCTTTGTTGGAGGTTTCTTTACTCCTTTGCTCAGTAAGAATCTAAAAACAAAGACGGGCACTTTGCTCGTATTGCTCTATCTCAACTACAGCATCTCTTTTCTAGTAGAAAATAGTCTGGAGCGCTCTATTAGCGTTGCCTTTTTTCTGATTTTTGCTTTACTTCTATTGAAGTCAGAGTAAGGCGCTGATACTATAGTTCTTTTCTCAGCCTTGCAACTGGGATGTTTAACTGTTCGCGGTATTTGGCGACGGTACGTCGAGCGATATTATAACCTCTCTTCTGTAACATGTCTTTTAACCGCTCATCCGAAAGTGGCTTTCTCTTGTGTTCAGCCTCGATAATATCCCTAAGTATATTTTTAACTTCTAGTGTCGATACTTCTTCTCCATCTGACGTAGTCATAGACTCTGAGAAGAAATCCTTCAATCTCTTTGTTCCAAACTCTGTCTGTACAAACTTGCTATTAGCAACTCTGGAGACAGTAGATATATCCAGACCTGTTACTTCAGCTATGTCCTTAAGGATCATTGGCTTGATACGTCTCTCATCACCTGTTAAGAAGAAATCCATCTGATACTGCATGATCGTATACATAGTATTGTGCAGTGTATCTTGCCTCTGCTTGATCGCATCGATAAACCACTTAGCACTATCGATCTTTTGCTTGATAAACATCACAGCTTCTTTCTCTTGCTTCGTGCTCTTACGTACTTGTGCTGTATCGTTAAATCCCTTCAACACATCTACATAGTGATCACTGATCCGAAGGTCTGGTGCATTCTTATTATTCAATCTAAGATCCATCTCGCCATCTCTATTTGTGACGATAAAATCTGGTACGATATATTGGTTCGTCTCTCCTCTACTATTACCACTGCTTGCGTAAGCACTTGCCGGCTTGGGATTTAGCTTAAGTATCTCGTCTATCGCATCTTTGAGTTCACTCTCTGATAATGATAGAGAGCGCTTCATGCGATCATAATGCTTTTTAGAAAACTCTTCAAAGTACTTGTCAAGGATCTTAAGGGCGAGTTCTTTAGATCGTAGTCTTTCTGGGCGTTCTTCTTTATCAAGCGTATCCCTTAACTGGATCAAAAGTGACTCCTGGAGGTCTCTTGCCCCGACACCTACTGGTTCCATCTTTTGGATATCGACAAGTATACGTTCGATATCGTAGACTTCAACTTCTAAGTTTTGTGTGAACAAGAGATCATCAACTATAGCAGCTATATCTCTTCTTAGATAGCCACCATCATCGATACTTCCTACGAGTTGCTCTGCTATAATTTTATCTTTTTCATTGTCAAACTCCATCATCCCTAACTGGGTGATCAGGTGCTCATGAAAGCTCGACCCTACGCTAAGCGGGCTATCTTTTATTTCTTCTGAGCTATATGCGTCACCCTTTAATTTGTAGGAGATAGGGTCATCTTCGATATATTCTTTGAGATAATCATCCAGCTCAAAAGCCTCCTCTTCTTGAGTCTCCGATTCGCCATCATTGATAGTCTCATCTTGCATATCAAACACCTCATCATAATCTTCACTCTCTTCAAGCGCTGGGTTTGATTCTAATTCTTCTTTGATGCGCTGATCCAGTGTTGCAGTTGGTATTTGCAACAACTTCATGAGCTGTATCTGTTGAGGAGACAGCTTTTGAACCATTCTTTGAGATAGAGTCTGCTTGAGCATCTTTGTTCACATTGATACATCCGAAGATGTATGGATTAAAGAAAACATATTTGTCTTACATTCAGTTCGCAAACTGAAGCATATCTCAGGGAGGGAAGTGCAAATTACAAACATATTGCAATTAAACGCAATATATTATTACTTGATAGTAAACAAATTATGTGCCAAAATTAACTTATGCTCATTAAGCGACTAAAACAAAGATTTTCTGACCTCAACATCCATGCCATTGTTGTACCCAGTGCAGATCCACATCAGAGCGAATATCTCGCCGATCATTGGAAGTTAAGAGAATGGATCAGTGGATTCACTGGATCGGCAGGCACCTTAGTGATAACGAGAGACCAAGCAGGACTTTGGACGGACTCCAGATATTACCTACAAGGAGAACATGAGTTAGAGGGATCAGGTATTACTTTGTATCGCGATGGTCAAGAAGACGTACCTTCTATAACAGAGTTCTTGTTAGATGAACTAGAAGATGGACAAGTCGTGAGCATCAATCCGCTCATGTGGAGTCAAGCTGGCGTTCAGAATCTTTCTAAAAAATTGCTCGAAGTAGGTATCACAGTATCTACTGATCATCGGGTGGCAGAGGAGATATGGGATGAACTTGGTCGACCACTGCTTCCTAAAAAAGAAGTGTTTGTTCATGACATCTCCTTCGCTGAGATTAGCGTCTTAGATAAACTTGCAGCGGTAAGAGAGGACATGTTAGATCCAGAGTTAGTGACTCGACCAGTCGAACAACATCTGATCACGAGCTTAGATGATATCGCATGGCTCTTTAATCTACGTGGATATGATATCGCTTACAACCCAGTGTTTCTCTCATATGCTGTTGTTCGCGCTGAAGATGCCATCCTCTTTATAGATCCAACTAAAGTGTCTGATGAGGTAAGAGAACATTTGGCGAAAGCCCGAGTATCCATCCTACCCTATCAAAAGATAAGAGACTTCCTCAAGGGAAATACTGCTACTACCTTAGTTAATCCAAATGATTGTAATGCACTTCTTTATAATCTGATAGATCCTCAGCTAATCGTCGAAGGACCTACGATCACTCGATTGATGAAGGCTTGTAAAACAGATCTTGAGATTAGCCATATCGATCAGGTTATGATCAAAGATGGTGTCGCTCTGGCACATGCCTTCTATGAGATGTATCAGCGCATCGGGGAGATAACCGAGTCGGAGTTTGCAGCACTCATAGCACAAAAGAGAAGCGAGCAAGATCACTATTATGGAGAGAGCTTCCCTGCCATCGTGGGCTATCAATCTAATGGGGCCATCGTTCATTATAGACCACCACAGCAGGGGTCTGCTCTGATCGAAGCAGAAGGATTGTTGCTTTGCGATTCGGGTGGCCAATACTTCGATGGCACAACAGATATCACTCGGACCATAGCTGTAGGCCCTGTTACACAGGTACAAAAAGAAAGTTATACGCTAGTACTGAAAGGACATATAGCTATAGATCAAGCAGTCTTCTTAGATGGTACGACAGGTGGAGAGATAGATATATTGGCTCGACAATATCTATGGCGCAATGGTCAAAACTACGGACATGGTACGGGGCATGGCGTAGGATACTTTCTCAATGTGCATGAGCCCCCTCAAGGCATCAGCCCTGGATCAGGATCTCGTAATAAGACGGCTCTTGAACCCGGCATGCTCACCTCCAATGAACCAGGCTACTACGAAGATGGCGCTTACGGCATCAGAATAGAGAACTTGATCGTCTGTGAAGAAAGTGATCATGCAGGATTTCTCAAGCATCGACACGTAACCTTATTTCCTTTGGATACATCCATAATCCTCTACGATTTACTTACTAAAGAAGAAGTCAACTGGATCAATACTTATCATGCGCTGGTTGCTAAAAAATTGCTTCCGCATTTATCTGGATCAGTTGCAGAATGGGTAAGACAATCATGCCAACCGATCTGACCAATAATTATGTAAGTAATTAACAATAAACCATACATCAATATCTGAGAATTGCCTTTCTTTGTAGCTAATAATTAAAGTTGACCATTCATGTCACACGGACCAGAAGAAATTAATTACGGAAAGAAAGGTAGTAAAGTGGGTTGGGTTGCTGTATACTTTATCTTGTTTATCATTATGTTGATCTGGATCTATGGCCAGAATCAAAATGGCCTCCCTCTTTAAGAAGTTTTTTGGGCTACTAACTTATGCCCATACTTTACACCCTTCAGAACAGTTTTGGCAGATATCTATATTATCTCTGCCTGCACTTAGTTGTGATCTAAACGATCGATACTTATCTGATCGCCAGATATCTTTAAATGATTCTTTTGTCATGTCTCCCATCGGATGTTGACCATCCTTGTCAAAACAGCATGGTAATATCTGTCCATCCCAAGTCATGAGAGATGCATGCCATAGTTTCCAGCATTCGTCAGTGACAGAAGTCTTTAGTTGGTAGGTACCAGATGCGTCTTTCTTATATCGGCTGTACTTGTCTTGCTCTGGCATCAGCGGATTACCATCTTTATAGTCATAGAGCTGCGCAGTCTTATACTTCACCTCATCCACACCAAGTTCTTTGGCGAGTTCTTTAGCCTTATCGATCTGATGCTCGTTAGGTTTGACCACCAAAAACTGGAAGATGATATGAGGTGTCTTTGATTGCAGCTCTTTCTTCCACTTTACTACATTCTTAGTGCCTTGGACAACATTGTCGAGAGAGCCTTCTTTGCGATACTGCTCGTATACCTCTTGCGTTGTCCCATCAAGCGAAATAATCAATCTATCCAACCCAGAACGCACAGTCTCCTCGGCGTTCTTATCATTGAGAAAGTGGCCATTAGTAGAGGTGATGGTATAAATCTTTTTATGATGAGCATAGTTAACCATCTTCAAAAACGAAGGATGGATATAAGGCTCACCTTGAAAATAAAAGATCAGATACATCAAGTGTTTCGCAGTCTCATCTATCATCTTCTCAAACAAGTCATGTGAGAGTGTACCTGTCGGCCGTGTGAAAGACCTCAGACCACTTGGGCACTCAGGGCATCTGAGATTGCAAGCCGTTGTGGGCTCGACAGATAGGGTCATAGGCTGTCCCCAAGGTTGTTGTTGAGGCAAGGCTTTCGCCAAATAATACGATGATAACAGCTTTAAAGCATTAACACTTTTGGTTAATGATAGCTTGGATGAAAATCTTAGTGTATCTGCAACATGCATCTTGGGCTAATGTAGTAAGAAGCAAGTTTATACAGCGTTAAGACTTAGCAAAAG
>CALDEM010000071.1 GCA_937942435.1 uncultured Saprospiraceae bacterium
GAGGTTAGAAACCTTTGGCTTAAGATTTGCCTAAGCACTTTTGAGATAAAGGTCTCCTGACCTCTCATCGACCCAATTACAAAACTACGCCAAGAGGCTAAGAAACCTTTAGCTCAATTAATTCTACACAATTTGAGATGAAGGTCTCCTGCCTCTTATCGACTTAAAGATTCTTACTAATTTTTGGACAAATCCACCAGCACAGTTTAATTTTAACTTAAGATGGATCATGTTTACTTTTCAACTTTTACAATAAATAAATGGGTATCCCTTTTCATTGACTTTCCTGAGAGTAATCATATCATAATTAATTCCTTTAATGATATGGTCACCATGAAAGAATGCAAAATATACTCATTCGTAATAATGAGAGACCATATCCACTTAATCTGGCAAGTTAATCTACATGACCCTAAAGTATTAAGGACCAGTTTTACAAAATTCACGGGAAGAGCAATAGTCCAGTATTTAAAAATTACAAACGAAGAATATCTCAAAAACTTTAAGTCAGAAAGAATTGATCGTGAACACAAAATTTGGAAACAGTCAAAAACAGACTTACTAATAAGGCATAATGACGTCTACCTTCAAAAGTTAACTTACATTCATAACAATCCCATCAAAGGAAATTACAAGAGTGTAGAAAATCCTGAAGATTATAGATATTCTTCTGCGACGTCTTATCTAATAGGTGAAAAGAATTTCAGATTTTTAACAATTAGAAATGAGCTTTAACCCGATAAAACTTCGCCAAGAGGTTAAGAAACCTTTGGCTCAATTAACTCGACAACCTTGAGATGAAGGTCTCCTGACCTCTCATCGACTAACCTACAAACGCAAAGAACCACTCATCCAACACCCACTATGGAAATACGCCCATAGCGATATAGTCATTTGCAACTTTATCCAGCGCACTTATAAATGCTGCTGTTCTTAAGTCTGTTATTTTACGTCTGCGCTTTTTGATATCTCTGATATTTTTATAGGCCATGACCATTGTTTCTTCAAGGCCTGATCTTACAAGATCTATCTCATCTGCGCCTCTTGTGATGAGCCTCTTTTCTTTGGCAGAGATTGACTTTTCAGTTAGTTTTTCAACTGTACCTATGATATTGGCATAAGTGTTTTGGTTGAATCGTTTTTCCATTCTACCAAATCTCATATGAGATAGATTTTTTAACCACTCAAAGTATGAGACGGTTACACCTCCTGCATTGAGATACATATCTGGCAAGATCATTAACCCTTTCTTATTAAGGATGGCTTCGCCGCCTGCTGTGATAGGTCCATTGGCTGCTTCTGCTATGATCTTCGCTTTTATCTTACGAGCGTTTTTAGAAGTGATTTGATTTTCTAATGCCGCAGGGATTAGTATATCACAATCGATACTCACCCACTCGTCTTTATCTTTTAACGCTTTCGCTCCCGGGAATCCGAGGATGGATCCTTTCTTCTTTTTGTACTTTATGAGCTTAGCGATATCGATACCATCTGGATTGTATAGGGTAACATTCCATTCTGCGATACCTACAATTATTGCATCCCCTTCATCCTGAGATATTGAAGCTGAGTAAGTACCCACATTACCAAATCCTTGCACTACGATTCTCTTACCTGCGATACCTTTCGTTAGTCCGATCTCTTTCATGTCATCTTCATGACTACATGCTTCTCTGAGACCATAGTATACGCCTCTACCTGTTGCTTCTGTTCTTCCACGGATACCGTTTTGACTTACTGGTTTTCCAGTTACACAACCCACTGCATCAATCTCTCCTCTTGAAAAGGTCTGGTATGTATCTAATATCCATGCCATCTCTCTTTCCCCTGTTCCGTAGTCCGGAGCTGGTACATCTACGCTTGGACCTATGAAACCTTTTTTAATTAGCTCAACAGTGTAGCGTCTCGTGATCTTTTGTAATTCGTCGACACTATATTTTCTTGGGCTGATTTTGATTCCTCCTTTAGCTCCACCAAATGGCACATCTACAATGGCACATTTGAAAGTCATCAAGGAGGCCAAGGCCATCACCTCTTCTTGGTCCACCATCGCACTATATCTGATCCCACCTTTGGTAGGCTGCCTGTGCTGACTATGCTGGACTCGATATGCTTCTATTACTTCATAAGTATTTCCAATTTTGACTGGAAATCTCATTTGATAAACAGCGTTGCATTCTCTAATCTGAGCGAGCAAGCCTTTCGGATGATCGGTTAGAGCAGCCGCATTATCAAAATTGCGTTGTACAGTAGTGTAGAAACTGCTTGATAGTTTTGACATATTATTTTAGTTCTTCAGTTATTCAAAAATATAAATGAGTATATAATGATCAATGAGTACTCGCCTCATCTTCTAAACTTTGCTCCATGCTAGAGATCCTGCGCTCCATCGAAAACAGAAAAAGCCCTATACCGATCAGTATGACTGCAACACATAAGATAACGGCCATCAACTTACCCGAGCTGTTATAATGATCAACAGTTTGCGCTGAGCTATTTAAAACAGAAACAATTGTTATTAGCACACTGAGTATAAACTTCTTCATTATTTTAATTTTATAATCTTCCTTTGTTTCATTTACGAAAGTGAACGCACTATTAGTCTCGCAAAAATCGGTTAACCCGAGCAATCTCTAACCTTCTTAATCTAAAAAGAAGAGACGATATCCATACACCCAATAGTGTATAGCCAATGATCGCTGGATAAAAAACAAGGCGCAAAGTACTGTCCATATCTTCTCCTCCTAAAGCGGGGTTGCCGCCATTGCCAGGATGCATACTATCATCTAATCTCGGAATGATAAAGATCAAAGGGATCATCGCTACAAAAGCAAAGATATTATATGCTGCACTCACTTTAGCCCTCTTATCAGTGTCCGGCATAGACGATCTCAAGATAGAATATGCCAGATATATCATCATCGCAACAGCTGACATGTTGAGCTTTGGATCATCGGTCCAATAAGTACCCCAAGTCGCCTTGGCCCAGATAGAACCGGTTATAATGCCCAATGCACCTAACCCAACTGCAACATGCGTAAACGAAGAAGCTACTGCATCATACACTAACTCTTCTGAACGGAGATAACGGATGCTATAGATCAACGCTATAAAGAGCAAAACAAACTGCGCCATCCAAATCGCTACATGAAAGAAAGTGTTTCTCACAGTCTCATATAAGTTACCTACAAATGGAAACTTAAATGACCACTTGAATTCATAACCCGTTATCTGATCTGACCAAGTTGAGGCATTGATCATATCGACTGTTGTTGATTGACTGCGCTCGATTACAAATCCCGGTGGATAGACTAAAAAGCCGTCTTCTTTGTCATGCAAGACTAAAACTGCATCAGTCCATTCCTCCTTACCTGGTGTGCTCTGTGGTAGGGTTCCTCTTAGATTGATACTATTGCGCTCAGTCACCATGACATATGGCACCTTAGTGATATGTACAGAATCAATCTTGATATAGGCACTGAGCTCCTTGGTTGGATCATTGAAATGTCCATTGTATGTGGCAACATCAATGCTATATGGTTCTCCTGCTTTAAGTTGCAGTTCACTTACGCTCAATATTCCAGGACGCAAGGGCACCCAAAATCCAGCAATGAAAACATAAAGCAGAACGAGCAGCCCTAATATCTTCCACCAACTCTTATAAACAAATCCGTAATTCTTCACTCGCGCCAGATATATGGAAATAATATAATGGATAACGCAGCACTCATCATTGTGATGCCCAAAATGATAACATATTTTCCTCCTTGAAGTTGATTGCCCATCAAAAGATTGCCACCGATGCCATGCAAGAGTATAACTACAGGTATCAATAGCGGTATAGAGAGTATACTCATGGCCGTATTTTGGCCTGTGACATGTCTACTGATGGCCGAGATAAATGACAAAACAACTCCTATCGACGAAGCACCTGATACGACTAATGTCAAATATTTTATATCTGGGCTGATCTGTGGATAAAAGAGCATCATCATAGCAAAGTAGAATGCCAGTGACACGATGAGTAGATATATAACATTGAAGAAGATCCGTGATATCAGTGCTATCGTAGGTGAGACCAATGTATATAGCATCAAACGCTCTCCTGGACCAGAATGAGACATACCACGTACGGCAACATTGATAGAAATCAACAATAGTATAATCCAAAAAACGAAATTGAACTCTTGCATCGATATCTCTGGTCGAACCCGAAATATCACATATGCAATCGTCCACATAAATAGCAAAAGTGCCAGCGACTGAGGCCAGTTTCGATATTCTACCAAGAAGTCGTGCTTCACCTGAGCAAAAAGAGCATTCACTATCAACAGATTATATATCGATAAAAAACTCTAAATCATAACATATTATGATTTTTAGTAAATTGTATATATTTGTTTGTCAACAAGTTATGATATACAAGATGATTAGCGAATGCCATTTCAATGGTCGCTCGCAAATCATGTGCAAGTTATAGCTTAGAAAAGTGAATAGATGAATAAGGCGATAATAATTCTGAGCTTAGTTATGGTTGTTATTTCTTCATATGGAGCAACGGCATCCTCCAAGATAACTGATGGAGACATACATAGGGTGCAGCCAAAGCCAGGCGATGCTTTAGCTACCCTACTTGCACGATATGACTTTACGCAATCCAATGGACTGAAGGAAGAGTTTTTAAGTCTCAATGAGTTGACAAGTAAATCTAAGCTCTTCTTACACAAGAGATACAAGCTACCTATCTACCTCTACAACTATGATAAGAAGAGTATCAGAACAACGATAGGCATCAATGACTGGCAAAAAGCAGTACGCATCAAAGAATACAATGAGAAGCTATGGAAAAAAGGAGCTCGTCTTACCCACTTTACAAAGAGCAACATACTCTGGGTTCCATTTACTGAAATGAGAGAAAATAAGCCACGCCCTATTACTAATGAGTTCGCCGTGATAAAACCAGAAATCAAGAAAAATAAAGTTGCCCAAGCTGTCATCAAGAGAGATAAGGTTAGAGCATTCTCTGATGATATATACGGAGCTAAGCATTCTGATGTTGAGATGATAGATCAAAGCCTCAAGGGTAAGGTGTTTTATATAGTAAGTGGTCATGGTGGCCCAGATCCAGGAGCAGTATGTAAGGATTGTTCTTCAAGGTTATGCGAAGACGAATACGCTTATGATGTAAGCCTAAGACTAGACAAAAAGCTCAGACAGCATGGTGCAATTGTAGAGTTAGTCGTCAAGGATAAAAACGATGGTATACGCGATAGCCAGATACTAAAATGCGATAAAGACGAAAGGCTGGCGGATAACTCTAAGATTCCCGCAAATCATATGTCAAGGCTCGTGCAGCGCACTAACTATATCAATAAAAAGTACAGAGAGTACGAAAGACAAGGTGTAAAAGACCAAGTTGTAGTATCTCTTCATATTGATTCTAATTCTAAATCAACAAAACAAGATGTTTTCTTTTGTTACGCAAAAGGAAGCAGTGCTTCAAAAAAACTAGCAGGACAGATCAGGGACAAGTTTCAAGAAAAGTACAACTACTATCAAAAGAATAGAGGCTACAAGGGATATCTACATGAACGCAAGTTCTACGTATTAAGAAACACCAAACCACCTGCAGTGCTCATAGAGTTGGCCAATATCCAGAATAAGCACAACCACAAGCGTATCTTACTTAAGGAGAATAGACAAGCGCTTGCCAATTGGATCTACGAAGGATTAGCACAACCAAAATCTACAGTCAGCAAAATAGCACTGGCGTCTTCTAATTAAAGTGTAGTTTTCTTAGGTCTTCGAGTTATGATCTACGATCTTAGCGTTAATGAATAAGAAGGTCATTCTCAATGATATCATCGTAGCATATCGCGAACTCATCCGCGACCGATATCAATATCAAAACATAGCCGAGCACCATGAGTTACCTCAGTCATTCTCAGAGGATAAAATGAACCTCCTAAAAGATTACTTCTTAGATTACATCTATCCTCCACCAGCCACAAGATTAGAACTGGATGAAGCCTTCGATAGCCTTACCAATCATATAGACAACCCAGCCCAAATCATCCGCATACTTCTTGATTCTGGTGGACTTGTACTAAGATATGGCATACACTTACCTAAGATATTGAAGGCAGGACTCAAAGCGCTTCAGTCATTTAAAGCAGCAACACAATTAGAAAACCACTTGGTCAATGCCGCTATAAAAAAAGAGCTGTCATCACCCTACTCTGGTGAAGATTTAAATAATCTGATTAGAACAATACCTCGTAGTATCATCCACGAATTTATAGAGGATACTTTAGTTCTATTTGAAACACTTCATGATCGAAAGCTTGTAAAAAAGATCATTGAGATCGTCAATAAGTTGATCGCAAAAATGAAAAAGAAGCCTAACCTGTATAGTGCGAAAGAAGTACGTGGTTTAGAAGTTGGGCGAGATATTATCACAGAAGGTGATTTGCTTTTCAGCAAATTAGCCGATCATGAGCAAGATCAGCTCTTTCACTTAATTGCAAAGATAGAGAGGAAGACTATTGAAGATCTCTACGGGTAAGACTTTATCCTTATAAGAGGAAAGCCAACTTAAGACAATAGATAGCCTTTGCTACTTCACAATAGTCACTTGTATCGCTGTCTCACACAAGAAATGTAAATCAAATAAGCGCACTAGTTCTCTATCCCATATAAATCCATGATTTTACATTACTTATGAAAATCAGAAAACAATTGTCGAGCGCTCTACAGAAGAAATGTTTTAGGTTTACTGGCGATTAAGCTATCGATAACACCAATCAGAATAGTCGTCTCAACGAAAATTACCCTCAACATAATTTTATCTCCTCTTAGTTCTTAGAAAGATTAGATATACCTTGCCGTCAATAAGTAAAGTAGTCTCCAATCATGAAAGTATACTTAGATAACGCTGCCACAACGCCTATGCAACCTCAGGTTCTCGATCTCATGACCAAGGTGATGAGAGAGACTCATGGCAACCCCTCTTCTATACATCAAGCAGGGCGTAAGGCTCGGACCATTATCGAAGATGCGCGCAAGCGAGTAGCTGGGCATCTGAAAGCTTCTACGGGAGAGATATTCTTCACCTCGAGCGCTACAGAGTCTAATAATATGATCATCCATTGTTCGGTACGTGATCTAGCTGTAAAGCGCATCATCAGTAGCCCAACTGAACACCCTTGCGTTCTCAATAGTCTAAAGAGTGTAGCCTCTTTATTTGATGTCGAGATAGACTTTCTCAAGGTAGATGGAAGAGGCAATATCAACCTTGAAGAGCTCGATCAAAAGCTTCACAAGGATACTAAGACTTTAGTCTCCTTGATGCATGGCAACAATGAGATCGGTACGATGATAGACCTTCAGGCTGTGAGTGATATGTGCGTAAAGCATGACGCATTACTTCATACAGATGCTGTACAGTCCGTAGGCAAATATCCAATAGATCTATCCAAAACCAAAGTCAACTTCTTATCTGCTTCTGGACATAAGATATATGGACCAAAAGGCATCGGTATGATGTACATCAACAATGACAATAACATAGAAGCATATATCCAAGGCGGTGGACAAGAACGTAAGATGAGGAGCGGCACAGAGAATGTATATGGTATTGCAGGATTTGCGGAAGCGCTAGATTGGCTCGTCGAAAACCGAGAGATGCACCTCAACAAAGTAGAGTCTCTGCGTCGACACTTTAAAGGCAAGGTGGCCGAGAAAGGACTAGATATACACTATAACGGCAATCAGGATAAAAATTACCTAAGTAACATACTTAGCCTTTGCATCCCAAAATCAGAGAAGTCAGACTTGATCGTCTTTAACCTCGATATACATGGCATCTGTGCATCTGCAGGTAGTGCTTGCAGCTCTGGTGTAGAGCATGATTCGCATGTATTAGCCGCTATAGATGCTCCTCAAGACAGGAAGACCTTGCGCTTGTCCATATCTCACCACAATACTGAAGAAGAGATGGATTATGTTGCCGAGAAGCTAGCCACACTTATATAAGTAATGATATTTGATGAGGTGGATAGACTAAGGATGAGACGTTGCTTTCATCTTGCCTCTCTAGGGTCATATCATGTCAAAACCAATCCCCAAGTTGGCGCACTGATAGTGGCAGAAGGAACCATCATAGGAGAAGGTTATCATCAGAAGTATGGTGGCCCTCATGCCGAGATTGAAGCACTTAGATCTGTGTCCCGCACTAACAGAAGCCGCATCAAAGGAGCACATATGTATGTCTCGCTTGAGCCTTGTTATCATGAAGGAAAGACGCCGCCTTGTGTGGATGCCATCTTAAAAGCTGGGATAGACTCAGTAACTATTAGTGTTAAAGACCCCAACCCTGAAACTGCAGGGAAGAGCATGGGAAAGCTTAAAGAACATGGTATCGAGGTGCGGTTTGGTCTTTTAGAAGCTGAAGGCAAGGAGATGATCACACCTTTTTTTGTGCATCAAAAACTAAACTTACCCTACATCATCCTTAAGTGGGCACAAAGCAAGGATCGCTTCATCGGTAGAGCAGATGAACAAATCTGGCTGAGCAATGAGCAGTCTAAGCTTGCTGTACATAAGTGGCGTCAAGAGATCGATGCGATCATGATAGGTACGAACACAGCTGTTATCGATAATCCTAAGCTTACTAATCGTAGAGGTCATGGTAAGTCACCAGTTCGCATCCTCTTAGATAGATATGAAAGGGTTCCAAAGACTCATCACATCCTTTCAGACGACCATGAGACCGTAGTCTTTACAACACTTAAGAACTATGTCGCTCATGGCAAATATGTGTCAATCTATCCCATGACAGAAGAAGAATGGAGCATCGAAGTGATACTTAAAAAAGTACATGCGCTTGGCCATGCACAATGCATGATCGAAGGAGGGAAAACCATACTAAACCACTGTATCAAGGAGCAGCTCTGGCATGAAGCAAGGGTCATTCAGACAAATAAGTGTGTGAGTAAAGGCATCAAATCTCCCAATATAAGTGGTAGAATCATGGCTAAACTAAACCTGGCTGGTGATAAGGTGTTTATAATCAACAACTTAAATAACAGGACTTTCCTAATTTGAGAGAGGTTAAAGAAGTCCTAAATAAGACTTAAAGCAAGCCCTATTACTTGGATTATATAGAATGTAATATGTACTTTCGCTGTGTTCAAAAGTAACAATGTTGAAATATATCGCTCTTAGCATATTTCTTATTACTACAACTGTCATCAAGTCCCAAGATCTTATCAATTGGTATACTTGGGAAGAAGGTATGACCAAGGCTGAAGAAACGCCTAAGAAGTTTGTTGTAGACCTATATACGGACTGGTGTGGTTGGTGTAAGCGCATGGACAAAGCGACTTTTCAAAATCCTGATATAGCTGCATACATTAACGAAAACTATATCCCTATTAAGTTCGATGCTGAGCAAAAAGGAGATATTACTTTCAAAGAACAGATATACAAGTTCGTCAAAGGAGGTAAAAAAGGGTACCATGAGGTTGCGGCTATGCTCACAAATGGTAAGCTGAGCTATCCGACTGTTGTCTTTTTGGACGAAGATCGCAACGTTATCCAAGCGCTTGCTGGATTTATAGATGCTAAAACATTTGATCCAATCATGCATTATTTTGCAGAAGACTCGCACAAGAAGATATCATGGTCGGCATATCTCAATCGATACAAAGAAGATCAAGGACAAGTTCCTGTCGAAAAAAAAGGTAATGGCCATACTAGGCTTGTTAAAGGAAACTAAGCTCTAACACTACATTCTTTTTTATATCCTAACTTTCTTAAGCGTTATAATCGCAAAGGATTGCTTATATATGCCAATTCAAAGACTGACTTCTGATATTGGCTCATTCTGTTTTACTCATCTTGATTATCATCTTGGTACCTGTAGTGGCTACCTGGTCTGCTGATCGTGTAAAGTTTGTCTCCTTTCTAAGCCCGATAGTTTTGTGTTTTGCTGCGGGTATCATCATCCGCAACTTCAACTTGCTGACTGTCGATGAGCGTATCACGGGATTCTTTAGGGATCTCTCCATACTGTATGCACTACCGTTACTTTTGTTTTCATCTAATGTTAAGGAGTGGCTGAGTCAGTCTAAACAAACTTTGTTAGCTTTTTTATTTGCAGTCATAGGTGGCTCTGTTGCTGTTTCACTTGTATCTTATTTCTTCGCATCGCATATCGATGATGTCTGGATTCCGGCAGGGATGATGGCTGGTATCCACTCTGGGGGTACGCCCAATCTCTTTGCAGTCGGTCTTGCCTTAGGTGCACAAGATGAAGTCTTCACACTTACTAATAGCGCACAGATATTATGGGGCGCTATACACTTGCTATTCTTGCTATCTGTTGCCCAACGGCTTTATGGACTGATCTTAAGATCTTTTACAAAGCATAATGCGGACCATGACAACGATCACGTCAGCTACTTACGGCACGACTTGATGAATACAAAAGACATATTTATATCTCTTGCGCTTACGACGTTAATAGTTGTTTTAGGCGTCTTAGTCTCTTATATCTTTTTTGGAGCGTTAAAAGCTACTTTGATTGTGGTTTTTGTGACCACCATAGCAATCATGTGTTCATTCAACAATAAGATAAGATCACTCAAGGGATCTTTTGAGATTGGCGATTACTGCTTACTGATGTTTGGCGTAGCGGTAGGCATGATGTCTGACTTCAGAAGCCTACTTGAAGAAGGTGGCCCTTACATTTTATTCGTAGCGCTTATCTTTATAATTACAATTATCATACAATTGATACTTTGTAAGCTTTTCAAAATAGATAGGGATACTTTTATCATCACTACTACTGCGGCTATATATGGACCAGTCTTCATACCACAAGTGGCTCAGGCTTTAAAAAACAGATCCGTCATACTGGGTGGCATCGCGGCATCATTGATAGGGCTTGCTACAGGCAATTATATCGGCATTGCCATGGGCTACGTAGTTAAGTTCTTATTGGGTCTTTAACTTCTTTCGATATTGATAATAGTAACCTTCAACACCTTGAAGACCGCCTGTATGCAACACCAAAACATTTGATCCTTTCGGGACGTAATCTTTGGCCACCAGGTCATCAAGAGTCATCATCACCTTTACTGTATATATGGGATCAAGAGTTATATCATGCGTTGATTTAAAATCCTCTATGTAGTCAATAATCTCTGAGTGATAGCCCCCAAATCTAACATCTAAACATGATGGCACAACTTCAAGTCTTTTGTGATCATCATC
>CALDEM010000072.1 GCA_937942435.1 uncultured Saprospiraceae bacterium
CATTTTCTGACAGCAGTGATCTTTTCAGTATGATTTCTATTTGGTGCTGATGATATTACGTTGACAGGAGCTGCTATTAGCGATTCTAGATTTGTATCATATAAATAGTAGTTAACACCAAGATTACCAGGCCCTTGATCCACAGTAAAAATCCAATATTGGGTCACTTCTTCAGTGTGAGGAACAATTATTGAAGATGAGGTTGAAGAAGAATGACCTCTCATGCCACTAACAACTTCGATATGTTGATTATTATAAACCCTTTGTCCATCAGTATAAAATAATAGATTTCCAGCCCGATCAGACATAGCTGCCACGCCTTCCCTTGTAGTAATGGCTGAAGGAAAATATTGAGGTGTCTCAGGATTAAAATTTAAACCAGAAGAACATCCAAATGCCCAATTATTAGCTTCTCCTTGTGAATAAACATCTAAAGATAGAAGTAGCAATATATTGTTAAAAATTAAACAAAAGAGGAGGTTTTGGTAGTTTAGTTTAGGCAAAATCATATTATTGGACCAATATACTATTAATTTGATGTGTATATTGTTTTTATGTGAAGGGGGGAATTGTATCTAACTAAAAACTATATCTAAATCGTAAGAAGAAAGCCTGAATAGGGCTTTCGTAGTTTTCTACTCCTTGGTTAAACATCAGTTGTCCTACCATAGTGAGATCCCAGTTGTCTGAGATCGAGTAGGTGACAGTTGGATTGAAGAAAAGAGCTTTTGCTTGACTTGGGCTATAGATGTTAGCTATACCGATACTGAGGAGTGGAGATAAAGGTTGGTTCACCTGTGTAAATATGGCATACTTAAAGGGATACAAATTCTTCGCAGATAACTGGCTGGTGAATAAACTTTCTAAACCACCGGTGGTCACACCTGCACTATTAAATAAGAATCCAAGATTGAGATATAAACCTTTATTAAAATTGTAATCTATAGCCAGTGTCCCCGCAAAAGCTTTTTCTCTTTCTTCAACGAGAGGAGCGAAGTAAGCAAACTCACCTTTGATGCTGGCATTCTTAATGTTGCCAGCCCAGCCACCTCCGATAACCAGATCATTTTCAAAAAAACCAGATAATAACTGGAAATCGTAATTGCCTTTGTTAAACTTCCATAGTCCGCCGACTACCATTTCATCCCATGAGTCTGCAACATTGATGGCAAGTTCTACGCTGGATGTAGGTCCAGTGTAATGAGTGATTCTTATGGCATCGCTGCCAGGCCGTTCTTCATAATCGAAGTCTGCAAAGTTGAAAGCATTGAAGATGTCATTAGGATTCCAGACAGTATTGATACCCCAGTTGATTCTTTGTCTTCCGATCCTAATCTCCCAATCATTAGAGGCGTATTCGAAGTAGAGCCTGTCAATCATGGCGTGCCACAGCAAGCCTTCGCCATTTACGATGTTTCCAGATAGATCAACGAAGTCATTGCCGGCATCTTCATCAAAGTTTTGTAAGAAGATAGATCGGTTGCCATAGAAGATTCTATTTCTTAGATCAGACTTAAAGGTCCATTTGTCATTTATATAGTACTTGAAGTTGAGCCTGTTGTGTAATAAGTTGTCTTGAACTAGATCTCTTTGCCCAAAGAGATCTAGGTTGTAGATAGTTTGAAGATTTTTGACATAACCAGTTAGATCCCAATTTTTCTCATCCTCTTGGCACAATGAGAGTGATGGTAGAAAAACGAATATTAGAATCCTAAAAAATCTCATTTTCTAATTTATGATGTTGTCGGAGATGATGACGCCATCGTCTAATGTGATCACTCTTCTGGCTCTATCTATCACTCTCTGATCATGAGTAGAGAATACAAAAGTGACGTTCTCATCTTGATTCAGTTTTGCCATGATGTCTAACAGATCACTTGTAGACTTAGAGTCTAAGTTGGCAGTTGGTTCATCGGCTAGGATAAAAGTAGGCTTTGATGCAAGAGCTCTGGCCACTGCGACTCTTTGTTGTTGTCCTCCTGAAAGCTCAGAAGGTCTCTTGTCTATTTTGTCTGTCATGCCTACTGCTGATAGCAACTCACTAACGCGTGCATCTCTTTCAGCTTTTGACTTTTTCTGAAGAAGCATCACAAACTCGATATTCTCCTTTGCGGTAAATACTGGAATCAAGTTATATGCCTGAAACACAAAACCAATGTACTTTTTTCTAAAATCTATCAACTGATTATCAGAAAGTGCTGAGATGTCTCTGCCACCAACTTCTATGCTGCCATCCGAAGGCCTGTCTAATCCACCGATGATGTTGAGTAGGGTAGTCTTACCTGATCCAGATGGTCCTACAATAGCGGTGAACTCACCCTTCTCGATATTGAGATCTACACCTCGCAACGCATGCACGGGTATTGTCTTAGGATTGTATGTTTTTTTAATCTGCTGTGCTCTAATGACTGACATAGTTAAGATTATATTTTTCTAATAGCCTCTACAGGTTTTAATTTGATTGCTTTGTAAGCTGGATATACAGAAGCTAAGATGGTAGTTATTAAGACTGCAACGGCTACTTGCATATAAGCATTGGAGGACAAAGCAGGATAGACGATTGAGGACATCCCAAACTCTGACATACCTTCAGAATATGCAGATAGATCGATGCCATTTTTAGCAGTAAGCTGTATGGCTATATATCCAACAAGCATGCCCAGAGGAGCACTGATGAGTCCAATTAGAAAAGTCTCCAATACAATCATGCTAAAGACTCTAACCTTATTCATGCCCACAGACATCAGCATTCCTAACTCTCGATATCTTTCTAAAACGGCCATGAGCATCGTGTTAATAATACCAAAGAATAAAGCGAGCATTATAATCGTCATGATAAACTTAGCTGAGATATCAATCTGAGACTTAAATAATCTTACCTCAGGTGATATCTCCTCATATGTTTCAACCAAGAGACCTGGAGATAGTCTTTGTAACTTTTCTTTGTTTTGAGCTATGCCTTTTTCGTCTTGCAGTAGGATAGCAACTTTGTGCGCGGCATCTTCTATATTGAGTAATTTGTTGAGATCTGGTTGTCTAACAAAGACAGTGCCTTCATCAAAGTTGTTTCTACTGGTTTGAAATATGCCGACGATTCTAAAAGCTGCATCGATAATCTCTCCATCTTTATCTTGAAATCTTAATACAAGTTTTTTTCTAACGCCAACTTTGAGTTTGTCTGCCAGTCGCTTTCCAATAAGGATAGGGTTTCTTTTTTCAGCACTCAAGTACTCTCCTTCGATGACGTTTTGGTTCATCTGAGTGAGCTTCTTTTCTTCTTCTGGGTCGATGCCTGCGATCATAATACCTCTGCTTGCTTTTGCAGAAGAGATGATTCCATTAGCTATGGTCTTTGAGGTAACAGCTTGAATGTTTTCCAGTTTTGATATGTCACTTAACTTCTCTTCTATATCGGACATCGTTAATGAAACATCGTACTCTACCTTATATTCTGGATGATGGATCTGGATATGCGAGATTTCATTTTTGATAGTGTTGGCGATGAAGGATTGCATCTGACCAGCTATGAATGCCATGATAAATACGGTGGCAGCAACGCCTATTACAATAGCCGACATGATGACTAGGCTTCTGGTTTTGCTTCGCCATATATTTCGCCATGCTAATTTGAAAATCAAGATCTGATAATTAAGTTAATAATACTTTTCATCTCCCATCCGCTTCGCGGTTCACTCGTCAAATGTCCCCCAGACATTTGATATACAAACAAGTTTGTATACTCTACTCGTTCTTGCCATATATTTCGCCATGCTAATTTGAAAATCAAGATCT
>CALDEM010000073.1 GCA_937942435.1 uncultured Saprospiraceae bacterium
CCCCACATAATCAAAGTTGGACACTCGATCTCTTTGACGCGATCCGATATATCCTTGTGCTTTGTATGAACTCTATCTATAAAAGCTTGTCTGTTTCCAGATCTTAGCGTCATGTCGTGATAGCGCGTTACCAACTCTTCAGTGACCTTACTGTCGTCTCCATATACTTGGAGCATATTTTTTTCTATAAAGCTCTTTGGTGTGATATGCTTCATGAGCGGTCTTAAGATAGGATTAGTGGCTACCTTAAAAGCTAAGGCTTCAGAGTCTCCTTCATGCGGATAACCCGCGGCATCTAATAAGATCAACTTACTCACTTTTTCTGGATGCATCACAGCAAATGCCCAAGCGATATAACCACCAAGCGAGTTGCCTCCGATTGAAAAAGTGTCAAGGGATTGGCTTTGTGCGAAGTCTTTTATAAAGTCAACATAAGCACCTATCGTATAGTCTTTATCTAGCGCAGGACCGGTCAAGCCAAATGCCGGAATATCCATCCGATAAACAGTATAATTATCATCAAGTACTTCAGTCCAATCATCCCATGTATGCAAAGAAGCGCCCGTACCATGAACTAGTATCACAGCTGGGCCTGCGCCTTCTTTTTTATAATGAACGGGTACACCTTCAATCTCAATCCATTGAGATTGATCATCAGTATACAGAGCTTTTAGCTCTTCAACACTTTTATCTGGACTCCTAAGAATTAGAAATCCCACTATTAAAACCAACAAAATGACACCTAGTGTTTTTAGAATCTTACTCATCAGACTCGTCACTAAAGGCTTTTGTGGCATAGTTATATAGTAGCCAACAGACGATACCAACGATGATGATACCTGGTATACTTCCCAATTCTAATTTTACAAATTGTAAAACTCCAGGATTAGCAGTGATTGCCACTATAAGTGCTACACCGATGCCCATCAAGGCTTCTCCTGTGATCAGCCCGGAGGCAAACAAGAGCCCCGCTGCTTCACTTTTGGATTCTTGTTTCTCAAAATCTCCAACACCTCCTCTATTTCTTTTTTGATATGCACCAATCGCCCAAGCTAGTAAACCACCCAACATGATCGCACTGTCCAGTTCAAAAGGAAGATAGATACCAACCGCTACAGCCAATACTGGGATTTTATAATCTATACCTTTACTTTCTATAAACTTATCAAGAGCGATAACAGCCGCACCTATGGCCATGCCGATATAGATCATTGGCCAAGGTAGATTTCTATTAAACACCCCTTCTGCAACACTCGCCATCAGTGACGCTTGTGGTGCATTGAGCGAATCAGGATTGGCCGCTGTTTTTGGACCAAAACCATTCGTTTCTAAAAGTAATTGCAAGACAAATGGTAATACCAATGCAGCACTTACTACACCAACGATCTGCATGATTTGTTGCTTCTGTGGCGTTGCACCCAGTATATAACCCGCCTTTAAGTCCTGCATGTTGTCTCCTGCTATCGCAGCAGCACAACACACAACAGCACCGATCAAGATCGCTGCTGCCGGCCCACGCTCAGCATTGTCTCCAAGTATAATCAACAAGATCAATGAAGCGGTAAGTACCGTAGCGATGGTTACACCGGATATCGGGTTGTTAGAACTTCCGACAAGTCCCGCCATATACCCCGCCACTGCAGAAAATAAAAAACCTACAATCACCATAAACACTGCCATCAATCCAGTGATGGCAACATCATGTATCTCTCTTAGGTAAATTAGAAAAATCGGAACCAACATCACCACAACACCTATCAACACCCAGTTCATCGGAGTATCTTTTTCGGTTCGCAACACCTTACTCATGTCTACCTTATTTTTAAAGGCTTCTACTCCACTTCTAAGTGCATAACCGATAGATCCACTCAAACTAACCAATGCCCAGAGGCCACCGATGATCATCGCCCCTACTCCAATATATCTAGCCTTTGTACTCCACACTTCAAATCCCAAAGCTACCGCACCATCTGGGCCTACAGTAAGTTCATTCGCCCATATGTGATATGGGATCGCGATAAACCAACTGATCATACCACCGGCAAAAATCAAAAATGAAATTCTCAAACCAACGATATAGCCTACTCCAATTAAAGCCGGAGATAGATTAATACCAAAATACGCATATGCTTTCCCTCCAATCAAAGCAGCACCATCTGCAACCTCATGCCAAAGCTTCATACCTGATGCAAAGAGTTTTACAATTGCACCAAGAGCGGCGCCGATTATTAAAAATCGAACGGCCTTTCCTCCTTTCTCTCCAGTTTTCAAAACTTCCGCAGTCGCAACGCCTTCTGGAAAAAGTAACTTCTGCTTTACAATTAGTGCAGATCTCAGCGGTACTGTAAAAAGTACACCCAGGATACCTCCACTAACTGCAATTAGAAAAGTATCCCAAAACTTAAACTCCGTCCATGTACCCATCAAGATGAGTGCTGGAAAAGTAAAAATCACACCGGCTGCTACAGACTCTCCAGCAGAAGCCGCTGTTTGTACGATATTATTTTCTAATATATTGTGCTTCTTAAACAGCCTCAGTATCGCCATTGACATTACGGCAGCTGGTATAGACGCCGAGACAGTCATCCCTGCAAATAATCCCAAATATGCATTTGCGGCAGCAAGCACCATCGACAGTATAGCTCCTAAAAAGAACGCTTTGATGGTTGTCTCTGGCAATTTAGTTTCGGGGCCTATATATGGTTTATGCTCGTCTGACATTTTCTAATTTGTTTTTTGATTAATGAATGTCTCCCATCCATTTCTTAACAATTGGATTGGTAGCTAAAAAGATAAGTCCGACGCCAACAGGCAGTAATACAAACGTCCAGAATAAGTCAGGCATTTGTTGAACATTGGATGGATCAAAGTTGCCACCAAATGTCCCTGCAATTAGGTTGCCCAATGATGTGGCTACAAACCAAAGACCCATCATCTGTCCAAGATATCTCTTAGGCGATAGTTTCGTTATACTACTCAACCCAACAGGACTTAAGAACAACTCTCCTATAGAGTGAAAAAAGTAAGTCAATACTAAGAAGAACATACCTGCCCTTGCCCCTTGAGTTGCTACTTGTGCGGCCATCACCATAAAGTAGAAGCCTACACCCAATAAAATCAATCCAATTCCAAATTTGATAGGCGTCCTTGGGTTCATGTTTCGCTTGGCCAACCAGACCCACATCGCACCGATGATAGGGGCAAAGATGATGATGAAGCCAGAGTTAACAGATTGTAAAACACCAGCGGGCATCTCCCATCCAAAAATATTTCGCTCAGTAAAATCTCTTGCAAATAAATTAAGCGCTGATCCCGCTTGCTCAAATCCACTCCAAAAAGTTGCGCCACCAATGAACAACATGACAATGACCAAGACTTTTTTAAATTCTGAAGAAGTAAGGTTGCCTGCTATCAAGACATAAGCAAAATAAAAGACTGCAACTAAGACAATCACATACTTCATAGCCTCGGCAACACCGACAATAGATGTCAGGTCCACTTTGCCAGACACCTGAAGACCCACAAGTACCAATATCAAAGTCAATGGGATAATATACTTCATGATAGAAGAACTCGATGCCTCTTCTGTTGATGCAACTAATTGGTTTTTATCGGGAGCTAATCCTATCTCTCCAAAGCTCTCTTCTTCTGTCATTCTGAAGTATACAAGACCCAAAAACATTCCTACAGCTGCCAGTCCAAATCCCATGTGCCAGTTGTAACTTGCTAACAACGGAACAAAGATTTGCCCAAAGAAAGAACCCAAGTTGATCGCCATATAAAATATAGAAAACCCGGCATCTCTTCTCGCTCCTTGATCTACATCTCCATTTGCTTCTGCATCTTCCCCTTCATAAAGAGAGCCTACAATCGAACTAATATTTGGCTTAAGAAAGCCTGTACCCATCGCCACAAAAGCAAGACCCAAGAAGAAGACTCCCGGTCCAGCAGGTATCGCCAATATCGCATGCCCCAACATAATGAGTATACCGCCATACCAGATCGCCTTGCGCTGTCCGATGACATTGTCAGCTATCCAACCACCAGGAAGAGAGAGGAGATATACCGCAGCGGTATATAGCCCATAAGCGGCACCTGCAGTCGTAGTATCTAGATCCAAACCTTGTTGAGCCGTCTCAGTTGTCATGAAGAGGATCAATATTGCTCGCATCCCATAAAAACTAAATCGCTCCCACATCTCTGTAAAGAATAATGTTGCTAAACCCTGCGGATGGCCAAAAAATGTCTTGCTCATACTTTGTTTCTAGTAATTTAAGTGTGCCTAAAAATAGAAGTTAAGATGATAATACGGGTATAAAATCAGGCTTATGCGACTTCACACATAAACTAATGTCGGAGTTTTGATCTTTATGTTACTTTGATCTTAGATGCCATCGACTCCTCAGACAGTAGATATTAAACCTGGCCTTGATTGGTTTGCCGCCAATGAATGGAAGCCATTCCCGTTTCAACAAGAGGCATGGACTAAGTATCTATCCGGGTATTCTGGACTGATCAATGCCCCTACGGGATTTGGCAAGACCTACTCTCTTCTGATACCCATCTTGATAGAAGCGATGCACGAGCAGGGCAAGACGAAATCCGGATTTAGAGCCATCTGGATAGCACCTATAAGAGCCCTGACCAAGGAGATCAAGATGAGCTGCCAAAGAGCCATCGAAGGTCTCGACCTTGATTGGGAAGTACAAGTACGGACTGGAGATACAACATCAACCCAGCGTAAAAAGCAACTCTCTAATCCGCCAGAGATACTGATCACAACCCCAGAAAGCGTCCACATCATAATGGCATCCAAGGGCTATGCTAAGTACTTTAAGCATCTCAATGCCATAGTCGTAGACGAGTGGCATGAACTCATGGGCTCTAAGAGAGGTGTACAAGTAGAATTGGCCATCTCTAGACTCAAAGGACTCAGACCTGCACTTAAGATCTGGGGCATCAGTGCGACCATCGCCAACATAGATCAGGCGGTTGATATCTTACTTGGACCTAGTGCTGACCCTTCAAAGAAGACGATCGTACGCTCTGGCATCAAAAAGCATATCTCAGTGGAGACAGTCCTACCAGATGAGATTGAAAAGTATCCATGGGCTGGACACCTCGGGCTTCACCTCCTTGAGAAAGTCATCCCGATATTGGACAAGAGTCAGACTACCATCATATTTACCAACACAAGGGCCCAGTGCGAGATATGGTACCATAAGTTACTGGAGGTAGATCCATCCCTTGCGGGAAATATGGCCATGCACCACGGCTCCATCAGTAGAGAAATCCGAGATTGGGTCGAAGAAGCTCTTCATGAAGGTCGCATCAAAGCAGTCGTCAGCACATCAAGCCTAGATCTTGGTGTTGACTTTAGACCTGTAGAAACCATCATACAGATTGGAAGTCCTAAAGGTGTATCTCGCTTCATACAACGTGCTGGTAGAAGTGGACATCAGCCACTAGCAGTCAGTAAAATCTACTTTGTGCCAACGCATAGCTTAGAATTGATTGAGGGCGGTGCTCTAAGAACTGCCATTGCCAATGGTGTGATGGAGGCACGCATCCCATATATACGTTCATATGATGTCCTCATACAATATCTGATCACCTTAGCTGTCTCTGATGGCTTTCATGAAAAGACGATCTATAAAGAGGTATGCGATACCTTTTGCTACGCCTCTATGAGTCGAGAAGAATGGGACTGGATCTTAGACTTTTTAGTGACGGGGGGACAATCACTCACTGCTTACAATGAGTACCACAAGGTTGTGATCGAAGATGGCCTCTACAAAGTAATAAGTAGAAAGATAGCCCGTATGCATCGTATGTCGATAGGGACTATCGTCAGCAGTGCTTCTATCAATGTCGCTTATGTCAGTGGAAAAAGATTGGGCAGTATAGAAGAGTACTTCGTCTCAAGCATGTCACCAGGAGATGTGTTTTGGTTTGCAGGGCAGACCTTAGAGTATGTCCGGATAAAAGACATGACTGTACAAGTCAAAAAGTCCAAAGCTAAGAAAGCAAGAGTCCACTCTTGGATGGGCGGGAGGATGCCACTCTCATCAACTTTATCGGCGTTAATCAGAGAGAAGATCAGCAACTATACTTACAATCAGATCGAAGAACTGGAGACAGAGGTTTTGGCACCTTTACTGGATCAACAAGCGGCAAAGTCTCACTTGCCCAATAAGGATGAGTTTCTAATCGAGTACATCACTTCTAAGGATGGATATCACTTACTATTCTATCCGATAGAAGGCAGATACGTACATGAAGGCATGGGCGCTCTACTTGCTCAGCGTATCTCTGAAAAATATAAAATCACATTTAGCATCGCCATGAATGATTATGGGTTTGAACTACTCAGCGATCAAGCGATAGACATTGATATTCTAAACAAAGACTTGTTCAGTACAAAGAATCTCTTGTTGGATATTCAAAACAGTTTGAACTCAGTTGAGATGGCCAGAAGAAAATTTAGAGACATCGGAAAGATCTCAGGCCTTGTCTTCCAAGGCTATCCAGGCAAGTACAAAAAAGAAAGGCATCTCCAGTCATCTGCCGCATTGATCTTCGATGTCTTCAAGGAGTATGATCCTGATAACTTGTTGTTTCTACAGACATATGATGAGGTGATGACTTTCCAGTTTGAAGAGACTAGATTAAGAGCAGCACTTGAGCGCATTCAAAATCAAAAAATCATCATTACACAACCAGAGAAATTCACACCATTTTCATTTCCGATCATCGTGGATCGATTGAGAGAGAAGTTGTCATCAGAGCGACTAAGCGACTTGGTTAAGAAGATGATCAGGGCAGCAACAGAATAATAATGATCACCCAAACACAACATCTCATGTCGTTATACGATTTATAGAGTATGAGAAAGTATATTCTCTTGTTGGTTATCCTGAGTTCTATAGCTTTTAGCAGTTGTGAGAATACGCCAGAGCCGTTATTTACGATGCGCATGGAGGCAGATCTGGTGATTCCAGCAGGGCTTAACTCATTTGACACTCATTACCTGTATATAAGAGATGTCCCGACCCGAATCGAGAACTACATCAACGGCTCATTTGATGATGCAGGTATCGAGCAGGTTTATCCAGATCAAGCGGTCTTGAGTTCACTCTTCGTAGCGATAGACTGGGCTATCATTAGAGAGATCTCGATACGAGCGATCTCTTCTGCTGACCCAACGATTAATCAAGAGATCTTCTATCACAATAGAATCAATAGTAACGTAAAAGAGTTGCCTCTTTTGAGTTCATTGCCAGATGTAAAAGATATCTTGCTCCAAGATAGAGTAACACTCGAGGTAAGACTCAACTTTAGAAGCAGCACTCCTGCAGAGATCGACAGTCGCCTCACTATGAACTTTGCAGTGAATGGACCAGAGTAACGAATTCTTAAGGCAGTATATGGTTGAATTTGATATACCTCAACCGCTCACAGAAGATTTTTTAGATATAATACCTGATCAGAGAACTGTTATAGACAGACTCTTTACAGATGGAAAGCTGTTATCTTATACCGTAGCTTCTGATCGTACGCGTGTATGGGCCGTTATGATAGCAGAAAGCGAAAGCGAGTTATTATCTTATATCGATCGCCTCCCGATGACGCCATATATGGACTATGACTACAACGAGCTTATGTTCCACAACACAGTACATTTGATGCCCGCTATGTCTTTGAATTAAGACCATCTCCTATTTCATCAAACATGCTTACATTTGTACATCACACTTGTACTATGAATAAGAAAGAATTACTTGTCCTTGTTTTGATGCTTGTTGCTATCTCAACAAGATTTATTTTTATAGTCGACGGTCAATCTATCATACCTAACTTCACTGCTGTTGCAGCGATAGCGATCTTAGGCGCAAGCCACCTTCGAGGAGCTAAAAAATGGTTTATTCCTCTTGCTGTTTTGTGGGCAAGTGATCTTATACTTAATAATGTTGTTTATGCTCAGTACTATGATAGTTTCCAAGTTATGGGAAGCATGTGGGTATATGGAGCTATCCTGCTTATAGGTGTGATGGCTTACTTCTTACTTAGAGAGGCAAGCTGGGGCAAACTACTTTTGACCAGTACACTTGGAGCCATCTTGTTCTTCTTGATCACTAACTTTGGCTCTTGGATAGGCCCAACCAGCCCATATGTAAAAGACATGTCTGGATTGATGGCATCATATACCGCCGGCATCCCATTCTTTAGAAACGCTATCTTAGGTGATATCTTCTTTAGTTTTGTTCTATTTGGTACTTACGAATACTTCGCATCTAAAATGACTGATGTTGATCCAATAATTACACCTAAAGCGATTGCTTAATCTCTTCTATCCTTCATATAAAGCTAGTCTCTGATATCATCTGCCCTTGGTGCTATGTTGGAAAGAAACGTCTAAATAGAGCGATATACAATACCCATAGTCAAGACCGCATCAAGCTCACTTATGCACCTCATCTACTTTATCCAGATATTCCTTTAGAGGGCAAGAAAACAAGCGATTTTCCGCGAAAGCATGGTGTGGGAGGTCTGCTTCATGAAGCAGGTCAAGATGTCGGCATAGCATTTGACTTTAAGTCCATCAAGACTGTACCCAATACACTGCAGCTTCACTATATACTTGCCAATCTCAATGATCATCAAGCAGCCATGCAAGTGAAAGAGGCGATGTTCGTAGCTTACTTTACGCAAGGCAAAGATCTGACGGATCGACATGTTGTAGAGGCAATCGTTACAAATCAAGGATATGAAGCCAATTGGGCAGCTAACGCTTTAGTTGATGATAGCCTTACGGCAAATAAGAACAAAGGCATCACGGTAGTCCCCACCTTTGTTATCAATGACGAACACAACATCTCCGGTGCCCAAGAAGCTGCCAGATGGGAAAAATTCATCTTGCGCTCATTGAGCAATCCAAAATAATGCCCAATAATTGAGTACATATATAAGATGAAACACTTATAAAATAAATATAAAAGATGAATCGAACACTACTATTCTCTCTTTGTATCTTGCTTTTCACTCAGTGTGGTGATTCCGATACTTATATACTGAAAGAAGAAGTAGATGAAGAGATAATAGGATACTTCATATCTTTTGCACTCGAAGGAGAATTAAGGGGTAGGAGTATCAATTGGAATTTTGAAAAAGTATCCACTGAGTTTGTTGATAGTGATTCTGACGTAATTGGTAACTGTATGACTTTTTCAGATGGAACCAATCTAATAAACGTTGACAAAACCTATTGGAACGCAAGCTCAGACTTAAAGAAAGAGTTTCTAATATTCCATGAACTTGGACATTGTGTTCTAGAGCGTTCTCATACTAATGCTGCTACAGCGAGAGGCACATGTAAGAGTATCATGAATAGCGGAGAAAATATTTGTATTACAAATTACAGCTTCAGCACAAGGGATGCCTACCTAGATGAGCTGTTTTTATAATCGCCATAGTACAACAAATAGAAAGTCGTGAATGACAAATATCTACAGTATCATCTAGAAGATTTTTTAACAGACGATGCCTTTGTCAATTGGGTTCTAGACAAACAGAATGACAAAGATTGGAGAATTTGGATGGACAAACATCCTGATGCTCAATCCATGATTATTGATGCAAGACAATCTGCATTAAGCATTCGATTTAAAAATGAAAATGACTTTGCGCGTTCCAAGCAAAAAACTTGGTCAAAAATAGAAGAGTCTACCCAGGCAAAAGAGGTGTCTCTTATGCCTCATCGAAGAACCTGGATCTATGGCCTACTTGCGGCAGCATCAGTCGCCCTACTGGGAGTATTCTTGTTTCCTCAGGGATCTTCATCTCATGAGACCTCACTTGCTCAAACACAATCGATCACCCTACCGGCAGCAAGTCAAGTTACTTTAGCAGAGTCTTCAACCCTCTCATATGAAAACGATGCATGGGCTAATGAAAGGAATGTCGATCTATCTGGACAAGGTCATTTTAAAGTAACCAAAGGAGTCCCTTTTAATGTAAACACAGAAAACGGTAAGATTCAAGTGTTGGGCACTGAGTTTGACGTTTTATCAAGAGATGAGTCTTTTCAAGTCTTGGTGTCAGAAGGAATGGTGCGTGTATCATCTGGGACGCTCGAAAAAATCTTAACTGCGGATATGGCCTTTTATAAAAATCCACAATGGTCAAATGATAATAATTTAGAAGACAATTGGGCTCAAAAGGACATTCTATTTGCTTTTAGCAATCAACCTTTGAGTAAAGTTTTAGAATCACTAAGCTTCTCTTATGGAGTAACTTTTGAGAATGATGATCTAAGTCTTGAAGCCAGCTATACTGGTTCGTTTGAATCCACAGAAAAACTACATAGTAATTTAGAAAAAATCTTGTGGCCACTTAGAATAGAATATGAGATCAGTGGAGAAAAAATCATTCTTTCTTCAAAAGAGTAAATGCACAAAGTCAGATCATGCTATATCGTTATATTCCTAATTTTTCTAACATATACAGTTAGTGGTCAGCTTCGTTCATATAGGGTCAGTGCTAAGTCAGCGTCGCTTGAGTCTTTAATAAACCTACTCGAAAAAGAATATCAAGTTCAATTCTCCTATCCAAGTAATCTTCTCACTGATCAAGTTTTTGATCTTAAAACAAACACGCCAGATCTGTCTGACATCTTAGATGAGATAACTGCTTTATATCCACTAGAATATCAGCTCCTTGATGATAAGACCGTTTTGCTTCGAGCAAAACTTACAAGTGCAACTCAAAGTGTTCAAAAAAATAAACAAATAACTTTAAAGGTTATTGATCGATCTGATGGGCTTCCACTTCCATCAGCAGCCGTTGGTGTTTCAGGGACCACGATTGGAGGATATACAGACGATGACGGAGTTGTAACCTTCACTGCTCCTAGCGTATCTATCATAATCGAGGTTCATTTATTGGGTTATAAAACAACATCCTTCAACTTAAAAGATATTAAGAACGGAGCAATACTCTTAGACGCACAGACTTTTGAAATAGAAGAGGTTATGATCCAGGACAGACCTGACATTATCTCTACCAACAAAGATCATAGTGTCTCTCTCAATGGCCGACATCTAAGTGCGCTCAATGTAGGATTGGCTGGTACAGATGTTATAAGGCAGATTCAATTGTTGCCAGGCATTACATCATTTAACGATGCCTCTTCTAAGTTGAATATTAGAGGTGGTGATGATGATGGCACACTAATTATGATAGATGACATACCGCTTTATGATGCCAGTCATTATTATGGTATGTTTAGTTCTATCAATCCAACCTATATAACCAATACAACTTTATATAAGAACAATCTTCCGATCTCTTATGATGGAAAAATGGATGGCATGCTCAAGGTCGATGGTTTTTCTGCCGATCATACTAAAGTTACTCAAGGGCAAATAAACCTAAACTTACTCGCCATAGCAGCGTCAATTAATCATTCTATCAGTAAAAACTTCTCTATATCAATTGGTGCAAGATCATCACTTCGCAATGCTTCTGATACAGACTTCTCAAGTCTTCTGGGCAACAATAGTGAGATGCAATTACTACAAGAGGATTTTAGCCTGACTGATCGCAGAACACTTATCGCAACAATACCTGATTTTTCTTTTTATGATGCCAATGGAAAGATCTTTTATGATTGGAACCATGGCAACCTCTCGTTTAACTATATCAGAAGTAAAGATGATCTTGATGATTCTTTTGAAAATCAATTCAACACGAGAAGAGAGCGTGTAAATGTATCGAACACTGAAAAGTATATCAACACTGAAGATTGGAATAACGAAGGTGCAAGTCTCAAGCTGCAACAGACTCTCACAAACAACTTGAGCTTTGAGTCTCAACTATACACAACAAGCTTTAGTAACTACAGCACAATTGGTCTATCTGTTACTAGAGAGACGAGGATCAATGATCGAACCTTTTCTGCCACTAATACACGAGAAAACCATGTGAGGGACTTTGGATTCAAGAGTATACTAAAAAGTAGTTCTAAAAGTATAAATTGGAATGTAGGTGTCGATGTCATATCACACGAGACAGTATCCAACATAGACAATGACGATATAAGGATAATCAGAAGAAAAGGTGAGGGCATAGAGTCAAGTTTGTTTGGTTCTATAGCATATCAGTTATCAGAAAATCTACTTTTAGATGTTGGATTACGAGGCACAGCTTTTAAAGAAGACTTATATACAGCACCTCGATTAAATCTTACTTACAACGCCTCTCAACACGTCAAGTTCAAATCCTCAATAGGAAGGCATAACCAGTATGTACGACAACTTTCTTTTGAGAATGCATATGGAAGGGCCATAGACTTCTGGACATTAGCAAATAATAACATTGATGTTGGAATCACTGATCAATTGATGATAGGAGGGACTCATAAAACGGGAAGAGTTAGTATAGATGTAGAGGCTTATTATAAAAAGCGATACAATCTAATAGAGCAAGCGTTGTTATCACCTAGATTTGATGAAGTCAACGTTGTACCACAACAGATCAATGAAACAAACTATCGACTATTTAGAGGCGATGGTAAAACTATCGGGTTAGACGTACTCTTTGGATATACTTTTCCAAAGTATGCTGGATGGATCTCATACACACTAAGTGAGTCAACGATTAGCTTTGACCAAATCCTCAGAGGCACACCTTTTCCAACTCAGGATGATAGAAGACATCAGTTGAATATAATCAATGAATATAAAATAGGAAGTTGGACCTTAGACGCTACAATAGTTTATGCCAGTGGACGGCCATATACAGATCTTAACAAAATAAGTAACGATCCACGAGATCAATTGAGGCCAGAAGAAAGGATAAGTCGACTGCCAGCATATATCAGAACAGACTTGGGAGCATCATATAAGTTTGATATAGGTGAATCTACTCTTGATGTTGGCTTATCTGTTTATAATTTGCTGAACAGAGCTAACGTCAATTATATACAGTACATATTTTCTATTCCTACTAACACGGCACAAAATCCAGATCGCAATATCAACGCTCTTTTGGGCACAGAGTCTAATCTATTGAGACGGACATTAAATTTCAATCTGAATTACTCTTTCTAAGATTTGCAAATCTCTTATAACAGTAAAACGAATCACTGCCACTCCAAGGAGTTTAACATAACATCAAGGTCTTCTTCTATAAAGTCTACGATTGGAGATATGCTATCTTGGTTGACTCGCTCATCAAAGTACAACGAGCCTCTCAAAAAATGACTTAGACTATCAGTTATATAGAATTGAAAAGGTGTGGCTACTGGCCCATTTATTTTAAACATGAGTCCTGTATTTCCAGATTTGGTTGCTATGTCATACTCTGCACGAAAACTCGCTTTGACATTGTGTTTCCGCGCCAATTCAAAAGCATCATTTACTAGATCTTCAAGTTTATTCTTATTGCTGATAGGATAATAACTACAATGAATAGTGGCATTTAGCTGTATCAAGGAGATATCAAACCAACAAGGATCCGCCTCTACTTCATCAAACAATAATTTCTTTTTTTCTGCCTGTGCATAAGCAGGAATATCCATAACAAATGGGCATTCATCGTTTACATAAGATATGTACTCTTGTGCAGGATATGTAATTTTGGGGTACTGATGTGGACGTGGTTGAGATATTTGTTCTTTACCACAAGAGAACATAATTATAATAAGAGCTATTACTAAATATCTCATAGTACTATCTTCACTTTTTCTATTCTTCTTTTGTTGACCTTTGATACGGTTAGGTTCATATTCTTGTATGTGATCATCTTATTCTGCTTAGGTATCACACTTTCTAATTCTAATATTAGACCTGCCAAAGAATCAGCATTGCCTCTTCCTCCTTCAAAAACATCATCTTCTAAATTAAGCACCCTAACCACATCATTGAGTAACGTCTTACCCTCAAAGAGGTATGTGTGGTCATTGATCTTAACATAGTCTACTTCCTCTTCGGTATCAAATTCATCCCTAATATCACCAACAACTTCTTCCATGATATCCTCAAGGGTTACGATACCTGCGCTTCCGCCATATTCATCAACCACTATGGCCATGTGCGTTCTCTTTGATTGAAACTCTTTGAGCAACTCATCAATCTTCTTAGTCTCAGGGACATACAAAACATTATCTCTAACAATAGTCTGCCACTTGAAGGAATCGCCTTCTTTAGTCAGACCAAGAAGATCTTTTACATAAAGAATCCCAATGATAGAATCAAAGCTTTCTTCAAACACTGGCATTCTGGAAAAACCAGAGTCTTTTATTATTTGAATGACTTCCTTAAATCCTTGTTCTTTATCAAGTCCGACCACATCAACACGGGATTTCATGATTTGTCTAGTTTCAACATCACCAAACTTTATAATCCCTTTGAGTATGTCAACTTCTTCTTGATCTGCACCATCGGTTACAGTAAGCTCTATAGCTTTATCTATTTCCTTTCTATCTGTGCCACTGTGGCTATGCAATCTTTGTCGATAGACCCTCTCTTCTATACCGCCAGACCAGCTCAATAAAAACCTACTCAATGGATAAAAAAGCTTACCTAAAAACACAAGAGGTCGACCCATCAATCGAGCGTGCTTGATGTTGTTGATGTTTGCATAGATCTTAGGCGCCACCTCTCCAAAAAGGACCAATAAGAAAGTGACTATCACCACTGTGATCATAAAACTCAAGAAGCGAGAAACCCCTTGTATTGTAAACAATGAAGCACCCATAACGCCATGCAGCTGCCCAGCCCATCCATCAAGCGTTTCTTCAGAGACAATATTTCTGATGACAATCTCACTGATGATTACGATTGCAATATTGATAAAGTTATTACTGATCAGTATGGTAGCTAATAATTGTCTGGGAGACTCTTTAAGCTTTAGGATGCGCTTGCTTGAAGGTTGATCTTCCTTATTAAGGACATCCACATCTTTGGGAGAAAGAGAAAAGAATGCCACCTCTGAGGCAGATATCAAAGCAGAGCAGAGTAGTAATATCAACAAGAAGACAGCCAACAAAATAGTCGTCGTAGTCGTACTACTAACGAATAAAAAACTCTGTGCTAAAATATCAAGGGGAAGGGGGTCCGGGTCCAAAGATTTTGTTGTTGAGTTATTAGATAACGCTAAAATGGTAAATCATCGTCTACAGGAGCTGCAGGACTTGCTGTTGCTTGTGGCGCTGCTGGTGTAGCCGTCGCCTTAGGAGCTGTCTCAAACCTGTCCTCTATCGATGGAAAGCCTGTATTAGGTATGCCTGATGAACCTGATTCTCTTTTTTCGAGCGGCTTTATGATCCCTGCAACCACTTCAGTCGTATATCTATCATTACCGTCTTTGTCTTGCCACTTTCTTGTCGTGAGCTTTCCTTCTACAAATACTAAGCTTCCTTTTTTAAGTGCATTTTCTGCTCTTTGAGCAAGAGGGCCCCAAGAGACAATCTCATGCCACTCTGTCTTAGTCTGCCATTCTCCTGCACGATCTTTATAGTTTTCATTAGTCGCTATAGAAAACTTTGCAACCATAGATCCTCCCTCAAAATGCCTCAACTCTGGGTCTCTTCCTAAGTTGCCTATTAGTGTCACTTTGTTAAACATAATTCTCAAGTATGATGTATCCAAAGATATTGAAAAAACAATGCCGCTAGAATATTTTTAAGAGATCACTTCTTTAAAAAAAAGATCAATGATCTTGGGGATTCCTTTATGTCTACATGCATCCAACGACACCCATTCTCCGTCACTTATGTTTTCATGCCATGTTAGCTCATAGAAAGAGCCGTGGATAAGTCTATGTGTCAACCGTTGCTCATGATACCAGAGCTTTTTGATCCTGGGTTTATCTTGATCGGATAAACCAAAGTTTTCGCGTATTGCATCCATGATTTCTGTTTTCGATGAGCGCTTATGAGTTTCTATCATAGGCAACTGATATAACCCTTGCCAGATGTCCTTACCAACTCGCTTATTCATTAAGATTTTATCTCCCTTTCGTATATAGAGATAGTTGAAGTATCGACTCTTTATGGTGAGCTTCTTCTCTTTGATCGGCAATAAGTCCACAGTTCCTTGAGCATAAGACCCACAACTCTCTCTCAGTACACAAGTCTCACAACTGGGAGAAACGGGTGTACATTGTAGCGCGCCAAAGTCCATGATGGCTTGGTTATAGTCACTCGCTTTTTTATCGACTAAATTGTCTTGGGCTAAGGTGGCATATTCTCTTTTTCCAGAGGTTGTATCGATAGGAGTTGCCAGATTAAAGTATCGACTCAAGACTCGATAGACATTACCATCCACAACCGCGTATGGTTGATTGTAAGCAAAGCTTGCTATAGCTGCTGCTGTGTATACACCAACTCCCTTAAGCGAGATAATATCTTCATATGTAGTTGGAAAAACACCTTTATGATCGGTTACGATTTGCTTTGCTGCATGATGTAGATTTCTTGCTCGTGCATAGTATCCAAGCCCTTTCCATAAAGACAACACTTTATCCTCTGAGGCTTCCGCCAAATCATGAACCGTCGGAAAAGCTTCTATCAGTCTGTTATAATATGCAGTCCCTTGAGCGACTCTAGTTTGCTGCAGTACAATCTCAGATATCCATATTTTATAAGGATCTTTTGTCTCTTTCCAGGGCATCTTACGATCTATGTCTCCATGCCAAGACAAAAGATGTTTTGCGAAAAAAGAAGAGCTCTGTTTCTTTTTCAATCTATGCAGATTACATATCCATGACCCGCTCCACTGCGGGATCGAGCTTAGGTGCCTTTGAGAACAGTGAGATGCCTACAAAAATGGTCAAGGACAAAACTAATGTAAACGCTCCTGCGTCAATCGCATAAGGCAAAGTCCACTTCATCATTTTAATTGTAAACAATACCACTAAACTTGAGATGATAGCCATATTGGCCGCAAAGGGCGTCGCCTTTTTCCAATTAAAACCTAGTGTAACAACTGGCACTACAGCAGCTGCAAATATACCCCAAGACATAGCTCCAATCATAGCGATCAGGTCATCAGACCAAATTGCAAAAACTGCTGCTAATAAAGTTAGTACGACAGTAGTAACCCGAGCGGTCGTTAGAGGTCTTCTTACCTTGACTCCAATAGACTCGGGTATATCGTGCATAACCGCCGCCGTACCTATGCTCAGAAAAGCCTCAGCAGTAGACATGATAGCTGCAAACAAACCCGCAAAAACTATTCCTGCTAATAATGGATGTGCATAATGTTGCAAAAACTGAGATGCCGCTTGATCTGGACTATCCAGTGGCGGGTGCATACCATTGATCACCAACGCTCTCATAGCAAGTCCTATACCAACCCACAACAATCCACTAAACACATATCCCATAATTGATATCGGCAAGATGTGCTTTGCATCGCTTATTTTTTTATTCATCATCAACTTAGTGATCACATGAGGTTGGCCCGCACCACCCAAACCAAAAAGAAGTAACCACGACAAGGATCCAAACATGCCCAAGGTTCCCCAAGGGCCTATGGCTGCACGATCATCTTCATAGACGATTTGATTCATCTCTAAGAGACCATTATCAAAAGTCATCACTACTGTTGTAAATACTAATAGTGCTGCGACAATCATAATGCCACCTTGGACCATATCCGTATATACAGATGCTAAGATCCCTCCCGTTACACTGTAGAATAATAGTATAGAACAGGAGATGATCATAGTGGTCGTTAAGCTCACTATTCCAAAATATTCTGATGCATTTAGAATGTCCTTTAACACAACAGACATAGCCAAAATCTGAGTAGCGAGATATCCGATGACTCCTATTATAATTGCCAAAGCCAAGAGTCCTCTTGTGGTATTGCTACCATATCTTTTATAAACAACATCAGGCAAAGAAATAAAATGACCAATATCAGCAAACAGTCTCAATCGCTTCCCCAACAATCCAAATGAAACATTAAATCCCAGAACAGCAACAACAACCATCCAAAAAGAACTCATACCCATCGAGTATACAAGACCAGGTCCACCAACAAAACCAAAACCACTAAGCGTCGTTGAGAAAACAGCAAAAGCAGTCACCCAAACACCTAAAGTCTTACCTGCCATGAAAAAATCATGAGTCGACTTGGTCTTCCGCATAGCCCATAAGCCTACACCTATACATAAAAACATATAGATCGTGATACATCCAAGTATGATGGGATTTCTAAATGCTTCCACTATTTATCTTTTACCTCTTGTTCTTTTATAAATTGTTGGAACTCTTCTATCTCTTGATCAGAGATGATCGCTTCTTCAAATTTGAAAACATATGCAGCTGTTATAATCAATGGAACAAACCATACTGCATATATCATCCATGCCGTAGGCGTCGGCATAAATAATGCAAATGGCCCACCATCATTATCAGAGTAAGACCAGTGACTCATCACCATCATTGTAAAAACAACGAGATACACAACTATGGCAGCAACAATCCACTTTCTAATCGTCGTAGGTTTTCCTTTTTTCCGATTACCTATTAGTAGCATTATCCCAAATAGAAAGATAATCCCAATACCATAAAAATAACCAAGCCATCTTGTGTGACTCACTTGGTCGATATTGTTGGGGCCCACAAACATGCCTTTAAACTCCGGATGTGGTACACCCGTGACCTGGGGTACTTCTGGAGCTATCGCCGCAATTATAATAACGGCAAGAATGCTAAGGAGAACACCAAAAAGTATTTTAAAATGATTCATCTCTTATCGTTATTAATCAACAAGAGTCTTCTGTCTTTTAAATTCACTTTCTGGATTCCATTTTGGCCAGACATCACTGTTGGCTAACTGCCATCCGATATTATAATATAGTTGTGCATCTTGTACAACTCCACTCATATCCCATGACTCCGCATCATACTCATCACTAGGGGCATGATAATTTTTTGCTGTGTATTCTGCTTTCTTTTCTTTGCCATATTCTATACCATGTTCTTCATGATCATAGCCTCCTTCTCCAAATAATGCAGGTATCCCAACTTTTGCAAAATTGAAATGATCAGATCTGAAAAAATACCCTTTGCCAGGCTCCTGATCCGGCAACACATACCGTCCTTGTTTTTCTAATTCTACTGCCGCTAAATCATCCATCTCGCTATGACCATAACCCACGATTTGAAAATCTTTCATACGGCCATTAGGGTTACAACCATCAACATTGATATTAGCAACTATGTTGTTGATAGGCACTGTAGGGTTAAGTGCATAATATTCTGATCCAAGTAATCCTTGCTCTTCGGCTGTTACAAAAGTGAAGAGTACAGATCGTTCTGGTTTGTTCTCCTGTTGCGTAAGATTTTCAGCAATAGCCAGCACAGTTGCCGTGCCACTTGCATTGTCTAATGCCCCATTATAAATAGAATCGCCATTGACAACCGCACCGACACCTATGTGATCCCAGTGAGCGCTATACAATACATATTCTTCTGGCTGCGTAGATCCTTCAACATAAGCGATGACATTATCAGACGCATCTCTTTTATAGACATTAGAAAGTGCAGTTGACATAGTTGAGCCCAGAGAAACAGGTTTGAATCCTGGCGTCCTTGCTTCCTTTATCAAAGCACTAAGATCTTTTCCGCTTGACGCAAATAATTCTTTGGCCATATCAAGATGGATCCAACCTTTGATATCCGCTCCGTTCTGAACACTTTCTTTTTCTAAACCTAACTGAGGACCAGTCCAACTACTTTGGACCACAAACCAAGGATATCCAGCAGAGTTTGTTTCATGTATAATGAGTAACCCTTTAGCGCCTTGTCGATCTGCCTCCTCATATTTGTAAGTCCACCTACCAAAATAAGTCATCACATCTCCCTTAAAAAACGTGCTATCCTCTCCACCAAAACCCGGATCATTAACCAATACTACGGCAACCTTATCTTTCATATCTATACCAGCAAAGTCGTCCCATCCTGACTGATCAGATTGTATGCCATATCCACAGAACACCAACTCAGCGTCGTTTATATCGACAGCATCGACTGTCTTCTGGCAGTGGATGACATAGTCCTTGCCAAATTGATATTCCTTTGTTCCAGAAGAATTTTTTATCGTCATAGGTTCTGTCGATGTGCTGGTGATCTCAACCATCGGGACAGACTGGGTATATGATCCATTATTACCTGGTTGTAAGCCCATCTTTTTACACTGATCTACGAGATATGCCACAGACATCGGGTCTCCAGGGCCAAAGGGCATACGGCCCATATATTTATCATCCGCGAGCTCTTTGAGATGAGGCAGAATCTCTGATTCTATAACCTCAGAGGGTGCTTCGACAGTTACGGAAGTTGCTGCAGGATCACAAGAATGTATCAATATCACTGATACAATTACACCTAACATTAAGAGCAAAGAGGCTTTTAAAGACATCATTTTCAAGGTTAGTTCCGACACAAAATAGAAATTTTGTGTCGACAGCCTATCTTTAACCAATGATAACACACCACACTTGTCAGTTACTAAGAAGATCACGTGGTTATTATTTGGTTACTGATGAGATTCTTGATTTACTTCCTACGCTTCCCGATTCAGGTCTGTTAAACCTCTTTATCAAGCATACTTCAGCAGCTATAACGCTCAATGAGAATGCTGACCCCTCCGTAAGAGTAGACTTCGAATCATACTTCAATCATATAGTACCTGAGCGCATGCCATTTATCACACATGACATGGAAGGGCCAGATGATATGCCAGCTCATATTAAGGCTGCTATGATCGGCTCGTCACTTACTATACCGATTAATCACGGAAGATTGATGTTGGGTACATGGCAAGGCATATATTTGTGCGAATTTCGTAATCACCCTCATGCCAGGCAGCTTATAGCCAGCATCTATTCCTAGAAGAAACTATGCAGTATATCGCTGAAGGCATCTTATTTGGTCTCACCTTGACGATATTGCTAGGCCCTATCTTCATTGTTTTGATTCAATCTTCACTTGAAAATGGAAGTAAGGCTGGACTTATCGCCGCATCTGGTATCTGGTTCAGTGACATAGTGATTGTTGTGCTCTCACTAAAGTTTGTTCAGAATATATCTCCGTATGTACAAAGCAAAGGATTTGTTTTATGGGTTGGACTAATAGGCGGAGCTGTGTTGATTGGTGTTGGTATTGCTACCCTATTTAAAAAAGCTGTAATCAACTTTAACAAAGAACCCATGGGTAGGAGTGGCATCTTTAGCTACTGGATCAAAGGCTTTATGGTCAATACTGTTAATCCATTCAC
>CALDEM010000074.1 GCA_937942435.1 uncultured Saprospiraceae bacterium
CTTCAAGGAGATTCAAACTTGTTTGGATTGTCATACTGAAATAAGAGGTCGGGAGACCTTTATTTCAACTTTGGGTAGGCAAACGAATGGTTATCGACAGTGAGATTCATGTCCACTGTGTCCGATAACCTTAAAGGCAAACTTGTTTGGATTGTCATGCTGAGATAAGAGGTCGGGAGACCTTTATTTCAAGTTTGGATAAAAAATTTAAGAAATAAGAGCAAAGCAATCTTTATTTTATGGTTTTAATATTTTTATAAGATCTCGGCTCTTTAACTATCAATAACAAATCATAACTTAGAGTCAGACGACAAATCACTTTATTATTTACTATGACCAAGATAATTTCAATTAACTTACTTATGTTTTTGTTCTGCATAAGTAACATAAATGTAAATGCTCAAGAGATGGATAATGAACAACTCAATACGATCTTTCAATCGATCAGCAATGAGGTAGATGGTGCACCAGGAAACTGGCAGTTTATTGTTGATTCTACTTTGTTCATCTGCCTAACCGATGAACTACACAATCGTATGCGCATAATAGCCCCCATCGAAAAAATGGAAAATGTTACTGATGAGCAATTGAAAAGATGTATGCAAGCTAACTTTCACACATCACTTGATGTTAGATATTCGATATCAGATGAGGTATTGTGGTCAGCATTTATCCATCCCCTAAAAGAGCTCACTCAAGAGCAAGTGATGAGTGGCATATCACAAGTCTATTCGTGTACCAGAACATTTGGAACCACCTATAGTAGTGGTGCTCTGGCCTTTCCTACCCAACAAGAAAGAGACGCACAGCAGAATTGATTATTTATTTTAGGATATGACACAAGAGGTCTGGAGACCTTTATTTCAATTATGCAGGGGCACCTTACACTGCTACTTCTGTTTACTAGCAATAAAAGTTATTAGACACTTAAAATTTGTTATTCCTATACGGAGTTGATTTCACTCTAGCTCGCTATAGTGGCTTATTATTGTTGATCCAATCAAGTAGAGTTATCTATATTTTCCCCAGATCAATTGCGCTATTACAAAATCTTCAAGAGCCATACCCGTAGATTTGAAGAGCGTATTTTCAACATTTGACTTTCTACAATTGCTCTGTGATTGACATAGGTGAGTTAGATCTCCTTTTATCTGATCGACATCAAATAAACCTACTTCAACGGCTCTGACGATCTCTCCCGCATGAAAAGGCGTCGTGTCTAAGTTGTCAGTATAGACTGTGCTACCTGCAATCACATCACTGCTCACCTCATGCATATCATGTGTGAACGAACCCGCCAAGTCAAGATGCTGTCCATTACCTAACTCTGATTGAGTTAACAATGGTTCATGGGCAGAGGTTATGCAACTGATGACATCAACCTCCGGTAAGAGATCTTTATAATCATCAAGCGATACTATCTTAACAGAGCCATCAAGATCAAGTCGGTCTATAACCTTTTGTGATTTGGACTGATCTCTCCCCCACAAGTATATGGTGGTGTAATTGTGTACGCTCAAGTGCGCTTTAATAAAATAGGGAGATATCGCTCCATTGCCTAAGACTAAAAGAGAATCGGCATCCTCTCTAATCAACTTAGATGCTGCAAGAGCAGACGTGGCTGCGGTGCGATAGTTAGTGATGAGTTTTGCGTCCATGCTCACCAGCGGCCTACCATTCTGAGCATCAAACAAGTTGTACACACCATTGATATAAGGATACTCAGACTCCTTATTACCTAATGTTGCCGTGATTAGCTTACAGCCAAAGTACTTGTCATTATCCCAGGCAGGCATGTAAAGGAAGTTGTTCTCTTCTCTACCTGCATGCGCTTTATAATTATGGATTACTTTAGGTGGAGAGACAATCTCATCCTTAGCGAACGCTTCGCTGAGCGCATCAATTAGCGCTGGATAAGTGATTATGTTTTCTATTTCTTCATCGGAGATCCAGATCATATCCTAAGATAATATTTAGTGATGACAACTCAGTAATCACTTTCATTGCTCTTTTTAATACAAGGTGAAGCATCTATTAAGATGAGCTGTCATAAAATAAACTATTTAGAATATAAATAATAACCCTATAATCAATTGTAACTATTGAGTATAGGTTCTAACAATTGTATCTACGATTATAGCAGCCAACCTTGCCGTAGTTTGATCTTGATCAAAGGTTGGATTGAGCTCAGCTATATCACAAGAGATAAGCTTTTTAGACGCTATTATAATCTCTAACAATTGCAAAAAGAAGGCAGGCTCTAAACCAATAGGTGATGGCGCACTAACGCCTGGTGCATATGCTGAAGAAAAGCCATCCATATCTATAGAAAGATAGATATAGTCATGAGCAGCAATGAATGTTGAAAGACGCTCTGATACTGATGACAACTGAGACATCGTACAATCTTCAATCATCACATACGGCACGTCATGCTCAGCTGCAATCTCAAATAACTCTTGATTATTAGCTTGTCGTTGTATGCCGATTGGCATGTAAGAAGCATGCGAACCATGCCCAGTTAAGATCTGATAAAACGGAGTACCAGAATTGCAACTACCAACCACAGGTCTTAAGTCGAAGTGTGCATCAAAGTTGACAACTCCAATCTTCTTATCATCCAAACCTTGCAAGTGATCAACGATCCCTATAAAATGACCATAAGCCACATCATGCCCACCACCTAAGACAATAGGAAAAACCCCCGCTGACAACAACCAAGCTATAGATTGAGACAATGCCTTTTGACAACGTTCTAACGCGCCATCTTCACAAACTATATCTCCAAAGTCAATGACTGACTTGTCATCTGCATGATACGACAACTTGCTCAATCTTTCTCTGATGGCACTTGGACCCGATTGAGCTCCGACTCTACCGCTGTTTCTTTTCACACCTTCGTCACATGCATAGCCCAATATGCCTACTGCGTTATCACCGACATTAATATCACTTACGCTCATAGAGGCTAAAGCAACTTGCTCATGCCAGTAAAGCCCCCTACCAGAAGATCGTCCTGACCAAGATTCTGGTTGAGGATCCTGATAATATTTTAGGTACATATCAGTCATTAAATTATTGTTCTATGCCGTTTATAAAAACTTTGTCTATATGGTTTTCACCAAATGAATATGGTAGAAATCCATAAGATGGAATCTTGCTCGTCAAGATTAGATTAGCTCTTTTACCAATGGTTACAGAACCCACCTCCTCCTCAAGACCCATCGCATAAGCGCCATTTATTGTTGCAGCGTTGATGGCTTCTTCTGGCGTCATTTTCATTTTCACGCAGGCTGTTGAAACTATAAAATTCATATTGCCAGAAGGCGCTGATCCAGGATTATAATCTGATGCAAGTGCTAACGGCAGGCCTGCATCTATCATCTGTCTGGCTGGTGTATATGGTATACTTAAAAAGTGAGAACATCCTGGTAGTGCCACTGGCATCGTCTGACCACCTTTAAGAACTTGTATATCTTCTTGTCTCATCTCTTCAAGGTGATCGACAGATCGCGCATTGTAATCGACACCTACTTTTACACCTCCGATAGCGTTGAATTGGTTTACATGTATCTTAGGTCCTAATCCATATTGCAATCCTGCCTCAAGTATGGCAGCTGTATCATCAGTACTAAAATATCCTTCCTCACAAAAGACGTCTATGTACTCCGCCACTCCTTGCTTTGCCACTGCTGGCACCATAACTTCTATGAGCATCTTGACATAACCCGCTTTGTCATTTTTATAATTAACGGGAAGCGCGTGAGCACCTAAGAAGGTAGCCTTGATCGGGATCAAAAACTCTTCTTCTAATCTCTTGATCACACGCAACATCTTCAGCTCTCCTTCGAGTGTCAATCCGTAACCCGACTTGATCTCGATGGATCCAGTACCCATTTTGATAACCTGCTCTAATCGCACTTTACTTTGCTGATAGAGATCTTCTTCTGATGTGTCAGCTAATCTCAATGCAGAATTAACTATGCCTCCTCCTCGTTGTGCAATTTCTTCATATGACAATCCATTGATACGATCTATAAACTCTCCTTCACGATGACCTGCGTATACGAGATGAGTATGACTATCACACCAAGCAGGTAATATCATCTTACCCGTCGCATCAACTACATCACCTTTATAATCTTCAGGACATGACTCCATCTTTCCAAAAGAATCAATCTTCCCATCTTCAACAACCAAGTAAGCATCTTCTATTGTTGGCAGAACACTCATCTCTTCGCCCGACAAGTACTTTACTCCAGCTTCTCTTACTTGGATCAAGCTCTTTATATTTTTGAATAAGACGTTCATTATTGTTCAGATTACATTGATCATTTGTTGCATCGTTTCGACTGCTGCACGCTCACATTGGTTCATTAATTTATTTCATTCACAAATTCTCACATTTGCTAATTCGCTAATTCACTTGTGCGACCAATCATCTCCACTTGGTGATAATCCAATATTATCTTTTTCTAACTGAACGCCAAGACTCACCACCATTCGGTTAACATAATTAAAATAACAGACTACTTGATTAATCTCAAGGATCTCACCATCATCCAAACCTGCCGCTCTTAAGCTTTCAGTATAAGCTTGATCAATATCGGTATGACAAAGCGTCAACATCTTTGCATATCTGACTCCAGCCTTCATCTTCCCTTCCAGCACGGTTTCTAAACTATCTCTATCCAAAGCAGCAGTCAACAATTCAAATCTCGCGTCATCTTCAAGGTTTCTTTTTATGCCTATAGAATGATGGGTTACGCAATACTCACATTGGTTTAATCGACTGACGTAGGTACCCAACAACTCGAGATACCACTTTGGTAGCGTGTTACTGCTATGATGTATGGTGCTTTTATAAAGCGACATATGACCTTCTAAGGTATGTGGCCTTAAGCTATGGATGGACATCACATGATCAAGCGCATTGTCGGGCCCAACTACTTTGTCATAGAGTCGCTTCAACTTTCCAGTTGCAGCTTCGTATCCTATTGTCTTTATCCAGCTCATTTTATATTATTAGTTGATGATTGATGGTAGATCCTTATCGGTTGGTTGTCCATAATCTCTCTATTCTCGACTTTCTCCTTCACTCTACCCCATCTAAGATATCATCATCCACCAGATTAGGAAGCGTTATGCTCAGATTAGGTGATCGGGCCATCTCTCTTTTTATAGCAAATAATGCTTCTTCATTACGAGCCCAGCTTCTTCTTGCGATACCATTATTCACATCAAAGAAAAGCATTTGCTTTAAGCGATCTTCTGCTTCTTGAGTACCATCTAACAACATCCCAAATCCTCCATTGACAACCTCGCCCCATCCGACACCACCGCCATTGTGTATCGATACCCAAGTAGCACCTCTAAAGCTATCGCCGATCACGTTGTGTATCGCCATATCGGCCGTATATCGGCTACCATCATAGATATTGGAAGTCTCGCGATATGGGGAGTCAGTACCGCCCACGTCGTGATGATCTCTTCCCAAGACGACTGGACCTATACTGCCATTTCTTACTGCATCATTAAACGCTTGAGCGATCTTCATCCTTCCTTCTGCATCAGCATAGAGTATACGCGCTTGAGATCCTACGACCAAGTTATTATCTTCTGCTTGGCTGATCCAAGATATGTTGTCATTTAATTGTTGGAGGATCTCATCTGGTGCATCTTCTTTTAATTTTTCTAATACAAGTTGAGCCAACTTATCTGTGTAACTCAAGTCTTCAGAAAGACCAGAAGTACAGACCCATCTAAATGGCCCAAAGCCATAATCAAAACACATCGGCCCCAATATATCTTGCACATAAGATGGATACTTAAAGTCTGTGCTACCTTCTTTTACAACATCTGCTCCGGCTCTTGAGCATTCTAATAAGAAGGCATTGCCATAATCGAAGAAGTAAGTACCGCGATCTGTATGTAGATTAATCGCAGTAGCATGTCGTTGAAGAGAAGCCTGCACATGCTTTTTAAAAGCGACTGGGTCCTCTGACATTAATTGATTAGCATCTTCAAAGCTCAATCCTACCGGATAGTAACCTCCCGACCAAGGATTATGCAGCGAGGTTTGATCTGATCCGACATGGATAAAAATCTTTTCTTCTGCAAGGCGTTCCCAAACATCTACCACGTTACCGATGAAGCCGATCGACACCACTTCATTTTCTAATTGAGCACGTTTTAGTCGCACCACCAACTCATCTAAAGAGCTGATGAGCTCATCTATCCAACCTTGGGCATATCGCTTGTGAGCGGCATCAGAATTGACTTCAGCACATAGCGTGATACAACCAGCGATATTGCCCGCTTTGGGTTGTGCTCCACTCATACCACCAAGGCCTGCAGTTAAAAATACCTTGCCCGCAGGTGTTTCATTCTTTTTTAAAATCTTGCGAAAAGCGTTCATCACAGTGATAGTGGTACCATGAACGATACCCTGCGGACCGATGTACATGTACGACCCTGCTGTCATCTGTCCATACTGAGTGACGCCGAGTGCATTGTACCGTTCCCAATCGTCCGGTTTAGAATAATTAGGGATCATCATACCATTGGTCACTACGACTCTTGGGGCTTCTTTAGAAGATGGAAAAAGCCCCATCGGATGCCCACTATACATATGTAGTGTTTGCTCTTCGGTCATCTCCGACAGATACTTCATCGTCAAAAGATACTGCGCCCAGTTCTGAAAAACAGAACCGTTACCTCCATATGTGATCAACTCTTCTGGGTGTTGTGCCACAGCAGTGTTTAGGTTGTTCTGTATCATCAACATAACACTCGCAGCTTGCTGGCTCTTAGCTGGATACTCAACTATCGGTCGTGCATACATCTCATAGGTGGGCCTAAATCGATACATATAGATCCTACCATATGTTGCTAACTCATTAGAAAACTCTGGAGCCAAAGTACTGTGCCAGGCTTTGGGAAAGTAACGCAATGCATTCTTGATAGCCAGTCTCTTTTCTTCCTTGGAGAGTATATCCTTTCTTATGGGCGCATGGTGTGCACTTGGCGAAGGGCCACTATATGCTGGTAGCTCAGTCGGAATCCCTTGTTGTACGAGCTGCTCAAAGTTCGCTTGATTATCTGGCACCTATAATAATTTAGAAGATTCTATTTTCATGAAATATTTCAATTGTAATCACTCCACCGTTATTGCTCTTCTTTCGACCAATGTGATCATGGCATCTATGTCATCCTTCAACAATCGATCTTTTTCTAAATGATCTACCTCGCTTCTAATTTTGCTATAATTTGATTCTAATATTTGCGAAAAGCGTAAAGGTCTGCGAAAGTCCATAGCCTGTGCAGCGAGCATCAACTCTATAGCCAGTATCTTTTCTAAATTAGAAAGTATCTGGTTGAACTTACGTCCTGATATACTGCCCATAGACACATGATCTTCTTGACCCAACGAAGTAGGTATACTATCAGCTGACGATGGAAAGCAGAGTGATTTGTTTTCAGAAGCCAATGCTGCGGTTGTATACTGAGGGATCATCATACCTGAGTTGAGCCCTTCATACTTTGTCAGCAATCTGGGCAGACCGTACTTACCTTCTAACAAGAGATAACAACGACGATCTGAGATATTGCCCAACTCAGATGCCGCTAAGGAAGTATAATCTAACGCCATAGCCAATGGCTGCCCATGAAAATTGCCTCCTGAGATCGCTTCTTCTCTACTCAGAATGATTGGATTGTCTGTCACAGAGTTAAGCTCTATCTCAACCAACTCCCTGAGATGATACCAAGCGTTACGAGAAGCACCATGCACCTGAGGCATGCATCTGATAGAGTATGGATCTTGTACACGACCACAATCTTGATGAGATACAACATTCTCTGAACCATCAAGCAAAGTGCGCATCCTCGCAGCAACAGTCAAGCTTCCTTTAAAAGGCCTAATGGCATGTAGCTCTTCTCTAAAAGGTGCACTACTCCCTTGAAACCCTTCGAGGCTCATCGCTCCTGCTACATCGGACAGATCCAGCAAATAACGCATCTTGTCTAAGCCCATCACGGCATGAGCTAAAATGAACTGTGTACCATTGATCAATGCTAAGCCTTCTTTGGCTTTTAGTTCTATAGTCTTAAGACCGTGATTGTCAAGTACAGTAGCTGCATCTTGGATCTTATCGCCTACCCACATGCTACCTTCTCCAATCAACGGAAGGAAGAGGTGGGACAAGGGCGCTAAGTCTCCCGAAGCGCCAACGGATCCTTGTTCTGGCACAGCAGGTATAAGGTCATGATCCAGAAAGTAGCGTAATCGATTGATCACTTCTAAACTGATACCAGAATATCCTTGACACAGTGCGTGAAGCTTACAGACCAACATGAGTTTAGATACGATTGTATCAACAAACTCACCCACACCGACGGCATGGGTGAGCAATAGGTTACGTTGTAGGAGACTTGTTTTCTCTTGAGAGATGAGTGTATCACATAAAGGGCCAAACCCGGTGTTCACCCCATAGGTGGTCTTCTCTGATGCGACTAAATGATCTACTCTATCCCTGCTTTCACGTAGTATATCTATGACATCATCATCTAACACTGTTCTTTCCTTACCCTTCGCGATGTCGATGGCGGTCTTAAAACTTAGATGATCCTTGCCATATCTAAACATATTCGGATGTTAGTATGAGATCAAAGATAACTTTCACTTCAATGCTTACCAATACCTATATTTACCACTTATGATACCTATAAGTAATCAAATAACAATGCGGCAGTTGGAGTACTTCATATCCGTAGCTGAGCATCTTCACTTTAGAAAAGCGGCTGAGGCTCTATATATAACTCAGCCTGGATTGAGTAGACAGGTCAAACAAATGGAAGATGATCTGAAAGTGCAGCTCTTCTCTCGAAGCAATAGAAAGGTACGTCTTACGCTCGCCGGTAAATACTTACTCGGAGAAGCAAAAGTTATCCTTAAGAATCTTAATGCAGCTCTTGAGCATACCCAGTTGCTTCAAAAAGGATTGGCTGGTAATCTGAGATTTGGTTATGTCGGCTCAGCTATGCAAAATGCCATACCAGCGCTTCTTTTAGAAATTAGAAAGGTATTTCCCAACATACTATTTGACTTGAAAGAGATGGACAATAGAGTCCAAATTGAAGCCCTAATCAATGATGATATAGACCTAGGTTTCATCAGGATGGAGCGAGTACCAAAAGACATTAAGATCAAACCTTTTTTGGATGATACATTTTCTTTGGTGCTTCCAAAGGATCATGCGATCACAAAAAAGAACTTTAAAAGCTTGTCACAATTAAAAGACGAGCGCTTTATACTTTTTGAAAAATCATATAGTGATTCGTACTATGAAAATATCATGAAGCTTTTTGATGAGGCTGACTTTTCTCCCAAGGTATCGCATAGTACAGTACATGCCAGCTCCATCTACAGATTAGTAGAAAACAACTTTGGTATATCCATCGTCCCTAGTTCATTACAACTCGGTTATGATATGGATGTAAAGTTTATAGAACTTAAAAACTCAAAACATCGAGCGATCCTTAACATCGCTTGGAAAGAAGGCAATCGCAATCCTATACTAAAGAATATCTTAGATGATGGGCTGGTTTAATTATTAGAACTGCTGCCTTATCTATGATTTCAGCGTAGCTTTTGTTGTAACTTTTACACCCAATACACTGAATATCAACATAATAAGCCCGAGCATAATAAGTGTCCACTCTCCCATTGTTGGAACAATCTCAACCGGATCTGGGGCACAAGTACTAGCATCTGGACAACCTAGTGTGCTCATAAATGGAACCCCACTTACTCTTATATCCACTCCTTCTCCAGATACGCGGTAGAACACATAAGTCAAGATGTTAGTAGTATTGTCAGCAGTACCGAGAGAAGTCCCTGTGCTCACAGGTACTCCATTTGCATCTAAGAACCCTAAGGTATTTGCCGTAAGGAACAACTCTGTACCTCCAGTAGTAGAAACAGACAACGTATCTCTAAAAAGCAGCATTCCTCCAGGAGTTGTGATCGTATTATCACAACTACAAGGATCTGCTATTGAGATAGGTTGACAACTACCACCTTCTTCTCTGCGATCTACAGATGGAGGATCGCAAGGCTGATCAAATAATGGTATCCCGGCTGCAGCTCCAACTTCTGTTGCCGAAGACACCTTAGTACAAAACCCCAAACTTTCTGCAATACCAGATGGTGTACAATAGCAAGTACATGCAAGCACATTCCCCCCGACTAAAAGGCCACAGTTTGCATGATCAGGATCATTGCTGTTGATATCTAAGAAAACATCTCCATGGATACCATAAAAGTCATACTTGATTTTGAAAATGGTTTCTTCCCCTGGAGCAAGAACAGCTTTATCAGGTTGTTGACTGATCTCCATACTTGTAGCAGACGTCGGATCAAAACCAAGAGGTAGTTGCAACACTAGGTCACTCGCACCTTCATTTTTTATCGACCACGACGACGTCTCAACACCATCTGATACAAAGAAGTAGTACGAACCGCATTCATAAAGTTCTGCCTCGTGACCATCATTATGATTGTCGCTCTGATTATGTCCATCTTGCACCCTCCAAAGCGTTAGCTCAGGTTGTGCTGACACTAAAGTAAATGATATAAGAAGAGCTATGGAAAAGAAGAGTCTCATCATGGTTTACAGTTTAATACTTCCTCAAAGTAGCTATCAATTCTTATCTAAAATCCTATATAATCCCCATTTATAGGGATGTTCGACTCCTTAACGTGAACCGAATGGGCATGTTCGTGGACGTATCTAAGTGCCTTAATAGACAAAAAAAGTGGGCACTGACGTACACAGTGCCCACGATAGATCGTATCAGCATAAGCTGCGATACTACCCTATCAAACTAAGACTTTGTAGAGTATATCGATATCTCTTCTCACCAAGCCGCACTCAAAGTCGTATCTGCTGATTCAGTAATACTACTTTACTAAACTATGTTTATAACTTGACATCGGCTACGCATACCAATGGCATGTAAACTCAGTTTGTATTACTCTGCTCATTGAGAGGAGTCGAAAGCGGCCGACATCACTCAACAGATGAGCCGTAAACTTCAATCTCCAACCATGCTACCCAACTCGGTGAAACCGTGGTCTCTACTCTTATATATCGAGCTGGCTGAGCGCTCGGACTGCTGATCAATACATCATTGGCATTGGTAACTCCATCGAGAACATCTACTAGCGTCCAAGAAAAACCATCTGTAGAGAAGTAAATGTTATGAATCGTACTCCCTGTCACTGGAAACTGATCAACCGTTAAGTTAATCTGTTCGATATTATAGTCGCTCAATAGATCAATAGCAATCCATTGAGTAGGTCTAGCTCCTGCATTCCAACCAAAATCATGATCACCATCAATCGCTGTGGCTGGAACATGATCCATCCAAGAACGACTCGCAAATGCTCTTTTGTTGAGGGCGATATTCTCTGTAATGTAGGGATTAGAATCATCAAAATCTACAGGTCCGCATTCATTTTCCTGATCGTAGTATCCATCGCCATCCATATCTACTGCATCACCATGCGTCTGATGGACCAGAACAGAATTGGAGTTAACATTGATAATTTTTCCCTTGTGACAAATATTGACTTTATCTGAATTTTTAAAATTCGTATCGCTAATGTCATGAATTTGATTTCGCTCTAACATTAGATCCATCTCTGATTCATCAGTGCAGGAAAATAGAAAAAGAGAGATTAGAAAAGGAATTAGTAAATTTTTCATTCTAATACTTTTTGATTTTTAAAATTATGTAGTTAAATATTTTTTTTAGAGTCCAAACTTAATACTCCATACGACTATGGATTATATTCAAAGGCTCCCATATCTGCTCTAAAGCCAACGGGGCGCTCAACACCATCGTGATCAGTAGGTATAAAGCTAAGGTTAGCATCAATAACATCAATGGCTGGAGAGCCTGTTCGTAATCTCAAGTCTCCATTTACTCCTAACAATGTAGGTTGTGATACGAACAATGGATCTGCATTCCGATTACCTAATCCTTGATAAATAGCACCATTAGGTAGATCTACAATACAACGGAATACATTAAAATTGACGGACGAAAGAATTACGTCACTTGTTCCAGGATCACCATTGCCCCAAAAAATAGAATTAAGTATTGCAGAACCTGCACCAAGACTAAATATTCTAATTGCATTACCATTAGAAGAATTAGGAATGGTGGGGTGCAATGATCTATTGCCTGAGAAACTACAATGATTAATATTGGAAGTTCCTGCAAGAAGAATAGCCCCTCCAGCTTGAGTGGCCTCGTTACCTATGAATACACTGTTATGTATATCCCCAGAAGTATTCGATACAGTATAAATGCCTCCACCTTGTATTGCAAAATTTCCTTTGAAAGTACAATTTATAATTGTAGGATTAGAAGATACAATGAGCATGCCCCCTCCAAATCCATCGTTGTCTATGCCATCAGCATATCCACCTGAGACTGTTACTCCATCTAACTTGGCAGATGCATCTAGTCCATTGTCATCATTGGCTATCACGTGATAGCTATTGTCTGTTCTTTCTCCAGCGACTCCTATGTCTCCTGATAGTATGGTTTCGTTAACAACCAGATCACGATTATGAATATCAAAATCAACTGGCTCTGTACCAGCAAATCCCCCAGCTATGGTCACATCATTTTTCATAACGAATGAAGCACTTCTATCTCCTTCTGTGACACTGCTTCCTTTATCAGGATGGTAAGTACCTTTTGCGATCCAGATCTCTTGACCAGCGGCAACATTATCCAAAGCGTCTTGAAGATTTATAAACGCATTGGCCCAACTTGTACCATTGTTTGATCCATTTGCGGAAGCGTTAACAAAGACTTTATTGGAGAAGGGCAGATCTTCACATCCTTCATTGTCAACATTTAGATTGGCAGTAGAAGGAATCTCATTATCAACGCCAAAGTCGATTACTGGAGCGCTTAAGTTTACAGTTTTGGAAGTTATGAACCTAGCCCCGGGCATAACTATTATTTGATCTTTGGCAGCATAAGTTCCATCGAGGATTCCCAAAGAAGAAGTAAGCTGAAGAATGTCTTCACATCCTTTACAGAGCTTCACTTTGTTAGTGCCAGATGTCCAGTTAGAATTACAATCATCCGACAAACTAAAATTCATCAATGTTCCATTATTGGCCAATGGCCCTTCATCCATTACTGTAGTTTGCGTAGAAGGGCTACATGCAGTATTGTCATTAAAAGAAAAATAAGCAACTAATCCTGATTCATTTGGGTCAACAGGAGCTGCCATGGATTCAAGAATTTCTGCATGCGTTAACCCTCGATTCCATATGATTACATCATCTATAGATCCTTCGAAAAATCTTGATGGCCCTCCTTGGTAATTAGATCCGATGATAACAGGATCATCACTTGTAATTATACTTCCAGCCCGATTGATACTAACATCCAACACTCCATCAATGTATAATGACATAACTGATCCATCGAACACTCCTGCGACGTGATGCCACTGATTATCATCCACTTCTATGGTTCCATCAATTTGCCAGACACCACTTAAAGCAAATGATATAGTACTACTCATAAAGTTTCTGGCAATCCGCCAAGTATTATCTCCCTTTGTAACAATTGCTTGATTAGGAATATCAAAATTATCCACCTTTATCCAAGCTTGCACCGTTATAGAATCTGTGATATCAAAATCACTTTCATTTGGCAATAGGAGGTAGTCATCTATACCATCAAAATTCAAGGCCACATCTGCTACTTCTGGACACATATCTGCACCATTGAGAATATTGTCACAATCGTCATCTTCTACAAACTCATTGATGGCAGATGTTTTATCACAATCACAATCATCAGGAACTCCTCCAAGATCGGTGTCGAAAAAATCATTTCCGCCAGGGCACTTGTCAAATGTATCTGAGATACCATCTCCATCTGCATCATTGTCGTTGACTATAAAATCCCATATGATAGTATCACCACTGATATTGCCCAGTTCATCTTGTAGTTTTATAATTTCTACTTGATAAGTAGCACCTATGTTTTTACTGAGATCACTGAGCGGCAGTATTGTAATTTTATCTCCTTCACATGACAATTGATAAGGTATATCAGTATTGTCTGGTTGTGAGGTAAAACTTATATCTGTTTGAGAAAGGGCATTGCAATCAATCATTTGATCCAGCAGTACTGATATCTCGTCTCCTGAAGTAAAATTATCATCACTAGGTTGAGGTCTGCCAACAACAATAGGGGCCGATCGGTCTATGACGCCAAATTTACGAGGTGAATAATTAAACGTTGTCCCGTTGCAAGTAAGTCGCCATCTGATCTTATAAGCCCCATCTGGCAAGTCACTTACATCCCAGTTAACAGAAGTGCCATTAGGGCTTGTAGATATAGCAGCACCAGTAAGAATGATGTCTGATAATGCCCATGATTCATCATCGGCATCTCCGTACTCCAATGCAATCTCATCTATGGTCGTTGCCAAATCATAATCATCGACAACAAGATTTAGCAGGTTCGAATTAGCCTGTGTCACTAACCAATCATCACTTGGAATAGGCATCTCTAAGTCACTACAGGGACTCACAAAGTAGACTGATAGGTAAACGGATTTTTTAAAACCATCTTCTGAACATTCAGGAGTAACAATGAATTCTCTTCCTTCTAAGGTAAAAGCGGGAGACCCAGCGGATCGACGGATATTTACAGGTACTGAAGCTTTTTTTCCATTATCAATTGTAATAGTCCTTGGAAAATCTCCGGCTCCTGATGTTATTGTAATTCCTGCAGGAATATTTTCATTACTAACATCTATTGTAAAGCTTCTTGACTGATCAGTAATACTTTGCCCAATATTTCCAATTTCTAAATCAAAGAAAGCCGTGGATTGGCCTTGAGGTACGTTCCGTATAGGTGAACCGATGACACTGAACTCCATATCATCTCGTCTTACAGTGACACCTTCATGAGGGCAACTGGTTTCACCTCTTACATTTCCAAATACTGGAGAACCATAAACTGGATCTATACCGACGTCAAAAGAAATAAAATCACCTTCATCATCGTCATTATAGACATAACCCATGGTAGTCTCAGTACTCACAGTAGTTCTTTCAGAAGCACCTACACTCGTTCTAAAGTTAAAATCAACACCTCCAGAACCCCCTGACACATCATCGAACTCCAACCCTAACTCTGTAGCTACTCCGACATCTATTGCAGTTTTAAAATTAATCGTTCTTGATTGACTCCTAGAAGTCGTAACTGTTCTGGTGGCATCTTCTATATTGGCATCAAAACTATAATTTTCAACTTTCAGACTATCTATTGTTCCAGACAGTGCTACCTCCTTGAGTTCACGATTTAGCTCAAGTGCCTGTTGCCATACATCGAGTGCATTTCTTTCTCTGTTAATTACTTCTTCTGGTTGATCAGTAGCAATGGCAATAGCCAAAGTTCTCTTAATCTGCGGAATTATAACATCCAAAACATGACCTTCTGTATAAACGTAGTTAGTTGCAAAGCCCTCTGGAGACATCCATAAAGAAGTATCCTTTTGTAATGAACAAGTGAGCAAATCAAATTCTAATATATCCGCCAATGAGTAGGCAAAATTGATGCCCGCTCCGACGTAGGCATCGCCTTTAGAACCGACCACCTGTTGTGAGTCAGACGTTCTAAATGAATTTGTATATGAAAATGTTACAACATTCTCTTCGCTATTAGAAGTAGTCGCCCTGACATCATAACTACCTTGAACAGAGGCCCAAAGCTTTAACTTAAATATCTTAGCACCAGCTTTAGCCTTTATCCATGCCTTCGTTTGTGTCTCCGTAGAATAGTCAAAGGATTGTACATAGGAGAAAGAATTATTTTCTTCAAAAAAACTATAACTCTGATCACCAGGAGGGTCACGAAGAATCATTAATGGAAGATCTACAGGGGCGGTTATAAATGTTTCTCCTCTTGTTCGCCCTCCCGTTACAACGGCTTCAACAGTTAGCATTTGAGTTCGGTTGCCGACAGTTACAGTGATGTTCAGATCCTTCACATGGTCTCCTGTCAACATCGGTTCTCCCGCCTGAAATATGTATCGTGCCCTTCCATCAGAAAAGCCAAATGTCGTATCTATCTGATTCATATTGCTAACACCACTTATAAAATTATTTATAGTAATGCTCCCTGTATCAGACCTGCATATGTTGAGTGTCTCCCATATATTGATATCGAGGATATATTCTCTGCCTTGCTCTAAGATAGGATATGGTATATCAGCACAAGAGGCAGGAGGTAGACCTGTTACTCCTATCGTTAATGGTCTACGGTATATAATATCATAAGTTGTAGTGCTATCAACTGTAACTAAGCTGTCGGCACTTATAGCTGCTAGCACATCTGCCTTCACGAGATCTGAATTAGGTATGAGCGTGATATCAGTAACCTTGATGGTCACATCGCGTGTAGGTACTATCATCTCATAGAATCCTGAACCATCTGTTGTAACCGCATCTACTGGACAATTTCCAATGCGAGCACTCACTTCAGCGGTACCGATGAATTCTTCACAACCCGCTCCTACAAATCCTCTTAGCGTGTCTTTTAAAGTATGTGTAAAGTCAATGCCTGGCGTGGATAAAGCAGAAAAAGTCTGGTTGTTAATTAAAACTTCTCCTTCATAAGTAGATCGAACATCATAGTTGCCAGAACCTGGGAGTTGCAAAGTATAACTACCATCTTCCATTGTCGTAACATCTAGAATGTTTTGATTTGCAATAACAGAGACTTCCGCTCCTCCTAGCCCACATCCTTTAAAGTCAGTTACAATACCAGATATAGCAACAGCAGAGCTATCCGTAAAATCAACTGAAAACTGTTGGGTCATACTACTAGACAACATAACGGTTCTACTCGCTGGCCCGATGGTACGACCTGCTCTTGAGGCAACAACAGTATACATAGCATCAGTGGGGTGGTTATCCCTACCTACAAACAAGTCTGCTATCCTATATGTCCCGTCAGCATCTGCAGTCACGTCTGATACAACTGTTGGAGCTACAGGAAATGGTGTACATCCAAGACTGTTTGGATTATCTAAGGTGGCAGTGACTGTTACTCCTCCGACTCCACCTCCAGAAAGTGAAGCCACTTTGCCTTCTATTGTTCCTTGATATCTTGGAATTAAGATACTTTTAGTAGTTGTAGGTGGAGGATAGTTTATGCGGTATTGGCTTTGATTCCAACGGCTACGAAGTTGATACTCATACTCTGTATTGGGCAAAAGATTAGTCGCGGTGTCTAAATATGGCGAAGTCTGGGTTTCTCCAATCTTAACAAAGCTAGCAGAAGTATTTTTTTGCTTTCTATATACTTCGACTACCCAGCCATCTTCACAGCCGTCTGGTGAAGCTATTGGATCGAACTGTACTTCAATTCGATTACATCCTTCATTACTGAGTCTTAATCCAGTAGGTGTCTGAATCGATCCTTGATCTCCATCTGCAATTGTAAAATCAAAACTAAAAGATCCACCACCTCCGTATCCATTCACATTTCCAACCAATCGCAATCTGGTTTCGTTGCCAAAAAGGTTATCAGGTAGATCTGAAAAAGTGAATTTACCCTTCATCCCATTTCCAAAACCAATTGTTTCGAATTGTACTCCTCCGACATATGACACTCTTGAGAACTTTCTGCATAAGTCAGGATTTGTAAAAAAAATCTGACCTGGAAGATTCGTGTAATCAAAATCAATTATTTCACCACAAAATGCATAAGTCCCGTTAAAGAGCTGATTACTAACAAATTTTCTTTCTCTGATGGATGCCAATAATACGTCCCCAGAAGTACCTGGGCCATCACTGTAGACATCTAAGCATTCTAGAACATCGGCGTCTTGACATCTAAAAAAGTTTTCTTTCATAAAAAACTCGAGGGTCGTCACTCCTGTACACTCATCCACGTAAATGAGCTCTGTGTTATTTGCGTAATTGGTCTGACTTCCTTGCCACTGTGCGATAACTTGGTTCTCAAGACAGATAAAAAATCCAATAAGAAGTAAATAATGTATCCAGTGTATATATAAAATTCTCATAGTTTGTGATATGTTGATGCTCATTGTTGAAGTGCAATGAGGTTGATTAGATTAATTATAGATTTTGTGAAGTAAGTTTTAGGCGGTATGCAACAGACCTAGTTCGAATCCCTTTCGGACCAAACCTGCAGTATTGCGGACATGAAGTTTCTCCATCAGATTCTTGCGATGGGAATTGGCTGTATGGTTGCTGATATAGAGCTTGGAGGCGATTTCTTGAGAAGTGTTCTCATATGCGATGAGATAGAGCACTTCCCTTTCTCTGGGAGAGATGTTGTGATGCATTGTACGTTATTTTAGTTTAATAAAGTGTTGATACAAAGATCATGAGCCGACTAAAAAGTCACGTTCACTATGTTCTCAAAAGCTTACACCATTTTATCAGATGTACACTATTTTATCATTTCGAGATCAAGAAGTTGAGTATCTTGCTTTTGCCAATCATTTGAATCCATAGATTGAAATCTTCTTGAGAAGACTATAAATAGATAGTTCTTAGCGATCGAATATTCATATCCAGACTATTCTAAGCAAAACAAAGAACCTTGAACCAATTAATATGAAGGAAGAAGGGTGAATTAACAAGCTAAAGAAATCAGGTGACGCCTATTCAATATCGACTTTATAACGTCTCCTGCTTAGTTCATCCCAATATCTGATAGCAACTTTTGTACTTCGGGATGACCTCGATATGGATCCCAATGTTGATCTGAGACGATATGTTTCATCCCAAAATCAAGCTCACGCTTTGCAACTTTCAAGTGCATCGCTGCTTGATCTTCATCTCCAACATAGTAGTTAAGTAGTGCTAGGATCGTAGGCTGTATCCATAGATCAGAATCTGATAATTCTTTCAACAGATCTGGTAATAAAGATTTATCACCATGATGAAAGTTATAAATGTAGGTCCCCAAAACATACAAACTGATGTGATTAGGAACACGAGATGGGTCATTAAAGAATTTGTGCGCTTGGTCAATATCTCCAGAATACAAGTAACAGTAACCCAGTATTTCTGTGGCTACGACATTATTTGGATACTCAATCAGTAGTTGGTTTAGTGTAGAGGAAGCCTCATCGTATTTTCTTGCTCTACGCAGTATATCACCATAGCTAAACCATGCATTAAAACCTAAAGGATCCATATCAAAGGCGAGCTTTGACAAAGCAATTCCTTCTTCAAATCTTCCACTAAAACAAAGAAAGTACGCTTTGATTCTATATGCATCCATAAGATTAGGCTGTGCTTTTATAGCCTTATCCATAGCGCTTATCCCTTCTTCAGTATTATGCTTAAAATAGAACTCTATCCAACCCTCAATTAGATGGGACTCAGGGAGGTTTTTGTCAATTTTTATAGCATTTTGATACGCTGCCTGAATCGCCCCCAATGACTCTATAGGAGGTGCACCTGCAAATATGCATTTGTAAAAGTGTACATAAGAGATACCTATATATGATTTCGCAAATAGAGGATCTAAATCAATCGCCTTTGCAAAATAAGCAAGAGCGATATTCAAATTATCCCTCTTTTCAAATGCTTCTCTACCCTTTAGATAAGCCTCATAAGCATCAACATTTTCATAATTGACTGGAGCTTTAAGAGTTGGCTTATCAGGAGTTAAAGTAGCTTGTAGTCGTTGTGCTATTTCTTCAGAGATTTCATCTTGGATATCAAATATATCAGACAACTCTCGATCAAATCGATCTGCCCAGAGCAACTCATTCTCAGACATACAGTCCAGCGTTACACTAACCCTGATTTTGTCATTCGATCTTTTTACGGATCCATTGAGCACAAAGTTGGCATTTAACTTTTTCCCTATCTCAAAAGAACTCAATGACAAGCCAGACAGGTACTTTACAGACTCTCGTCCGGTGATTCTTAATTTAGAAAATTGAGCAAGCTTAAAAATTAACTCTTCAGTTATACCAGCACATAGAAAACTTTGATCTCGCTCTAAAGACTTATCAATGAATGGCATGACTGTAATGAGTTTCCTATCATCTTTAACAGCTGGCGTGTTGACGCCAAGTATACTTTCTAAATTAGTGTTGGCCGTATCAGAAACGTGATGCTGTTTAACAAGCATGTCAGCCCGATATTCTGATGGGGACATATCATAAGAATCTTGGAAATAACGACTCAACAATTGAGGTCTAGAAAAACCGCATTGGTAAGCAATCTCAGAGATAGTTCTATCAGAATGCCTGAGTAGGTCTGAGGCCTTCTTGAGTTTCACTTTTCTTATAAAAATAGAGGTAGAGTCTCCAGTGCACTTTTTAATGGTGCGGTGAAGATGTGATGTACTCATCAACATTCTCTTGCTGAGGTTATCAACCGTCAGATTGTCGGCATCTAACAATTCTATAATTATTGACTTGAGTAAAGAGACACTATTCTTGTCGGCTGACTGCATAAATCTTCTACATAAACATTTATAACATGGCATGTTTGTTCTTGACATTCATCAAGACAAAATCAATACATTGCCTGCTTACAGACCAGATAGTGTCATCACCTGGAGAAGTGGAAGTCTATCATCTCAATGTAAAATGATACACGATAAAAGATATTTGATTCCGCATTCAAACTATCTCCTAAAACCAATAAAAGTTAATGCAGTGACAACAACTTTCGGGCTTGTCTTTATGACTCACCAAAAATAATCAGATAAATCAATTCTGCCAACCCAAATAATACGTACTTTTCCTCTAACAAATTATTCAAAATAAACAATCATCACCATTAAATAACCATATATAATTCTTATATAGATTATTACATATTATAATAATTAATATTTATAATTATTTTTCCTCTAACTATTGGCTAAAAATACCACAATACGCTTGCGTTATGAATAGTAACCTGCGAACCAAGAAGATTAAATAAATATACCCCAATCACGTATCGTTAGAACTAATTCAAAAGCTCCATACTTAAGGAAGGATTCGATACGGTATATGCGAGAAAATTAAAACATAGAGAGAAGTCAAAAACTCATATAAATGCATCAACCAAAAGCTATAAAACTCATTAATACCTTCAATAAAGCAGACTGGAGGGAATGTGGATACTTTCTGCGCGGACAGTACAAAGCGGGGCATGAAGCCCTTCGACTCTTTCAGATATTAAAGAAAAACAAGCAAAAGCTTTTTGATCCTAAGAATGATTTGGACGAGATCCGAAGTGAATATTTCTCGACAATCACTAAAAAGAGTTTTAGCAACCTGCTTTCAAGGCTGAACATAGAAATCGAGACGTACTTTGTACATAATTCGATAAAGCAAGATTCAGTAAAGTCACAATTGGAGTTGCTCAAAGCTCTTAAAGATAGAGGCCTATATGAGGTATTTGACAAAAAGGCAGCACAGCTTGAGGCAATACTGACAGATGATAACAGAATCGACCTATACAATGAACTCTATCTCATGCAGCTGAACCACATGCGGTTCTTTTCTGACAATCCACTAAAAAATAAAGGCGGAAAGCAGCTCTTGAGCGCAATATCTCAATACTCAAAAAGCTTTTTCGAAAACTACAGGATATTTGCAGAAGGCGCGGTTTTACACTTTGATGAGATAAGCGGAGACAAAGAAGGAAAAATCATACTAAGACCAACTAACAAATCCGTCAAATCTACATTAGATCAACTCCTAATTTTAAAGACATCAAAAAACCAAAAGACCTTTGACCAGCTATTCACCTTGTTAAATAATAATACATATGACTTATCCACAGAGTTACAAGCTGTCATACTTCAATATTTAATCCACTTCGGTCATAAAGAAACAAAATCAGGAAATTTGAAAATTGGAGAAACTCTCTTAGACCTCTACGATTGGGGATTTAAAAACGGTTTACTCTTAACCAATAATAGAATACCCGAAACAAGGTTTATCAATTTTGTGAACTTTGCTGTTGCATATAGCACAGAAGAGCGGGCATTAGCAATAGTTAACAATCTATCATATCTCTTAGAGAACAAAATGCAGAATGACATCCGCGAGATGGCATACGCGTATATAGATTTTAGTCAGGAAAGATACACTGTGGTTATTGATAGAATAAAGGATTATCCTTTCAAAACCGTCACACTCCATACCCGAAGAAGATGGCTCACTCTCTGCTCTTTCTACAAGTGCTTTAAAGGAGATAAAGATTTTATCTCACGCCAACTAAAGAATTACAATAACTTCTTTTACAATAACAAAGACAAATTAAGCAAGTCTGTATACTCTGGAAGTTTAAATCTTTCAAAAGCCATACATATGCTATCTACTGGCGCCTCTCCATCAAGCATTGAAATATTTTTAGAGACTTGCAAGCAACTATTTCATAGAGCTTTGATTATAAAAGAAGTAGAAGCGCTTCGCGCCTCCACTTCATCTTAAATCATACGGAGTCCATATCATCTCCTACGATAAAACTGATAGACTTTTTGACAGAATAATTCATTTTGATTGAATTTGAATTGTGAAATAATTGCAGCGATTTGACGCGCTATCTTTTTAAGTACAATCCAAATATGAGTGAGGATCACTCTTGATCAAGAAGTAGTTTGGTGAATGGTCAACTTGCCCTAGTGAATGGCAG
>CALDEM010000075.1 GCA_937942435.1 uncultured Saprospiraceae bacterium
ATAAAGAAAATGAGTACACAGATCAAGTACTAACCCACACCAAGGAAGTACAAGAAGAGCTATACGAAGAGATCGTAGGTCGTATCAAACAGAACGACGAGTCCGTCCCTTACTTTAAGAATGGTTTCTGGTACTATACCAAGTACGAAGAAGGTAACGAATACCCGATCCACTGCAGAAAAAAGGGCTCCCTAGATCAAAGTGAAGAGATCATTCTCAATGTCAATGACCTCGCTAAAGGACACAAATATTATAGTGCCAGCGGACTCACAGTAAGTCCAGACAATAAGATACTCGCCTATGCAGAAGACACAGTGAGTAGAAGAGTCTACACGATCAGATTTAAAAACTTAGAGACAGGCGAACTATACGAAGACAAATTAGAAAATGCAGAGCCCGGCGGTGCTTGGGCCAACGACAACAGCACATTCTTTTTTACAACTAAGAACCAGGTGTCACTTTTATCAGAGAAGATAGTCAGACATCACCTTGGCGAAAGCTCTGCCAAAGATCAAGTGGTCTATCATGAGAAAGATCCATCGTTCTACATCGGCGTCTACAAGTCCAAGTCTGATGACTATATCATCATCTACAACAGCAGCACTCTGGTCAGTGACTATCAAGTGTTGAAAGCTGATCAGCCTGATGGACAATTTCAACAGTTCACTCCTCGTACCGAGAAACACGAATATAGTATCGAGCACTACCGCGATAAGTGGTACATAGTGACAAACTCAGATGCCCTCAACTTTAGATTGATGGAGACATCTGTCGATAACACGAAGCAAGACCATTGGACAGAGGTCATCCCTCATCGATCTGATGTGTTGCTATCTGACATAGATGTCTTTGATAATCATCTCGTGGTCAGTGAGCGATCCAATGCCTTGACGCACTTGAGGATAAAGGATCAGACGACAGGTGAGGAGCACTACCTTGATTTTGGTGAGCCCGCATATGTAGCGTTTACCTCTACTAATCCAGAGTTCAGCACACAGTCACTCAGGTTTGTATATAGCAGTCTGACGACACCAAGATCGACGATAGACTATGACATGCTGACCAAACAAAAAGAGGTAAAAAAACAACAAGAGGTTGTCGGCGGTCATGATCCTGAAGCATATGTGACAGAGAGAATATTTGCCACAGCGAGAGATGGCGTCAAAGTACCGATGTCCATCGTCTACAAAAAAGGAACTAAGAAGTCAGCGGATACGCCGCTCCTACAATATGCATATGGCAGTTATGGCTCCTCAACAGATCCGTGGTTTAGCTCAGTAAGATTGAGTCTTCTCGATCGAGGATATATCTATGCGATCGCCCATATCCGAGGGGGCCAAGAGATGGGGAGACAGTGGTATGAAGATGGCAAGATGTTTAAAAAGATCAACACCTTCAACGACTTTATCGACTGCTCTAAACACTTAATAACTGAAGGCTATACATCTGAAGATCACCTTTATGCCATGGGTGGTAGTGCTGGCGGCTTACTCATGGGAGCGATCGTCAATATGGCACCTGAGCTATATAACGGCGTTATCGCTGCGGTACCCTTTGTGGATGTGATCTCTACGATGATGGATGAGACGATCCCATTGACCACTAATGAATTTGACGAATGGGGTAATCCTAAAAACAAAGATAGCTACGACTACATGTTGTCCTACTCACCCTATGACCAAGTCAAGGAGCAGTACTACCCTAACCTCTTGATCACAACGGGATACTTCGATAGTCAAGTACAATACTGGGAACCTGCCAAGTGGTTAGCACGCCTGCGTGAGAAGAAAACAGATGACAACATCCTAATCATGCATACCAATATGGAGGCTGGTCACGGTGGCGCCAGTGGACGATTTAAGCGATATAAGGAGACAGCTCGCGAATATGCCTTCTTCTTAGATCTTGAGGGCAAGATCCTAGTGGATTGACCTCTTCTACAGTATCCTACTTACGTGAAATATTGATTAAGAACGACTTACGAAAATAGATTTTCCTATACGTCGTTTTAACACTATCGACCTCATAATGAGAACCTTCTTTTGGGACAAATCACCTTTGTCAACCAACCATCATATATGACTTATTAATAGTTTAAGATTAGGATAATATGCTGATCCTCAATAACTTTGGACGACTTATGGGCCTCCCAAGCCAGATAAGTCCTAAATCAAAACCGATAAAGTGGCAAGATTAACTCTTATAGCCTTAGGGCTCCTTTTGTGTTCAGCGAGCCTGTTTGGGCAAGATATCATCGATCAAATCAACTTTGATAATACAGATAATACAGATATCACTATTGCAGCACTACCACCGGGTGATTGTGACGCAGTTGCCGGTACATTTGGTGTAGAAAATGGAGGTTTTGTGATTAGTGAAGCCGAAGGGCTTGCTTGTTGTCCATGCTTTCCTGGAGGAGATAATGATTGCGGTGCTAACAACAACTTCGCTTCTATAACCGGCATACAACCGGTCATTCAGTTTTGCAATATTAGTATAGAAGCAGTTGTAACACTGAGCGGCTCTTTAGAATGCGGCAGCCCAGTCAATTCATGCGGTTTAGATGGCGGAGACGCAATGAGAATAGATGTGCTCTTAGGTGGACAACGCTTTGAGTTAGGATCATACTGTGGGACACAACAGACAGGTACATTTCGCTTAGATAATCTAAGTGCCAGCGATATGGATCTTATTGCGTTTGAAATCCAAGGTGGCACGCAAGATTCAGATGAAGCGTATGTCATCGAGAGTATAACGATTACTGGATTTCCTGTTCCTCTAGTTCCTGTAGACATTATGGTTCCTCCTAATACACCTGACACTTTGTGCAGTGGTATGGATCCATTGTTCTTGATCGCTTCAGGTGCCGCTAATGATCAGTACATCTGGACTTTAGAAAATGATATGGGTGTCAATACCTTGCCTGAGACAGGTGCAACTATTACTAGAGGATTGGCGACAGAGGCAGATGCTGGTATATACAGAGCTACGGTCAATGATCCATCAAATCCATGTAACAACTCAGTTGCGGTCCAAAGAGTTATTGTAGTTGATTGTTCTGGACCTGTTCCTGATTTTTCGGGTTCGCTACAAACTATATTTTGTAGAGATACCGATATATTAAGCTATCCTAATGTTTCAAATAATGACATACGTGGTACTTGGAACTTTTCTGATAACCTCGTACTTGCAGATACTTCTGTATTCAGTCAAGTAATATTCACCCCTGATCCATCTACAGGTGCGCAACAGTTTGTACAAGACATAAGACTTGACATGATTCCAATATTAGGAAGCTTTCCTCTTTCTAATACTTTGGAGTTATGCATCTTTAACGACCCTGTTCAAGAAATCGATTTTGCAACTGAGTTAGGAATAGTAAGCAATGAAATATTAAATATAAACTTTAATGGTTCTAATTTCTTTTTAGCATCTGATATAGAAAACTTTGATGTGTCAAGCATAACTCCCGGGACTTACCCGATGAATTTTGAATTTGGCCCATTTGGGGCTTGTGGTATAGTAGACACAACCATCATGATAAGTATTGACAAGTTAGACCGCGTTGATGATATGACGGTAGAACTTTGCGAAAACGAAATAGGCATATTAGATTTTACACAACTACTTCCTAACTCAGCAAACCCTAATGGAACTTGGGTAAGTGTTGACAATAGTGGATTAGATATTTCTAATCCTAGTCTAGTAGATGCAAGTATGCTAACTGCAGGTGTCTACAGGTTTCAATATAATGTAAGGTGTGGCAGTAGTATCATGGACGAAGCATTGCTTACACTGGATGTAGCACAAAGACCGTCAAGAACCATTAGTCCACCAGACCTTTGTGAAGGAGCTGGTTTTTCAATTTCATTTCCGAGTGGCAATGTCTATGATGAGACTATTCCATTTGGTATGGAATCGGTACCCAATCCAGCTGGCGATTGTGATAGTATAATCACTATAGATTTACAATTTATCCCAACACCACGTAGACTAATAGATCCTCCTGATCTTTGCAGTGGCGATACAGTTTCTTTCTTCGGTGTTGAGTATACACGCACAGATCAGATAGAAGTACCTGTGGCTAATCCAGCAGGTATATGCGATAGTCTCATTACACTCAATCTTATATTTAGGACCCAACCAGTAGACACTCGAACCATAACCAATGGATTATGCGAAGGTGTACCATTCGTATTTGAAGGAGTAAGTTATAATAGAGATACAGTCGTCAATATAGAAACCTCAAATCCTAATCCTAACGAATGCGATAGTTTGCTCATAGTGTTTTTGGATTTTCAAACAGGCCCCATGAGGACGATTGCGCCTACAAATCTCTGTGTAGGCTCTAACTTCATTTATAACAACGTTACATATACGCGAGACACTCTTTTAGATGTCACAGTTCCTAACCCTATCGGATGTGATAGCCTTATAACTCTAGACTTAACTTTCAATCCTCAGCCAACTGGGATGCGTACTCCTGCTGGACTCTGCTTAGGCATGCCATTTATCGTAGACGGTGTGAGTTATGATAGAGATACCATCTTTGACATTACCGTGACTAGCACTGATCCTAATATATGTGATAGTATCATTACAGTTGACTTACAATTTGAAACAGGACCGACACGCATGATCGCACCTATGGATCTTTGTGTAGGGTCTACATTCTCATTTGAAGGAGTAGATTATACCAATGATACATTGGCCATAATACCTGTCAACAACCCAACTGGATGTGATAGTCTCATTACTTTGGATCTTACATTTATGAGTCAACCAACTGGAACCAGGACGATTTCTAATCTCTGCGAAGGAGACACAATAGAATTATTTGGCACTAGGTATTTTGAAAACATTGTCGATGACATCCAAGTTATGAATCCTAATGGATGTGACAGTCTCATTACGATTGACTTAACTTTCTTACCGACCATCACAACTACGATCAGCCCAGATCTTTGTGAGGGAGAACTATTTAGCGTAAGCTATAATGGAACTACTTATGACGAAAGCAACCCAAGCGGTATAGAGATGGTTGCTGCCCCTAACGGTTGTGACAGTATGATCATCATCGATCTTGTGTTTAAACCTAATGTAGAAAATCTCATCACTCATAATGGAATGGTAGGTGATGGTTTTGAAGTAGTCGTAGACGGCGTGACATATAACGAGGATAATCCTTCGGATATCGTTTTCTTATCAGCAAGCAATGGATGCGATAGTGTTGTTATTGTTGACTTGATCTTTATAGATGCATCGAGTGCACTTGATTCTTTAGTGATGTCTGCATGCTCTGGCGATGGGTTTTCGGTACCCGGCAAAGATGGCATCATCTACGACGAAGACAATCCTACCGGTATAGATACTTTTCTAACCGCAGATGGTCGTGATTCGTTTTTTATAACAAGACTTACTTTCTTAGAGCCAGGCATCAACTCTGTGAGTTCTAATCAGTCTTCTGGTGATGGATTTTCAGTCACGCTTAATGGCGTTACTTATGATGAATCTAATCCTATGGGTAGAGACACCATAGTTGGTGGTGCTGCTAATATGTGTGACAGTATCATCATAGTAGATTTAATATTTAGAAACACAGCTGCGGCGTTTGATTCTTTGATTATGTCAGCATGCTCTGGCGATGGATTTGCAGTACCCGGCATAGATGGCATCATCTACGACGAAGACAACCCTACCGGTATAGATACTTTTCTAACCGCAGATGGTAGAGATTCTTTTTTTATAACAAGACTGACCTTTTTAGAGCCGGGTATCAACTCTGTGAGTTCGACTCAAGTCTTAGGTGATGGATTTTCAGTTACACTCAATGGTATCACATATGACGAATCCAATCCAACGGGTAGAGATACTATAGTTGGTGGTGCTGCCAACATGTGTGACAGTATCATCATTGTCAATATAGAATTTGGAAATGCACTCAGAAGTGCGCTTGACACTACCCTCTGTATGGGTGATGGATTTAGCAGGATGGTAGGTAACTCTATCTATGACGAATCCAATCCTATCGGCATAGACACATTTACAACTGCAGCAGGGCTGGACTCATTCGTATTTACAAACTTGATGTATGAAGGGCCAGGCACTTTTATATTTATGGCTAATAGATGCATCGGTGATGGATTTAACTATCCGGAAGGCACGACTTCTTTTAACGAAGCGAGACCTACTGGGGATACAACAATCGTCGGTGGAGCGGCCAACGGATGTGATAGTATCATCACCGTGATTCTAACTTTTAGAGACGAGATAACGACTGACAATATCGATGTCATCTGTCCAGGCACGACTGTAACCGTGGGCAACTCGGTATATAGTGAGATGACAACCCTATCAGGTGTAGATACATTTATGACATCTGCAGGCTGTGATTCTATAGTTAGAACTGAGCTGACGGTTGATTCTATTTTGATAGAGTATAATGTAAGTGATGTATGTGTTGGGACGGATATGACTACTGTCCAAATTATAAACTTGCAACCAAGTCTCCCGCTCAATGTATTCTTAGGGGGGCAAGACTTTAGTCTTAATGACACTGTAGAACTACCTATCAATCTGGATCAACAGAACGATCTTATCGTTTCTAATCAGAATGGTTGTTCTATCACTCCTACGATTGAGTTTATGGATGCAGAAGCATTTACACTTGAACTTCTTGATGACAATATCGCTGGCGACTCTTTACAATTAAGTTTTGCATTTGATGGAGTCATATCTTCTACTATCTGGTCGTCAGCTGATGGTGGCGCATGTATCGATTGTGATGCCATCAACGTGAGTAACAATCAACAAAACACATACACAATCTCAATCACGGATGAACTCGGCTGTATATATGAAGCGAGCATAGATATCCAAGGTGATGGGACAACGATCCCAACACCCGACCCTGCCACATTTTATGTGAGCAACACTTTTAGTCGTAGCGGCGCTACAGGCAATGATCGATTATATCTCTCCACTGCCGATCAAGACATCATCAGTTATGATCTAACAGTATTTGATCGATGGGGTAATGTCATGTATAACCAAGTCGGTCTAACGCCAAATGAAAGCCAAATGGGATGGAACGGTATGGGGCCTGATAATGTCGAAGTCCGTACGGGTGTTTATATATACAAAATTGAGTTGGTCAGAACCACTGGTACTATCGAGATTGCTGCAGGAGATGTATTATTCTTGAACTAAAAAGAAGGACGCTCAGCGATATACGGCTTTTTGACCTGATCTCTTCTACCTCTTTTGTATGAGCAAGTTTTCATATTATATGTAATTGGCATATATAAAAAAGTGATTTTCAAGGTCTAATAAAAGCACCAGAAACTATCTCTAAGTTTTGCTTTACTTCTCTTTTTAATCGGTTGCTTTTCAGCTATTTATGGATATTTTGAGAGTCTTTAGATGCTTCATCGACCAGCGTAATAGAGGCAAAAGCAAAGATGTTCAAGACCGATTTCACTAGTATCAGTAGCAGGATGGCTATGCCTTTTGCATTAGTGAGACTGTCTGTTCTACTGTTTATAGGCTTGTGTTTGTTTTCTCTCAAAAGTTTTTCTCAATCTCTATCCACATGTGACATCATGTTCATCGGACTAAATGCTGATGGAGATGATGATTTTGCCATCGTTGTACTGCGTGACATCACAAACGAAACGATATACTTCACAGATCAAGAAACAGATGAGATAGGTACGACGAATGAAGGTGTTTTACAATGGGACACAGGACCTACAACAATAACAGCGGGTTGTGTAGTTATTTTTACAGATGTTGATGCTGCTACTAGATCTTCATCTATAGGGATGTTAACTGAAGTGAACAGCGGATTTAACCTTGCCGGTGGTGGTGATGGTATACTTGCCTTTGTTGGGCCAGATAACAACACAGCATCGACTTTCTTAGCCGCTATAGAAAACCAAGGTGGTGCTCTAGGGGATTTGTCAATGACAGGACTATCCGCTTGCCCTGCACTTACAATCACCAATGGGGCGCACGACGACGGCTCTCAATATATAGGACCAAGAAATACTGAGGTGAGTTTTTCTGACTATAGAGACTCTCTTAACCTACTTTCTAATTGGGATACGGAAGCATCCAATGGAGAAAACATCTTACCTTTTAGTGCTACAAAGTTCACATTGGCAGACGGAAGCTGTAGTGATCCATTGATCGCGAGGAGAGACACTTCTATTTGTATTGGCGCAGATGTACAATTAGAAACTTTATTAGAAGGAACACTTGGAGACACCATAAGATACGGTTCAAGTTTTGGAAGTTATAGTGATACAATAACAACTATAGTAAGTCCTGTAGTTACTACAACCTATTTTGTTAACAACATTGTTACAGGAGGATGCTCTGACACCACGATGATTGTTATTACAGTAAATACTCCAACGGCTGGTACGGAGTCATATGACGGTTGCGAAGGTGACGACTATTCTGTCGTGGTAAACGGTACAACTTACAATGAAGCCAATCCATCTGGCACTGAAATTATAGCTAACGGCGCTGCCAATGGATGCGATAGTACTGTAACTATCGCTTTGGTCTTTAAACCCAATGCAATCGGAACAGAAACTCATGACGGTTGCGAGAGCGACAACTACTCCGTTGTTGTAAACGGTACAACCTATAATCAAGCCAACCCTACTGGCACTGAAATTATAACTAACGGCGCTGCCAATGGATGCGATAGTACCGTAACTATA